>NZ_JBSRZI010000001.1:0-643766 GCF_054057495.1 Mucilaginibacter sp. UYNi724 | reverse complement strand
AAAACGCTTTTACAGCTCTCGCTGCTATCGTTCGCCAGCTAATTGCCTGGTCAATTTGCCACGGAATCAGGTGGTCAACATCCCCGGAATATCAACTCAGGTGAGGGGTTCGATGTTCTCTTCCGTCAAAACATAGATTTTTAGGGTATACTGAATCAATTAGTTTTCGCTTTCCAATAGGCTGGCAGATTTGTAGTGTACTTGTACGCCGGAATACTTTTGAATTACGATCTCTCCGATTTGAAAACATGCATAACAGCCTTGAAGTGGTCTCCTATCCCGGGAGTAAGCTGAAAATTTAATAATTCATTTTCAAAATATTCCTGTTTGTTCTTGCATTACAATTACCCATCTAAAATCTTGCAGCTACTATTTGTTCGCAAAGGCCAAAGGATAAGGTCATGCCGTTGCTGCCGAGGCCGTTTATGATGGTCACACCGGGCTCGGCATCTATAACCAGTTCGGTTTGGCCTGTTGTCATTTTTGCATAGGTACCGTTCCATGTTTGTATTACGTGGGTATCCTTAAAGTTGGTGAAAGTTTGCAGGTATTTCAGGATCATCTGGTTAATAAAATCCTTATCGAACGGGTCGTGTACCAAACCATACTCGTGCGAATCGCCAACTGTAATTTCGCCGGTATGGTTTTGCGCCGCCATTACGTGGATGCCCCATTTAAGGTATTCGGCATATTCTTCTTGGTAACGCTTGCGTAATGCAGGCAACGCCGGTGCCGCCTGGAACCCGGGGTAGTGGATCATGCTTAAACTGCCACAAAGGGCGGGGCCAATGCGCCAATCATTCGGTTGCGCGGCAAGGCGCATCATTTGCAGTTTACATTTGGTTATCCCCGATGATTCAAAAAGTTCGGGGTAAAGGGTTTCAAACTCTACGCCACTGCAAATAAAGATCTCATCGGCGTGGTATTGTTTTATACCGGATGTTACGGTATTGCTTGTAACCCGGCTAATGGCCGTATTCCAATAGAAAATTACACCATGCTGCTCTCCTAAATATTTGGCTACCGCTGCAATGGCTTCGCGGGCCTCGAGTATCATTTCTGTACCGCTCCAAAGCGCGCCTTTAAGTCCGTCTGGGTTTACACCCGGCGATTTATCCAATGCCTGCTGCGCGGTAAGCAAGGCACAATCGCGTTGCGTTTTATTGATATTGGCGTATTGTTCTATTACCTCCAATTCATCATCATGGTAGGCGAGGTGTAACGAGCCAACCTCGTCATGCCAGATACCGGCCTCTTTGCAAGTTTGTTTCCAGATGCTGCGTGATAACATAGCGCGTTCAAACAAAGGGCCTGTTGGCTGCCCAATAGGCCAAACCATCCCAAAATTGCGGATGGATGCGCCAATGGCACGTTCGCTACGTTCAAAAATAGTTACCTGGTAACCGCGAATGGCCAGTGCGCGTGCCGTAGCCAGCCCAACAATGCCTGCGCCAATTACAATGGCCGATGGTTTGCTCATACTGTAGAAAAATTAAGTTTGGCCTTGGTTTCTTTGCTTTTACGGGCCGATTGGAAAAAGTATATCAGCGATAATACACCGCATATGCCGCCTAATACTGCCACTATCATTACACCCTCTTTAAAAAAAGTGCCCCAGCTAATATTGGGGCGGCCAAGTTCTTTTATCAGCAGGATGCTAACGCTGCCCAGATAACCCATCGAATCGGCTACGTACATTACAAACCCCACGTTGCTTTTATAATGGAAGGTGGCTATCATCCGTTCAAAAAATATTGCGTTATAAGGTACATAACCAAGGTAAAGGCCAAGGCCGGCCATGGTCATCCAGCTAACAGGATCAATCATTCTCAGCGAATACATTGCTGTTGATACACCAACCAGCACACAACCACCAATGATCATCAAATGAATAACGCTAAAGGCCCGCAGGTTTTTGCGGATCAGGATAAGCAGGCTCATAACAACCAATACGATGATGGATATTTTTGTATCTGTTTTGGTGTAGATGGTACGGTCTTTAATACCGAGGCTGTTCCAGATCTCTACCTCAAAGTTGTCGCGGATATCGCGCATAATGGTAAGTAACACATATATAATGAGGGTCAAAATTATCCCGGGTAAAAATCGGATGATAAAGTGCTTTCGCTCTTCAGCATTCATGGGCAGGCGCTCGGTACGCATGGCTTTATCCTGCGCGGTTTGCGGCGGCATCAACTCCAACATAAATACAAACAGCATTAACGGGATGGCAAACAGCGCCCCCGTTAAAAACGGCATAGTATACTCGCTTACGTGGTAAACATGTATCAATGTTTGCCCTACGGTTTTTACAAACCCGGACCCAAAGATCAAACTGATAGATAATACCGCAGCCATAAATTCGGTTGAGCGGCGGCCCTCCAGGTAACCAAACACCAAGCCCCAAATCAGTCCCAGCGGAAAGCCATTGATGAACAGAAAGGCAATATTATAAGGTGCAGGTACTAATGCAAAACCCAATAAGGCGAGCCACGAAATGCCTATCAACACCAATATGGTCAACCCGCGTTTGGCGCTTTTTACTTCGGCAATAAAGCGGATGCCGTAAAACTTACTTAGCGTGTAACCAACAATTTGGGCAATAACCAGCCAAATCTTATAATCTATATGCAAAAACTGTTGGCCGGAGTATGTCCCGGCGGCAAATGCCTTGCGGAAAGCATACATGGATGTATAAGCCCCAAAAGCAGCTATTGCCGCCAAAACAGATATCACTGCATAGGGCAATTTGGCTGCCCTCGCCCTAAGTTTATGGGTTAATACCATTATGTTTAATTGATGATGGTAATCACGTCTGCTATGTCATCAATAATATGCGTAGGGTTGTAAGGCTCCAATTCGGCCCGGGTAAAGGCACCGGTGGTGACTGCAATTACATATTTGCAGCCGGCATTTTGTCCTTCCCGAATATCTACTTCTGTATCGCCAACTTTTGCAACTTCCTGCGCATCGGTTACGCCTGCAAGTTCCATCATGCGGTTTATCATGGCGGGGTTAGGGCGGCCTTCTGTTACCTCGTCGGATCCTATGAGGTAATCTATGAGCCCCTTTTCGCACCACTCTAAACGCTGTACAATAGTTTGAGCGATATCTTTAGAAAAACCCGTGTTGATACCAATTTTTATACCAGAATACTTCAATGCTGCTAATGTAGCTTCGGCATGTGGCAATGCTTCCAAAACCGGCGCGGTTTGGTAATAACGGATCATCAGGCGTATAAATTCCTGGTGAATGGTATGGATAAGTTCGGGAGTTATTTTGCCGGCATCCGGCTCGTGCCGGTGCAGCATTTTGGTTATGGCTACACTTTTTTCGTAACCCATTAATGGGTTAACATCGGCCACCGTTACGTTGTAACCATATTTTTGCATCGCCGCGCTAAAGGTATCGGCAACTTCATTTTCATCCCTGACCGTGGTACCGGCCATATCAAATACAACAAGTTTTATAGGCATTGCTAAACGTAATTTTGTTTAGCAATGGTAAACTTTGTTTATTAATTATAAACTAACGTAGTGTTAAGATTTGTTTAAGTTTAGTTGGACACCTCAAAAAAATAAACCACCAGCATGCTGGCTGTTTCTGTTCCTTTATTTTTAGGGGTATGGGGGATGCGACCGTCAAACAGCATCGAATCGCCCTGGCTTAGGGTGTAAGTATCTTCTCCCAGTTGGTACTCGATAGTACCGTTAAGGATGTATTTATATTCGTAAGCTTCAGTTTCTACCTGAGGCCTGTAAGCATCCGGTTCCAGCTCCAGTATTACAATGTCGACCGTAGAATTTTTGATGGATTGCGTAAATATACGCTGGTAGTGAAACCCTTCGGCATGTTCTTTTTCAAAGTGATGGTATTCTGATTGCCTGCGGATAATTAAGGGGAAGTTTTTACCGGCATCTATATCTTTAAAAAACGCATTCAGGTCTATCTCTAATGCCTTAATAATATCTATCAATACGATAAGCGATGGTATGGTGCGGCTGTTCTCTATCTGCGAAATAAGGCCCTTACTTACATTTGCCCGCGAGGCAAGTTCCTGTACGGTTATGTTTTTTTCGCGACGTTTGTCTTTGATCCGGTTACTGATCTGGATCAGTACATCATCTTCCATTAGTGTTTAGCATTTGTTGAACGGCGGTAAAGTAGATAATAAAATTAAACGCGGCAAGGTATTTAGCTTAATTTAACTTCTGACAAATTAGATGACGCAAACTTAATTTTAGAATAACATTAGGATGCTTCATTTGCCACAAATAATAGCTAATGACCCCACTTGCATCCACGCCCGAAGAAATCGTGAACGAAGTTTTTGCTTTGTACGAGCAGCACGGCAATGAAGATTATATTGGTGAGCCGGTATCGCAATTAGAGCATATGTCGCAGGCGGCGATGCTGGCCCGGGCCGAGGGATACGATGATGAAGTTGTACTTGCCGCTTTCTTCCATGATATTGGCCACCTGTGCGCCGCCGGCGCCGAAGTTGGCAGCATGGACGGTATGGGGAATATAGACCACGAAAAGCTGGGGGCCGATTATTTATTAGACCGTGGTTTCTCGCCACGCTTAGCTAACTTGGTTAATGGTCACGTTATAGCAAAACGATATCTTACTTATAAACACCCCGAATACTTTGAGAAATTATCGCCCGCCAGCCGCGCTACTTTGAATTTTCAGGGTGGAGTAATGACCGCCGCAGAGGCGGCCGAATTTGAGGCTAACCCGGATGCGGGTCTTATTGTGCGCATGCGTTATTGGGATGATGAGGCTAAATTGCAAAATACGCCTGTTAACAATATCGAATATTTAAAACGGATAGCTATAAACCATCTTAAGGGTGATTTATAGCTGATTTTTGGCACATGTTAACTTTGTTTAATTAACATGTATCGGGGGTGTTACCAATTGTGCTGCCGCTTAATTTTAAATCAATACAGGTTTAAAGTTTACTTAATCTAAACTTAGTTTACAAATAATAAACAAAGTTTACTATTGCCGAATAATCTCTCACAAACATTATTCAGCAGCAATGAAACAAATTTACCTCAATTTTAGAAGGCTTGCACTCATTATAGTGTGCTGCCTGTCGCCAGTTATTTTGTTTGCCCAAACAAAAATAACCGGAACCGTAAACGACGAAAGCAAGCAGCCTTTACCTGGCGTTAGCGTAATGCTAAAAGGAACGAATCAAGGCACCACAACTGATGCTTACGGTCGTTTCATTATCAACGCAAACCAGGGCCAGGTTTTAATTTTCAAATTTTTAGGCTTTGCCCAGCAAGAGACAACAATTGGCACTAACAACGCGATTATTGTAAATCTTGCCGCCGATAACAAAACCCTTGGCGAGGTAGTAGTAACCGCCCTGGGTGTTAAAAAAGAAACCCGCCGTGTTGGTTACGCCGTATCAACCGTAAAGGGTGAAGACCTTACCCTTGCCCGCGACCCAAATCCTATTACCGGTTTAATTGGTAAAGTGGCAGGTTTATCGGTAGGCCCATCGGCCGAGTTACTGGGAGCACCAAACGTGGCTATCCGTGGTAACAGCATCTCTTTGTACGTAGTGGATGGTTTTCCTATCAACACAGACACCTATAACATCAGCCCTGATGATATTGACACCTACACTGTATTGAAAGGCCCTGCAGCTGCGGCACTTTATGGTAACCGTGCATCTTACGGTGCAATTTTAATTACCACCAAAAAAGGCAATAAAAACAAAAAAGGCTTAACTGTTGATATCAACAGCAGTACGGTTGTAAACACCGGCTTTTTGGCTTTCCCTCGTGTGCAGCATAAATATGGCGCGGGCGAGAATACCTTTTATGAATTTGTGGATGGTAAAGGTGGTGCACCGGGCGGTGTGGATGCCGATTACGACATTTGGGGCCCATACTTTAATGGCCAGCTTATTAAGCAATACGATAGCCCGGTTATTAACGGCGTCCGCCAGGCTACACCGTACACCGCACGTGGTGCAAACAACCTGAACAACTTTTTACGCACAGGTTACCAAACCAATAACAACGTTGCTTTAAGTGCAAACGGCGATACTTACAATGTACGTTTCTCTGCATCGCAACAACACCAAAACAGCTACATTCCAGAGCAGTATCTGGATATTGCTAACGCGAACATCTATGCATCATTTAACCCAACAAGCCGTTGGAAATTTGAGGGTAACGTAAACTTTAACCGCCAAACTACCGATAACTTTCCTGACGTACAGTACGGGCCAAATAGCTTAATATACAACTTAGCTATCTGGACAGGTGCCGATTGGGATGTTAACGCACCCGACATTAAAGCGATCTGGCAGCCGGGTAAAGAGGGTATTCAATCGCAATTTGCAGAGTACACACGTTACCACAACCCCTGGTTTATGGTTAAGGAGTGGACACGTGGCCATTACAAAAACGATGTGTACGGTTACTTATCTGCAAACTTCAAGATCAACAGCAACCTGAATGCCACTCTGCGTTCACAGATAGATACCTACAACATCCTTCGTACAGAAAAAATGCCATTTTCGGCCCACCCATATGGCCGCGAAGGTAACGAAGGTGACTACCGTGAAGACCGCCGCGACCTGTTTGACAACAACACCGAGTTAATGGTGAACTATGATTATACCATCAAGAAGTTCTTAAACCTATCAGGTTTAGTAGGTGGTAACATGCGTAACCTATCTTACAAGTCAAACTGGACATCTACAGATTATTTGAGCGTGCCTGAAGTGTACTCTTTTAGCAACTCAAAAAATGCCGTACAGTCTACCAGCTTTAACTCGGATATGCGGGTGTTAAGTGCATACTACTCGTTAGATGCAACATTTGGTAAATACGCTACAATTTCAAGTACCGGCCGTATTGATAAATCATCGGCATTCCAGGTGCCGACAACCTATTACTACCCAAGTTTATCGGTGGCAACTGTAATATCTGATTACATTAAAATGCCTGATTTTATTTCCTTCTTAAAAGGCAGGGCATCGTTCTCTAACATCCGTTCGGATGCTACCTCTACAACAATTGGCCCCGCTCCTTTCAGTTCTATCACTGTATTTGGTGGCAGCACAGGCCCGTCATTGTTTAACAACCCGGTAGGTTACGGTACCACTTATGCATCGCCATATAACGGCCCGGATTATTCATTAAATTCAACCTACAACACCAGTAAGCCTTACAATAGCCAGGCTGCAGGTTACGCGTCAGATTACTTGTACCAAAACGGCATCAAAACATCAACCCGTGTTAACTACGAGGAAGGTTTTGATATTAAATTCCTGCAAAACCGTATAGGCTTTAGCGGAACAGCTTTCCAATATATTGATGGGCCAAGGATTTTGCCTAACGCTATTTCTACTGCAACAGGCTATACTGTTGAGTACATCAACGCCCTTAAAACCAAAAAGACCGGTTATGAAGGTTCGTTAAGTGGTGCTATCCTGCAAAATCCTAAAGGTTTCAGCTGGAATATCTTAGCCAACATCTCAACCTACAAAGAAGTTTATAAAGAATTGCCATCGGGCCAGGACAGCTACGCTACCTTCTTTAAAGCAGGTGACCGTACCGACAAATTATACGGTAGCGCATTTGTACGCACACCAGATGGTAAGATCATCAATGATGCTGCCGGCAAGCCCCTGGTGAGCCCGGTATTACAATTCTTAGGTAACGAAACCGCTAAATACAGCTGGAGCATTTACAATAAGTTCCAGTACAAAAGCTTTAGTCTTGGTGTACAGTTTGATGGTTCAGTTGGTGGTGTAATTGTTGATTACATGCACAATAAAACCATGCGTGGTGGTGCTAATGCCGAAACTGCCGAAGGCGCCCTTGGCGATGCCCGTTTCAAAGACTGGAGCAACTTTGGTAAAGCCGGTTACAACGGTTCATACGTTGGCGAAGGTGTAGTAGTATCTAATGGCACATCTATAAACTATGACTCTAACACAGGTGCGGTATTAAACTACAATCAACTACAATACGCGCCAAACACACAGGTTGCATTTGTACAGGATTATGTAAGTAAATACTACGGTGTAGACGAAGCCAACCTAATGAGCAAAACCTTTACCAAACTGCGTGAGGTAACCTTTGGGTTCGAGTTCCCTAAAACCATGCTTCAGAAAACCTTTATCCAAAAAGCTTCAGTTTCTGTTTATGGCCGTAACCTATTGTATTTCTACAAGGACAAACGCTTTAAAGATGTTGACCTTGACCAATACAATTACGCTACTGCTTCTACAGGCTTGCAATCGCCAACTGTACGCAGCTACGGCCTTAACTTAAACGTATCATTCTAACAATTGATAAGCAGAACAAATCATGAAAAAGATATTTAAAATATGTGTATTGCCGGTAGTTATGCTACTGTCGGCAACCGGTTGTAAAAAGGGGTTCGACGAACTCTCTGTAAACAACAACAAGCCAAACAACGTGCCTGCATCATTACTTTTTAACGGCATACTGAACAACATGGCCGAACTGCCTGACGGGCAAAAAGAAATATACAGCCAGTATTACCTGTACAACTACGATTATTACGGTAACAACCGTTACGATCTTGGTGGCGGTGATGACTATTACACCACACTTAAAAACGTTGTGGATATGGAAAAAAAAGCTTCTGAAACCGGTGGCGCTGCCATAAACCCGTATGAAGCTTTGGGTAAATTTTTTAAAGCTTACCTGTTCAGCAAAATGAGTTTAGAAATGGGCGATATCCCGATGACCGAAGCCTTAAAAGGCCTGGATAACCTGGAGCCAAAATATGATACCCAGAAAGCGGTGATGCTGCAATCATTAGTTTGGTTAGATAGTGCGAATGATGATCTTGCACAATTAATAGCAAAGCCAAATGATTTTGGTACAGGTGCAGGCGCTGTATTAACTAACGATATTTACTTTGCCAACGATTTAAAAAAATGGCAAAAAGCGGTAAATGCTTTGCAAGTACGCTTACTTTTACAATTAAGCAAAAAAACTGCAGACGCTGACCTAAAGGTTACAACACGTTTTGCAAACATTATTAATACCCCTGCTAAATACCCGTTGATGACCAGTACTGCAGACAACCTGCAATATGTGTTTGTATCGCCAAATAACTATTACCCCATGAACCCGAACAACTTTGGCCAAAGCGGTTCACGTAAAAACATGTCTGCAACATATATAAGCTTGTTAACAAAACTAAAAGACCCTCGTGTATTTGTAACTGCCGAACCAGCCCGCGACCTGGTTGACAAAGCAAAACAAAGCCCTACAGATTTTGCATCATTTGTTGGTGCCGATGCAGGGCTTGACTTAGGTGTGATGTATAATAATGCAGGTTTACAAAAATACTCGTTCATTAACCGCAGGTACTTTTACTCGACCTACACGGGCGAGCCAAGTGTACAAATTGGTTACCCCGAGTTGATGTTTAACATTGCCGAAGGCATAAGCCGTGGCTGGGCAGCAGGGGCCAATGCCGAAACGTATTACCAGGCGGGTATAAAGGGATCAATGGCGACATACGGGATTCCTGAGAGTGGTATTTTCTTAGCTCATTTTTACCGCCCGGGTTCAACAGATGTTAAAAATGCTGCAAACTATGATGATTATAGCGTTACTGCCGATTTTAACGCTTACTACAACCAGGCAGGTGTTAAGTACACTGCTGATGCTGCCGGTATCACCCGCATCCTACAGCAAAAATATATCGCGCTGTTCAGGCACTCAGGCTTAGAGTCGTACTTTACTTATCGCCGTACAGGGGTACCGGTGTTTACTACAGGCCCGGGTACAGGTAATGGCAGCCGTATTGCAACGCGCTTTAAATACCCATCTGCAGAGCGCAACTCCAACGCTAAAAACTACCAGGATGCATTGGCCAGCCAGTTTGGCGGCAATGATGACATTAACGGTATTATGTGGATACTGAAATAATAAGAATGATAAAAGCAGGGCCGAAAGGCCCTGCTTTGTTTAATACAATATTTATGAAAAAGTTATTAGTTACCGTTGTTTGCATATTGGCTATAAGCCAGTCTTTCGCGCAGCAAAAAACAAAAAACCTGATTGTAGTAACGCTGGATGGCATGCGCTGGCAGGAGGTTTTTCGTGGTGCAGATTCGGCCATGATAAGCTCTAAATATACTACTGACCAAAGCGACGTGCGCAAAAAATATTGGGCTGCCACCGCCCAGGGGCGCAGAAGCATGTTGTTCCCGTTCTTATGGTCGGTAATAAGCAAGCAGGGACAGCTTTACGGCAACCGCGATGCAGGGAACAAGGACGAGCTGGCTAACCCATACCACTTTTCGTACCCGGGATATAACGAGGTCTTCACAGGTTTCCCAGATACAAGGATGAACACTAACGACCCGATCATTAACCCCAACATGAATGTGTTGGAGTACATTAATAAGCAGAAAGGTTTTGAGGGTAAGGTGATAGCGTTTTCTTCATGGGAGCGTTTCCCGCAGATCTTCAACGTAAACCGTTCCGGCTTGCCGGTATATTCAGGCTATGCAGATCTTAAAAACACTGATGCCAATGCACGTTTAAAATACCTGAACGAACTACAGCATAACGTACCTGCTTACCTTGGCGACTCTACCCGGTTGGATTTTATCACCTACGAGTTCAGCAAAGAGTATATAAAACAATACAAACCACGTGTGTTGTACATGGCTTTTGATGAAACAGACGACATGGCACACGAAGGCAACTACAAATCATATCTGGAAAGGGCAAAGCAGGAAGATGGCTACATAAAAGCATTATGGGATATGATTCAGATCGATCCATTCTATAAAAATAAAACTACCCTTTTAATAACTACCGACCATGGCCGCGGCAACGAGCCAATGGATAAATGGCGCGACCATGGTGCAGATGTAAAAGGATCAGAAAACACCTGGTTTGCAGTAATAGGTCCCGATACGCCACAAACAGGTGTGGTATCAACCCCAACCATTACGTACCACAAGCAATTGGCCCAAACCATGGCACAACTACTTGGGTTTGATTTTAAAGCGAATGCAGGCCACGAGGTGGGCGATGTAATTAAAACGGTTATAAATTAGTTGTGCGTTTACTCCTTTTAACAATGGCGCATTCCTGGGCGGGTGGCTTTTAATATGTGGGTACTCCAGTACACCTTTTTTGATTAACACTGGCGAGTTTTTGAAATAGATAAACGTAAAAAGGGCGTTTAGCGCATACAGGATTAATGGATCTCGATTCTCGTCGCGACCACATACAGAAAAGTCAAAAGCCTGTAAATGTACGTTTACAGGCTTTTTAATGGTTAAAACGAGGACGGCTGATTGATTATGTGCGTAAGGCGTGTTAAAATGATACGATATGCGTGTACTTTGATACTATACGCAGATATTATGCATCCGCTTTTATATATTTTTATGATCTGAATTAAGACAAATCAATATATACCACCTATGAACCAATTTGATGGCTTGATACGCCAAGCAATACCTGCTTCGTTTGCCTCTTGCGTGCAACTGAAAGTAATCACTTGCGCGTATATAAATCGGAAACTTACTGTAGCAATTTGTTAAGAACTGAACAACGCTGATCTATACATGGATAATAATAAGCTAAATACAAAGCTGCATTACCCTATTTTGGATGGTTTGCGCGGTGTTGCGGCCATTATAGTAGTTACCTTTCACCTAACCGAACCGTTGGGCACAGGCCACATGGATATCATAGTTAACCACGGTTACCTGGCTGTAGATTTCTTTTTCCTGTTATCAGGCTTTGTTATCGGCTATGCTTATGACGACCGTTGGCCTAAAATGACGATTGGTAATTTTTTTAAACGCCGTATAGAGCGGCTCCAACCGCTCGTGATACTGGGGATGACATTAGGCGCCATCGGTTTTTATTTCACAGATTCGACGATTTGGCCGCTTATCCATGCCATACCACTTTGGAAAATGTTGCTCGTTTTACTGGTTAGCTACACAATACTGCCTGTACCGCTGTCGCTGGATATTCGGGGTTGGCAGGAAATGCACCCTCTTAATAGTGTAGGATGGTCTTTATTCTTTGAATATATTGCCAATATCCTTTATGCGGTTTGGATCAGAAAGTTTTCAAAAACCACTTTGTCAATATTAGTATGCATTGCTGCTGTAGCACTTGCTCACCTGGCCATTACTAATGGCGATGTTAGCGGCGGGTGGACATTTAATGTGGAACAAGTGCGCATAGGTTTTACCCGTACCATGTACCCGTTCTTTGCCGGCCTGTTGCTTTCGCGTATTTTTAAACCCACCAGTATCAGGCATGCATTTTTTTGGTGCAGCGTATTGATAGCGGCGGTATTGTATATGCCACGTATCGGCGGTGCCGGGCATATTTGGCTGAACGGGATATACGAATCCGTTTGCATCATTATCGTTTTTCCGCTTATTGTTTACCTCGGCGCCAGCGGTAAGGCCCAAACGCAAATAGAGAGCCGGATCTGCAAGTTTTTGGGCGATATTTCCTATCCGCTATACCTGGTGCATTATCCGTTGGTTTACTTTTATGTAGCATGGATAAGTAATAATAAGGGCGTAACTATTGTACAGGCGTGGCCTTATGCTTTAGCTATTTTGATAGGGACGATTTTATTGGCATACGTAGCTTTGAAATGGTATGATGAGCCTGTGCGCAAATGGTTGCGAAAGAAACTGGGCTAATAGAAAAGATCTAAGATAAACCTCGAGGCTGACAACAATGAACTATTAAAGCCTCAGAAAATAAGATACTGATATGCAAAAATTAGCAATTGCTGCTTTCCTTACCCTTCTAACAAGCATATTAACACCCGTTAAATTGCTGGCTCAACGAAATGATGGTGCGGCTATCCCCGGTGATTTTGCCGATCCGTCCATCATTCGTGTTGGTAAAACCTATTTCGCAGTGGGTACTTCGTCAGAATGGGCACCGCATTTCCCGATATACAAGTCAACCGATCTGAAGAATTGGAAGCAGGCGGGGTATGTTTTTGATAAAACCCCCGCATGGGCGTCAGGCTCTTTTTGGGCACCCGAGTATTATAAGATAAATGATACTTACTACATTTATTATACCGCACGCCGCAAAAGCGATAATACTTCTTACATCGGCGTAGCCACTTCAAAATATCCCGATAAGGGATTTACAGATCATCGTTTGCTTATTACGTTTGGTAAAGAAGCTATAGATGCATTTGTTTTTAATGATAACGGGCAACTATACATCACCTTTAAAGCTTACGGACTTGATAACCGGCCTATAGAAATATTGGGCAGCAAACTTTCTGCCGATGGCCTTAAACTGGAAGGCGAAACTTTTTCCTTGCTCAAAGATGAACCACGTATTGGTATGGAGGGACAAAGCATCCTGAAAAGGGATGGCTATTATTACATTTTTTATTCGGCAGGTAATTGCTGTGGCGAGCAGTGTGGCTACAATGTGCGCGTTGCCCGGGCAACGCGTTTTGCAGGGCCGTATGAGGTATATTCTGCCAATCCCATCTTATCTGAAAATGAAAAATGGAAATGCATGGGGCATGGTACATTTATAAAGGGGCCCAATGGTGCCGAAATGTATTTGCACCATGCCTACAATCGCGAAAGCACAACTTTTACAGGCAGGCAAGGCCTGATATCAGAATTGGTGTGGCCTGCAAATAATGGATGGCCTGCTTTTAAAACACAAGAGGTTATAGGGGTACCGGCGCGGGGTATTGCAGATAACTTTACCTCCACCAAAATTGCGCCTTATTGGCAATGGGATTTCCGCCATTCCACTCCGTGGGTTAAGCAACAAAAAGGTGTGCTGTCGTTATCCGGGAGTATAAAAGGTTCTAATAATACGGGCATTGTGTTGACTACAAAACCTGTTTCGGGGCATTTTGTAATGAGTGTTACCGTGCTTAACTATAACGCGGCGGTTAAAGGTTTAAGTTTTTATGGTGATGCTAATACGGCCCTGGGCATCGGCACACAAAATAATCAGGTTGTGGTGTGGCAGGTTAAGGATGATGAGTTTGCCGTTTTAGCAAGTGCTACCTTAAAAACAAAGCTACCTTTGCAACTAAAACTGGAGTTAATGCCCGATAAAACCTGCCAATTCTTCTACAGAACAGGCAAGGCCGATTGGCAAATGTTAAAAACAGACACTCCGATAAAAGCCGACCAATTACCACAGTGGGACCGCAGCCCAAGGGCCGGGCTACACTTTAAGGGCAGCGCGACCGAGGGAGCCCGGTTTGCAGGTTTCAGCATTAAAGATATAAGTGGGTAATAACAGAAGCTATTACCTATTTATTACATTGTTATTTCTCTTTTAATCCCTTTATAGTTGGCGATAACTATTTTAGCAACGTTGGGGGCTACCTGGAATGACCGCGAAGATTGCGACAGGTAACCCGAACCATAATAAAACTCAACCCGTTTTTTTGTCGCGTTTTTATAAGTGAGCTCCGCATAAAAATCATTCGGCTTCAGGCTTATCCATTTAAGCGGTTTGGTATCGGTTGTTGCATAAACTTTCAGACTGTCCTGGTTTTGACTGGCTACAAAAAGCTGTTTGTTACCTGCTTTTAGCAGGGCAAAAGCTTTGGCATCGCCGCCGATGCAAATGCCGCTTTGCTGCATGCTCATCTCTTTAAAACCTCCTTTGCCATTCCCTTTTAAGTATAAACCCATGAAGGCATCATGCCTGCCGGTGAATGGCTCCATACCAAAATCGTTGCCAGCCAGCAGCAGGTCCAGGTTGCCGTCGTGGTCAATATCCTCGGTAACCATGCCATGAACTGGCGCCATTTGTGCCGATAGCGGCATAGCCGCAATACTGAACTTACCGCCGCCGTTATTTTGAATGTAGCTGGTGTTCATATCCGTAGCTGTTAACTGCACTGCACCTTTCCTGTCTTTATCGCTCCAAATATCCTGCATGGTGGCCAAGCCAAACCCATTGTAAGACGGATACTTTTTGCGGATGCCTATCACCTGGCTTATCAGGTCATCACGGGTATGCATCGGGAAGGCTTTTTGAGATCCATCCTCCGCTTTCATGTAGCAAAATATCATAGCGTCGAACGATCCGTTACCATCCATATCCTTGCCCAAAATGGTCATCGGTTGCGTGGCGGATGCTTTGTAGTTTGAGTTTTGGCCAAGGTTGCCTGCAACGTAATCTATTTTGCCATCGTTGTTAAAATCGCCGGCGATGATGCTGTTCCACCAGCCAACGTGGCTATCAATCCCTGTAGTTTTGTTTATGCTGGTAAAGCTGCTGCCGTTGTTTTTATAAAAGGTAACAGGCATCCATTCGCCCACTACAACAAGATCGGGTTTTCCGTCGTTGTCAAAATCGCTCCAAAGGGCATCGGTTATCATGCCGCCGTGTACCAGACCGGGGCATAGGCTTGCGGTAACATCGGTAAACTTGCCACCATCGTTACGGAGAATGTGGCTTACAGGCGATGACGGGTACATGCCCGAAATTGAGCGCCCGCCCACAAAAAGATCAAGGTCACCGTCGCCATCATAATCCGCCGCGCGCACGCATGATCCATTGTCGTATTCAACAGGCACAGCCGCGTAATCCCGCTCAAAAAATCCTTTTTTATTGTTGATGTAAAGCCTGTCCTGCGTGGCGGTGCTGTTTTTGGCGAACTCATAGCTGCCGCTAACTACATATAGGTCGGGCCAGCCGTCGCCGTTGGCGTCAAATAAAATGGCGCCCATGTCCTCCTCGTCCTTAAAATCCTCGTGCACAAATCGGGTGTTATCCATGGTAAAGCCCCCGCTTTTATTCTGCATATAAAATACGCCTTTATTGCCTGCAGGTCCGCCAACATAAAAATCATCAAAGCCATTATTATCAACATCGCCAACTGCAATACATGGCCCATATTGGCTTAGTTTGTGGGGCAGTGTAGGTTGAATGTTGTAGTCTATGGCGTCTTTCTCTTTATGCAAATATTTGATCCCTGTTTGATTGCCAACCGCCGTAAACACCGGCGTTATATTTTTAGGGATGCCGGGCTGCACATTGCCCGCGCTGCTCTTATAATATAATGTAATGGCCTGGTTAGCCTTAACATTACTCAGCAATTGTGTTTTGCCATCTGCCCAGCGAATTCGCAGCGAATCAACGTTTGATGCTGTGCCTAAACCGAAATGCGCCATGGCATCAACGGTGCTCATATAACCGCGGCAAGGCTGCTGGTCGTAAAACTGTTGTTTGCCGCCGTAATAAATGCGGATGGTTGCGCCAATACCGCCGGTATTTTTGGCATCGCCCACCAGCTTTATTTTAAGGTAATGTTGGGTTGGGTTAACCCGGGTTTTGGTGTTCAACGTGTTTTCGTAAACAAAGGCATCGTCATCAATATTGTTGATCACCAGGTCCATGTCTCCGTCGTTATCCAGGTCGACATAAACCCCGCCGGTAGAGAAGGTGGGTTTAATAATACCCCAGTCTTTAGATTGGTCGCTAAACTGGTAGCCGCCCCTGTTCCTGAATGCATAGCTGGCCGTTTTTACTACCGGGAAAGAATCCGCAGCTGCAAGCGTGGTGTTCTCTTTTACAGTGCGCCCTTGCCCGTTGGTATAAAGGGCGTGGTCAAGATCGGTTACATCGCGCGGGTAGCCGTTGGTGATCACCATATCCCTAAAACCGTCGTTATCATAATCGGCCACGAGGGGTGTCCAACTCCAATCGGTTTGGTAAATGCCAGCCATGTAGGCTACCTCACTAAATAGCGGGTGGCCATTGCCGATTTGCCCCTGGTTTAATTGCAGCACATTGCGGATGTACTGATGATCATACTTAAATTTATTATTGTTGATGTAGGTGATGTAATTATCACCCATTAGCATTGTTTTTTTGCGCAGGTTTTTTTCGGGAAGCATCTCCAGCGACACCAGGTCTGACAGGCCATCGTTGTTCAGGTCCACCAGATCTGACCCCATGACTGACCAGCCCGTGTGCTTAAAATACTCGGACGAGCGGTTGGTGAACGTGCCGTTTTTGTTGTTGATGTAAAGTACATCGTTAGAGATAAAATCGTTGCCTACGTAAATATCCGGCCATCCATCGTTGTTGATATCATTAACCGCTACCGAGTTGCCAAAGCCTTCAAACACTATACCTGCCTGTTTGGTAACATCGGTAAAGGTGTTGTTGCCATTGTTGTGGTACAGGCGGTCGTTGTTTTCGGCGTTGCCGTTTGTTATTTTGGGACGGTAAGCAACCGGTGTACTTTTACCGAGCACGTTGTTAAGAAGGTACACATCCAGAGATCCGTCGTGGTCATAATCAAAAAATATGGCCTGGGTGGTAAAGCCTGTATCCTGCAGCCCATAAACCTCAGCAGATTCCTTAAAGGTTGGTACGCCTGCTTTGTTAGCGCCCTGATTGATATAAAGCAGGTTTTTACGTTGCGAAGGGTCTTTTTTAAAGGATGTAGATATGTAAATATCCAACCAGCCATCATTATTAATATCAATCACCGATACACCTGCACACCATCTGCCGCCGCCATTTACACCCGCGTTAGCAGTTATATCTTCAAATTTAAGGTCGCCTTTGTTGAGGAATAATTTACCCGGCACCATGTTCCCTGCAAAGTAAACATCGGGCAAGCCATCGTGGTTAAAATCGCCGATGCCTACACCCGCGCCGTTGTATAAATAAGGGTGGTTAAGTATGTTTATACTATCGCTTTCGGTAATGGCATTTTTAAAGTTGATGTTGGTTTCTGATGGGTCTAAAAGTTTAAACAGAGTGTTGTCGTTCCCTTTTTTTGAGCAGGCGGTTAATAGAAATAGCATGCCGGTAAAGAAAGCGGCACGCCGTATTTGTATGCGGTTATACATTTTATAATTAGTGAAAAAGAGTAATAAATAAATATGTGTAGATAAAAATCGACGTGTGTTTTAAGCTTTGGTCAGAGCAACACGCCTTCAGTAAATATTCGGTTTATTGCCAGTAAAGAAAATGCATTTAAAAATAGCCAATTCGTCAAATAATCTCAAAATTTAGTTTAAATGTATCGTGGGTAATAATGGTATTTCCAGAACTTATATTTACATATAGATTTGTTGGGGCAAAACATTGCCATAAGCCGCTTAATATTTATTTATGAAGAAAGTTTACATTGCTTTTTGGGCGATATTGGTACTGGCATCTTGCGGGCCGAAGAACGATTGGAAGAAGCTGGCGGAGAACCCGAATTTTATCCATCGCTCGGTTAAACAGGTTACCGATGTAATGCTTCGTGATATTTACTCTCCGCCTGTTGCCAGCCGTATTTACGCGTATATTTCTGTAGCGGGCTATGAGGCCGCGCGGCAGGGCGATAAAAAGTATCTTACTTTATCCGGCCAACTTAACGGCCTTGGTCCGCTACCACAACCAACGCCAGGCAAGCAATTCTGCTACTCGCTCGCGGCGTCACATGCGGTACTCTTGGTAGGAAAAATACTCGTAATGTCCGAAGGGCGGATAGAAAGCTTCCACGACGGCATGATGCAAGAATTTAAAGATACCGGCATGCCCGATGAGGTTTATCAAAACTCTATAGAATACGGCAAGCTCATAGCCGACGGCATTTTGAAATGGGCGGGGAAAGATAACTACAAACAAACCCGTTCCTTAGCTAAATACGACGTGCAAACCGACGACGCCACCTGGCAGCCAACCCCTCCTGCCTACCTGAAAGGAGTGGAGCCACATTGGAATGATATCAGGCCGTTCCTGTTAGATTCGGCGCAGCAGTTTAAACCTGCCAAGGCGGTAGATTTTTCGTCGAAGCCGGATAGCTATTTTTATAAACTGGCGCAGGATGTTAAGGATACGGGTCTTCATTTATCTGAAGAACAAAGCGCTATAGCTACGTACTGGGATGACAATCCATTTAAAGTGAACAACAACGGCCATACCATGTTTGCCATCAAAAAGATCTCGCCGGGTGGGCACTGGATGGTTATTGCGGGCTACGCCTGCCGTAAAGCTAAAGCCGACTACATACGCACCGCCGAAACCTACGCCTGCCTTGCTGTGGTAATTGCCGATAGTTTCATCAATTGCTGGGATGAGAAATATAAAAGTAAGGTGATAAGGCCCGAAACCTACATCAACGCGCATATAGATCAAAGCTGGATGCCGCTGCTGCAAACGCCGCCCTTTCCTGAATATACCAGCGGGCATAGCGTGGTTTCAAATGCGTCGGCAGTGGTGCTAAGTAAGCTGTTTGGGGATGATTTTGCCTTTACAGATTCTACTGAGACGGCTTTTGACCTGCCTGCGCGTAGTTTTAAATCTTTTAAAGCTGCTGCAGAGGAAGCATCCATTAGTCGTTTTTACGGGGGTATACATTATATGCCATCTATTAATAACGGCATTACCGAAGGGCAACAGATTGGACGGTTTGGCCTTGCCAAATTAAAAACACACAAATAACTAAACCGACTTAGCTTTTGCACGTTTGCTTTGCTGATACTCTGTAGGGGTGGTGCCAAACTGTTTAAGGAAGTTGCGGCCCAGGTGCGATTGCGAGCTATAGCCAACCATGTTTGCAACTTCGTAAATCTTATAATCGCCGTTCTCTAATAACTTTGCTGCAGCCTTTAAACGGGTAATATTGATCAACTCGTTAATGGTAAGATTTGATATGGCTTTTACCTTGCGGTAGAGGGTTGGCTTGCTCATATTCATGAGATTGGCAATGTGCTCAACATCAAGACCCGCATCCTGCATGTTTTTGTATATAACGGTATTTAGTTTATCCAAAAAGCTTTCATCGGGTTTTGAATAAGCCATTGTTTTGATATTCGCCAACGGCGAACTCGCGAAATAATCTTTTATTTTATTGCGGTTAATAAGAAGATTGGCAATTTGCACTTGTAAGTGTTCCGGAGAAAATGGTTTTTCGATGTAAGCATCGGCACCCACTTCTAAACCTTCAATTTTGCTTTGGAGGGTATTGCGGGCAGTTAATAAGATAACAGGAATATGGCTGTGCTCAAAATTGGTTTTAATGCGTTTACAAAACTCAAAGCCGTCAATAACCGGCATCATTACATCACAAATAACAAGTTGGATATTCTCTTCCTCCACACGGTCCAGCGCTTCCTGGCCATTCATAGCCTTAATTACGGCGTACTTTTCCGTCAGTTCATTTTCTACAAAATCCAGTATCTCCGGATTATCATCTACCAAAAGTATAATTGGTTTCATGCTATCAAAATTTTCTTTTCGGTTTATAACGCCGGCGTATTCATAATCGTCAGATGTATTATGAAGATCGAACTCTTTGTCCTGGTGAATTGGTAACGTAAGAGTGAAGATATTAAAATTATCTAACGGGTCACTTAAAAAAAGAAAACCTTTATGCAGTTCGCTCAACGAGCGCGAAAGTGATAGCCCAATGCCGGTGCCCGTTTGCTTTTCAGATTCCTTCATCCTGAAGAACGGCTCAAAGATGCGTTCGCGCAGTTCCATAGGGACGAGGTAGCCATCGTTTTTTACCACAATGGTAAATGATGTGTCGCCCTCGGCGGGGTCAAACAGGGTTATATTTACTTCTGATGAGGCATATTTGATGGCATTATTAATAAGGTTACTGATAATCTTGGTAAAGGCCTCGATATCTACAAAGGCATACAGTACTTTATCCGGGTGATTAAACGTATAGCTAAAGTTTTTTTGCTCGGCTATGGTTTTAAATTGCAGGAAGGCATCCTTAAGTAATTCGCTGATGTTTGTTTTTACAAAGTTAAGGCTAAAGCCGTTGGTCTCGGTTTTTCTGAAATCTAGCAGTTGATTGGTAAGATCGAGTAACCTATCGGTATTGCGTTCCATAATTTGTAAGTTGCCATGTATCTCAGGCACCTCGGCAGCGCGCTTCATCACCTTTTCCATTGGGGCCTTGATGAGCGTTAATGGCGTACGGATCTCATGGGCAACATTTGTAAAAAACTCTATTTTGGCATTGTAAAGCTCTTTTTCTTTATCACTTTCCAGTTGTTGTATCAGGCGCTGGTTCTTCTGCCTAATGTTTCTGTGGTAACTCCTTAAAAGGTAATATATTGTAGCGAGGATGAATAAGGAATAGATCATATATGCCCACGCGCTTTTCCAAAATGGCGGGGCTATATCTATCTCAATGGTGGTTTCTTTATTTGTCCAGTTACCGTCGTTATTAGCCGCTTTAACCGTAAAAGTGTAATGGCCGGTAGATAATTGTGTGAAATAAACCTTACGATTAGCTTTAATGGTTGTCCAGGTATGGTCCAGGCCTTTCATTATGTATTTATATTGCGTCATCTCTGGCGACGGGAAACTCAGGGATGCAAAATCGATACTAAAGGAAGATTGGTTGTAGTTGAGTTTTATTTTTTTGGTGCAAATAATAGAGTGCTTTAGTAATGAATCCTGCCCATTTACCGTGATCTCTTTATTATGCACCTGGAAACCCGTAATGTATACCGGCGCCACAAAAGCGTTTTTGGTGAACAGCGCAGGGTTAAAACTTACCATGCCCCGCACACAACCGAAGTACATGGTACCGTCAGTATCTTTAAACGCAGAGTTATAATTGAACTGATCGCTTAAAAGCCCGTTTGCTTTGGTGTAGATATTAATATCGTTGGTGCCAAGGTTTAGCGAGATCAAACCGCGTGATGTGCTCACCCAGATATTCTTATTGTTATCCTCCAATATTTTAAAGGTGTAGTTGCTGGGCAGGCCATTTTCGTTATCGTAGTATTTAAAGGTGCGGTGGTCTGTATCGTAAAACCAAAGGCCAAGGCCTTCGGTAGCGAACCAGATGTTATTGTTGCTATCCTCGAACACGCCGTTTACAGCAGAGGTATTCAAAGCGCCTTTAGCCGGGTAATCATAAGCGAGTTTGGTTCCTGTGTTTTTATTAATGTCGTACACGTAAATACCATCCCTAACCGTGCCCAGCCAAATTTTACCGTTATGATCTTCTATCATAGAGTAGACAAAATCAACCGGCGGTATCTTATCTATCAGCGTAAAATCTTTTTTATCAAGGTTGTAGCGATACAGGCCGCGGGTTGTTGCAACCAGTATAACGCCCGCCCTGGTTTTTAAAAACGTAACAATGAAATTGCTTTTCAAAGCATTATTGCCGGCACCGGCTATAAACACTTTTTCAACCTTACCTGTTTTAATGTTGAAGATATTAAGGCCGCGCTCAAATGTGCCTATGTATAAATAGTTGCCATTGGCCAATAGCCCGTGTATGTTTGAGTTGGATATGCCATTTGATGCGCCGGGGTAATAATGTGTCCAGGTGTTTTTATCTGCCGAAAGTTTGTTGAGGCCGTTATCCTCGGTGCCCAGCCAAAAGTTGCCGTATTGGTCTTTACTAATCTCGCGTACTACGTTACCCTGTAGCGTGTTTTTTTCGCCGGGGTAATATTTACGGAATAATGAATGCTGTTTGGGGTAATAATTGATGCCGCCAAAGTAAGTGCCGGCCCATACGCCACCCTCAATATCTTTATACAGTACATATAAGGCATTGTCCGATAGCGAGTAGGGGTCGTTATAACGCTTTTTGATATTTGTAAAAGTGCCCTTGGTAGTATTATAGATAAACAAGCCCGACTCGGTAGCTATCCAATACTCATCATCACTGTACTTGTTAAAATCCCGAACGTAAACTTCGGTTTTATCGGCATTGTAGGTTAACCTGTCGATATAGGTACCGGCAACGCAATCAAACTCTTTAAACCCCTGGTTGGTGGTGCCAATGAAGATCTTATCCTTGCCGGCGTAAAAAATCTTTTCGATATAATTTGATGCCACCCGTGGCGACTTATCAAACAAACTATAACTGGTAAAAGTTCGGCTTGCCGGGTTTAACTTCTCAATGGTGCCTTTTGTAGTAGACACCCAAAGGTTGCCATTATTAAAGGCGATAGATGTAGCCTCGAAATTTTGATAAGCTTTATAATTGGTTATTTTTTTTGTTTTCTTATCATACTTCATCAGGGCAGGCCCGGCTATAAACCAGCAGTTGTTATAACTGTCTTGCATAATGCAGCGCACACCCTCCTGGCCCGCAACATTTAAATTTGTAAAGGTTTCGGTATTTGGGTTGTAGTGCTCCACGCCCTGATCTGTGCCTACCCACATGCTGCCATCTTTATCAAGGCTTAGGGCATGCACCATGTTATTTGCCAAGGTGCGTTTGTCGTGCGGGTTGTGCCTGAAAACCTTAAAAGTATAGCCGTCAAAGCGGTTGAGGCCGTCTTTTGTACCGAGCCATAAAAAGCCCTTTTTATCCTGTAAACAGGTATAAACCGTATTGTTTGATAAGCCCTGCTCAACCTGGTAATGCTTAAAATAATAGGTTTGGGCGCTGCAAAAAGTAGGCAGTACTAATAAAAAAAAGAAAAGACAGATCGGTTTCAAAATAATTGGGCTTCAAACAAATATACTTATTAAGGGCAGGGGTTTTCCTTAAAATTAACAATGATACTTTTCGACTAATTTTTGATATGATTTGGATAATCACCGGGATTTAAAACTGTTTACTTTACATTTAAATTTTAAGGGCACATTCTGGTGCTTTAAAAAAACCAATTTTAACCACAGTAAATAAATCTTATGAGAAAATCTCTACTGCCCAGACAGGAGGGGTATGTCCGTTCACATTGGTTGTACGGCCTGCACTATCCCAAATTATTATTTGTTATTTGTGCTGTTATTATGTGTATGCTTTCTGCAGACGCAGCTTTTGCCCAAACGGTAAAAGTGAGCGGTACTGTATCAGACACCACAAATACAGCGCTTATTGGTGTAGCCGTGAGGGTTCGCGGTACGCAAATAGGTGTCGCGACCGATGCTAACGGTAAATTTACCCTAAACGCGCCCGGTGCCAACGCCGTGTTGGTATTTAGCTATATAGGGTTTACCATGCAAGAGGTTCCGCTGAACGGCCAAACCAACTTAAACATCAGGCTTAAAGGTAACCGCTCCGCTTTGCAAGAGGTGGTTGTCACAGGTTTTACATCGCAACGCAGAGAATCTATTACCGGTTCCATTGCCAGCACTACTAGTAAGGACATTGAGCGGGTACACGCAGGTTCGACCGTAAGTACAGCACTTGCCGGTAAAATTGCGGGTGTAACTTTCAGGCAGTCCGAAGGCCGCCCGGGCGCTACAGCTAACATCCAGATCCGTAACATGGGTAGCCCCCTTTATGTTATTGATGGTGTGCAGCAAAATGTTAACGCGTTTAATAACCTGGCATCGAATGACATTGCAAGCGTGACCGTATTAAAGGATGCTTCGGCAGCTATATACGGTGTGCAGGCGGCAAATGGTGTTGTGGTGGTAACTACTAAAAAAGGATCGGGCGAAACACGTATCAACGTTGATGCCTACACCGGATACCAAAACTTCTACAGGTTCCCTAACGTAGCTACCACTGCTTACGACTACATGCGTTACCTTGCTGATGCACAGGTAAACAATAATGGTTCTACATCTATTACCACTGCGGAACTTGACAAATACAAAGCAGGCACCGAACCGGGTTACAAAAGCTTTAACTGGCGCGATTACATCTTAAAAGCTAACAATAACGCGCCGCTTAACTCTGTTAACGCAAACTTCTCGGGCGCGAGCGATAGGGTTAACTATTATGTATCTGCAACAAACCTTTACCAAAACTCGCAATTAGGTAAAGAGTATGAGTACAAACGCTCAAACATACAATCGAATATCGGGGTAAAACTTGCAAACGGTTTAAGGGCAAATTTAAACATCAACGGCCGTATAGAGACCGTTGAAAACCCGGGTGTACCGGGCCAAGATGATTACGGCCTGGCGAAACTTGCAGTGTTAAGGAACACGCCTTTAGAGCGCCCTTATGCTAATGATAACCCCGATTATCTGAATGATATTGGCCACACCGAAACAAACTATGCTTTTCTTAATAAAAAGCTATCGGGTGTTTACCATAGCGACAGGCGTGTGTTACAAGCCAACTTTGGTGCCGAGTATGATATTCCGGGTGTTAAAGGTTTAACGCTAAAAGGACTATACTCTTACTATGTTGAGGATTATTTGCTTAACAATCAGGAGTATACCTACAATGCTTATACCTACCGCCCGGCTACCGATACTTACGACATAACTGGTGGTAGTACCAATCCATGGCGCGAGCGCGAGCAAATAAAGGAGTTTAACACCACAACGCAGTTGCAGTTAAACTACAATAATACTTTTGGCAAGCATACCATTGCAGGTACTGTGGTTGCCGAGCGTATAGAGTTGCAGCACCTGCGTAACTGGATCCACGCTTCGCCAATATCAAACAACCTGCCTTTAATTTATTTCCCAACTGCCGATCAATACCAGGATAGGGACGATAAAGAATCGAGGTTAGGTTACGTTGCCCAGATAGATTACAACTACAACAACAAATACTACGTTCAATTTTCTGGTAGGCGCGATGCATCATATCTTTTTGCTCCCGATAAACGAGTAGGTTACTTCCCCGGTGTATCTGCTGGCTGGCGGATAACCGAAGAGGGATTCATGAAGAAACTACTTGGCGAAAATAGCTTTATCAACGACCTGAAAATTAGAGGCTCATACGGTATCCTTGGAGATGCCAGGAACCCTAACGATCCTAACGGCACTATAGTTGCGCCATACGCCTATTTAACTGGCTACAACTACAACCAGGGTACTGCCATATTAGATGGTAATTCCATTATTGTATCTCGCGATAAAGGTATCCCAATCACACGTGTATCTTGGCTGAAAAGCAAGATCACCAACGTTGGTTTAGATTTCACTTTATTCAACAGTAAACTATCGGGTTCGGCAGAATATTTTTACCGTAAACGTACAGGTTTGCTGGGGAACAGAAATGACGTGATCATCCCGGCTGAGGTTGGTTATTCGCTACCGCAGGAAAATGCAAGCAGCGATTCGCAAGCCGGTGTGGATATCGCCCTGTCCTATAACTCAAGTGTAGGTGATGTGCGCTATAACATTAGCGGTAACTTCTCTTACAGCAGGCAAAAAAATGTACAAAGCTACAACCCGCTGTTTTTTAACTCTTGGGACCAATACCGTAACTCTACCGAGAACCGCTACTCGCATATCGACTGGGGTTACGAGGTTACTGGTCAGTTCAAATCAATTGAAGAGATCAATAATTACAAGGTTAACATAGATCAGCAAGGTAACAGAAGCCTGTTGCCTGGAGATCTGATCTATAAAGATCAAAACGGCGATGGTAAGATAGATATCTATGATGAACGCCCTATAGGCTTTGGTTACGGTACGCAGCCAAACATCAACTTTGGTTTCTCTTTAGGTGCCGCCTACAAAGGGTTTGATGTACATGCCGATTTCTCTGGTGGTGCAGGTTATACCTGGTTCCAGAATTACGAAACCCGCTGGGCATTCCAAAACAACGGTAACTTCAATACCATATTTGCTGATAGATGGCACCGTGCCGATCCATACGACGTAAACAGCGCCTGGGTGCCTGGTAAATATCCCGCAAACAGGGTTAACCCTGGTTTTGGTGGCGCAAGCTATGCAGCGGATAGGAACAACGACGGATATAACGGCGATGGACAACGAAATTCAACTTTTTGGTTGCACAGCGTTAAATATTTACGTGCACGTACTATCGAAATTGGTTACACTTTGCCGGCTGGTTTGTTAGCAAGAGCTAAGATCAAGAAGGCCAGATTTTACGTGAACGGTTATAACCTGTTCTCGTTTGATAACCTTAAACAATACGCTGTAGATCCTGAAACTACTGATGATAACGGTTTGCAGGTGCCTCAGAGTAAAGTTATTAACGTAGGTGTTAATTTATCATTTTAATTGACCCTTAAGTTTAAACTCCATGAAAAAGAAATTTTTAATAATGATAGTTGCCGGCCTCCTTGTAGGAGAGTCATGCAAGAAAGACAGCGAATTTTTAGATATTCCACCTAAACAGGTATTACCTACCGAACTGGTATTTTCTGACCCCGCCCTGGTGCTCTCCGTATTGGGCGACCTATACAACAGAGTAGTCGATTTCTCGGGCCTTGATAACGGTTGGGCATCTTTTGTAGATTTTAGCGAGGCATTCCCCTCAGAAAACAGCAGCAACTTCTTTGTGCAAAGAACAGGCTGGGGCTTTGGTGAATGGGGGACTTTGGACTATGGCTATGTTCGCGACCTTAACCTGTTTATACAACGTGCCACTGCAGCTACCAAACTTACCGATGCTGACAAAGCCCGTTTTATTGCCGAGGCAAGGTTTTTAAGGGCGCAGTATTATTTCGAGATCGTAAAAAGAATGGGCGGTGTGCCTTTAATTACCGAGCCTTTAGAGTACGATTACTCGGGTAACGTAACTCCTTTGCAAAAGCCACGTTCTAAAGAGTCAGATATTTATGATTTTGTGATAAGCGAGGCTGAAGCTATAAAAACTGATTTACCGGATAATATTAAAGAAAGCATAAAATCAAGAGCTACTAAAGCGGCTGCATTAGCAATGGAAGCAAGGGCTGCCTTATATGCCGGCTCAATTGCCAAGTATGGTGCCACTACGCCGCAAGTATCGTTACCGGGCAATGAGGTAGGCATACCTGCAAGTATGGCGAATGATTATTATACTAAAGCCTTAACAGCTGCGCAAGCTATCATCACCCAACAAGCTGGCAGTTATCAGCTTTACAAAATACTGCCTGATTTGAGCGATAACTTTGCCGCTGTTTTTCTTGATAAGAGCTCTGTAAATCAGGAATCAATCTTTATAGAAGATTTTAAAGCCAACGGGGGTAAAACACATGGTTTTACAACTAATAACCAGCCCTTCTCAATATCTGACGAAGGATTGGATGCGGGCCGTTTAAACCCATCATTAAACTTGGTGGAGTCTTTCGAGAAGCTGGATAATACCTATGCTCCCCTCGTAACAAGAGATGGATCAAGCAACCCGGTTTACTACACCAATCAGCTTGATATATTTGCGGGAAGGGACGCCCGCCTCGCAGGTACAGTATTGTTGCCAAACGGTTTGTTTAAAGGTAAACGTACCGAGGTGTATGCAGGGTATCTTTTAGGTGACGGTAATATTATCACCAGCAGCGATGCCACCATACCGCAAGATGTACCTGGTTTAGGCAAAACACAAGTTGTAGGTAAAGACGGTATTGTAAACGGAGGCGAATTTAGGACCCAAACGGGGTTTTTTATCCGCAAGTATCTTGATCCAACCGTTGGTTCGGGCCGTAGGGGCAGGGGTAGCGATGTGGCATTTATCCGTTATAGATATGCAGAAGTGCTACTTAATGCTGCCGAAGCCGCTTTTGAACTTGGCCAAAAAGGCGTTGCAGTAAGTTATATGAACCAGGTGCGCTCGCGTGCAGGCTTAACCACCCCGCTAACAATCGCTGACATAACTTTTGACCGGATTGTACACGAACGCCGTGTTGAGCTTGCGTTTGAAGGACACACTCTATTTGATATGAAACGCTGGAGAATTGCCCACATTGTTTGGGATAGTAACAAAATGACGGTTGCAGACCTGATTAGCAATATTGGTAAAGCCACAAAACACAACACCCAGCCTTTCGGGTTATGGCCATATAAATACTATAATCCAGGCAACCCAAATAATAATAAATGGGTGTTTAGGGAAGTATTACCGGCCTCAGTTACCGGTGCAAATAGTTTCTCTTTTGGTAACTATTATTCGCAAATTGGGAATGATATATTATCTGCAAACCCGTTAATTGTTAAGCAACCCAATCAATAGTAAATACACATGATCATGAAAATAAAATTTCACTACATTATATTATTGTTATCCCTTTTTACAGCTTACGGCTGTAAAAAGGATAATTATGCTGCCCCATCGGTTAGCTTAAAAGGGCATTTGGTTTACAACGGCGAACCTGTTAATGTAGAATATAACAGGGTTCCGTTTGAACTTTATCAGCCGGGCTTCGGTAAAACCGGCCCTATCAGCGGCGCATTTGGCCAGGACGGTTCATATTCTACATTGCTTTTTGCAGGCGATTACAAGTTTACGATTCCGGCTAACCAGGGCCCTTTCAGATGGAAAGAACTGAGTGCAGGTAAACGCGATACCTTAGCAGTTAAAGTAAGCGGAAATCAAACGCTTGACATTGACGTTACACCTTACTACATGGTGCGCAATACAGTGTTTAACGCAGCCGGTGGTAAACTAACGGCGAATTTTAAGGTAGAAAAAGTAATAACTGATGGTAATGCAAAAAACATCGAAAACGTTACGCTCTACATTAACAAAACACAATTTGTATCAGGGGTCGATAACATTAATATAGAGATTGATCCTAATAAGCCCGAGCCCGCAATAGTTAACGGCAGCGCTATTGTTGATCCAAATAACATATCTATTGTTGATGATATCCCTACAATATCGCCAACTCAAAACTATATTTTTGTGCGTGTAGCAATAAAGATCGAAGGCGTGGAAGATCGGATTTTCTCTCCTTTGGTAAAAGTTACATTCTAATAATTAAGGGGCCATGGACCGTGGCCCCATTTTTTCTATTTTTTTAAATATTCTACACATGAAAAGACTTGCAATTAGCCTTTCCCTGGCATGTTTTGCGTTAACCGTAAATGCACAGCAAAGCAATTGGCACCTTATTAAAACCAGGATAACTACACCTTGGGCAGAAAAGGTTAACCCTAAAGCACCATTACCGGAGTACCCCCGCCCGCAAATGGTGCGCGGCAACTGGCAAAACTTAAACGGCCTTTGGGATTATGCCATCACCCCGAAAACAGAAAAACAACCTGCAGCTTATGCTGGTAAAATATTGGTGCCGTTCGCCGTAGAGTCGGCAATATCTGGTGTAAGCAAAACTGTAGGTAAGGATAGCCTTTTGTTCTACAAAACAACGGTGACGTTAAACAAGGGCCTTAAGGGTAAAGATGTATTGCTGCACTTTGGCGCGGTTGATTGGCGTGCCGAGGTTTTTGTGAACGGTAAAAGTGCCGGTGTGCACGGGGGCGGCTTTGACCCTTTTTCGTTCAATATTACCCCGTATTTAAAAAGCGGCAAGCAAGAAATAAAAGTTACCGTTTGGGACCCTACCGACGATGGCCCGCAGCCACGCGGCAAGCAGGTTAAAACTCCCGAAGGTATCTGGTACACCCCTGTTACCGGCATTTGGCAAACGGTGTGGTTAGAGGGCGTAGCAAAAACGCATATTGATGCCACCAAACAAACTCCTAACATTGATGATAAATCACTCACTATATCTGCCGAGGTGGCTAACAGCCAACCAGGCGATAAGTTAAAAGTAACTGCGTTTGACGGTAAAGTAGTTGTTGATGAGAAAACCGTTGATGCAAGCGCTACAGCCGTATTAACCATCGCTAACCAAAAGCTATGGTCAACTACCGATCCTTTCCTGTACGATCTTAAAGTGGCGGTAATTCGCAACGGTAAAATGGTAGATGAGGTGAAAAGCTATTTTGCAATGCGCAAGATCTCGTTAGGTCCTGATGCGCATGGGGTACAACGCATGTTGCTGAACAATAAATTTGTTTTCCAATACGGCCCGCTTGACCAGGGTTGGTGGCCAGATGGTTTATACACCGCGCCAACAGAGGAGGCGATGGTCTACGATATAGACCAGTTGAAAGCAATGGGCTTTAACATGATCCGTAAGCACATTAAGGTGGAGCCTGCCCGGTACTACACTTATTGCGATAAAATGGGTATGTTGCTCTGGCAGGATATGCCAAGCGGCGACCTGGGTAACGGCTGGGAGAACCGCCCGGGTGTGTTGGATCGCGCTACTGATAAACCCCGCACGGCCGAATCTGAAGGTTACTACCGCAAGGAGTGGGCCGCCATCATGAAATCGCTTCATAACTACCCATGTATAGTTGTTTGGACGCCGTTTAACGAGGCATGGGGTCAATTTAAAACTGTTGAAATATCTGAGTGGACTATGAAAAATGATCCTTCCCGATTGATAAATAGTGCAAGCGGAGGTAATTTTTACACTACCGGCCATATTGTAGATTTGCATAACTACCCTAACCCGGCAATGCCAAGGCCAGACCTGTTCGGTAAAAACACTGCGGTTGTTTTAGGTGAGTTTGGTGGTTTAGGCTGGCCTGTTGAAGGCCACAACTGGCAGGCCAATAAAAACTGGGGTTACCAGAATTTTAAAAATGGAGAAGATGTGTTGAAAAAGTACATCACATTCACCAACAGGTTGCAGCAACTAATCAAAGAAGGGTTATCAGCAGCTGTTTACACTCAAACCACTGATGTGGAGGGTGAAGTAAACGGGTTTATAACCTACGATCGTAAATTCATTAAAATGCCTGTAGAAAAACTCCATGAAGAGCACATGAAGTTATACAATCCCGAACTGGCTAAATAGATAGGTCGGTTCTATTATTAAAAAAACGGGATGGCAAATTTGCCATCCCGTTTTTTTAATGTTTGCTTTCGCAGGTAAGCGCCGACTCGAATTATCTTGATAACAGATAGTGGAAACTTTTAGCATCTACCACCATTTTTGAAGGGTTCCCTTTTGTGAATTTTGCTTTTATAATTGCCGTTTTGCGGCTTGCTACCTGGCTGCTGCTCTTGTGAGTATGCAATACGTAATAAAGCGCCTCCTTGCTACCGATAAAGAAATCGCCGTGTCCGGTTCCGTTAATCCCGGTATTTTTTCGGCTAATGATGGGGCTGTCTGCAGTCTTGGTCCACGGGCCGAATGGCGAAGTGGCGGTTGCATAACCTACAGCATAATCGATATTATGAAAGTCATTGGCCGAATAAAACAGGTAGTATCGGTTTTGATGCTTCAACACCGTTGGCCCTTCAGAAACCGGCCATCCCGAATTTTCGGTATTTTCCCATGGCAGTTCGGCATGCAGGCATTCTTTTGCGGTGGCGGTGTCTATATCAGATAAGTCGGTTTTTAAGCGTGCTACAAAAATACGATTGCCGTTTTGCAGGCGTACATGGTAAAGGTACAGGCTGCCATCGGTATCCATAAAAACAAACGGATCTATTTGTTTACCCACGCCAGAAATACACCCGATTTTTTTTTGAGTAAATGGCCCAAGCGGGCTATCGCTTTGCGCAATGGCAATATGTTCGTCGGCGGTGTAAGCCATGTAATATTTTGTGCCTTGTTTAAATACCTGGGGCGCCCAAAAACCTTTGGTGCCGTAACTATCGCCCTTAAATAAAGCATGGCCACTGCGTTTTCCAGCGGGATTTCCCCAATTTTTAAGGTCTGTAGAGCGGTAAACTAAAAAGCCGTCTTTGCTGCCAGTACCGTACAGGTAGTAGAAACCCTTATCGGCAAAAATGGTTGGGTCGGCCAGTTGAATAGTATCAACATTAGGGGTCAAACCGGATGGTTTGTAAGTAGTTGCCTGTAAGGACATCGCGCCATTTAATATAAATAGAGCGAAAAAGAGAACAGATAATTTATTCACGAATTGTTAAATTAAGTGGCCGGAAATTTACCGTTTTATATTAAAATATTTACCACGCGAATAAAGCTTTATGGGTTAACAGAGACATGATAAACGTACTTCATCCGGGATTATGATCATATGAAAACCGTTTCAACGTAGTTTATAATAAACTTCGCCACCTGCTCCTGCTCGTTTATAGTTAATGTTTCCCCATCATAGATCCAGTAGCCTTCTATATCAAATAATATCCTGCCAAGGTAATCGGGCTCTTTATGGTAAGCCGTATATAACAGATAGCACAGTGCCGCATCCCTGCTTTCCAGATCTAAAATAATGCGTACCACTTCATCAGGGCCGTTTTTACGTTTTACCCAAGCCCGTGCATCATTAATTAAATAAGCATTGTTTATCATCACAAACAAAAGTGAAAAAATAATTTGCAATTATTATTATGAATTGCTAAAAATATTAGCATAAATTTGTGATGATAATTATTTGTAATGGCCGATGCTAAAAGAGAGTTGATTAATAATCTGCAAAAAAATATTTTGCAATGGGAAGGTTATAAGCCGCCCTCGTTTGGCGAAAGAAAGCCATTTGGTTTAAATACTATTGAGGCACATTTTCCAAATGGGATGTTCCCAATGCGGGCCGTTCATGAAATGGTTTGTGCTAATATGGAACAGGCTACTGCTTCCAGTGGTTTTATAACCGGGTTACTATCGGTATTGCTGCAAAATGGAGGGGCTTGTTTATGGATCAGCCTATCCGGAAATGTATATCCAACGGCCCTTAAATTATTTGAGGTTGAGCCCGACAGAGTAATTTTCATACACCTTAGTAAAGAGAAAGATGTGTTATGGGTGATGGAAGAAGCCTTGAAATGTATAGGATTAACAGCGGTTGTAGGCGAATTATCTGAGGTTGATTTTAAGCAATCGAGGCGGTTGCAACTGGCCGTAGAAAAAAGCGGCGTAACAGGGTTTATCCTTCGTAACCGGTCAAATAAAATGGGGTCGACAGCTTGCGCTGCACGTTGGCAGATCAAACCTTTGGCAAGTGAACCTATAGATGGTTTGCCGGGCTTAGGTTTCCCCCGCTGGCAGGTTGAATTGTTACGTGTGCGTAATGGTAAGCCGGGTAATTGGGTTGTCGAATGGTCAGATAGCGGGTTCACGCCCATTGAAGAAAAGGTATTGGCACATCAAATACAAAAAGTAGGATGAGCCATGCAAAAGCGTTACATGGTAATATGGTTTCGTTATTTGACGACAGATTGGCTAACACTTCAGAAGCCGGAATTAAAGGATGTGCCTTTTGCTTTCGCCGCGACCGAACGTAACCGCATGGTGATCACAGCTGCTAATGCGGTTGCAGATACCCAGGGTATTTACTCGGGTATGGCCGCTGCTGATGCCAAAGCCATTACTACCAATTTACAGATATTTGATAACTTGCCGGGTAAAGAAGCTAAACTACTTAGGCAATTGGGATTGTGGTGCATTAGGTACACACCAATTGTAACTGTTAACGTGCCGAATAGTTTAATGCTTGATATATCTGGCTGTGCACATTTATGGGGAGGCGAACCCGGTTATTTAAAAGAGATAGTTAACAAGCTGCGGTCATCAGGCTATGATGCAAGGGCTGCCATTGCCGATACTATTGGGGCTGCCTGGGCTGTTGCACATTACGGAAAAACTACACCTATTATAGAGAGCGGCACACAGGCGCAGGCATTAATTAACTTGCCGCCCATAGCTTTACGGTTAGAGAACAATGTGCTTCAAAAACTACAAAAATTGGGTTTGGCTACCATTAAAAGTTTTATGCAGATACCACGTACCGTACTGCGAAGGCGATTTGGTGACGGCTTTCTGTTAAAGCTGGCGCAGGCATTAGGGATTGAGGACGAACCATTTATTCCGCTTATACCACCGGTGCCTTATACAGAACGGTTGCCTTGCCTTGAGCCGGTAAGAACAGCTAAAGCTATTGAAATAGCAATTTCAAAATTATTGGAAGGCCTGTGTACGCGGCTACAATCAGAAGGTAAGGGGCTTCGTAAAGCAACACTTAAGTGTTATCGTATCGATGGTAAAATGGTGCAGGCAAGTATCAGTACCAATCGCGGCTCGCATAGTGTTTCGCACTTGTTTAAACTTTTTGAATTACAGGTCAGTAAAATAGAACCCGCTTTAGGTATCGAGTTGTTTTTGTTAGAAGCACCCAAAGTAGAAGATATTGATTTGGTACAGGAAAAACTATGGGCGGGTAAGCCCGGCCTGCAGGATAAAGCTTTGGCAGAGCTGTTAGATAAGTTAGCCGGTAAAGTTGGGGCTAAAGCGATATATCGCTGCTTACCCTCAGAGAATTACTGGCCCGAGCGTTCGGTTAAACAAACTACATCTTTATCAGACACGCCAACAACCAAATGGAGAACCGACAGGCCCCGGCCATTGCGCCTGTTGCAACGCCCCGAACCTGTAGAAGTAATGGCGCTGTTGCCCGATTATCCACCAAAAGTTTTTACTTATAAAGGTAAGCGGCATATAGTTGAAAAAGCTGATGGCCCCGAACGTATCGAGCGCGAATGGTGGCAGGATAAAGGCCTGCACCGGGATTATTACGCCGTTGAAGATGCGGAAGGGCAACGTTACTGGCTGTTTAGGCTGGGGCATTACCATGATACACCGCAATGGTATTTACATGGTTTTTTTGCATAGCCATGAGATACGCCGAATTACAAGCCACATCAAATTTTAGCTTCCTGCGGGGTGGGTCGCACCCGGAAGAACTGGTTGAGCAGGCCGCTGCTTGCGGCTATGATGCCATCGCCATTGTTGACCGCAATAGCCTTGCGGGTATTGTCCGCGCCCATGTAGTAGCTAAGAAGCTTAAACCTGAATTTAAATTTATACCCGCCTGCCGGGTAGACCTGTTAGATGGCCCAAGTTTATTGGCTTACCCAACTGACCGTGATGCTTACGGCAGGCTTTCAGCATTATTAACGGTTGGTAATTTACGGGCCGAAAAGGGAGAATGCCATTTGTATAAAGCAGATGTTTATGCACATAAGCAAGGTATTCAATTCATCATCATCCCACCTGACGAATTAAACGCAAGGTTTGATTATGATGACGGGTTTAAGAAAGATATAAAGGAGTATAAAGCTGAACTTGGCGAATCTTTATACATAGCTGCCGCGCGTTCTTACAGCGGCGATGATGCAAAAAGATTAGCACGATTATCAAAATCAGGCATACCTATGGTAGCCGTAGGTGATGTGCATTATCATGAAGCTGCCCGGCGCGAGCTGCAGGATATTTTAACCTGCATCCGCGAGAAATGCACCATACATACAGCCGGTTTTAAGCTACATGCCAATGCCGAAAGGTTTATTAAACCTATTGATGAATTGCATCGCTTGTTCCGGCAATATCCTGAAGCTATTGAAAACGCATTAGCAATTGCAAATGCCTGCCGGTTTTCATTAGATACGTTAAAATATATTGAACCGGAAGAAAAAATAATTGATGGATTAACACCACAAGAACGCCTAACCAAATATACCAGGGCCGGCGCCCATGAGCGTTATGGCAGAGAGGTGCCAAAGAAAGTTTCCGATCAGATCGAATTTGAACTGGCCTTTATAGAAAAGCGGAAGTTGGCGCCCTATTTTTTGCGGGTATATAAATATACCCAAAAGGCCGAAGAATTGGGCATCCTGCACCAGGGGCGTGGTTCGGCTGCTAACTCAACTGTTTGTTATTGCCTGGCAATTACAGCGGTCGACCCTATGAAATCCCGTTTGTTATTTTCCCGTTTTATGTCTGATGCCCGCGAAGAGTGGCCGGATATTGATGTGGATTTTGAGCATGAACGGCGCGAGGAGATCATCCAGTATATTTATGAGGATTACGGCCGGGAGCACGCCGCCATTGTGGCTACAGTAACCCAGGAACGTCATCGGGGCGCTATCCGCGATGCGGGCAAAGCAATGGGTTTATCAGAAGATACCATAAAACGTGTGGGGGCTACCATTTGGGATTTTAGCGAAGAGGGTTTTGATGAAAAGCGCTTGCGCGAACAAGGGCTAAACCCGCATGATCCGCTTATTTATAAAGTATTGGAATTAACTACACAATTAATGGGGTTTCCCAGGCAGTTAGGGCAGCATACGGGTGGTTTCGTAATTACTGATAATAAGCTATCAGACCTTTGCCCGGTAATGAATGCCCGGATGGAAAACCGCACCCAACTGGAGTGGAACAAAGACGACCTGGAAGCATTAGGGATCCTCAAGGTAGATGTGTTAGGTTTAGGGATGCTCACCATGATCCGCAAGGCATTTGATATGGTGCAACAGCACTATGGTAAAAAACTAACTTTAGCTAATGTGCCGCAGGATGACCCCAAGGTATATGAGATGATCTGCCATGCAGATACCATTGGCGTGTTCCAGATTGAAAGCCGCGCGCAAATGTCTATGTTGCCCAGGCTCAAGCCTCAGTGCTTTTATGACCTGGTGATTGAAGTAGCTATTGTTCGCCCGGGCCCTATACAGGGCGATATGGTGCACCCATACTTGCGCCGGCGTAATGGTGAAGAAATCCCGGAGTATCCCAAACCAGAATTGGAAGAGGTTTTGAGACGCACATTGGGTGTGCCATTATTCCAGGAGCAGGCAATGGAAATTGCTATTGTTGCCGGTGGCTTTACCCCCGCCGAAGCTGACGAATTAAGGCGAAGCATGGCCAGTTTTAAAGCCAACGGCAAGTTAGGGCTGTATGAAAAAAAACTGGTAGATGGGATGATGAAGAAAGGGTATGAAGAAGATTTTGCCAGGCGCATATTTAAGCAGTTACAGGGTTTTGAGGGCTATGGTTTCCCTGAAAGCCATGCGGCATCATTCGCCTTATTGGTTTATATATCATCATGGCTAAAATGTTATTATCCCGATGTGTTTTGCGCGGCCTTGCTCAATAGTCAGCCAATGGGGTTTTATCAGCCGGCACAAATAGTACGCGATGCTATTGACCATCATGTTAAGGTTGCGCCTGTAGATGTAAACTATTCTTTCTGGGATAATATTTTAGAAGAAAAAAACGGCAAATTTTATGTAGTAAGGTTAGGTTTCCGCCAGATAAAAGGCCTGCGTGAAGCCGATATGCAAGTACTTATATCGGCGCGCAAAAAACTATATAGTAATATAGATCAATTGCGCACTGCTGGTGTTTCTGAAGCGGCTTTAGAGATACTGGCCGATGCCGATGCCTTTGTTTCATTAGGTTTAAATCGCCGTAAAGCTTTGTGGGAAGTATCTGCTTTAGGCGATAGGCCAATGGCGCTATTTGAAGGTGCCCCATCAGAAAGTGTAAAAGAAGTGCAGATACAATTGCCCTTAATGACAGAAGGTGAGCATGTAGTTCAAGATTATTCTTCCACCGGGTTATCGCTCAAAAATCATCCTGTTGCTTTGGTACGTGAAAAACTGGTTTTGCTGCACAACACAAAAATTGCCGACTTGAAAAATATGAAAGACGGCGACCCTGTAAGCGTAACGGGTTTAATAACCGTTCGCCAGCGCCCGGGTACGGCCAAAGGCGTATTATTTATGACCCTTGAAGACGAAACAGGCGCGGCCAATATTGTAGTTTGGGAAAGATTATTTGATCGATATCGTAAAGAGATAATCCAGTCCCGGTTATTTATGGTGCAGGGCAAATTACAGATCGAAGGCGAAGTGATCCATGTGGTAGCTAATAAATGCTTTAACTTGAATAGCCTGCTACGGAAATTAACACAAAGCAACGAAGATAATCTGCCACTTTTAACTTTGGCAAGAGCAGATGAAACAACCAAACCACATCATGGTGGTAACAAAGGCGAACAGAAAGTACATAAACAAGAAAAAGTTTTTTATAAGGGAAGGAATTTTAGATAGTTACATAATTACAGATCTAAATATGATATTATGGTTTGTTTCCTGGTGTACTTACTCAGCCTTTTTACGCTCAATACGTTTCCTGATCCGGCTTAATGATGGGTTTGTGATACCGAGGTAAGATGAGATATGATAAGCCGGGATGCGCTCCACAATATCCGGGTGTTCTTCCAGGAGCCGCAGGTAGCGTTGTTCGTGCGAGAAAAAAATAAACTCCTCTGTGCGTGTTTGCGCAATCGTGAAAAATAATTCGGCCAGTAATCTGCCAAACTTTCCCCAATTTGGGTGGCTATCATAAAGGCCGTTAAGATCTTTGTAAGAGATAAAGCAAATTTCTGAATCTTCCATCGCCTCTATAAAATACCAGCATGGGTCGCGCGATACAAAACTCCTGAAAGAAACTACAAACTGATTTTCTGAGAAAAAGAAAATGTTCTTATCGTCCTTTGTATTAGGGGTGCGATAATAGATACGGAATATGCCTTTAACGATCAGCCCAAGATCGTTACAAACCATGCTTTGCATGTTAAAGAAATCTCCTTTGTTGATCTTTCGCGATTTCCAAAACGGCTGGCTGTCGCCAATGTCTTTATCGCTCAACAGGGCAAAATCTCTCAAGTGCTGAGATAGGATATCGGTTCTATCGGTCATGATATAAATTGTATTTGATAATACGGCTCAATAATGAACAATAATTAAAACGCATCAAAATTCGGTATTCTTAAAGACTTGAATTTTAACTTAAGTTAACACAAAAGCTTTTCATAACGGCACAGTAAATTATACGCATATTTAATAAGTAATATTACCACCTGGTACACACTGTAATTACAACGTAATCTTCTATCCGCATTTTCACTTAAGTGAAAAACCTGTTGGGCAATACTACAGAACTTTGAACCATCAAATCACTTAAAAAATTTATCATGACATTAAGTTCTCAATCTAATGCAGCAAACGTCCAAGCCGTTGAAACTGCAAAGTCGTTACGACAACTTTATTTTACCCGTGCAGGCTTTTCCATAATCTGGGTAATTCTTATTGCTCTTTTTGCCAAAACATCTACAACGGCAGCATACGTATTGCTCATAATTTACCCTGCTTGGGACGTACTTGGCACTTTACTCGATATTCGCGCCAATAACAATAGCTCATCCAAAATACCACAATATGTAAATGCCGCCATCAGTACAATAACAACCATCGCGGTGGGCCTTGCTTTGCAAAAAGGAGTTCCCGAAGCATTGATGGTTTTTGGTATCTGGGCAATTGGAACAGGATTGATCCAGCTAATATTAGGGTTACGCCGTCGCAAATCTTTAGGCGGGCAGTGGCCTATGATCATCAGCGGTGCCCAGTCCATGCTTGGCGGCACATCCTTTATTTTGTTAGCGCACGACCCAACAAAAGGGATAACAAGCCTGGCCGGATACGCCGCATTTGGTGCTTTTTATTATTTGCTTGCCGCGTTTCGTTTATCCAAAACGGCTAAATAACTTATCTCCATATAATTTAAACCTACAAAGCCGCTTTACGAAAGTAGGGCGGCTTTGTTATTGGGATTGTCGCGAACCGCCCCTTAATCGGTCGTTTTTACACAGCATTATAACCTTATATGATTTCGATATTTGTATTGTAAATAGAATTAAACACAATTTAAAATACTTATCATGAAAAGAATATTTAAGGGCTTTAATATCCTTACCCCAATGTTAATAGTTGCCTTACTATCTGTAACCGCATTTCAATCTAAAGCGCAGCAAAGTAAACCTACTACCAGTGGCTATGCACCCGTTAATGGCATTAAGGTTTATTACGAAATATATGGGGAGGGCCGGCCAATCGTTTTATTGCACGGTGCATTTATGACCATTGAGGGGAACTGGGGGCAACTCATCCCCGAGTTGTCAAAAACGAGGAAGGTAATAGCTATTGAATTGCAGGGGCACGGCCATACACCTTACTCAGACCGAAAATTATCTCAAGCTACCTTAGCAAGCGATGTAGTTGGTGTGATGGATCACCTGAAAGTTGACAGCGCCGATGTAGTTGGGTACAGTATGGGCGGCTCTGTGGCTTACCAGTTTGCTATACAAAGCCCTAAAAGATTAAAAAAATTAGTTATCATTTCTGCTGCTTATAAAAGCACCGGCTGGATCCCCCAAATAGCAGGCGTATTTAAAAATATGAAACCTGCGATGTTTGATAACAGCCCGATGAAAGCGGCATACGATGCTGTAGCACCCGATAAAACGAAATGGACGAAGTTCATAGAACAGATGTTGGCTTTTGCAGGTACGCCGTTTGACATGGGCGACGCCAATATTGCCCGGATCACGGCACCGGTATTGCTTATCTCGGGCGATAATGATGGCCTGGATAAGGTAGAATTGATGAAAACATACCAGTTATTAGGCGGCGGTATCTCTGCAGACCTGGCGCCGATGCCAAAATCGCAATTGGCCGTTGTGCCGGCACAAAGCCATGTGAGCCTTATGATGCAGACGAAAACGATCCTTGGTTATCTTGATGAGTTTTTAAAGTAATAGCATTGGCTACAGAGCCGCTTTACGAAAGTAAAGCGGCTTTTTTATACTTTAGCTAATAATATTGCAAAGTTATGCCCATGAAAACTTTAACCGAATTTAAAGCATCATTGAATTTAGAGCAGCCCGATAACGAACTATCTGTGCAATTAAAAAGCCTTTGGTACGATGGCAAAGGCGATTGGCAACAGGCACATGCCGCGGTCGACTCTTTAAGCGATCAGAGATCTGCCTGGGTACATGCCTATCTGCACCGTAAAGAAGGTGATATTTGGAATGCCGATTACTGGTATAGTAAAGCAAGGCAAACCCGACCGAACATTTCTTTAGAAGAAGAATGGGAGCAGTTGGTGCTACAATTTCTTCCATAGAATATTTACAGGCCATAAGCCGTTTTACACAAAGTAGAGCGGCTTTACTATTATATCCCTCCTGCCATACAGTATATAACAGTTATAAAAGTTTGGTTAATTAGCTTAGCAAAGTTATTTACCAATTAACCTAATTTCATGCAAGCAATTTTTGGGATCATATTCCACTTTATAGGTGGGTTTGCCTCGGGCAGTTTTTATATTCCGTATAAAAAGGTAAAAGGATGGGCCTGGGAAAGTTTCTGGATCGTTGGCGGTATTTTTTCCTGGCTTATCGTGCCGCCTGTTGCTGCATGGTTAACCATCCCCGGTTTTGCTGATATTATTAAACACACCAATGGGCAAATTTTATTACTTACTTATTTCTTCGGTGTACTTTGGGGCATCGGTGGCCTTACCTATGGTTTGGGTGTGAGATACCTGGGCGTTGCTTTAGGGAGTACGATCATTTTGGGTCTTTGCTCTGTCTTCGGTTCTTTAATACCGTCTATCTATTACGATTTCTTCCCGCAGGAGGGTAAAGATAGCATCACCACATTGCTGCATAGCCATTGGGGCCAAATGGTTTTACTGGGTATTGTGGTTTGTGTATTAGGCATAGTGATTTGCGGATATGCCGGCGTGATGAAAGAACGCGAGTTAGCTAAAGACCAGCATGTTGCCGTTAACAACACCGAGTATAAATTTGGCCTCGGCATTTTTGTAGCTATAGTTTCGGGCGTATTAAGTGCCTGTTTCGCTTTTGGGATTGATGCGGGTAAGATAATGGCTAACGAAGCCAATACTGCATGGAAAGCCTTGCATCCTGCAAGCGGTGAGTTCCTTTTCCAAAACAATGTTACCTACGTGGTAATCTTGTGGGGTGGGTTATCTACAAACTTTATCTGGTGTATGATCCTAAATGCACGCAACAAAACCTTTGGCGATTATACCAATAAAAAAACACCGCTAAAAGCCAATTACTTGTTTTCGGCTTTGGCCGGTACCACGTGGTTCCTGCAATTCTTTTTCTATGGCATGGGCGAAAGTCGTTTAGGCAACGGCGCAAGTTCGTGGATCTTACACATGGCATTCATTATACTAATAGCCAACATCTGGGGCCTGGTGCTTAAAGAATGGAAAGGCGTAAGTAAAAAAGCGCTGGCTACAGTATTTGCCGGTATTGTTACCATCATTATTTCGGTGCTGATAGTGGGGTACGGTAATTCAATAAAAGGGTAGTAACTGTATGTAGCAGGGTAGGTTTACCTGGTCAACACAGTGTATCACAGTTAGGCAATAAACGTTAATTAATATTGCGACCATTAACCTATCAATAAAAATAAAATATAATCGTAAAGATATGTCTGTCAACACAACACAATTTAAACATGTAAGCTACCTATGGGATGACACCCGCGCGGCCGAACTGGCCGGTGATGAAGTAGCCCTGTTAATATACCGTTCTAACTTACTGGGTACCGACCTGCGCCTTACCAACTATGGTGGCGGCAACACGTCTTGCAAGGTTATGGATAAAGACCCTTTAACCGGTAAAGAGGTTGAAGTGATGTGGATCAAAGGATCTGGCGGTGATATAGGCACCCTGAAAAAAAGTGGGCTTGCTGCTTTATACGTAGACCGTTTACGCAGCCTTAAAAACGTATATCGCGGTATCGAGTTTGAAGACGAAATGGTGGAGCTATTTAACCACAGCATCTTTGACCTGAACTCTAAAGCGCCATCAATAGATACACCTTTGCACGGCTTTCTTCCTTTTAAACATATAGATCACCTGCATCCCGATGCTGCAATTGCCATCGCGGCAGCAAAAGACGGTAAAAAAATAACTGAAGAACTATTTGAAGGCACCATTGGCTGGGTAGACTGGCAGCGCCCGGGCTTCGACCTGGGTTTGCAGCTTAAAGAATGCTTAGATAGCAATCCCGGTATCCGTGGCATCATGCTGGGTTCGCACGGGTTATTTACCTGGGGGGATACCGCTTACGAAAGTTACATCAACACCCTGGAGGTGATAGAGAAATGTGCCGAGTTCCTGGAACAAAGCTATGCCCAAAACGGCAGCGTGTTCGGTGGTCAAAAAATTGAAAGCCTGCCGGCAGACGACCGTAAAAAACAAGCGGTTGCATTGGCCCCTATCCTCCGTGGTTTCTGCTCGTCAAAAACACAAATGATCGGGCATTACACGGACGATGCAAGGGTGTTAGAATATACAAATTCTAATGATCTGAACCGTTTAGCACCAATGGGGACCAGCTGCCCCGATCACTTCTTGCGTACCAAGATCAGTCCGCTGGTGTTAACACTTGCACCGGGCGAGGACCTGAGCGATGTTGCCGCCATTAAAGAAAAACTTACCCCTGCATTTGAGGATTACCGCAAAATGTACGAGGATTATTATAACACCTGCAAGCACCCAAACAGCCCTGCTATACGCGATGCTAACCCGGTGGTGATAGTTTACCCGGGCGTGGGTATGTTTACTTTTGCTAAGGATAAGCAAACCGCAAGGGTAGCTGCCGAGTTTTATATCAACGCCATAAACGTGATGAAAGGCGCCGAAGCCATATCAGAATACACTTCTTTACCGCGACAGGAAGCTTTTGATATTGAGTATTGGTTGCTTGAAGAAGCCAAGCTTCAACGGATGCCAAAGCCAAAGGCATTATCCGGCCGTATAGCTTTGGTAACCGGTAGTGCGGGTGGTATAGGCAAAGCAATCGCCAAAAAGTTTGTAGAAGAAGGCGCCGTGGTAATACTGAACGACATGAACGCCGAGCGTTTAGCCGGCGCTTACGATGAATTTGTAAAGCAATTTGGTAAAGACGCCTGCGCAACCGCTACATTAGATGTTACCAACGAAACACAAATAAAGGAAGCAATTGCTGCCGCGATACTGGCTTTTGGTGGTGTCGACCTTATCGTAAACAACGCGGGTCTTTCTATCTCTAAAACCATTGGCGACCATACCGAAAAGGATTGGAATCTACTGTACGATGTATTGGTGAAAGGCCAGTTTTTTGTTACCCAGGCTGCCGTGGCCGTGATGAAACAACAAGCCATTGGTGGCGATATTATTAATATAGTAAGCAAGAACGCTTTGGTTAGCGGCCCTAACAATGCCGGTTATGGTAGTGCTAAGGCAGCGCAACTACATCTGAGCAGGTTAAATGCTGCCGAGCTTGGCCCGGATGGCATCCGTGTAAACGTAATTAACCCCGATGCGGTTATTAGCGATAGCAATATATGGGCCGGCGGATGGGCCGAAGGCCGTGCGAAAGCTTACGGCGTTACTGTGGAAGAATTGCCAGCTTACTATGCAAAACGTACCTTACTTAACCAGGTGATATTACCTGCCGATATTGCCAACGCGTGCTTTGCTTTAACAGGCGGCTTGTTAAACAAATCAACAGGTAACGTCATAAATGTTGATGGTGGTGTTGCCGCTGCATTTGTACGATAAACTAATAGAAATCAAAGCCGGCTAACCACCGGCTTGCCAAATTATAACCAGAGAGAAGATGCAGATAGAGCAAGCTAAATTACAAGAACTGAACCAGGCCGATATAAAAAAACACCAGCGCAGCCTTGAATATGTTGCCGGTGATGTTAATGATGCAGAAGGTGTATTAAAAAAGCTAAGCGCATTTAATATAGCTATCCCAAGCTGGGCGCTGGGCACGGGCGGTACACGTTTCGGACGTTTCTCGGGTGGTGGCGAACCAAGGAGTTTAGAAGAAAAAATCGAAGATGTTGGTGTGATCAATGCCCTAAATAAGTCAAGCAATTCTATCTCGCTGCATATCCCCTGGGATATTCCGGAGAATGCTGCTTCTATAAAGCAATTGGCAGCACAGCATGGGCTGCACTTCGATGCCGTAAATTCCAATACCTTCCAGGATCAAAAAGACCAAATGCATAGTTACAAGTTTGGCTCGCTTCATCATACGGACAAAGCGGTACGCAAACAAGCTATTGAGCATAATATCGAAGTAATAAAATACGGAGTTCAGCTTAATTCAAAGGCTTTGTCCGTTTGGTTGTCTGATGGTTCTAATTTTCCCGGTCAGCTAAACTTCCGTAACGCGTTCCAAAATACATTAGAAAGCTTGCAGGAAATTTATGAGGCTTTGCCTGATGACTGGAAAGTTTGGGTAGAGTATAAACCTTACGAACCAAACTTTTACTCGACAACCATTGGCGATTGGGGCCAATCTTACCTGCTGGCGTCTAAATTAGGGCCAAAAGCAGCTACTCTTGTAGATCTTGGTCACCACTTACAGGGTACCAACATCGAACAGATCGTATCTTTATTGCTGATGGAGAACAAACTTGCCGGTTTCCACTTCAACGACTCTAAATATGGCGATGACGACCTTACGGTTGGCAGCATCAACCCATACCAATTGTTCCTGATATTTAACGAACTTGTAGAAGGAATGGACGCCCGCGGCATGGATCATGCTACCGGTTTAGGCTGGATGATAGATGCATCTCACAATGTTAAAGACCCGATAGAGGACTTATTGCAATCTGTACAAGCTATCAAGATAGCCTATGCGCAAGCTTTAATTATAGATAAAGAGGCGTTAATGGCTGCACAAAAAAATAATGATGTAGTGCTGGCGCAAGAGATTTTGCAAAGGGCCTACCGTACAGATGTGCGCGCTTTAGTATCTGAAGCAGCTTTGCGTAATGGCGGCGCTTTAAATCCGGTGAATGCATACCGTAAATTAAAAGTAAGAGAGAACCTAATCAGCGAACGCGGTATAAACACCGTTGCCACCGGCTTATAAATTATGAGTAGCGCCACACCCGTTATAGCTGTATTTGATGTAGGCAAGACCAACAAAAAACTGTTCCTTTTTGACCAGGATTATAAAATTGTGTTCGAGAAATCGGCACGGTTTACAGAAACGGTTGACGAGGATGATTTTGTATGCGAGAACCTGCAAAGCCTGCGCCTTTCGGTGTTCGATTCGTTGAGTGAAATATTCAGGTTGAAGGAATTTAAAATACGGGCGGTAAATTTTTCGGCCTATGGTGCAAGCTTTGTGCATTTGGATGAAAGTGGGCAGGCTTTAGCGCCGCTATATAATTACCTTAAACCCTACCCGGAAACTTTAAGCGAAATTTTTTATAACTCCTACGGTGGCGAGTTGAAATTCAGCACCGAAACAGCTTCACCAATTTTGGGGAGTTTAAATTCGGGCCTGCAGTTATACAGGATCAAGTATGAACAGCCCGAACTTTATAACCGCATCAAGTACTCTTTACATCTGCCTCAATATCTAAGTTTTTTACTCTCCGGGCAATACTATTCGGACTTGACCAGCATTGGCTGCCATACCGCCATGTGGGATTTTGAGAACGACCGCTACCATGAATGGATCCAACGCGAAGGGCTTACCTTAAAACTTGCGCCTATAGCAGCTGCCGATAAAGCATTGCAGGCACTATTCCCCGGCAATAACTATAAAGTAGGCGTTGGCCTGCATGATAGTTCGGCAGCATTGATACCCTATCTCGTAAATTTTCAGGAGCCATTTATCCTGATATCTACCGGTACCTGGTGTATCAGTTTAAACCCTTTCAATCAGTCGCCGCTAACTGCTGATGAATTAAATAAAGACTGCCTGTTTTATATTCAGTATAAAGGCAAGCACGTAAAAGCATCGCGCTTATTTTCAGGTTTAGAGCACGAGCAGCAGCTAAAACGCGTAGCGGCGCATTTTAACCAGAATGTTATCAAATACAGGAATATCCCGTTTGATGCCGATGTAATAGCGAAGCTGAAAAAGAAGCATACGCAAACGCAGGGCGAAGGCTTTGCAAAGGAATCGAATTTTGCTACAAGGAATCTTTCGGCATTTGCTAATGATATTGAGGCATACCATCAATTGGTGATAGATCTGGTTAATTTGCAGGTAGCATCAACCAAACTGCTACTAAACAGCACGTCTGTAAAAAGGATCTTTGTAGATGGCGGTTTTAGCAAAAACAGCATTTACATGCACTTGCTTGCTACATCATTTAAAAACATGGAAACCTTTGCCGCGTCGATGGCGCAGGCATCCGCAGTTGGCGCAGCCCTGGCTATCCACAAGGAATGGAATAGCAAACAGATCCCGAGTGACATCATTGAATTAAAATATTATTCGGCCAACGAATCTGTAAGCGTCTGATAGTGGAAAAAAGTGCTGGTTTATCAATCAGCCCATACTATAATTATAATATAAACCCTAATGAAGTTAAAACACGCCTGCTTTTGCTTTTTAGCGCTATGCCTTGCAGCAACCGCCTCAAAAGCCCAAAACACGTCCGCGCTGTACCATTCATCAAGTTTTAAGTCTATTGAAACCGGGTTTGCAACCATCCCCGATACGGTGCAGACGAGTATTTATTGGTACTGGATCTCGGGTAACATTTCAAAAGAAGGCGTAGTAAAGGATCTGGAAGCGATGAAGAAGGTGGGCATCAACCGAGCCTTCATCGGAAACATCGGGATGGATGAGGTGCCTTACGGAAAAATAAAAATGTTTTCGGACGAGTGGTGGGATATACTACACACCACCCTTAAAACAGCAACCCGGTTAAACATCGAAATAGGGATCTTTAATAGCCCGGGTTGGAGCCAATCGGGAGGGCCATGGGTTAAACCACAGCAGGCAATGCGCTACTTAACATCATCGCAAGTGATGGTTAAAGGGCCGCTATCGCTCAGCAAAAAATTGGTACAACCGCAGGTAAATTTCCAGGATGTAAAGGTTATTGCCTATCCGGTAGCGGCTGATTATAATGGCGATATCAATAGTTTAAAACCGAAGTTGAGTTCCATTCCTGTGGTAGATTCATTAGGGAAGTTATTTGACGGAAACCAAGCAACCGGCATCAATTTGAAAGCAGGGAAGCCGTTAATCATCGATATATATACGCAAAAACCATATACCGTAAGAAGCTTTATCATATCTACCGCAAAAAGCCGGGTTTACCTGGAAGGCGATGTACAGGCAAAAGTGAACGGCGCTTATGTAACGCTTAACCATTTTTCTATCGACCGTACCAATCCCGAACTAAACACGGGCTTTATATCTTATGGGCCTGCGCCAATTTCTGTCCCGGCCACGTCGGCTACTAATTTCAGGATTGTATTTACAAAGGTGAGTGGCGATTCGGGCTTAACCGAGATCAAACTATCATCAGTACAAATGGTGGAAAAATACCTGGAAAAATCATTAGCCAAAATGTGGCCTACCCCGCACCCGTTTTGGACAGCCTACCAATGGCCGCAGCAGCCTAACGAGGTTTCTAAGTATGCTATCGACCCCGCAAAAGTTATAGATGTATCTAAATATATGCTGGCAAACGGCACGCTTAACTGGAAAGTGCCTGCGGGTAATTGGATAATTGAGCGTACGGGGATGACACCAACCAACGTTACCAATGCCCCTGCCCCACCAGAAGGGCGCGGCCTTGAAGTAGATAAAATGAGCAAGGAGCACGTTGCCGCCCACTTTAACGCGTACATGGCGCAGATCCTGAAACGTATACCGCCGGAAGACCGCAAAACATGGAAAGTTGTGGTGGAAGACAGCTACGAAACCGGCAGCCAAAACTGGACCGATAATTTGGTTACAGAATTTAAAGAAGCCTATAATTACGACCCGATACCATTTTTGCCAACCCTACAGGGCAAGGTAGTGGGCAACCAAGACATGTCCGACAGGTTTTTGTGGGACTTGCGCAGGCTGATAGCAGATGATGTGGCTTATAAATACGTTGGCGGCTTGCGGAATATAAGCCACAAAAATGGATTAACTACCTGGCTGGAAAACTACGGGCACTGGGGTTTCCCGGGCGAGTTTTTACAGTACGGCGGGCAGTCGGATGAGATAGGCGGCGAGTTTTGGAGTGAAGGAGACCTGGGTGATATTGAGAACCGCGCGGCATCATCATCGGCACATATTTATGGCAAGATAAAGGTATCGGCAGAGTCGTTTACGGCGGCTGGCGCACCATTTGCACGTTACCCTGCCATGTTTAAAAAACGCGGCGACCGCTTTTTTACCGAAGGTATCAATAATACCCTGATGCATGTTTACATACAGCAACCGGGCGATAAGGGCCCCGGTTTAACATCTTGGTTTGGCGTGGAGTTTAACAGGCTAAATACCTGGTTTTTTGATATGGACGTACTGCTGAAATACATCAAACGCTGTAACATGATGCTGCAGCAAGGCCAGTACGTTGCCGATGTAGCTTACTTTATTGGCGAGGATGCCCCCAAAATGACGGGAGTAACCGACCCTGAACTGCCACAAGGCTACTCGTTCGATTACATAAACGGCGAAGTTATCAAACAAAAGGCTTTTGTAAAAGATGGCAAACTTGCTTTGCCGAACGGTATAAACTATAGCGTATTGGTATTGCCAAAGTTAGAAACCATCCGCCCGGAGTTATTGGCAAAAATTAAAGAACTGGTGCAACAAGGGCTGGTTGTTTTAGGGCCTAAACCTTTGCGGTCGCCAAGTATGCAGGGTTACCCATCTGCAGATAAACAAGTGCAGGATCTGGCAGCTGAACTTTGGGGTAAGATAGACGGCACCACAACCAGGGTTAACCGTTATGGCAAAGGCATGGTAATAAGCAACATGAATTTACAGGAAGTGCTGGAGATGATAAAAGTGCAGCCCGACCTGAAGATCACCAAAACCAGCGATGTGTTATTCATCCACCGCCAGGTAAAAGAAGGCGAACTTTATTTTATATCGAACCAAAAGGATACACCCATAAAATTTGACGCGGAATTCCGTACTAAAGGCAACAGCCCTGAGTTATGGAATGCGATAGATGGTAGTATGCGCAGTTTGCCATCGTACCATCAAACTGCAACCACAACGGTTTTACCTATGCAACTTGCGCCATTAGAGAGCGCGTTTGTTATATTCCGCAAGCAGGGCACGGGCGGTGATAGCACCAAAGCGAATTACCCCCCAGCTTCTAAAACCATAACTATCACCCAGCCTTGGATGGTAAGTTTTGATAAAAATATGCGCGGCCCTGCGCAGCCCGTAAAATTTGAAACCCTTACAGATTGGGCTAAGAGCGCGAATGATAGCATTAAATATTATTCAGGCACGGCATGGTACCGCACCACTTTTAAAGCCGGGAAGATAGACAAGGGCGCAAACTATATTATAGATTTAGGCATGGCGAGATCTATAGCCAAGGTTTTTGTGAACGGTGTAGAAATGGGTGGCGCATGGACACCCCCTTATACTGTAGACATTACCAATGCGCTCAAACCCGGTGATAATAAGCTGGAGATTAAAGTGGTTAACAACTGGGTGAACCGGCTGATAGGCGATGCTTTGATGCCCGCCGGTACACGGCCTACCGAGGTGCTTTATGGCCCCGATGCTAAAGGGACGCTGCAATCATCGGGCTTATTAGGCCCTGTGAAAATTGATGTGGTCAAATACTAACAATGAACAAAATAAAGATATACCTAACACTTGCAATTGCACTGCTTTATAAAAGTGTTTTTGCGCAACTACCGCCTGTATTTGCCGGTACACATTTAAAAGATGTACAAAAAGAAGAAACAGTAAGGCGATACTTATCACCTGTTAGGATCTTGTGGCAAAGTACCAAAGACTTTGCAAACATTAAAAATGCCGAACGATTGTTAAAACCAGGCGACGGACAAGCCAATCTATCGGGTAAAGACCTTTGCATCCTGCGGAATACCGATAAGGGCAAGGCGGGTATCTTGCTTGATTTTGGTCGTGAACTGCATGGCGGTTTGCAGTTGGTTACAGATCAATCCCGAGGGGGCAAGCCTGTACGGGTACGAATCCGTTTTGGCGAATCTGCAAGTGAAGCCATGAGCATTATTGACACCGTAAAAGGCGCCACCAATGACCACGCCATGCGCGATTTTGAGGTTTCATTACCGTGGTTAGGTAAACTGGAAGTGGGTAATACAGGGTTTAGGTTTGTAAGGATAGACCTGCTGGATGATAATGCCGAATTAAAATTAAAAGAGGCCCGTGCCATTTTCATATTTAGGGATATCCCTTACTTAGGCTCTTTTAAAAGCAGCGACACCTTACTCAACAAGATCTGGATGACAGGGGCATATACGGTGCACCTAAACATGCAGGATTATTTGTGGGACGGCATTAAACGCGACCGCCTGGTTTGGGTGGGCGATATGCATCCCGAAACATCAACCATAGCAGCAGTTTTTGGCATCAGCAATGTGGTGCCTAAAAGCCTTGACCTGGCACGAGATATTACCCCGTTGCCCGAGTATATGAACGGGATGATCTCCTATTCTATGTGGTGGGTGCTTATCCATCATGACTGGTACATGCACAACGGCGACCTAAATTATCTTAAACAGCAAAAAACTTACATGATTACGTTATTGAATCAATACATTAAACAAATTGATGCCAATAACAGCGAAGCATTGAAAGATGGGCAACGTTTCCTGGATTGGCCGTCGAGCACCGATCCTAAAGCGATCCACGCCGGTTTGCAAGGCATGCTTGCTATGACATTAACTGCAGGTGCCGACCTGGCAACTGTTTTAAATGACCCTATTACCGCCGCGAAATGTAAGGCTGCAGTAATTAGGTTAAAAAAGAATGTTCCCGACCCGGGCAAATCTAAACAAGCTGCCGCATTGCTTTCTTTGTCGGGTTTAATGCCGGCGGTTAACGCAAACGCCGTACTGTCTGACGGGGGCGTGCACGATTATTCCACCTTTTTTGGCTACTACATGCTGCTGGCTAAAGCAAAGGCCGGCGATTACCAGGGCTCTATCGATGCCATCCGCAACTACTGGGGGCCAATGCTTTCGTTAGGCGCGACCACGTTTTGGGAAGATTTTAATATCGATTGGTTACCCAACGCTTCGCGGATTGATGAATTGGTACCCGAAGGTAAAAAAGACATACATGGTGATTATGGCGCGTTTTGTTACAAGGGTTTCAGGCATAGCCTTAGCCACGGTTGGGCTTCCGGCCCTACGCCATGGCTAACACAGTACGTATTAGGCGTGAATGTAATGGCGCCAGGGTGCAAAGTGCTAAAAATTGAACCTCACCTGGGCGACCTAAAGTTTGTTGAAGGGACTTTCCCTACGCCATTAGGTGTCGTAAAAATAAAGAATACAAAACTGATTAACGGGAAAGTTAAAATTGATGTGCAGGCTCCAAAAGGTATTACCATTATAAAAGTGTATCAATAGAGGGCTGTCGCGTTTAACACCTTAACTTGGCGGTATGTTACTTGGTACAATAGTTTTTATGACATACTTTTGGTTAATAACCAAACGATATGCAAACCATTTTCGACAAAGCAACACAGAAAGCCTTAATAAGCAGGATAAATACACTTACCCGTGAAAGTAAAGCTGAATGGGGAACTATGAATGTTTACCAGATGCTTAAACATTGTACCGTTGTTGATGAAATGTATCTTGGCAAAAAGGCGTATAAGCGAATGTTTCTTGGGCGATTGCTGGGGAAATGGGCATTAGGCAAAGCACTTAAAGACGACGCCCCAATGGAGAAGAATGCGCCCACAGATACTGCTTTTAAAATTACCGAAGTTAGCGGCGATGTGGAAGCAGAGAAAAGTAAATGGATAAGGCTGATCCAGCAGTACGAGATTGCCTCACATCCAGAACTGATGCATTGGTTTTTTGGCAAAATGACCAAAGACCAGGTTGGGCAACTTGCATACAAACACATCGACCATCACTTAAGGCAGTTTAACGCTTAATTATCGCTTCGTGTTTAGCTCGGCAACCAAGTCATCGATCTTGTCGGTAGATAAAATATCGGCATGCAATTGCATCAGTTTTTGCCAGCCTTTAATATTATCGGGCGCAGCCCAAAACCTTATCTTTTTACCTGCTGCATGCACGGCATTAATTACGGATTTAAGCCTGCGTTCTTCCACAATTGGCAGGTCGCCTTCGCCACGCCAATCCGAGTAGTTCTCGAAATTAAGGCTTACCTGCGCAACCCGTTTCCACTCATCAGGCGCGTGCGGTAATTGCAGGTCGTCATCAAAAATGATGTAAGATGGATAGTTCTTATATTGTGTAGGAGGCGGGCGGTTACCCGTGATAATAATGCTTACCGGGTTTGAATTATTGTCTTTTATCAGCTGCTTTAGCGGCTTTAATTCTTTCATTAATTCGGTGAGTATTGGGGCATATGGGCCTTTTAAATCTATCACCAAATTGAGTGGCCGTGGGTGGGCTTTCAGCTCTTTCATTATCGGCAGTAGATATAATTGCACAAATGAGCGGGGCGCTTTTGATATCAAAGTGTCATGGGCTACTAACAGCTTACCATCCCGCAAATGTATATCTGCTTCAATTGCGCCTGCTCCGGCATTAAATGCCTGGTAAAAAGCATTAGGCCGCGAATAATCATTATGCGAGTGGATATTCGCCGCAGTGTATTTTTGCTGTGCAAAGGCAGGTGTTAGCAGCAGGAACAGTGCGAAAAAGGAATAAATATATTTTAATGCAGCCATATATTGTTAACCGAATCAGGCAATTTATGTTAGCGACAAATTAAGCTTTAATTTTAGCAGAGGAGAGGTATAATTCAGACATTTAGTATATTAGCCAATATATAACCTCCAACAATGGCCTTTCGCAACCCCTACGCTATATTTATAATGCTGTGCTTGCTATCACTTGGCAATTCATCGGCACAAACAAAAAATAATACGTTGTACACGGCGGGCCACGCCAGCGCGTTTATTGGCGGGTTATATGATGCCGTTTACCCTTATACCAAAGTACTGCAACATGGCAACTTTGGTTTGGGTGCGCCCGATAAACTCGACGGTGAGGTACTGATCTTAGACGGCAAGGTATACCAAACACGATCAACCGGTAAAACATCTTTGGTAAAACCAACCAAGCTTACACCCTTTGCAGTTGTCAACTTTTTTAAGGCCCAAAAGACGACCAAAAATTACCAAAAGCTGTCCAAAAATGACCTTTTTAAGTATCTCGATAGCTTGCTTTCCAACCAGAATGGCATCTATGCGATTAAAATAACAGGAAGTTTTAATTTAGTAAAAACGAGGGCCTTTCCGCCGGTTAAATCTAAACCTTACCAGCCCTTGGCCGACATGTTGCCACTCCAACATTTCTTCACTTTCGAAAATGTGAAAGGTACCTTGGTCGGTTACCGCATCCCGGCTTTTATGGACGGGCCAAATATCACCGGCTACCACTTCCATTTTTTAAGCGATGACAAAAAAGACGGCGGCCACATTGTTGACTTGATGACGGGAGATATTACCATCGAGGTTGACCAACTGGATGGTTTTAAGGTAGACATCCCACAAACCAAAGATTTTGACAATTTCGACTTTAATAAAGACCGCCGCGACGAGGTAAAACGCGTAGAAAACGGTAAAAAGGACTAAACCAGTTTTTTAACCGCTTTGGCGAGTATTACAATAGCCTCTTCCATTTCTTTAAACGTCATAGAGGCAAAGCCCAGGCGGATGTGTTCGCTCTCGAATGCTTTGTCGTGATAGTAATCTTTCCCGGCACTTATAGCAAGGCCCGTGGTTGCTGCTTTTTCGGCAACGTCAGCAGGCTTTATGCCGTGGAGATATTTCATCCATATAGCAAAACCACCGTCAGGGATCTTAAAGCTAATGTATTCGCCAAGGTGCTGTTGCAGCAGGGCGCAAAATTTATCCCGGCGTTCGTGGTATAGTTTATTGGCTTTTTTAAGGTGGCGGGTAATGTCGCCGTTCTTGAGCAGGTTGGCCATAGCTTCTTCTAAAAGTTGCTCGCCTTGCCTGTCGATAATGCGGCGCAGTTTGGTAGCCTGCGAAATCAGGTTTGGCGGCGCAACCATAAACCCGATGCGGATGCCCGGTGCAATGGTTTTACAAAACGACCCTATATAAATAACGCTGCCATAATAATCGGCACTGGCAAGGGGCAGGATGGGGCTGCTGGTGTAGTGGAAATCATAATCGTAGTCATCTTCCAGTATCGCGAAGCCGTATTGCATGGCAAGCTCCAGCAAACGCATGCGCCTTTCCGAACTCAGCGTAACGGTAGTGGGCTGGTGGTGATGCGGTATCACATAAAGTGCTTTTACCTTTTTCCTTTTGCAGATCTCTTCCACCGCATCCAGGTCTATCCCGCATTCATCAACAGGTACCAACTCTAAATTTGCACCCGTTTGAATAAACACTTCATTGGCGCCGCAATAGCCGGGGTCGGCAGCAATAACGGTGTCGTTTTTACCAAGCAATAGCTGCGCAGCAAGGTAGATAGCCATTTGCGCGCCCTTGGTTATCAGTACGTGTTCGGGGTTTACATGCAGGCCACGGGTCTCGCCCAAAAAACGGGCAAGTTCTATCCGCAGGTTTTCGGAACCCTGCTCCGGGCCATACAATAAATATTTTGATGTAAAGTGGTAATTGGCAAAACGGCGGTATTCGCGCAGCATCAATTCAACGGGTGCAAGGCGCGTATCCGGGAAACCTTCGTTAAAGGCGATGGATAGGCTTGGGACAGGTTGAAAAAGGCTGATATGCCCCAGCGTGTTTTCGCAAACCTCGAAATGTGTGTTTTCGGGATAGGAGAGTGGCTGCGGAGTATTCTCTGCAATGGGGCGGGGCGCAACCTCCGGTAAGTTGGCAGCAATATAAATACCTTTTTGCGGATATACATCCACCCAGCTTTGGGCGTACAATTCATCGTACGCGGCAACAACCGTATTGCGGTGCACCTTTAAACCTACGGACATTGCCCGGCTGCTGGGTAACGCAGATGCCGGTTTTAAAGTACCCTGCCTGATGTGGCAGATGATGCCATTGGCTATCTGCAGGTACACAGGCACCTGCAGGCTTTTGTCGATATTTAATAAACCTGCTACAAATTGCATACTGGACTATCGTTGTTGTTTTTTCTGGACTATAAAGATAGGCCACCTTCCCCGTATTTTTATATCATCAAACAAAAATAATGGAGCAAGTGAAATTTCAGCAGGCAATGGCATTGTATTTAAGGTTAGCCATAGGTATTGCGTACGTTTGGCTGGTTGCCGATAGGCTTGGCTGGCTGGGCGCTTATGGGCAGCCGCACATTAGCTGGGGCGACTGGCAGCATTTTATGTTATTGTCATACGGCACCATGTCGTTTTTACCCAAAGGCCTTGTAATGCCCCTTGCTGTTTTGGCAACGATAGGTGAAGGCGTTTTTGGTTTGATGTTGATATTTGGATTATTTACACGCGTTGCGGCTTTGGGCAGCGGTGCGCTTACATTGGCCTTTGCGATATCAATGACCATATCGCGCGGGATAGACGCCCCGATAGGCTACTCGGTTTTTACCGTTAGCGCGGCAAGCTTTTTACTTGCCACACTGCCAAACTATAAATGGAGTATAGACGCTTTACTTACTAAACAACAACCACTATGATAATTACTACCCCAAAAGCACCCTCGACATTATTAATAGTATTAGCTTTTGCTACGGTATATATTGTATGGGGTTCAACCTATTTTTTTATCCAGATGGCTATCCATGGCATGCCCGCTATGATCATGGGTGCTATGCGCTACATTATTGCGGGCCTATTGGTACTTGGCTGGTGTGCCCTAAAAGGAGATAAAATTTGGGTAAAGCGCGATATAATAAATTCGGCTATTACCGGGCTGATATTATTGGGAGTTGGCAACGGGATAGTGATATGGGTAGAACAAGCATTGCCGAGTGCTATGGTTGCCATTATGGTATCTGCCAACCCAATATGGTTTGTTATATTAGATAAACGCAATTGGCGCGAAAACCTTACCAGTACCGCTACAGTAGTTGGGTTGATTATAGGTTTTGCAGGTGTAATATTGCTATTTGGAGAACAGGTGGCAAATGCACTTGGCGGGCCGCAGGATAGTGCCAAGGTATGGGGCGTGGCCTTATTGGTTATCGGCCCAATTGGCTGGTCGGCGGGGTCGTTATATTCCAAATATAATAGCAGCAGTAGCCCTGCCAGGGTTAATACAGGTTGGCAAATGCTTATTGCGGGGATAGCATTTTTGCCTGCCGCGGCTTTACATCACGAGTTTACGGGGTTTGATATAACAAGCGTGCCTTTGCAGGCATGGCTGGCAGTTGCGTACTTAATCGTATTTGGATCGATAGCTGCATTTACGGCTTATGTATGGCTGTTGCAGGTAAGGCCGGCTACGCAGGTAAGCACACACTCGTATGTTAACCCGGTTATTGCGGTACTATTAGGTGTGCTGTTTGCGCAAGAACATATTTCGTGGCTGCAAATTAGCGGGCTGGTAATTATATTAATGAGTGTATTGCTGATTAACTTAGCGAAATACCGCAAGAATGCTAATGATAAAAAAGAGGCTGGGGCAAAGCCTGAAAATGCAAACGGAAAAATGTGTGAAGTGGCCTAAGCCGCTGATGTGGCTTATATGACTTTAGAATTGCGCCCAACTACAAAGTAAATGATCGACCCTAAGAACGGGAAGAAAAGGATAACCAATACCCAGATCAGTTTTGTTACTGAATCCTGGAAAGTTGAACGAAGGGCATCTATCAGGGCAAATACGATCAGGCCGAAATAGCATAGTATCATAAAGATGATGATCAATTCAGTAGTGCCGAATCCGCCCATAAGAAGTTTTTTAAGGTGATAATTTATCTAAGATACAAGGAAATAATTAACAGTAAAATGTCCGTGCTAACACGCGCTTTTTATTTATGATAGATATTGGTGACGGGGCTCGTAGCTTTAATGCCTACTTTACACTTTTCTTTCGTACAATATAGTAACCGGCAATAAATACCACAACGCAAATAACAAGGCTTACATAAACATCTTTAGTAAACATATCTATCTGCAGTTCTTTTGTAGGGCCACCGCCTTTTTCACCGCGGTTTACCATGGTGGTTATAGCAACCATAGGGTGCGAATATGGAAACAGATAACTATATTCCCAGTTTTTTGAGGCTGCTGTAACACCTACAATGGTAGCTACAAAGCCAAGCCCCATCGGCTTTAAAAAATCGGCCCATAAAAGGCTTAGTAAAAACTGTATGGCAAGGATGCCTAATGATGACAGGAACAGCTTAAAGTACACCTGCATCAGTTGCAGCTCCATATGGTAAGCGCTAAACTTAAGTTCGGGCTTTAAGGCACTTAATAAATTACCAAAGCCTATGGTGAATAAGACAAATAGCCCCAGGCACAAAAAAATGAGGAATACCGCATAAAAAAATTTAGCTCCGTAAACCGACCAGCGTGATATAGGAAGGCTGAACAGGGTTTTCCAGGTATCAGATCTATGCTCTACATTGCTTACCGAATAGGCAATAAATATGGTATACATAGGTAAAAGCAATGTGCCCATCACGCCCAGGCCAACCATAGTAAACTGGACCCAAAGCATCATGGGTGGGGTAGTTAAAAACTTATCGCTTTTGGTATAAAATATAGTAAAGGCCAGTAAGCTTATCAATAAAGGCAACAGCACGGCGCTCCAAAAGCCAAGTGTTTTGCGGCTCTTATAAAATTCGGACTGGAACGAGAGTAAAAATCCCTGCATGGTGTTTAGTTGGCTTTGGTGGTAATGTCTAAAAACAACCTTTCAAGGTCTTTTCGTTGCTTATTGATGCCAAAAACAATGAGGCCGTTTTGGATAAGCAGGGTGTTGATTTCGCCAATTTGCTCTTTAGATGTAAAAGGCACATATAAGTGGTCCTGGTCAACGTCGGTCACCGTAAAGTTATGGCGCTTTAAAAGGTTAGCGGCATCTACCGTATTATCCGTTTCTATATTGATAAGTGGTTGGCTAATGTTTTGCAGGTCGCTTATCGTTCCCTGGAACATCAATTGGCCATTATTAATAATGCCTACGTGGGTAGCCATCTTCTCTATCTCGGCCAGTAAGTGGCTGGATATAAAAACGGTTTTACCTGTAGCAACCAGGCGCAACATCAACTCGCGGATCTCGATGATCCCGTTAGGGTCAAGCCCGTTTGTAGGTTCGTCTAAAATTAAAAGCTTGGGGTCGTTCAGTAAGGCAAGGGCGATACCCAGGCGCTGTTTCATCCCCAGCGAATACTGGCCGGCCTTTTTATCGGCGGCGTTGGTTAGTTGCACCAGTTTCAGCATTTCATCAACCTTTGCTTCGTTTACCTGCAATAGCATGGCGCGGTTCAAAAGATTTTCGCGGCCGGTAAGGTGCTGGTAAATGGCGGGCTGCTCAATTAACGAACCTATCTGTTTTAAAATTTCGATGCGGTTGCTGTTTAGCTCTTTCTCAAAAATATGAATGCTGCCCTCGCCCGATTGTAACAGGTTAAGCAGCATTTTTATGGTTGTGGTTTTACCGGCGCCGTTTGGCCCTAAAAAACCGTATATACTCCCCGCGGGTACTTGCAGGGAAAGTGATTTAACAACTTGCTGGTTGCCAAAGCTAAATGATACGCCTTCGGTTTGGATTACCATAGGTTTTGCGTAGCAACGGAGGCAACTGTTTTAACAACCGTTACGCCTTTTATAAATAATGATGTTGCATGCACAGCAGAATTGTTGGCAGTAAATTGTTTCTGTTCAAACTGGTAGCTGACGCCCATTATAATGGCAAAAACTACAGGGGCCAGTAATAAAATAAATGGATTTGAGTTTGAAACTAACTTTTTCATTGTGTGTGTGATTTTGATAGAACAAAGGAATACTAAATTACGCACCCCCTAAAATGATTTAGACCAACAGGCAGCATTTGTAGATGAACGGGTAAAAAGCACGTTTAACCCGTTCGTCGGTTTTTTTAGCCTGTTCATCGAAACAATGCGTTGCTACATATAATTGCACAGCTAAATCCGGGTATAAATATTACTTTAGATGCAGGTTAAGCCTGTTCTAAACCCTTTCGTTTGCAGAGGGCAGGGTGAGGTTACTTGTAATTTAAGATACAACACTATAATATATAGATGAAAAGGGCTTGGCAAATTTTCTGGCATTTACTATTCTGGCTAAGCATGATCTCGCTTTTTGTGGTTTTAGGGCACAGCGGGGGAAAAATGCCTATGAAAACATTGCTTGTTGTATTTTTGCTTTTCGGCGTAATTAACATCGGCCTGTTCTATTTAAACTACCTGTTGCTTATCCCGAAGTATTTAGACGTTAAGAAGTATAAGCAATACGCTATATATATAATAAGCGCCCTGGTCGTGTTTGGGCTTATCAAATATGGGGTAGCGGTAATATTTAAACAGATCGCTTTAGAGCGTGGGGGTAAGATCATTACTTTTTGGCAATATACTTTCAGTACCTTCTTTACCAGTGTCATCTTTATTTTTTTGAGTACAGTTCTAAAATTCACTACCGATTGGTTCCTGAACGAACGCGTTCAGCGCGACCTGGAGAACCAGCGCCTAAGTGCCGAACTATCGTTCTTAAAATCGCAGATCAATCCGCATTTTCTGTTCAACTCGTTAAACAGCATCTATTCCCTGGCTTATCAAAAATCTGATACCACGCCCGAGGCCATTCTTAAACTATCCGAAATTATGCGCTACATGCTTTACGAGTGCAACGATAATAAGGTGGAGCTGAGCAAAGAGTTGCAGTACCTGCAAAACTATATCGACCTGCAAAAGATCCGTTTCGGCGACAAAGCGTTCATCAATTTTGAAGTAACAGGGGAGGTAACCGATCAGTATATTGTACCGCTGTTGCTGATCTCGTTTATAGAGAACGCCTTTAAACATGGGGTGGCTAACGATGCGGCATCGCCCATCTTGTTAAAAATAAGCCTCGAAGATGGTCACCTAACGTTCTTCATCCAAAACAAAAAACATACGCATAACCGCGATTCGTCCGGTGGGATAGGGCTTGCAAACGTTCGCCGCAGGCTCGATCTATTATACCCCGGTAAATATAATTTAGACATTCGCGACGAAGCGGATACGTACACTTGTCAATTATCCTTAGTTTTATAGCCATGATCCGTTGCCTTGTTGTTGATGATGAGCCTTTGGCGCTTAATATACTGGAAGATTATATCTCCAAAATGCCTTCGCTGCAATTGGTGAAAGCCACTACCAATCCTATCGAGGCACTTACCATGGTGCAGGATGGCGGCATCGACCTGGTTTTTTTGGATGTGCAAATGCCTGAGCTTACCGGCATCCAGTTCCTGCGCATCGCCAACGGCAAAGCCAAAGTGATATTAACAACCGCCTACCCGCAATATGCGTTAGAAGGTTACGAGCTTGATGTGGTAGATTATTTATTGAAGCCCATCGCTTTCGACAGGTTTTTTAAATCGGTACAAAAGGCGCAGGGCATCATCCAGCCGTCGGCAAAAACTGCCCCTATAGCCGAGCCTGTACAGCAGGACGATTTTATGAGCGATTTTATCTTTGTAAAAACCGAGCATAAGATCCAAAAAGTTTACCTGCACGACATCCTATATATAGAGGGCTTAAAAGATTACGTATCCATCTTTACCGCCGCCGAGCGGATCATAACCCTTCAAGGCATGAAGAAGATGGAAGACGCCCTGCCGCCGAAGCACTTTATCCGCGTGCACAAATCATACATCGTATCTATCAATAAAATAGACAGCATCGAGCGAAGCCGCATTTTCATTGGCGATAAAGTGATTCCCGTTGGCGATACTTACAGGGATGAGTTTTTTAAGATAGTGGACGGGAAGAATATATAATTCAGTTGGAAGTTTTTAGTTGGCAGTAAGCAATACCTGCTAACGGTACACTGCTAATCGCCTACTGCAAACTGTTTGCCTGGCTCATTATTCTAATCTCTTTAGGGTAATAATTATTGATCCGGTTCGGCAGCAGCTTCGCCCAGCCTAAAGCTAAGCCCTGGTAAGTCATCAAACTCCAGCCTTTGCCGGTTATCTGCATGTCTATATTATCCCGGCGCAGGTATTGGATCGCCTGCTCTTTGGTTAGTTCGGTAGATAATACAATCTCTTTATTAATAATAAGGCTTAAGGCCAGTTCATGATCAGGGATCAAGTCGTTACCAGCCAACTTCCCAATCCGCACGCCCGACTTCTTTATATATAGGTGCCGGTGCAAAATGTTCAGGCTTTCTTTATGTTCACGGTTTATGGCCAGCCAGTCTTCGTTTACTTTAAACAGGTAAAAGTCGTCTGCATTATTAATATAGCTTTTTACAATGTCCATTTCTTTGGCGGGGAGTTTCTGCTGCCCGTTGTTTTTATAGTTGGATATCCCGCCGCTGCTTTCCTTTTTACGCAGGCAGGCAGCAAATAAACCTTCTCCTTTTACCTTGCCCGGGTAAAAGCGATATCCCCAAGCTTTGTTAAGCGGCGATTCGGTTTCAACAATTCCCCACCCCTTATATATAGGTATGCGTACGCTTTCTAAACCAAACTCGGCGCAAAGCCAATCCAGTATATCTTCATTTTCCTGGTGCGAATAGCTACACGTACTATATATAAGGTATCCGTCCTCTTTTAGTGCGGGGTAAATATCTGCGAGGATGCGTTCCTGTCGTTCGTGGCAAAGGTTCACGTTGCCTTCGCTCCATTCGTTCATTGCGGCGGGGTCTTTACGGAACATGCCCGAGCCTGAGCATGGCGCATCTACCAGTACCACATCAAAAAAACTATGCATGGCGTTAAAGTCCTTTGGGTCGTTATTCGTAATTATAGTGTTCGATGTTCCCCAGCGGTTAAGGTTATCACTTAACATAGGTACACGCGTTTTAACGATCTCGTTCGCCACCAGGAGGTCGCTGCTGTTTAAAGCCGCATTAAGCAAGGTAGATTTACCGCCGGGCGCCGCGCAAAGGTCTAATACTTTAATAGCATCGTCTTTATTTGGGCGGATGGTATTCAATATATGGCCGATAAACATGGATGAGGCCTCTTGTACATAATAGGCACCTGCGTGAAATAACGGGTCGAAAGTAAAAGATGGGCGCTCATTTAAATAAAAACCTTCGGCACACCAGGGCACTTTCCAGTCGGATTTTACCACTGATTGCTTAAAAGGATTGATTCTGATAGATGTTGGGGCAGGTTCTAACAGGTGCGCATCAATAAAATTGTAGCGGTCGAAGCCTTGTTCGCCGGTCAAATCATCTAAAAACAGTGGCGGGAAGTTGAAGTTTTCCATATCTAATTCAAACTTACGCATTTTTTTATGGCCCTAAATAATGCCTTTAACGCGTAATTTGGGGTTTAGACGGGGTTGATTGATGTTTGCATGTATAACGCCTGCGTTAATTTGATGTTAATTTACAGGTAGTTACATAATTGTTTTAATTATTTAAAAATAATGCTTGTATGGGTAGGGGTTTTCTCCTTACATTTGTGGCCGCTCAAATAAAAAGGGCGTTGTTTTTTGAAGATTTAGCGAATAAAAAAAAGTTTAAAAAAGTGAATATTTCACTTGCCAAACAGAAAGATTATTTGCACCTTTGCAGCCCGCAACAACGAAAGGAATTGCGGTTGTTAATTGAAAAACAAAGCGAAAAAAATAAATTCAAAATAAGTGAAAATAACACTTGACACGAATCAAAAATAATCGCATCTTTGCATCCGCTTCTACAACGAAGCAAAGCATTGAAAAACAGAGGAAACCGCAATGGTTTTTGAGATACACATTGAGAGTTTAGGCCGCAATGGTCGACAACATAAAAGCAGAGCCGCGAGGTGAAGCACACAGTTCTTAAAAGAGATAGAGAATAAATTATGCAGCGTAACGGCAGGGAATTCGAGAGAAGGAACTGATTGTTATTAAAGCGAGCTTAAGATAGTGGATAATGTAAGAGAATATTTTTTTTTACAGATTTCTATTGATGAGTTAATAGGGTCTGGATTTGAACAAACACATTATACAATGGAGAGTTTGATCCTGGCTCAGGATGAACGCTAGCGGCAGGCCTAATACATGCAAGTCGAACGGGATTGAGAAGCTTGCTTTTCATGAGAGTGGCGCACGGGTGCGTAACACGTATGTAACCTACCTTAATCTGGGGGATAGCCTCTCGAAAGAGAGATTAACACCGCATAACATTATCGGATAGCATTTTCTGATAATCAAATATTTATAGGATTAAGATGGGCATGCGGAACATTAGCTAGTTGGTAAGGTAATGGCTTACCAAGGCTACGATGTTTAGGGGATCTGAGAGGATGACCCCCCACACTGGTACTGAGACACGGACCAGACTCCTACGGGAGGCAGCAGTAAGGAATATTGGTCAATGGGCGCAAGCCTGAACCAGCCATGCCGCGTGCAGGAAGACGGCCCTACGGGTTGTAAACTGCTTTTGTACCGGAATAAACCTTTTCACGTGTGAGAAGCTGAATGTACGGTAAGAATAAGGATCGGCTAACTCCGTGCCAGCAGCCGCGGTAATACGGAGGATCCAAGCGTTATCCGGATTTATTGGGTTTAAAGGGTGCGTAGGCGGTTCTTTAAGTCAGGGGTGAAAGACGGTAGCTTAACTATCGCAGTGCCTTTGATACTGAAGAACTTGAATACACTTGAGGTAGGCGGAATGTGACAAGTAGCGGTGAAATGCATAGATATGTCACAGAACACCAATTGCGAAGGCAGCTTACTAAAGTGTCATTGACGCTGAGGCACGAAAGCGTGGGGATCAAACAGGATTAGATACCCTGGTAGTCCACGCCCTAAACGATGAATACTCGATGTTGGCGATATACGGTCAGCGTCTAAGCGAAAGCGTTAAGTATTCCACCTGGGGAGTACGCCCGCAAGGGTGAAACTCAAAGGAATTGACGGGGGCCCGCACAAGCGGAGGAGCATGTGGTTTAATTCGATGATACGCGAGGAACCTTACCCGGGCTTGAAAGTTAGTGAATGATTCAGAGACGAATCAGTCCTTCGGGACACGAAACTAGGTGCTGCATGGCTGTCGTCAGCTCGTGCCGTGAGGTGTTGGGTTAAGTCCCGCAACGAGCGCAACCCCTATGTTTAGTTGCCAGCATGTAATGATGGGGACTCTAAACAGACTGCCTATGCAAATAGAGAGGAAGGAGGGGACGACGTCAAGTCATCATGGCCCTTACGTCCGGGGCTACACACGTGCTACAATGGATGGTACAGCGGGCAGCTACCTGGCAACAGGATGCCAATCTCGTAAAGCCATTCACAGTTCGGATCGGGGTCTGCAACTCGACCCCGTGAAGTTGGATTCGCTAGTAATCGCATATCAGCAATGATGCGGTGAATACGTTCCCGGGCCTTGTACACACCGCCCGTCAAGCCATGGAAGCTGGAAGTGCCTGAAGTGCGTAACCGTAAGGAGCGTCCTAGGGTAAAGTCGGTAACTGGGGCTAAGTCGTAACAAGGTAGCCGTACCGGAAGGTGTGGCTGGAATACCTCCTTTCTGGAGCATTATCCAAAATTACCTTGAGTACGCAAATGACAGTTTAACTGTTACCTGCATGATTATTTTCTTATTTATTCTCTAAAAAAACAACCCGGAAGATGAAGCCATCAGTGGTGCAACCGCTAGGCAACGAGATTGTAAGTAATTACGATTTACGATTTACGAATTAAGATTGATAAATCCGAAATCGAAGATCTAAAATCCGAAATCAACACAGTCCTGTAGCTCAGTTTGGTTAGAGCACTACACTGATAATGTAGGGGTCAGCAGTTCAAATCTGCTCGGGACTACGAGGTGAAGATACCAGAATAACATGGTATTAATAAACATCTGAAAGGGGGATTAGCTCAGCTGGCTAGAGCACCTGCCTTGCACGCAGGGGGTCAACGGTTCGAATCCGTTATTCTCCACCACACCCTCCGTTTCCTTAACAGGATAGGATATAATGCAAGTTACTGTACACGTTGTGTAGTATAGGGTAAAGTTCTTTGACATATTGGAAGAAGTAATTAAAAAGAGAAAACAACAGTAGAGACGTTGTTTGGCTTTAAATACTTGCAAAAGGAAGAAAGAAACAAGATAAAAGACTTCGGTCCAAGTCTTGGCTCGGATCTCCCGGCACATTTATTTGAACGAACAACATATCAAAAAGCATACAGTGATGAGCAAAAGCATCACAAGTATAGAAGAAAGTAAGAAAGGGTACACGGGGGATGCCTTGGCTCTCAGAGGCGATGAAGGACGTGATAAGCTGCGATAAGCCGCGGGGATTAGCAAATATGAATTAATCCGCGGATTTCCGAATGGGGAAACCTAACTATTTGAAGAATAGTTGCATAAATGCGCAAACCTGCTGAACTGAAACATCTAAGTAAGCAGAGGAAGAGAAAATAATAATGATTTCCTGAGTAGTGGCGAGCGAAAGGGAAGAAGCCCAAACCAGTTATGTTACGGCATAGCTGGGGTTGTAGGACCACAACATGAATATCAAAATGAACCGGAAGGGGGTGGGAAACCCCGCCATAGAGCATGAGAGCTGCGTACGGGTAAGTAATGATAGGATAGTGGTATCCTGAGTACCGCGAGGTCGGAGACGCCTTGTGGGAATCTGCCGGCACCATCCGGTAAGGCTAAATACTCCTGAGAGACCGATAGTGAACCAGTACCGTGAGGGAAAGGTGAAAAGAACCCCGAACAGGGGAGTGAAATAGAACCTGAAACCGTGTACTTACAAGCGGTCGGAGCACCTTCGTGGTGTGACGGCGTGCCTTTTGCATAATGAGCCTACGAGTTACTCCTCTCTGGCAAGGTTAAGTGTTTAAGACACGGATCCGAAGCGAAAGCGAGTCTGAATAGGGCGTATAGTCAGAGGGGGTAGACGCGAAACCTTGTGATCTACCCATGGACAGGTTGAAGGTGCCGTAACAGGTACTGGAGGACCGAACCGATAAACGTTGAAAAGTTTCCGGATGATCTGTGGGTAGGGGTGAAAGGCTAATCAAACTGGGAAATAGCTCGTACTCCCCGAAATGTTTTTAGGAACAGCGTGGTGGTTAAGTTATATAGAGGTAGAGCTACTGATTGGGTGCGGGGGAGTCAAATCCTACCAAATCCAGACAAACTCCGAATGCTATATAATATACACTGCAGTGAGGCTATGGGTGCTAAGGTCCATGGCCGAGAGGGAAAGAACCCAGACCATCAGCTAAGGTCCCCAAATTAACGCTAAGTTGAACTAACGAGGTCCGATTGCACAGACAGCTAGGATGTTGGCTTGGAAGCAGCCATTCATTTAAAGAGTGCGTAACAGCTCACTAGTCGAGCGATCGGGCATGGATAATAAACGGGCATTAAGCGTTATACCGAAGCTATGGATTATATACTATGTATATACTGGTAGGGGAGCATTCTAATTGCCGGTGAAGCAGGAAAGACAATTGACTGTGGAGGAATTAGAAAAGCAAATGTAGGCATAAGTAACGATAAGGCGGGAGAGAAACCCGCCCACCGAAAGACTAAGGTTTCCTGATCAACGCTAATCGGATCAGGGTTAGTCGGGGCCTAAGGTGAAGCCGAAGGGCGTAGCCGATGGACAACTGGTTAATATTCCAGTACTTTTTATAACTGCGATGCGGTGACGGAGTAGTGACACTGACGCGAACTGACGGAATAGTTCGTTAAAGGCCGTAGGTATAGGAGAGGTAGTTAAGTACGCCACTCTTGCTGAAAGCTGATAGTACACTGAGCCTTCGGGTAAGGTGATAGTTCAGGTAATCAGACTTCCAAGAAAACCCGCTAAGCTTCAGGTTATAAAAACCCGTACCGTAAACCGACACAGGTAGTCGAGGAGAGAATCCTAAGGTGCTCGAGTGAATCATGGCTAAGGAACTCGGCAAAATGGCCCTGTAACTTCGGGAGAAGGGGCGCTGGTAGCAATATCAGCCGCAGTGAAAAGGCCCAGGCGACTGTTTAACAAAAACACATGGCTATGCAAAATCGAAAGATGACGTATATGGCCTGACACCTGCCCGGTGCCGGAAGGTTAAGAGGGGATGTTATTCAGCAATGGAGAAGCATTGAATCGAAGCCCCGGTAAACGGCGGCCGTAACTATAACGGTCCTAAGGTAGCGAAATTCCTTGTCGGGTAAGTTCCGACCTGCACGAATGGTGTAACGATCTGGGCGCTGTCTCAGCCATGAGCTCGGTGAAATTGTGGTATCGGTGAAGACGCCGGTTACCCGCAACGGGACGGAAAGACCCCATGCACCTTCACTACAACTTAACATTGATATCGGATACAGGATGTGTAGGATAGGTGGGAGACTGTGATCATGCTTCGCTAGGAGTATGTTAGTCAACGTTGAAATACCACCCTTTCTGTATTTGGTGTCTAACTCGATAATGTCGAGAACATTGTTTGGCGGGTAGTTTGACTGGGGTGGTCGCCTCCAAAAAGGTAACGGAGGCTTTCAAAGGTAAGCTCAGTACGCTTGGTAACCGTACGTGGAGTGCAATAGCATAAGCTTGCTTGACTGTGAGGCAGACAAGCCGAGCAGGGTCGAAAGACGGATATAGTGATCCGGTGGTTCTGCATGGAAGGGCCATCGCTCAAAGGATAAAAGGTACGCTGGGGATAACAGGCTGATCTCCCCCAAGAGCTCATATCGACGGGGAGGTTTGGCACCTCGATGTCGGCTCGTCACATCCTGGGGCTGGAGAAGGTCCCAAGGGTTGAGCTGTTCGCTCATTAAAGTGGCACGCGAGCTGGGTTCAGAACGTCGCGAGACAGTTCGGTCCCTATCTGTTGTGGGCGTTGGAAGTTTGAGTGGGGCTGACCTTAGTACGAGAGGACCGGGTTGGACTAACCTCTGGTGAATCTGTTATGCCGCCAGGTGTACTGCAGAGTAGCTACGTTGGGAATAGATAAGCGCTGAAAGCATCTAAGTGCGAAACTAGCCACAAGATGAGACTTCCATTGAGGATCGTAGCAGACTACTACGTTGATAGGTTACAGATATAAAGGTGGTGACATCAAAGTCGAGTAATACTAATAATCCGAAGCTTTCTCATAGCAGGTAATGAATGGTGTTAGAGATCCGAGGCCGTAAGAAGCAAGGACCAGGAGCAATCCCGGTTCCCATATCCGATCCCTTGCCTCTAACACCGAGCAAAACAAAGCTGTTGTTTTCTCTGATACTTACTTCTTTCAATTATGTTTAAGTTTGCTATAGTAGCAAGTATATGGTATCAAGTAGCAAGACATGGTCTTCTTCCTGAACATATGGTTACTATACTTACAAAATAAAATATTGGTTAGCTTAATAGCGCGTTTAAAGTCTTGATACTTGGTACACGCTACTAAATACTAACTATAAAATATTCAGGTGCCTATATCGGCGGTGTCCACCTCTTCCCATTCCGAACAGAGAAGTTAAGCCCGCCAGAGCCGATGGTACTGCAGTAAAATGTGGGAGAGTAGGTCGGTGCCCAATCTTAAAGTTAAACCCTTCATCCAAAAGATGAGGGGTTTCTTTGTTACATACTTTTCTCATCCGCATACCTGCACATCCCCGCATCTGCACACCCTAATGCCTTCCCTTGTTCACGTTCACGGCCGTGAACGCCGCAACTTTTCCACATACCGCTCGTAATCAACTACTTCCACTTTTGTCACTACTGACAATATTGTGTCACCATGGATTAATTACATTCGTATACAATACCTTTCGGCACAGTCGTTTTGTCTACCTTTTATCTCGGCCTGTAATCTCTTATGTCGGCATGGGGTTGAGTTCTATCTTTCTAAAGATAGAATGAGAGGGGATACTTGTAACTATTAGCGTACCCTTAGATACCTGGAACGTAGTATTTGACCTGTAGAACTTGAACAGGTCAAAGAAGAACAGAAAAAAGAAGATAAGTAGCAGATATATACTTTTACCCGACGAAGCCGTGTAAAGGATGCCGAGATGGAACAGAAACAGGATAAGCAATAACCAAACGTAGCCATCGTAATTTATGCGTTTAGCTATGATAGATGCAATTACATAGAACAATATGGCCGTACCACCGCAGATGCTAATACAGGTGCAAGTGTTTGGCTAAATATGCTGAATGAAAAAGTAGCGTAAAACGGGATAATGGATGCGGTTAGGCCCATAACCTTTATACGGATACCCACCCACTCAAAAATTATGCTAGATTTTTCGATATAAAACAGCGACTCGTGATTATTACCCAAGCTTATTGAGGTAAATACCGCACAAGAGATAGTAAGCCAACAGTATGAGGGTTATTATAGAAAGATATATGGTGCCCGTTATCTGGGCTACAGCTCATTATCGATTATAATTACGGTAACATAACGACACCAATTACCTAACAGAGCCCCCGAAGATTATTGACCAATGAATATTGTAAAGTAAGCGGTTTATACCAGAAAGCCCGGATAAGGTTTTTTTCGAGCTATGTAACCCCAAATTGATTGGCACCTGGGGCGAAAATAACTATTACCGGTACCGTAACGATGGTAACGAGCCATCGGTTCATGATAAATTATTGATTGTTAAAAACTGGGGGGCCAAGTTTGGTGTTCCTATATTGTGCGGAGAGTATGGCGTATATAATAATATGCCGATGTTGATAGCCGTTGCCGCTATATAATGGCGGTACGTAAAAATTTAAAGGCATTAGGCATACCCGGGATATGTGGCATTACATACCAACTTTTCGATACTTAACGGGCCGCTGGCCATTAACAACTTAAGCAACTGTATGAAACAGGCAATTGATTATACCGGGGCTAAATAATATTATTGTTTAAATGATTAACTTTGCCCAACTAAGATAGTACTATGAAATTTTTTGAAGATAAACGTAAGGAAGTAATGGGGCATATAGAGAAGTTCATGCTTGAAAAGATGAGCGAGTATCTAAAGCCTATCGATACCATTTGGCAACCGTCAGACTTTTTGCCTGATGCATCCAGGGATACGTTTTTTAGCGAAATAAAAGAAATGCAGGAAAGTGCACGCGGGTTGTCTTATGACCTTGTTGCCGTACTTATAGGTGATACCATTACCGAAGAAGCACTTCCCACCTACGAATCGTGGTTAACCATGGTAGAAGGTGTATCTGACAACGAAGAAGGTGGCTGGATGAAATGGACCCGCCACTGGACAGCAGAAGAAAACCGCCACGGCGATCTGCTAAATAAATACCTTTACTTGTCGGGCCGTGTTAACATGCGCATGATGGAGGTATCTACCCAGTACCTTATTGCCGACGGCTTTGACATTGGTACCGGCCACGACCCATACCGTAACTTTATATATACATCTTTCCAGGAGCTGGCAACAAATGTATCTCACCGCCGGGTAGCCTCACAAGCTAAAAAGGATGGTGATGCCTTGTTATCAAAAATGTGTGGTGTAATTGCCGGTGATGAGGCCCGCCATGCTAAAGCATACAAATACTTTATCGAAAAGATATTTGAAGTTGACCCTAATGAGGCGATGCTTGCGTTTGAGGATATGATGCGTAAAAAAATTGTAATGCCTGCACACTTCCTGCGCGAAATTGGTTTAAAAATTGGCCAAACCTTTGGTCACTTTACTGATGCTGCAGAGCGTTTAGGTATCTACACAGCTATCGACTATGTTGATATTCTAAAAGAACTGATAGAAGACTGGCATATAGAAAGCGCAACCGATTTAAAAGAAGACGGCGAAAAGGCCCGTGATTACATCGTGAACCTGCCAAACCGCTTGATCCGCGTTGCCGAACGTATGAAAAACCCAATGTTGGAATACAAATTCAGCTGGATCTACGGATAGAAAATATTATTATTAGCAAGCCCGCTTTGAAACAAAGCGGGCCTTTTTTTTTAGACGGTTTGTCTGTCTGAACCCGTCGTAGATTTTACGCCGATTAAGCATGATGTGTAATGGTTCGGCAATCTTAAGCACTACCCCTCCTGCACCAGATCCGTTCCTCTTCCATTTGATATATCATCAAATAAACTGTTCAGGATAGATTCTACCGTGATTGAATTTATGTCATCCACATAATGCTCGCTGCGGGTTATCCAAAGTTCATCATCCTGCACGGCAATGGTAAATAGTACGCCTTCGTAAAGGTCGGGCTCGGTTATCTCGATTCCGGCGGGTGTGTTGCTGATGGTAAAGCTGATGTCGCTTTGCTTTTGCTTGTGGAAGATGGGGTTTAGCCTTTCTTCGATATGGTTGTAAAGCTCGGTGATGTTAACTGGTTTATGCAGGGTGATGATCTTCATGGCGGTAATGTTTAATATATTTACAATTGGCGCACGTGTATTGTTTACCCGCGCTTTTATTTCCGTTTTTAAAACATCAGTTTTACTTACAGCGTTACATTATAAATACTACCACTATGAAATATAAATTACTGGGCCGGTCGGGCCTTAAAGTATCCGAACTTTGTTTAGGCACCATGGGCTTTGGTACCGAAGGTGGCTGGGGCGCAGATGCCGCCACCAGTTTCGAGATCATGGATGCCTACGCCAACGCCGGCGGCAATTTTCTGGACACGGCCAACGTATACAAACTGGGCACCAGCGAAAAGATCATAGGCGACTACCTTTCAACGCAAGACCGCGATTACTTTGTACTCGCCACAAAATATACCCTAAAAGATAACACCACCAACCCCAACGCCAGCGGCAACAGCCGTAAAAATATGATGCGCAGTGTGGAGGATAGCCTAAAACGTTTAAAAACAGATTTTTTGGATGTGCTGTACCTGCACATTTGGGACGACATAACCCCGATAGACGAAGTGCTACGCGGACTGGATGATCTGATAAAACAAGGTAAGGTAACCTACGCCGCCATTAGCGATACGCCCGCCTGGGTTGTAGCTAAAGGAAACACGCTGGCCGAACTGATGGGCTGGAGCCAGTTCATTGCCTTGCAGGTAGAATATAGCCTGCTTGCCCGCACTGCTGAGCGCGAACTGATCCCGATGGCTAAACACTTTGGGATGACGGTTACCCCATGGGCGCCATTGGCCGGCGGCGCGTTAACCGGTAAATATTTAAAAGGCGATAAAGGCCGCATCAAAGCCGACAGTAAACGGCTGGACGCCCGCGCCGAAAGCATAACTAAAGTAGTGATGGAAATAGCGCAGGAACTCGGTGTATCAGAAAGCCACGTTGCCCTGCAATGGACCATGAGCAAAGGGTTCAGCTGCATCCCTATAGTGGGCGCAACCAAAATTGATCAGCTAAAGGATAACCTTAAAACTGTTGACGTTGTGCTAAGCCAAGCCCAGATCCAAAAACTGGATGATGCCAGTAAAATAGAATTAGGCTTCCCTGGTGATTTTTTTGCGGAAGAAGCAGTGAAGGTAAATAGCTTCGGCGGGTTTTATGATAAGGTGGAGAAGAGGTAAATAGGAATATGTTTAAAACCTTAACCGCCATATTGCTACTAAACTTCGGTGCATTTTTAAACAGTTTGCATTTAAAGGAAGACCTTATTCATGATAGGGGCAGGCTAAATGAACACGGAGTATATTTAAGCGATGTAAATAAAAATAAACTTAAGATGTTTGAAAAGTATGCGCTTATAGACTTATCCGGGTTCAGATTTAGCAAACGGGTCTCCGGAGGGCATACGGTATCAAGCTGGATAAATGGAGCGAAGAAAATTTATGAGGTAAAATCTGTATTGCCTTCCGCATCAACGTATGAAATAATAGATGTTGAAACTGGAAAAAGGGCTAATGAAACTAATTCCTATAAAGGAACTTTTATTTTTCATACTTATATTATAGATTTCCCCAATCAACAGCGGCTTATTTATCAAACACAAGTTCGTGAAGGGCTTATATATTTCAATATTGGCAAAAAAAGGTATAATCCATCAAAAGAAGATATTGGATTGGGAATAACTTATCCTAACGAAAAAGAAATATTGGATCTTATTAACTAAACTCATGGCCGCTTCGGCGGGTTTTATGACAGGGTGGAGAAGAGGTAAGGCGTAACTAATATTATTTAATCGACTATTTAGCTGTAGAGACGCGATATTTCGCGTCTCTTTGTATTTATAGAATTGCGTTAGGGATAGTAGGGGAAACCCCGGAATGAAAGGCGGCTTCTACCGGCAGCCTGTAATGAGGAGTTGTAGGTATAGCCCGGGCCGCAGGCAACGCCATCATTATTTAGCTGATATGCATAACTATCACATACCTAACCAGCTACCCACTGTATCTCTATTAATACCCAATTAACAACCGTCATAAACTAATTACAACTATTAAACCCATCTCAATTTCCCACCGTCCTAATTTCCCGATATAGCCACCGGCAATCTCCCATTATTTCCTTAAAAACCATTTGTAAATTAAACAATTAAGCCTATCTTTGCAGTCCCGTAATTACGGGGTAAAGTATACGTTTAATAAATTTAATTAAAAGCAAGTGAATACGTTAAGTTACAAAACTGTCTCAGCCAACAAGAAAACCGTTAATAAAGAATGGGTTGTTGTTGATGCTAACAATGAGATTTTGGGGCGCTTGTGTACTAAGATCGCAATGATGATCAGAGGTAAACACAAGCCAGGGTTCACCCCACACGTAGACTGCGGAGATAATGTAATTGTTATCAATGCAGACAAGGTTAAACTGACCGGAAACAAATTCAGCGAAAAGCAGTATGTTTCTTACACCGGTTACCCGGGTGGTCAGCGTTTCATTTCTCCAAAAGAGTTAATGGCAAAGCATCCTGAGCGTGTGATTGAAAAAGCCGTACGTGGTATGTTACCTAAAAATCGTTTAGGCCGTGCTATTTATGGTAACCTGCATGTTTATGCAGGTGCAGAGCATCCTCATGCCGCTCAAAATCCAACAACCATTTAATTTTTTAATCACAAGGAGAAAAGAAAATGCCAACAACTAACACTTCAGGCAGAAGAAAAACCGCTGTGGCCCGTATCTATTTGAACGATGGCACCGGCACCATTACCGTTAACGGTAAAGATTACAAAGAGTACTTCCCTACCTTACCATTACAGTACATCGTTATGCAATCAACAGAAGTTTCTGGCTCTGCCGGTAAATTTGATGTTAAAGTAAACGTTGCAGGTGGTGGTGTTAAAGGCCAGGCAGAAGCCGTTCGTTTAGCTATCGCGAAAGCTATTGTTGAACTGGATCCGGAGAAAAAACCAGCATTGCGCGCTAAAGGTTTAATGACACGTGATGACCGTATGGTTGAGCGTAAGAAACCAGGACGTAAGAAAGCACGTAAGAAATTCCAATTCAGTAAACGATAATTTAAGGAGGACACAAACAATGGCAAGAACAACATATCAGGACTTACTGGATGCAGGTGTACACTTTGGTCACCTTACCCGCAAATGGGATCCGAAAATGTCACAGTACATTTTCATGGAGCGCAATGGTATCCACATTATAGATTTAAATAAAACCTTATCTAAGGTTGAAGAAGCTGCTGCAGCAATTAAACAAATTGTAAAATCAGGTCGTAAAGTATTATTCGTAGCAACAAAGAAACAAGCGAAAGATATCGTAGCTGAATATGCAAAAGGCGTAAATATGCCTTATATCACCGAGCGTTGGTTGGGTGGTATGTTAACCAACTTTGCTACCGTACGCAAGTCGATCAAAAAGATGTCAAACATCGATAAATTGACTAAGGACGGTACTTACAGCAACTTATCTAAAAAAGAGCGTTTGATGATACAGCGCGAGCGTATCAAATTAGAAACCTTGTTAGGTGGTATAGCGGATCTTAACCGTTTACCTGCTGCATTGTTCTTAATTGACGTTAAGAAAGAGCACATCGCAGTATCTGAGGCTTTGAAATTAAACATCCCGACTTTCGCGATGGTTGATACAAACTCTGATCCATCGAACATCGATTTCCCTATCCCGGCGAATGACGATGCTACCAAATCAATTTCATTGATCACCGGTATTATCATCAAAGCTATCGAAGAAGGTTTAGATGAGCGCAAACGCGAGAAAGAAGACGAAACCGAAAAAGAAGCTGCTGCTGCTAAAGCAAAAGCTGATGCACCGGAAGTAGCTGACCGTTCTGAAGGTGGCAAACGTAAAAGGACTGCAGAAGTAACAGCTGACGCTGCTGAAACTGAAGCCCCTGCTGCTGATTCAACAGAAGAATAATATTTTGATGTTGAAAGGTTGCAAAGTTGAAATGTTTTAATGTTTTAACTTTGCAACCTTTTAACTTTATAACATTAAAACTAAAACAATGTCTACAGTACAAATATCTGCATCAGATGTAAACAAACTGCGCCAGCAAACAGGTGCGGGCATGATGGATTGCAAAAAAGCTTTAACTGAAACCAATGGCGATTTTGAAGCTGCTATTGATTTTTTAAGAAAAAAAGGTGCTAAGGTTGCTGCAAGCCGCCAGGACCGCGAATCTAACGAGGGTGTTGTTATAGCACGTACGTCTGAAGATTTCAAAACAGGTGTTGTTATCGAACTTAACTGCGAAACAGATTTCGTAGCTAAAAACGCTGAATTTGTTGCTTTCGCTAACGAAATTGCAAATGCAGCTGTTCAAGGTAAACCGGCTTCTATCGAAGCTTTGTATGACCTTACTATCGACGTTGAAAATACAACTGTTAAAATTGGTGATGCTATCATCGACAAAACAGGTAAGATCGGCGAGAAAATCGGTGTATCTAAATATGAAGTTATCGAAGGTGATAAAGTTGTTGCTTACATCCACGGTAACTACCGTTTAGGTGTGTTAGTAGGTTTAAGCAAAGCTGTTGATGGTGCTGACGAAGCAGGTAAAGATGTTGCAATGCAAATCGCAGCAATGAACCCGGTAGCTATTGATAAAGACGGTGTTGATTCGACTATCATCGAGCGTGAGATGGAAATTGCAAAAGATGTTATCCGCGCAGAAGGTAAACCGGAAGCAATGGTTGAAAAAATTGCTGCTGGTAAGCTTAATAAATTCTACAAAGACTCTACCTTATTAAACCAGGAGTTTGTTAAAGACTCTTCTAAAACTGTTGCACAGTTCTTAGACACGGTTGATAAAGGCCTAACCGTTACCGCTTTCAAGCGAGTTGCTTTAGGAGCTTAATTATATTATCCCCCTCGTATTAACGAGGGGGATTTTTTTTGCCCTGAGATTTCTAAACACCCGCGTTATAGCGAGGTACGAAGCAATCTCTTTGCTGTACAGAGCCGCTCTGCCTATGCAGAGATTGCTTCGTACCTCGCAATGACGTAAACTGTTAAATACGCGACACTATGATAACAGCACTTCATAACCTTAAACTCATCTCCGGCGGTACCATCGCCACGGGCAAAGCTGTTTTAATTGAGGGCAGCCGGATCAAAGCTATTATTGAAGATACTGCCATCCCTGCGGATGCAGAAAAGAAAGACCTTAACGACGCTTATCTTGCACCGGGTTTTATTGATTTGCAGATCTATGGTAGTGGCGGTAAACTCTTTGCCGGCAAACCCGAAGTATCTGCGCTAAAGCGTATGGAGGATGACCTGTTAAGCCAGGGCACTACCGGCTTCTTCGCCACCATCGGTACAAATACTAATGAGATTGTTGAAGCAGGCATCGCAGCCGCAAAAGAATACCGGAAAAATGGACGTGGTAACTTTTGGGGCCTGCACCTCGAAGGACCGTACCTTAACGTTGCAAAACGCGGCGCCCACCCTGCAGATTCAATTAAAAAAGCAACACTTGCCGAAGTTAAAAGTTGGATAGAACAGGCTGATGGCGTTATCAGCATGATAACCATAGCGCCGGAATTGCAGGACCAGGAAGTGATAGATTACCTGCATGCGCAGGGCATCATCATATCATCGGGCCATAGCAATGCTACTTACGAGCAGGGGAAAGGCTTTTTAAATAAACCTATCCCGGCAGTAACGCACTTGTTTAATGCGATGCCGCAAATGCACCACCGCGAGCCGGGTTACATCCCCGCCATATTCGAAGAAAAACCGTACACCAGCATTGTTGCCGATGGTAACCATGTGGATTGGCCAATGATCCGTTTAGCTAAACGCGAGCTTGGCGATAAATTATTCTTAATTACCGATGCTGTTACCGCCGCTACCGAAGGTGCTTACCAGCACAGGTTAGATGGCAACAAATACGTAATGCCAGATGGTACGCTTTCCGGCTCGAGCTTAACAATGTTAAAGGCGGTACAAAACTGTGTAGAATATGTGGGTATCGAACTGGCCGAAGCCGTAAACATGGCTACATTGTATCCTGCGGAACTGGCCGGTAAAAAAACAAAGGGGAGAGTAGCAGCAGGTTTTGACGCCGATCTGATCATCTTTAACGACAAATTTGAAACCCTGGCAACCATATTGCAGGGGAATTATTTAACACCCACAACATAAAATTTTAACAATACCATTTTATATCTATTTTTGATAAATCTTCCTTATAAATGAAATACAAAAGAGTCCTACTAAAGCTTAGCGGCGAATCCCTGATGGGCGAACGTCAGTATGGTATTGATAACAACCAGGTTTTGCAATACGCTCATGATATAAAAGCGGTTAAAGACGAGGGTATCGAGATAGCCATTGTTGTTGGTGGCGGCAATATTTTTAGAGGACTTAGTGCCGAAAAAAGCGGTATGGAACGCGCCCAGGCCGATTATATGGGCATGCTTGCCACCGTAATCAACTGTATGGCCCTTCAAAATGCGCTGGAAAGTATTGGTGTAGAAACCCGTTTACAGTCCGCTATTAAAATGGAGCAGATCTGTGAGCCCTACATTCGCCGCCGTGCCATGCACCATTTAGAGGTTGGTAAAATTGTGATATTTGGTGCCGGTACCGGTAACCCGTATTTTACAACAGATACCGCAGCATCATTACGTGCTATAGAGATCAAAGCAGACGTTGTACTGAAAGGCACCCGTGTGGATGGTATCTATACCGCCGACCCGGAGAAGGACCCGTTAGCAACCCGTTATGATGAGATCAGTTTCCAGGAAGTATACGATAAGGGCTTAAACGTAATGGACATGACCGCCATTACCCTTTGCCAGGAAAACAAACTACCAATCATTGTATTTGATATGAACAAAGAAGGCAACTTCATGAAAATCGCTAAAGGCGAACATATTGGTACGCTGGTAAAATAAGAAAAAATATAAGCGTACGAGAAAGCCCTGCTGAAAATCAGCAGGGCTTTCGTTGTTTTATAACCCCGTCATCGCAATGACGCGTGGGGGGTAAAGCATAGATTGTCTATTTACGCATCCACCGTATGCTTCTCACCAATTTGTTGCCTCCACATGGCGTAATAAAGGCCTTTCTGGTCTATCAGATCGTGATGCTTGCCAGATTCTATTATATGGCCTTTTTCCAGCACATAAATGCAATCGGCATGCATTATGGTTGACAGGCGGTGTGCTATCAATATGGTGATATGGTCATTCAGCACAGATACATCGCGGATAGTATCTGTTATCTCTTCTTCGGTAATAGAATCCAACGAAGATGTTGCCTCATCAAATACCAGGATATCCGGTTTACGCAACAATGCACGGGCGATAGAAAGACGTTGCTTTTCGCCACCTGATACTTTTACTCCCCCCTCACCAATTACTGTGTCAAGGCCGTTATCGGCACGGGCAAGCAGGGTTTGGCAGGCTGCACGTTGCAGTACGTTCATACATTCCTCGTCGGTAGCGATAGGGTTTACAAACAACAGGTTTTCGCGGATGGTACCCGAAAATAGCTGTGTATCTTGCGTTACAAATCCAATTTTCTCTCGAAGCTGGTCAAGGTCAATTTCTTTGCTCAGTATGTCGTTATAAAGGATATCACCTTGTAACGGCTGATATAAACCAACCAACAGTTTAACCAACGTGGTTTTACCCGAACCCGATGGGCCTACAAAGGCGATGGTTTCGCCGGTATTGGTTTTAAAGGTGATATTATTTAGCGCGTTGCGGTTAGCCGTTAAGTGTTTAAAGCTTACATCGCTAAATGCCAGGCTTCGCACCTTTTCTAATAACACCGGTTTTTCAGGTTTCTTATCAATAGGAGCATTCAGGATGTTCTCGAAATTGGCTAACGAGATTTGCGACTCGCGCCACGATTGGATAACGTTACCAAGTTCCTGCAAAGGGTTAAACAGGAAGAATGAATAGAACAAGAACTTCAGGTAATCGCCCGGCGTTAATTCATTTTTAAAGATCAGGATCAATAGTATCAATACCATGGCACTACGCACAAGGTTCACAACTGTACCCTGTATAAAACTCATGCTGCGCACATATTTAACCTTTTTCAACTCCAGATCGAGGATCTTGTAAGTAGTTTTGTTAAGCCGTGCTATTTCCTGTTTCGCTAAACCAAGGCTTTTCACCAGTTCGATATTACGCAGCGATTCTGTAGTAGATCCTGCCAAAGCGGTAGTCTCGGCTACAATTTTACGCTGAATATTTTTAATGCGCTTACTCAGCGCCATACTTACAAACGTGATGATCGGGATAGCGCAGAAATACACCAGTGTTACCTGGTAGTTTACCTTTAGCGAATAAACGATCACGAAGATCATCCCCACCAAACTCACAAACAGTACACTGATAAATGAGGTAATGAACTTCTCGCTATCCAAACGTACTTTTTGCAGGATACCCAAGGTTTCGCCGCTGCGCTGGTCTTCAAATACCTGGTAAGGCAGCTCAAGCGAGTGCTTTAAACCATCTGCATACATTTCAGCACCGGTTTTTTGGACGATAATATTAGTAAAATAATCCTGGAAGTTTTTTGCTATACGCGATACCATAGCCGCTCCAATGGCGAGGCCTACCAATCCAAGGGCTCCGTAAAGGCGGTATTCGAAACTGCGGGCGATATTGTCTTTAGGGATAATGTATTTATCCATAATGGTACCGGTGATCATAGGATCTACCAGCGAAAAGCCAATATTTAACCCGGCAAGGAACAGCGCGAGGACAACCGTCCAGCGGTGTTTTGATAGATAAGAAAGTAATATTTTCATGTTATAACACAAAAATAAAAAAAGGGAATGGCTAAGCGGCTCATTCCCTTTAATTTGACAATGGGGTTAATAACGGATTGTCATGGTGATCTTGTCGAACCATTATTAATACGGCTAAGCCTTCGGTAAGGCCAAGCTGACAAATAATCTTAAATATTATTCAACAGTACTGGCATTAACAATCTCGTATTTAACAACTTTGTAATTAATATCGCTATCAATATTTAAGTCGATTGTTTTTTGTGCGGCAACAACGTGTTTCTCTGTCTTTTCTGATATTACTTTATTATCGCCTTTCAGATAGGCTTTACATACAAAGCTTATATTACGGTCAGCAGATTTATTAGTAAGATGGTAGTTTCTCGACGCAAGTGTTACAGGTCGAACTATATTATTACTCGTATCAATAGTGGGGATTGAATCCACCTCACTTGAAATCACGCCATAATTTTTAAGGTCAGGTGCCGATTTGCAAGACAAAACAATCGCAATCAAAATGCATAGATATGATCTTCTCATTTATTGATAAGGTTAGATTTAAATCTAATTAAAACTTTGCAAAATGCACCCAACAAAAAAGGGATGAACCATTTGGCCACCCCTTTTCAATATATACAAACGGTTAAAGTTAAACCGTCATGATATCTTTTTCTTTCAGATCTGTTAACTGGTCAACTTTAACGATATAGGCATCAGTCAATTTTTGAACCTCGGCTTCGCCAACTTTTATCTCGTCTTCAGAAACGCCTTCAGTCTTTAATTTTTTGATCTTTTCGTTGGCATCCTTACGGATGTTGCGGATAGCGACCTTACCGGTTTCTGCTTCGCCTTTGGCTCTCTTAACCAGGTCGCGACGGCGCTCTTCTGTTAAAGGTGGTACGTTGATGCGAATAATTACACCATCGTTTTGCGGATTAATACCCAAATTAGCTTCTTTAATAGCTTTTTCTATAGCAGGTAATAACGATTTTTCCCAGGGCTGTACTATAATAGTACGGGCATCTGGCGTGTTTACGCTACCAATTTGGCTTAAAGGGGTAGGTGTACCGTAGTAATCAACGCTAATATCATCTAACATAGATGGGTTTGCTTTACCTGCACGGATCTTATTTAATTCGTTATCTGCATGATCAATCGCTTTATCCATTAAAGCTTTTGCATCATTTACTTGTTTCTTAATGAGTTCGCTCATTTTTATGATTTTTTACAAAAATAATAAAAAGTATCAAAGCCCCTTAAAATTCACTGCTTACAAGCAAAAGAATTTGCCGGCCTAATAACAGAATATTATGCAAGTAGTTTTAACAGGCTATATATGAAGTGTATAGCAATATATTGTTGTTATTAAATAACAACACCAATCACTTAAAAAAAGGCAATAAAAAGCACGCTAACAAAATTTGAGAGCGTGTTTCAAATGCTAATTAAAGCAAAGCACCGTGGTAAACGCGGCGCCTTGCTTTAATTTAAAGGCTGGTTATTACCAACGGCTACCGCCGCCGCCACCGCCGCCTCTGCTATCTTTAGAATAGCCGCCGCCACCGCCGCCGCCACCTCTGTTGCTGTCTCTTGAGTAGCCACCACCGCCACCGCCACTGCGGTTGCCGCCACCAAAACCACCGCCGCCACCGCTTCTGCGATCGCCTGGTTTTTTGTCTTCTGCCTGGCTAACTGCGATTGAACGACCGCTAACTTCAGAACCGTTTAAGCCTGAAATTGCTTTTTGTGCAGCTTCGTCATCAGACATTTCAACAAAACCAAAGCCTTTGCTTCTGCCCGACTCTCTGTCAATAATAATTTTAACGGTGGTTACTTCACCATAAGCTTCGAAAAGCTCTTGTAAATCTGCTTCCTCTAATGAGTAAGGAAGGCTTCCTACGAATATGTTCATCAAAAAATTAGTTTAGTAATGAACAGTTTTGCACCGTTCATTTATTTGTTTACACCAAATATAGAATAGAAATCAATCAATTGTACAATTATTTAATAAACTATATTTTTTATTTTCTATTTCAACTTAAATTTTAGCCTTGAATTTTACAAAACCCGCTGTATTAGGTAAGTTTTTTCGTTTAAAATAAATTCTTCGCCTGCTTTTTTATCTTTCATTTTAAAACCAATAGGCGATGCCGGCGATACAGCTATGTAGGTTTTGCCATCTAAGACCAACGCGCCGGCACTTATAGCAAGGTAAAAATTGCCATTATTGGTGAATATAACGCTCCCATTCTCTGTTTTTACGGATGGGTTGTTAACGGGGATCTGGTTTAGGGCCACCATTAACTTATTTGCCTCATTAAGTTGCGCGAGGTTGCGGTTGGTTTCCTGCTGGGCCATTTCGCGTCCGGTTTCGTATTTATCGCCCGCGCTGCTTTTAGTATCATCGTTTTGTGCCTGCTGCGCTTCAGCAATTGCAAGTTCGGCAGCCTGCATGCGGGTTTGTATATAAGCAACGCACAACGCGTGCAGCTTTGCTTTTAAATCACTCATTATATAAAGTTAAAAAACGAAGATGTAGAAAAAGGATGGGATTGCTAAAGGCTATAAAAAATAAAAGCCCCGGGCACTTGCTGCCCGGGGACTTTCAACCTAAACCTTATCACAATGTAAATGCGAGGCACTTACAAGCATATAAACGTAATTGGTTGGCAAATGATACTTGGATTTTTAAAAACTTACACATTTATGATATTTATCGATATAACACAACCAGCGGGTGTATGCAAACAAACTGGGGGAATTGTGGTTAATGAGTAGATTGTTTAACCTCAACTAACTGTTCATCATGAATTTAAAACGTACATTCGGAGCAATACTTACTGTATTAGGTATTATAGGTCTTATTTATACAGGCGTACAAATCATTCAGCACACAGGTGCCGCAACTACATTAATAGTGATTGGATTGATCTCTGTTATATTTTTCTTTACGGGTATTAGCCTTGTTCGCAATACAAAAGACGAAGCTTAATTACTTACTGCCGGTGCTATTGCACCGGTAGCAGAAATACTTAACCCGGGCCGGATAAAATCGGCCTCGGTTAAATCTTTTATACGCAGTGCCGCACGGTTAAGCGTATCTGGCAACAAACCCATGTGGTGGTTTTGCCTGTAGGATATGATCTGCCCGTTCAAAAACGCACCCTTTTTATTAATGCGGATCTTGAGCAATGGTGCAAGGCCGCATACGCCACTTACACTCACCCCTTTGTAAGTCACAAAATTACCGAGGCTGTAGGCTATAAACCGGTTTTTATATAATTCCATCGCGCGTGCAACATGCGGGCCGTTGCCCAATATTACATCAGCCCCTGCATCAATAGCGGCGTGGGTAAACAGGCGCAGGTTTCCGCGATTCTCACCTTTAAAGATCTCGGCCGAATCCGGCACGTGCTCATAATCCGTACCTTCGCCACCACCGTGAAAGGATACAATTACAATATCGTTTTTGGCTTTCAGATCTCTGATGATGGCTTTTGCATTGGCTATCTGCAATAGCGAAACCGTTTGCCCGTTGGGTGCGAAAGCGCAAAAACCATATTTTACGCCATTCTTCGTGAACGATTTTGACGGATGGCTTTTAAAGCCCGCGGTGTGGATGCCCAGGCTATCTAAAGTTTTAATAGTACTGCGGCGGCCGGCGCGGTCAAAATCATTTGAGTGGTTGTTGCCCACGCTAAGTACATTAAAGCCGGCTTCTTTAAAAACACCGCCAAACTTAACGGGCATTCTAAATAAATATCCTTTATGCTGAAACCTTAATTTATAACCAACCGGCGCTCCGGTATCTAACAACACACCCTCCAGGTTGCCAAAAGTAATATCTGCTTTTTGCAGATGCTTTAAAGCATATTTAAAACTTGCCTTTGCACTATCGGGTGGTAAAAAAGTGCTGTCCGGATAGGATGACCCCAGCATGATATCGCCAACCGCCGCAATAGTTATAGTTGTATCAGCGGGCAACAGGGCAATTGTATCTGTAGAAATAATTGGAGGATCTGCTTCCAATTTATCCGGATGCATTTTAGTTTCAGGCTGATGGCAGGCGGATAAAAATATCGCGGCAGCTATAAAAAGGATGAACCGGGCTTTCATGATCAGGCAAAAAAAATCCTCTCATGGTTAATGAAAGGATCAGGGATATTTAATTTAGGTTTGCTTAGTTAGCTGGCTTGTCATCGGTAGACGATGGCGATAGTTCACTTTTAAATGATTCTAATAAACGGCCGCCTTTGTAAAAATAACGGCTATAGTACGCTTCATCTAAATTGCTAATGGCTACACCACGCGATGATGCATGTGCAAACCTATTGTTACCAAGGTAAATGCCGATGTGCGAAATGCTGCGGCTATGTATTTTGAAGAAAACAAGGTCACCTTCTTTAAGATCATCTTTACCAACCGGGCTAACCATACTAAAAATATCGCGTGAGCTACGACGGATTGGTAAGTTAAATACATCGCTGTATAGTTGTTTTGTGAATGCTGAGCAATCGATACCTTTTTTTGATGAACCACCAAAACGGTATGGAGTACCTATCCAATTGTACACAAAGTTAAAAAGTTTCATGTTTGAGGTGGCCGAAACAGCAACACCCATAATTTGAGAAAGGTAATCTTTTGCTAAACTCTCTTGTTCGGCATTTTCTGCAACTGGAGTTGGAACAGTTTTTGTTTGAGCCTGAGCGGCTAAAACGCTCATAAATAGTGCAATAGCAATTGTAATTTTCTTCATTTAATCTCTTTAATTGCTGAATTAGGGCAGCAAATGTATATTAAATTGGACGCTGTGTCTATTGTTGAATACAAAACTATCCAATATTTTTAAACTACCAAATTAAATAGGAGATTTTTTTTCATAACGATTCAGATAATATTTTTAACCGTTGTTAATAATAATGTCGATAAAGTAAAATTCTTCGGCTGGAATTTCACCCGGTGAAATTAATTTTCAATTAGTGTTGTATGGCTTACTTAATTAAAAGTTGCCTCTATAATTTTGAATTAGTAGTTAAGCAATAACATTAAGCAAGAATTAAATAGGCTCCTAATTACCGTTTTTCGACCCAAAACCTACTTGCAATTAATGTTGAAACAAAGATTTTTTACAAGAAGATAATTGCGATAAAGCAACTTTTCGCCTTCTTACAAAGCGTACATTTTACACCATATCCAAATGTTATTTCGCATTTTTCAAAATTACTATGCGTGCATTATAACGGCCCGGCAAAAATTTAATCAAATGATGCTAACAAATTCGTTGCAGTTTCGGTTATTTGCAGGATATAATTAGATTTGCACTTCTACATAGAAACTTTATTTAATAAATGAGTTCAATCGAAATAACTAAAGACACCTACCTGATGTGGTATGAGTCTATGCTCCTGATGCGTAAGTTTGAAGAAAAAACCGGTCAGTTATACGGTCAGCAAAAAATACGCGGATTTTGCCACCTTTATATTGGGCAGGAAGCTGTGTTAGCAGGCGCTATGTCTGTTATACGCCACGAAGACAGTTTAATAACTGCTTACCGCGACCACGCACACGCTTTAGCTAAAGGTACACACCCTAACGCTATTATGGCCGAGATGTATGGTAAAGCAACCGGATGCTCTAAAGGTAAAGGCGGCTCGATGCACATGTTCGACAAGGAAAACCATTTCTATGGCGGGCACGGTATTGTAGGCGGCCAGGTACCAATGGGTGCAGGTGTAGCCTTTGCCGAAAAATTTAAGGGCACCGATAACGTAAACATTACCTATATGGGTGATGGTGCCGTGCGCCAGGGTGCATTAACCGAAACCTTTAACATGGCCGCGCTATGGAAACTACCTGTAATTTTTGTTTGTGAGAACAACGGTTACGCAATGGGTACATCTGTAGAGCGTACTACTATACAAACAGATATTTATAAATTAGGCTTGCCTTACGGCATCCCGTCATCACCGGTTGATGGTATGGACCCGGTTGCGGTGCACAACGCCATGGACGAGGCTGTACAACGTGCACGCCGCGGCGAAGGCCCAACCTTTTTGGAAATGCGTACTTACCGTTTCAAGGGCCACTCGATGAGCGATCCGCAGAAATACCGTACTAAAGAGGAGTTGGAAAGCTATAAATCAAAAGACCCTATTGAAACAGTAAAATTAGCTATTCAAAAAAATGGCTATGCTGATGACAAATGGTTCGAAGAAATAGACGCGAAAATTAAAGCACAGGTAGATGAGGCAGTTCAGTTCTCTGAAGATTCTCCTTACCCGGAAGCATCAGAGCTTTATACTGATGTTTATGTACAACAGGACTACCCGTACATCCGCGACTAATATTTATATTTAAAAATTAACAATATTCATCACAGTATATGGCTGAAGTAGTTAAAATGCCCAAAATGAGCGATACCATGACCGAAGGGGTATTGGCGAAATGGCATAAAAAAGTTGGCGATAAGGTAAAATCGGGCGATGTTTTGGCCGAGATAGAAACCGATAAAGCCACTATGGATTTTGAATCGTACCAGGACGGCACTTTACTTTATGTAGGTGTTGAAGAAGGTAATGCTGTGCCGGTTGACACTATTATTGCCGTTTTAGGTAATGAGGGTGAAGATTACAAAGCGTTATTAGATGGCGGCGGTTCTGCTCCTGCAAAAACTGAAGAGAAAAAAGAAGAAAAACCGGCGGCCGAGGAAAAACCAGCGGTAGCCGAAGATAAAAAACCGGTTGCTGCAACTGCCGAGAAATCTGCATCTGCAAAACCAAAGGTTGATACCTCAAGCATCCCGGCTACGGTAATACGTATGCCTTTGCTAAGCGATACCATGACTGAGGGTACCATTGAAAAATGGAACTTTAAAGTTGGTGATAAAGTAAAAGCGGATGATTCATTAGCTGATGTGGCGACCGACAAAGCTACCATGGAGGTTGTGGGTTACGAAGCCGGTACCTTATTATACATTGGTGTTAAAGAAGGCGAAGCCGCACAGGTTAACGGCATTATTGCTATTGTTGGTAAAGAGGGTACCGACATACAACCATTATTAGATAACGCTGATGGTGGCGATGGTACCGTTGAAGCAGCACCTGCTGAAGAAGCTACCGAAGAGAAAGCGCCGGCTGCACAGCCTGACGCTGCCCCAACTGCTACGTCAACCGGATCTACCGAGGATGACAGCCGTGTTAAAGCATCACCTTTAGCACGTAAAATTGCTAAAGACAAAGGCATTAATTTAAATGATGTTAAAGGCAGCGCAGAAAACGGCCGCATCATCAAAAAAGATATAGAAAGCTTTACACCATCAGCAAAACCTGCAGAGACCGCTAAACCACAGGAAACCGCTGCATCTGCCGCAAAAGCACCGGTTGTATTGCCAACTTACACAGGCGAAGAGAAATTTACGGAAAGAAACGTTACGCAAATGCGTAAAGCTATTAGCCGCAGATTGTCTGAAAGCTTGTTCACTGCCCCTCACTTCTATGTTACCATGTCGATAGATATGGACCAGGCAATTGCTGCCCGTAACAAAATGAACGAGGTTGCCCCGGTTAAGATCTCCTTTAACGATTTTGTATTAAAAGCTTGTGCTGTTTCCTTAAAACAACACCCGGCCATCAACTCATCGTTCCTGGGTGATACTATCCGTACTAACGAGCATGTACACATTGGTGTAGCCGTAGCGGTAGACGAAGGTTTGCTGGTACCGGTTATCAAATTTGCCGATGGTAAATCGTTAAGCCATATCTCGCAAGAGGTTAAGGAGTACGCTGGTAAAGCGAAATCTAAAAAATTACAACCTGCCGAAATGGAAGGCTCAACTTTCACCATATCAAACCTTGGTATGTTTGGTGTGGACGAGTTTACCGCAATTATTAACACACCAAACGCCTGTATTTTAGCCGTTAGCGGCATAGCACAGGTGCCTGTTGTTAAAAATGGTGCTGTAGTACCGGGTAACGTAATGAAGGTTACGCTAAGTGCCGATCACCGCGTGGTGGATGGCGCAACAGCTGCCGCATTCCTGCAAACCTTAAAATCATTACTGGAAGAGCCGGTAAGGATGATGATATAGATCAATTTCGGTCCCGATAGCTATCGGGATCAAATTTTTAAAAATCAAAAAAAGCGATGGGTTTACCCATCGCTTTTCGTTTTAGGATTATTTTATAAATATGTCATTGCGAGAAGCGTAGCCACGTGGCAATCCCGTCGCGTTCGATCTGTAAGCGAAGAGATTGCCATGCTATCGCTCGCAATTGACATATTCTTTTTTGTTAACTTGCCTCCTCACATACCGCCATGATATATTTCTCCATCATTATCGTCGTTGTTATCTGTTACTCGCTATTTCAAGGGCGCAAACGAAACGGTAAACTCACCCAAACCATTCTGACCGACGCGCAGAAGCAATTGTTAACGCAGCATATCGATTACTACAATAAACTATCAGACACAGATAAGCTTTACTTTGAGGACAGGATAGAGCAGTTTCTTGATGCCGTACGCATCGAAGGTGTAGGCTTAGAGATAACAGATACCGACCGCATTATGATAGCATCCAGCGCGGTGATCCCCATTTTTGCTTTTAAAGATTGGACGTACCGTAACGTTACTAACGTGCTTTTGTATCCGGACACTTTCGATAAGGAGTTTCAGTTTGAAGGTAACGGGAGCGAGGGCCGAAACATCATGGGTATGGTGGGCAGCGGTTACATGAACGGGCAAATGATATTATCGCGCAGCGCGCTTATTAAGGGCTTTTCTAAAAACAACGGGAAGGAGAATACCGGCATCCACGAGTTTGTGCATTTGTTGGATAAATCTGACGGTGCTACGGATGGAATCCCCGAAGGTTTCATGCTACACGAATATGTGGAGCCCTGGGTACGGATGATGCACCAGGAGATTCATAAGATAGAGGAGGGGCGTTCAGATATCGATGTGTATGCTACCACTAACGAGGCGGAATTTTTCGCGGTGGTATCTGAATACTTTTTTGAGAAACCGGAGCAATTCCAAACCAAGCACCCGGAATTGTATGACATACTGAGCAAAACATTTGGGCAAGATCCTGCAAAGTAATTAGCCTGATTAGTTTTGTCAGTCTGAACTTGTCGAAGGATTAATAGTTCGACAAGTTCAGACTGGCATACTTACCTATTCCTCCTCAACTTTAGCCAAAGCAGATGATTTACTCAGCAGTTTTGCGCTTTCTGCGAGGCGGATAAACTCGGCGCGGTAACCTTCGTGGTCGTCGCCTTTGCCGGCGCGGGCTGCGGCAATAGCGTGATCAAAGCTTGCTTTTTGTTTAAATTTAGATTCGCGAAGCAACATGCCAATCTCAGCCACGGCAGATGCAAATTTGAAATCGGCAGTAGTGGCGGCAAATTCAATCGGCTTATCGTAAACTACGGCCTTGCTCAATTTACTTACCGATGATACCGGTTCTTTGTAACGGAACTTAATAGTCATCATCTCTGCCGATGGGTTCAGGTCAACTTTACTTTCTTTTACCTTTTGGTATTTTAAAGGGTCTACACTTACCATGTAGTCGTCTTTTATTCCGGCAGGTACTATCTCGTAAAACGCGGTAACGGTGTGGCCGCTTCCCATATCGCCCGCGTCTTTTTTATCGTCGTTAAAATCCTCTTTGTTTAACAGGCGGTTCTCGTAACCCAGCAGGCGATAGGCTTGTACTTTGGCAGGGTTAAACTCTATCTGCAGCTTCACATCTTTGGCAACGGTAAATAACGTGCCGCCAAACTCGCTCACCAGGGTTTTGCGGGCCTCGGTAATGTTATCTATGTAAGCATAATTACCATTGCCTTTATCTGCAAGGGTTTCCATTTTGCTGTCTTTATAATTACCCATCCCGTAACCTAATACAGAAAGAAAGATACCGCTTTCGCGTTCTTTTTCGATCAGTTTTTCCATATCATCGTCGCTTGATGCACCAACGTTAAAATCGCCGTCGGTAGCTAAGATGATGCGGTTGTTACCTTTCTTCATCAGGTTTTCGGCAGCTATTTTATAGGCAAGCTTTATGCCCGCGCCACCCGCGGTAGAGCCGCCCGCACTTAAATTATCAATGGCATTTTTGATGGTTTCTTTTTTATCGCCGCTGGTTGATGGCAGTACCACACCTGCCGCACCTGCGTAAACAACCAAAGCAACTTTATCTTGCGGGCGCAATTGGTCTGCCAGCATTTTTAATGACGATTGTACCAACGGCAGTTTGTTCTCGCTGTTCATCGACCCGGAAACATCTATCAGGAAAACCAGATTAGATGCAGGTAAATTATTGTTGGCTATGGTTTTGGCCTTTAAGCCGATGCGCAACAAGCGGTGTTTGGTGTTCCACGGTGCCGATGAAATTTCGGTATGGATAGCAACCGGGCCACCATCTGTAGGGCCCGCCGTATTGTAGTTAAAATAGTTTATCATTTCTTCAACGCGTACCGCATCGGATGGCGGCAGTTGGCCGTTGTTTATAAATCGCCTGACGTTACTGTACGACGCGGCATCCACATCAACAGAGAAAGTAGACAGCGGGGTTGATGAAGCATTGGTAAAAGTATTTTCGATTGTGCCTTTGTAGCTTTCGTCGTTTTCTATTGGGGCCGGAGCCATGTAGCCGTAAGATTTTTTATCAAAAGATTTATTACCCCTTAATTTAACGCCAACGGCGGAGCCGGGAGATTCTTGCGCCATAATTTGGGCAACACTGCCAGATACATCTTTTCGCTTTTGAACGCCATAGCCCATTACTACAACTTCGTTAAGCGAGTTTGAGGATCCCTTTAGTACTACGTCTACCTGGCTTTTACTGCCAACGGCGATTTCCTGCTTTTCAAATCCTATGAACGCAAATGACAAAGTCACCTTACCCTCGGGTACGCTTAGCGAATACTGCCCCGCCGTATTAGTCTGTGTGCCGATACTGCTCCCTTTTAGCAGTATGCTTACGCCGGGCAAGGGTAGTTTGTCGCCGGCAGCGGTAACTGTTCCGGTAATAATACGGTTGGCTGCAGCGCTTTCAAAACCGGTAAAGGCGGCAAACAGCATCATCAGTAATAATAGCTTTTTCATATTTTTTATGTTTTATGGGTAGGATGCAGGATATTTAAGATTTCCATAAATGGCTAAAAAAAATTATTTTTGCACCCCTCTTGAATGAAGTTTTTTACCAGACCAGTTAAACCAGAAGATACCGCAGACGATAGGCTATTGCAAAGCTACCGGGACAGCCGCGACTTAAAAGTTTTGGGCCGCCTGTATGAGCGTTATATGCCGCTGATTTATGGTGTGGGTTTAAAATATTTAAAAGACGAAGAACAGGCGCAAGATGCTGTGATGGCCATTTTTGAGGAACTGGCACAAAAGGTACATCAGCACGAAATAAAGCAATTTAGGGCGTGGTTATATGTGCTTAGCCGCAACCATTGCCTGATGCAATTACGCAGCGGTAAAAAAATAGAGACCGTAGCTTTAGATGAGTTTATGGAATTTACCCCGGTTTTGCATCCTGATACTGATAACCGTGAAGAGGCCATGCAAGCTTTGGAGCGATGTTTGGGTAAACTAACGCCGGCACAACAACAAAGCGTTAAGTTATTTTACCTTGACGAGAAGTGTTATAAAGAAGTAGCCGATGAAACAGGATTTACCATGAACGAGGTAAAAAGCTACATACAAAACGGAAAGCGCAATCTTAAAATTTGCCTTGAAAAGAACAGTGAAGAATAAACAGGCCGACATACAGCAAATACAGAAGTACCTTAACGGGGAGCTTGATGCCCGCGCCATGCATAAACTGGAACGCCGCGCACAGGACGATCCGTTTTTAATGGAAGCGCTGGAAGGGTACGGCGCGATAAAGGCAGATCAACGTAATAATATCACGGGCCTACAGCAACGATTAGAAGCCCGTACAGCAACCAAAGTGATGCGCATGACACCTTGGATGGTTACAGCAATTGCTGCCGGTGTAATAGGTTTTGCCGTGGTGATAGGGCTGCTTTACAACAATGACAGTAGCGATAAGCAGATACCACAGATAGCCATGAACCAACCGGCAAAAGCTACCCCTACAGATACAGCGCCTGTTATTATAGATAAGCAGGCAGAGCAGGTGATAACCTCTCGGCAAAAACAAACTATAGCATCCAATAATATATCGCCAAACATTAATAAAAAAGTTTTCGCGGATAAGAATGCCAAAACCACGGTTACTATGAATGGGACCGCCCCTGTACAACAAGATATATTAAAGGAAGTGCCAACTATAAGCCCGTTAGAAGAAATGGTAGGCTCGGATATTGTTGCTGGTAAAAAACAAGACACACTTTTGGGTGGCGGATTTTTCGCTATCAATAAAACTGCTACAGCACCAACCGTACTTACGAGTAAGGCCGAAGGGGCAAGCATGACCACACGGCCGGGCAAAGCCGCAGATAATAATCCATCGGCACTGGCAAGCGCCGGGCTGCCGCCAAATTTAATGGCGGGCGCGGTTATAGATAAAAAAGACGCTTTGCCTTTGCCTGATGCCGCCGGCAGGACTTCCGCTAAACCCGCCTCTGCAACAGAAGGCAACGCTTATGGCTACACCAGCCCTAACGCTAAAAAAGATGCCGGCCTTTTGGCAAATAATACTTCAATCGGCACCAAAAGCTTCAGAGGCAGAGATAGCGCCACAGATCAATTTAAAAATAGCTCCGCGTTAAATGAGGTTGTCATCGCGAATAATAATTATGATAAAAATGCTAAGGCCCGCCCTTTAGCCGGTTGGGATAACTATAAAAAATACTTGCAGCAAGGTGCCGTTAATCTGGATGGGAAAGAGGGCGCAGTAGAATTAAAAGCCACCATAAATCCTAATGGTACAGTTACTGCCATCACGGTAAACAAAAGCCTAAGCACAACCGCTGATGCAAAAGCTATCAGCCTGATTCAAAACGGTCCTGCCTGGATAGGTAATGCATCCGGCAAAGCCGAGGATGTGCGGGTTAAGGTGGTGTTTCATAAGTAGAAAGTCCACTCTGAAAAATCCCGTTAGTACGATGTGGGAAGCAATCTCTTAAGCACTATTCTGCAATGACGCGTTAATAAATGGAAACAAAAACGGCGACAGGTGTTAAACCTATCGCCGTTTTCTTTATCAAGATATTCTATTACTTTTTATTTTTATCGTAGTAACCAAATACCTTTTGGAGTAATGGTGTAGTACGTGCACCAAGGTTTTGGCGGATGTTTAGTTCTTCCTGTGCAATTTTTACAAACAGGCCTTCAATAGCGCGTTGGGTAACGTAATCGCTGATGTCCGGATTCACTTTGCTTACAAACGGTACTTTGTTGTAAGCATTTGCAGCATCAGTATAATATTTTGTAGCGCCTACTTTGTTTAAGCTGGTTTCAATAACCGGTTTAAAGCCGGCGGCAAGTGCCATGGTGGTAGTACGTTTAAAATATTGGGTAGCGGCATCCTTGTTTCCTAAAAGGATATTGGTTACATCAGTTAGGGTCATTTGCTTAATGGCGTTAACAAATATTGGCTTTGCTTTGCCGGCGGCATCTTCTGCGGCTCGGTTAAGGGATAGGATAACATTATCTGCTAATTTGCCCAGCCCAATACTGCGCAGGGTTTTCTCCACCTTTTGTGCCTCGGGCGGGAAAAGTATTTTTATGGCAGCGTTACCAAAAAAACCATTAGCGGCAGATAACTGGTCCGAGCTTTTGCCGGTGCCTATTTCCAGGGCTTGTTTAAGGCCGTTGTTAATTTCGAGATTAGTTGGGTTGCCAAGCTGGCTTACTGTGGTTTGTGCAACCTGGTTAAGCGTATCGCAACTGGAAAATAAAGTGAACAGGAGCGGGATAAGGATAAGCGTTTTTTTCATGCGAAAAGGTAAGCAAATTTACTGCCAGTAATGCAGCAATTATATATGCCTAACCAACATGAACATAAGGCCCGCAATAAGCGCCGAAATAGGGATGGTGATTATCCATGCCCAAACAAGGTTTACGGTAACGCCCCAGCGCACAGCCGAAACACGCTTTGTTAAACCCACCCCAATGATTGAACCGGTAATGGTGTGTGTTGTAGATACGGGGATAGCAAAATGCTCCGTAATGAACAAGGTTACCGCACCTGCAGTTTCTGCAGCTACACCCTCTAAAGGCGTTATCTTGGTTATTTTAGAGCCCATTGTTTTAACGATCTTCCAACCGCCAGACATGGTGCCTAACGATATGGCCGTGTAACAAGCCAGCGGGATCCACTCGGGCATTGGTGCGCCACTGCCAATAACTTTGGCAGCAACCAAACTCACATATAAAATACCCATTACCTTTTGCGCGTCATTAGTACCATGTGCAAAGCTTAATGCCGCTGCCGATACTAATTGAAGCCTCTTAAACCAACGCTCTGCAACAACAGGCTTAGCCTTTTTACAGATGTGTAATATTAGGATGGTGATAAAATATGCAATGAATAAACCAATAAACGGGGCCAGTACAATGTAGGCCACAATGGTTAAAATGTAATGCGAGTTGATAGCATCAAACGCGTGCTTGCCCATAAACAGGGCATTGGTAATACCCGCGCCTGCAAAACCGCCAATAAGCGTATGCGATGAGCTGGATGGGATGCCAAACCACCAGGTGGTAAGGTTCCAGGTAATGGCTGCAATAAGGCCGGCAAGTACCACGTGCAGGGTAATAAAGTTTTCGTTCACCGTTTTGGCAACCGTATTGGCTACTTTGTGGTCTTTTATAAAAAAGTAAGCGGCAAAGTTAAATATCGCTGCAAGCAACACGGCCTGGAAAGGCGTTAGCACCTTAGTAGATACTACGGTAGCTATAGAGTTGGCCGCGTCATGAAAACCATTGGTGTAATCAAAAATAAGCGCCAGGGCAATTACAGCAACAAGTAGGGTAGTAACCATTTAAAATGATATAAAATTAGCTTAGGCGTTTTTAATTAGTATAGATTCCATTACGTTAGCAGCGTCTTCGCACATATCTGTAGCGGTTTCAAGCGCGGCTAAGATCTCTTTGTATTTAATAAGGCGTATAGCATCTGTTTCGTAAAGGAAAAGATCGGCAACGGCACGGTCAAATACGTAATCGGCTTGGTTTTCAACGCTGTTTATACGGATACATGAATCTGCAATAGCACGTACGTTACGTAAGTCCTTAAGCTCGCGCACTGCTTTTTCAAGATCGGTGCCTGCTTGCAGGATCAGTTCAGATAACTTGCGGATGTGCTCGTTAAAATCGTCTATTTTGTAAAGCAGCATGCGGTTGGCAGCGCCATGGATATAATCGGCAATGTCATCAATAGCGGTTGCTAAAGAGTGGATGTCCTCACGATCAAACGGGGTGATAAAGTTTTTACCAAGTTCAAGATATATCTGGTGAGTAAGTTCGTCGCCTTTATTCTCAAGCTTGTCTATCTGCCTGAAAAGTTCTTCGCGGGTTGCAGGGTTAACCGAGTTAACGGCTTCAACCAAAATGGTTGCCATGCTTACAACATTGCTTGCAGCTTGCTCAAAAAGCGGGAAGAATGTTTTTTTATCCTTTGGTACAAAATACTGGAATATACTGTTAAGTGACATCTTGTTTCGTAAAATTTTGATAAAGGTACGGTTGCAATGTTAAGTTAATGTTAACTTTTTAACACTGGTATATTCGGGAAAGGCAGGATCTGTTTGGCAATTTGAAGGGTGAAGCCAAATGTAGACCCCATGCCCTCGGTACTGCGTACGTTAATGGTTTGCTGGTGCGCTTCCATAATGTGTTTAACAATGGCAAGGCCCAGTCCCGAGCCCCCAATTTGCCTGGAACGACTGGTATCTGTACGGTAAAAACGTTCAAATAAGCGTGGTAAGAACTTTTCTTCAATGCCTATACCATCATCGGTAACCTCTACCAATACCTGCTCGTGCAGGGTAAAAGTACTTACCGCTGTGTTGCCACCTTCTTTACCATATTTAAAAGAATTATCTATCAGGTTAACTAAAACCTGGCGTATTTTTTCGCGGTCGGCATTCACAAATATGCCGTCGTCGTATTTTTGTTTAAACGTTAATTTAATATTGTGCTGCTTGCTCTTCAGTTCCAACGATTCGAATACTTCTTTGATCAGGTCGTTAATTTTGAATTTGCTATAATTGATAGGGATCTCACCCGATTCCAGCTTCGAGATCTCATCCAGATCATTGATGAGGTAGCTTAACCTGTCAACATTTTTTGATGCCTTGGCCAGGAATTGTTTAGCTAACTCTTTATCTTCCAGTTCGTCGTCCTGCAATGCCTCAATATACCCCTGTATTGCAAAAAGCGGTGTTTTAAACTCGTGCGAGATATTTGAAAGGAAATCCCTGCGGAATTTTTCCTGCTTTTTAAGGTCGTCTATTTCGCTCTTTTTTAGCCTGGCCCACTCTTTTACTTCTTGCTCAACATCATTTATAGGGTCGGCGCTCACGTGTTCGCCAAGAGCATCGCGCAGGTCGCGGCCAAGTTTAAGGTTATGGATCAGCTTGTAGATCAGCTTAATTTTTGAATAGATATATTTTTCTATCAGGTAGTAAAAAACAATGTAGCTGGTGATAAAAGTAACCAGGAAGGTTACCATAACATCGTACCATTTATGCTGAAAGTAGTAGTTTACTGCCGATAAGGTGATGGCAACGGCGGCAGCGTTAATTAAAATGAGAACGCGCAATTTCATAGTATAAAGTTACTACAAAACCGCGCTTTGCAATGTTATTATATCGTTATTATTTTGAAGCTTCGGCCTCAAAATTAACGGTAACATCGTCGCTCATGGTCATGCTGTTGCCGCCGATCTTAAAATCTTTACGGTTTATTTTAAAGCTGCCTTTAAACAAGTTGCCGGTAGATGATGTGGCATAAGTAAATGGTACCTCAACCGCTTTTGTCACGCCCTTAATAGTGAGGTTGAACAAACCTGTAAAATTGCTGCCGCTTGCTGTCTTAAACCATACAGATGACAGACTCATTTTTGGATATTTGGCTACGTCAAAGTAATTGTCGCGTTTAAGGTGCTCATCGCGCATATCATTGTCTGTGTTAATGGTGTTAACATCGGCAATAGCTTCAATTTTGCTGGTCGCTAACTTAGTAGGGTCGAAAGCGATGTTGCCCTGCACGCCGCCAATTATACCACCGGTTTTAATCCCCAGGTTCTTTAACTCGAAAGAGATCTTAGCTTTGGTGATGTTGTTTTGTGCAAACGCACTTGTACTTATGACAAAGAATGCTATAACGGCTATAATATTTTTCATGTCGCAATATGACGGTTTTAAACCGCCCGGGTTTAATGATGTTGAACTTTTACTTTTTGCAGATGTTAAAATTGCACATGCGCCCTTACAGATAGCACGTTTACCGGTCCGCGATCTTTATTATAAGCCGGGTTGGCAACAAACTGATAATCGGGAGAGATCCATAATTTATGCTGATAAGCGTTTATCTTGTAGTAAACCTCTGCTATCAACTCGGGCGAGTAGTTCAACTGCCCATCGCCAATAATAAAGCCGTAACCGCCTGCAGCCAAATAAGCCTGGTGATCTTTTGAGATGCCGTTACCTACAAAGGCCAGGCCGAGCTCATCATCCTTACGGCTCCACCTGTTGCCTTTTAGCACAGCGCCAAGGCTTATCGAGCGGTCAATTTCGGTAAAGGCCCATGTTTCGGTTTTGCCATCGTTGTAGCTGGCTTTTGCAAACACGCCGAAATCATCGCTCAGGTACTGATCGGCATTAACAGCGAAACCGTATTTGTGGCGGCCGTAGGCCTGTGTAGCGTCAACATCCGGCGCGGCAGGGTTTTGGTTAATGGCATCGCGGTAAACGCCCATCATCCCATTATTACGGAAGCCTAATAACCTTAACGTGCCTTTATGCCCGTTTAAGGTATAGCGCCTTTCGTATTCTAAAGTTTGCGTATTGGCGTGGCTCAAATGCTCATCCCAGGTCGCTCCGTTGGCGGTGGTAGTAGTCATGGTGAAACCGAAGCGCAAGTTCCAGTTGGGCTGGCCCAGGTCTGCAACGGCACCAATTACATAGCCACGGGTGTTTGCAGGATAATCCCAGGCGGCGTTATCCATTAAACTCCAGTTCATGAATTGCGAACGGGCATCGTGGCTAAACTCATTACCGTCAAAAAAATCTGCCATGCCAAATTTACCGGCAGTGATTTTCAGGTAACGCTTACTGCGCATGCCGGCCAGTTGGTTTACGTCATCTTCTATGTATTCCTTCTCATCGCCGAAGTTAAAATACTGGCTTAGGTAAAGGCGGGCCAGGTAAATCTTAGGTTCAGCCGCGCCAACCCTAAAAGTTTCTCCATTTGGGAAACCTGCAATACCCAGCGTTTTGCTCAGGCCGGATCCGCCACTTAATTCAGGATTTAAATAAGCCTCTGCACCTTTCCATAAACGCGCGCCGCCAAAAAGGGTACTGGTTAATGATGTTTGCGTTTCGCCAAACGGGCTTAAACTATTTTGGCCCGTATAGGATGCCGAAAACTGCGGTTTGTACTGCATAATAACCGTTTGCTGAAAATGCAAGTTAAAGCGTTGGTTTTTGGTGGTATCCTGCGCGGCAGACAATTTTGCTGCAATTACAAGTATGGTTAAAAAAAGTAAAGGTTTTTTCATGTTGATGAAGCGTTAAAGGGATTTTGGTTTATTGTACTTCGCTATAAAATTGCTCCAAAAAGCTTCCCATAAAATTATGGCGCTGCAGGGCCATTTGTTTGCCCGTTTCGGTGTTCATTTTATCTTTTAGTAAAAGTAATTTTTCGTAAAAGTGGTTAATGGTAGGGGCTTTTGTGTTTTTGTATTCCTCCTTACTCATGTTAAGGTTTGGTTTGATATTGGGGTTGTAGATCTCCCTGTCCTTAAAACCGCCGTAACTAAAAGCGCGGGCAATGCCAATAGCACCTATAGCATCCAGCCTGTCGGCATCTTGTACAACGGCAAGTTCTTTTGAGTGGAAAGTAGTTTTATTAAAGCTTGCCTTGAACGACATGTGCCTGATAATCTGCTGCACATGCTCAACAATAGCGGCATCAACATCAATACTGTTTAAGAATTTACCGGCAGTTGCGGGGCCGATCTCTTCATCGCCATTGTGGAATTTGCTGTCGGCAATATCATGTAGCAGCGCGGCAAGTTCAACAGTAAGGAGGTCGCAATCTTCTGTCAGGGCTATAAGTTTAGCGTTGGTATAAACACGTTGTATGTGCCACCAATCGTGCCCGCCTTCGGCATCTTTTAAGGTATCCTGAACGAAGTTTATTGTTTTTTGAATAATGGCGGGGTGGTTCATATCTGCAGATTGGGTGTGCAAATATAACAGGATACTAAATTAGTTTTAGTGTTTTTTGGCGATTCAGGCGGCTTCTGCTTCCGACGTACTTATCAGTTCCATCAGGTCGGTATCTAATATCTCAGCTACCTGAAATAGGCGCTCAACAGTGATCTTGGTATAACCCAGCTCTATTTTACTGTAAGCGTTTTGAGAGATGTTTAATTTTGCCGCTAAATATTCTTGTGTGTAGTTCAACTCTTCGCGTTTGTTGCGAATGTTTGTCGCAACTGCTTTTACCTTAAAGTTCAGCATTTTACTCATTTTGTTTAATTAGGATATCATCTTAATAAACGAAATTGGTGTGGCAACGGATTTCAAAAAATAATTTTAAAAGTTTTTTTATCGGCATACAGGTAAATAGCGGTGCCAAAAGCAGAAGCAAACAAAAAAAGCGGGCATAAGCTGCTTTTTTTGTTCTTTTAAAGATAGTATGACTATTGTATATCGTACTTAACTACAACTGTAGGGAGTAAAGTTGCCGAGTTAAGCGGTATTTGGTCGTTAGCTACAATTGGGCGGCGGTTCTTATAAAAATCGAACGCGGCTTTTTGCATCTCGGCGGCGGCGGTTGCCGGGTTATTAAAGTTAATAGAAAACGGGATAATAAAATCGTGAAATTTCTCCTTGTTTGGGATGATCCACTTTTTGGTAGATTTTTTTAACGCCGCAATTACCGGCAGGGTTAGCAGGTAATCATCAGCATAATAAATAACCATCTTTTGAATATTGCCATTTACATCCGCAGTAAATTTTATAACTGCTACGCCGGCTGCCTTCTTTGCAATTATCTCCGGGCCAACTATTAGGCTATCCTTAAAAAATTTGTTCATGATAGGGGCGCCGCCCTGGAAAGGGAAGGCCAGGTCTTCTTGCGCGTGAGCGTAAAAAGATGTTAATACAAGTGCTAATATGATCAGTTTTTTCATTCTGTTTCTTTTGGTTCGCGTTTGCTGCCTTCGTAAAGCTCATATTCAAATAAGCGGCAGTCTAATTTTCCATTATAAAATTCTATACGGCGTGCAGCCTTTAAACCAATCTTTTTAGCAAGATCGGGGTTGCCGGTAAAAACGTAACCGCGGTAGCCAAGGGCTTTCTTTTTTAAGAAATCGCCCATGCGTTTATACGTTATTTCCAGTTTGCTGTGTACCCCTAAACGTTCGCCATACTCGGGGTTAAACATAATAACACCGCCACCTTCAGGTACTTCAGTATCCTCAAAATCACAAACGTAAAATTCTATTAAATGTTCTACACCGGCGGTATTTGCGTTCTTACGGGCGATATCTATGGCATCCTCAGATATATCGGTGGCGATTATCTTAAAGTCGACCGCCTTTTTGGCTTTATCTTTTAATTTACGGCGCTCTACAAAAAACTCCTGCTCATCATAACCCATCAGGTGCATAAAACCATAGTTCATGCGGAATAGGCCGGGATGCTTATCAGTAGCCAATAAAGCCGCCTCGATAGCCAGAGTGCCCGATCCACACATGGGATTAATGAACGTGCTGTTCCTGTCCCAATTGGTTGCCATAATGGTTGATGTAGCCAAAGCTTCCAGCATTGGGGCTTTGCCCGGTATTTTACGGTAGCTGTGTTTTGCCAAAGTTTCGCCTGATGTATCCAGGTAAATATCGGCCTTGTCGTCCTGCCAGTAAAGGCTTACAACGGTTTTATTATTATCGGCACCGGAGTTTGGGCGGATGCCTTTTTTATCTTTTATCCTGTCAACAATGGCATCTTTTACCTTTACATTGGCAAATAACGGGGTAAGAATGTGCTCGTTATTAACGTTAGAGGTTACCGAAAAGAAGCCTGAAAAATCTATGTATTCTTCCCATTCAATCTGCACAAGTTCGTCATACAGTTGTTTTGGGTCGGCAGCGTTAAAGCTTTTCAACAGGTATAAAACCTGGCTCGCGCAACGCAGGTTAAGGTTTAGCGCAATGGTATCTGTTACGGTACCAACCAGCTCAACGCCGGTTTGCCAAACGCGTGTTGGTTTAAAGCCTAACGCTTCAACCTCTTGCTGCAAATAAGGCGACAGCCTTTTGTTACAGGTAATAATGATCTTACTCTCAGTGTGGAAAACTTGCATAATTATTTTGCGAATTTATGAATTAAATACGCCGCTATTTAATTTCATACTATTAACTTTACATTTTAAATTATTTTCTGATTTATGGAAGTTAAAGGTAAGGTATATGAAGTGTCGGCAACCCAGCAGGTTACCGAATCATTAAAAAAGAGAGAATTGATACTTGAGTACGTCGAGAACCCACAATACCCCGAGTATTTGAAGTTTGAAGCTATCCAGGATCGTTGCAATTTATTAGACAATGTGAAGGTTGGCGACGATGTAGAGGTGTTTTTTAACCTGAAAGGCCGCCCATGGACTGATAAGACAGGTAAAAAAACATACTTTAACTCGTTACAGCTTTGGAAAGTTAATGCTTTAAGCGCGGCCGGCGCGGCTTCAACCCCGGAATATGCAGCCCCTGCTGATATCAGCTCGGCACCGGATGATGACGATCTACCGTTTTAATACAATTCGCAGTTATTAGTTTGCAGTAGGCAGGCTGATATAAAATATAAAAGCCCTTCTAAATATTTAGAAGGGCTTTTTGTTGTGGAATCGTTTTTTAGTTTAAATAGTGCAAACTGCTCAACCAATAACTGCAACTACTCTTTAACTATCTTCTTTAGTGCAACATTAGTGGCTTGTTTCACTTGTAAATAATAAACGCCGTTTAATGGTAAGTTTATTTTTTTGCTGAAGCTGCCTGTGGTGGTTTTATCGGCCCATAAAACTTTGCCTTCTGTATCGGTAAATTTCACTTCGGCAGCAATTTTGGCCGGCAGGTTAAACGACTGGCTGGTTTTACCTGTAGAAAACTCTGGTGCGATATTAAGGTCGTTAATAGAAAGCTCGGCCTTATCTACACCCGTAATGCGTTTTAACTTTTCTTTAGACGGATCTGACACCCGGAAACTAATGTTAGTGCTGATGCCGTCATTATCGGTATTACTATAATTGAAATTCTGCGAGTTGCGGCTGGTAAATTCAAATGCCTGTTTATGTTTAGGCATATCAAAACTAAACGTTCTTGTGCCCATCTGCGGCAAGTCCTTATTAAAACAATAGGTAAAGGCCTGCACGCTATCGGCACCCTTTAACTTCCTCAGGCGTATCTTTAAATCCTTATGGCTGCTGTCAAAATCAGCTATGCGTGGTTCGTCGCCGGTTATGCTTCTTTCAATTACAATATCATCTTTACCACCACCGGTTATCCGCTTCCTGATAACCACCTTAGTATTTGCGCGACCGGAATTGCCCTGGGTTACGGGCGTTGGCGGCAGGCCACTCATGGCGTCGAGCGCGTCTTTGCGCTCGGCGGTGGTTAGTTTTTTTATGTTTTTGCCGTTAACGGTGGTATCGCCATTAACAATTTGGATCTCGATGTTTTTTTGAGATTGTGCCAAAACTAAAGGTGGCAAACCAAGTATGGCTATCAGTGCAACCGAAAATATAAATTCAAATCCGGGTTTAAATAACTTTTTCATTTTTTGTGGTGATTTAAGTTAAGACTCGCAAATTTAGGAAACTGTTACAAATCAACAGATTAAAACTTGAAAGCTAATGTGTTAAAAATTGTTAAAAGCAATCGTTCTCACTTAATTTAAAATATTTTTGTGATTGCATGAAAAGAAGAAGCATAGGGCTTATCATTGGTTTAATGGGGACAGCACTCTTAGGGGTGGTAGTAATGCAATTGTATTTTTTGCGCCAATCGTACCAGATGCAGTCCGAGCTTTTTAACCGCTCGGTTAACGAGGCTTTAAACAACGTGGTATCAAAAGTTACCAAGCAGGATGCCCTAAACTTCCTGAACGCCAAAACAACCCCCGCCAAACAAATTATAACACTAAGGCGCACCGGCGTGCTCAACACAAAAAGCGAAATAAGCATCAACGGCAGTAAAAGCATTATTGGGGATGTGCTGGTGCTAAAGAAAAAGCAAACCAAGCGCGAGCGCAAGCTGGCGATGCTGCGAGATAGCCTGAAACGGATGATCCTTCACAAAAAGATGGATGATGATATTGCCGGGCTGATACAGCAGGGCACGCTAAACCTTCGCATTCGGATAGAACAATATACTGATGAGTTTGGCGAAGTGCATGGCCGCTTTATCCCCGAGATAGTAAAAAGTGCCCCACGGCCTTTTAAGCAGAAGTTGCATAAATACGATACGCTTAAATACACTTATGTAGACCCGCAATTTGGCCCGCAGATAATATCGGTGCCAAACCTTAACCCCGAGTGGCTGCGCGAGCAGGAGCGCTTGCAAAAAGAGCGGCAGTTTAAGCAAGTAAAACACATGCTGGAGACAGATTCGTTAGAAAACACTACGCCTAACTCTAAAAAGCCTAATGTAATTGAAAACCTTGCCGAAGAATACCGCAAAAGTGATGAACCGCTGGATAAACGATTAAATAATTTCTGGATAGATTCGCTACTGCGGTTCGAGCTGCATAACCGTGGCATCTCCCTGCCTTTTAGCTATGAGGTAAGTACCGCCAATAGTGATTCGCTCATTTTTAGCAGCGCCATGGATACTAAAGGCATTAAGCCCGAGTTTATTGCTGCCAATACTTTCGAAAAAGCTATTTTTAGCAATGAGCTTATAAATGACCCTGGTAAGATCAAAATTTCTTTCCCGCAAAAAAACTCCTTTATATTAGGTAACATGACGGCTGCCATGGGCACTACAGGGGGCTTGATCTTTGTATTGATATTTTGCTTTGGCTATACCATTTTCTCTATACTGCGCCAAAAGAAGATCGCGGAGATGAAAATAGATTTCATCAACAACATGACGCACGAGTTTAAAACCCCGGTATCAACCATTATGATAGCCAGCGAGGCTTTAAAGGATAACGAAATAGCCCAGGATAAAACGCGAGTTGCCCGCCTGGCCAATGTGATTTATGAAGAGAACGTACGACTTGGTAGTCACATAGAGCGTGTACTAAATATTGCCCGCATAGAACGAAACGACTTTAAGCTGGATAAAAAACCGCTTGACGTAAACGAAATGATAACCATTGTGCTTGACAGCATGGCGCTAAAGATCCAAAAGTGCAATGCCAATATCGAACTTAACCTTGAGGCCGAGCGCTCCGTTATTATCGCCGACGAGCTACATTTTAGCAACGTAATGTTCAATTTGATAGATAACGCTATTAAATATAGCAACGACGCACCTGATATTGCCATCAGCACGTTAAATAGGAACGGGCATGTGTTGATACGCGTTGCAGATAAAGGCATTGGCATGAACCGCGACCAGCAGGCCAAGATATTTGAACAGTTTTACCGCATACCAACCGGCAACCTGCACGATGTTAAAGGCTTTGGCCTGGGCCTAAGCTACGTAAATACCATTGTAAAACGCCTGGATGGAACCATCGGTGTTAGATCTGAAAGAGAAAAAGGGTCGGAGTTTGAATTGAAATTTCCTGTTGCATAACCACCTATCATGAAAAAAATATTACTTGTTGAAGACGACCCGAACCTTGGCTTGCTATTGCAGGATTATCTTGCCTTAAAAGGTAAGTTTGATGTGGTGTTATGTAAAGATGGTGAAGAAGGCCTGCGCGCTTTCACCAAGCAAAATTTCGATCTGCTGATACTTGATGTGATGATGCCCAAAAAAGATGGGTTTACGTTGGGGAAGGAGATCCGTAAGATAAACGCTCACGTGCCCATCATCTTCGCTACGGCGAAGGCCATGATAGAGGATAAAACAATGGCCTTTAACCTGGGCGGGGATGATTATATTACCAAGCCCTTCCGTATCGAAGAATTATTGCTTCGTATAAATGCCCTGCTGAAACGTACCGATATCCACGAAAAAAAAGGTAATGAGAACCCATCGCAGTTTAAACTTGGCAGCTACAATTTTGACTATACTTCGCAGATCATCACCCGCGATAACGTACTGCAAAAGCTATCAACCAAAGAAGCCGAACTGCTGCGTTTGCTGTGTATAAAAAAGAATGAAGTGCTTACCCGTGAAGAAGCCCTGCTGAACATCTGGCATGATGATAACTATTTTAACGGTCGCAGTATGGATGTTTTCCTAAGCAAGATCCGCAAGTATCTTAAAGATGACCCTACGGTAGAAATTATCAACGTGCATGGCAGGGGATATAAACTGCTGATCAATTAATAAGACTGGTCAAGTATTCACACTTGTTTTATAAAGAATTTAAGCGTAAAATTCCTGGGTTTTCGGTATCAAATTTGAGCCTTGTTTTCTCGTTTCACGTGGCTACCACGGTATGGCTCATCGCAGCATGATTAAATCTCTCGACAATTCAAGTCAAAACTAATTATTGCTTGTAACAACTTTGTTAAATCTATCCGTAAAAAATTACAGGCCAAATAGATAAGTTTGCTAAAACTAACTGACTCTTATATGAAATTAAAATTACTCTACACTTGTATGGCTATTACAGGTTTAGCAGGAACTGCATTTGCGCAGGAGACTGTTGACCAGGCCGCAACCCAAAAAATTCGTGAAGAAGGCATGAACCATTCAAAGGTAATGGAAACCGCTTTCTATTTAACCGATGTTTCGGGCCCGCGTTTGGCTGGTTCACCAGGTTTGAAACGTGCGCAGGATTGGGCTGTTAACCAGCTAAAAACCTGGGGTATGGTAAACTCTAAATTAGAGCCATGGGGCAAATTTGGTAAAGGTTGGGAGGTTCAAAAAAACTATGCCGCTATTACGGTTCCTTATTACCACGCAATTATTGCAATTCCTAAAGCATGGACACCGGGTACAAACGGCCCTATTAAAGGTGACGTTGTTTTGGTGAAAGCTGATACCACTACCGATCTTGATAAATACAAAGGCAAGCTTGCCGGTAAAATTGTAATTTTTGATAGCCAGGCAAAATTAACGCCGGGTACTAAAGCGGATCTTTCCCGTTACACCGACGAAGAGCTTGACAAAATGGCTACCGCTACGATGGCACCTGCAGGTGGCCCGCGCCGCCAGTTTGATCCAAACAGCCCGCAAATGCTTGCCCGCCGTAAAATGATAGCCATGCGTGGGGCTATCTCTAAATTTTTGCTTGACGAAAAAGTAGGATTGATATTAGCGCAAGGCCGTGGTAATTATGGTACTACTTTTACAACCAACGGCGCTTCGTACGCTGATACCGCTAAAGCTGTTGCCCCTGAGTTAGAAACCAGCGGCGAAGATTACCTGCGCATTTTGCGTTTGGTTAAAGCTGGTCAAAAGGTAACCATGGAAGCCGACATCAAAACAGAATTTTTTACTGCCGATATGCAAGGCTACAACGTAGTTGCCGAAATACCGGGTACGGATAAAAAACTTAAAGACCAGGTGATAATGATAGGCGGCCACTTAGATTCATGGCATGGTGCAACCGGTGCAACCGATAATGCTGCCGGCAGCGCGGTGATGATGGAGGCTATGAGGATCTTAAAAGCTATTGGCTTTAAACCGAAACGCACTATCCGTATTGGGCTTTGGAGCAGCGAAGAACAAGGTTTGTTTGGCTCTCGTGGTTACGTAGCCGCGCATTTTGGCGATGTTAAAACAATGACCTTAAAACCAGAGCATGCTAAATTGGATGCTTACTACAACCTGGATAATGGTACCGGAAAAATTCGTGGTATTTACTTGCAGGGCGATAGCGCGGCAGGGCCAATATTTAAAGAATGGTTAGCGCCGTTTAAGGATCTCGGTGCTACTACAGTAACTGTAAGCAACACAGGTGGTACAGATCACCAATCGTTTGATGCGGTTGGTTTGCCGGGCTTCCAGTTTATACAGGATGGTATGGATTACAACACCCGTACCCACCACAGCAACCAGGATACTTATGATCGCCTGAGCGAAGATGATTTGAAACAAGCGGCTACCATCGTAGCATCATTTGTGTACAACACATCAGAACGTAAAGACATGATCCCGCGTAAAGCATTACCAACCCCTCCGCCTGCTGCACCAGCAAGGTAATTGGTTATCAAACTATAAAAAGCCGCTTGAGTTATCAAGCGGCTTTTTAATTAAGTTAAAAGCTCAATTCTTTTTAATTGAAATATTATAGGGTATTTCTAAACTGCCAAATAGGTTTTTATCAAATAAGATATTTGCGTTACCCTGATTATCAATTATTGTATCACCTTTGCAAACAACTTTTATTTGAGAGAAAGGGATTTTGTTGTCAAGCCCATTAATTACGCTTCCAATAAAAAAAACTTCATGAGGTGCAAGTTTGTAAATGTTGAAACCATCCGAGGTAGTCGAAACCTTTTCTTTTTCTGAACGAAACTTGAAGTTTTCTTTTAGTAAAATATCTAATGTATCAGAAGTTGTATTCGTTACACTAATTGGTGTGAAACGCGATCTCCCAAAATACATCCGGTGACAGAAAAAACACAAATGATACAAAGTAAAACGATTGTCTGTCTTTTCACAAGTATCGCCATGTTTTACGACGCTATAATATGCGTGTTATCCCTTTTAATAGCGTGTTTTTTAACCTTGTCGGCAATGCCTGCGGCATCGTAGCCACATTCTGCCCAAAGTTCGGGTTGTTCGCCGTGCTCAATAACAAGGTCGGGGATGCCTAAACGGGTTACTTGTACATGGTAATTGTTATCGGCCATAAATTCTAATATGGCGGTACCCATACCACCTTCAACGCAACCATCTTCAACGGTTACTATGTGGTTGTATTTTTTGAACACCTGGTGCAATAGCGCCTCGTCTAAAGGTTTCACAAAACGTAAGTCGTAATGGGCAGGGTAATATCCTTCCGCGTTCAGTGTGGCAGTTGCTTTAACGGCTTCGTTACCTATAGCGCCAAAACTAAGTATGGCAACCTCTTCACCATCGCATATCATACGGCCCTTGCCAACGGGGATAGCTTTTAACGGGCGTTGCCAGTCTACCATCACTCCATTGCCACGGGGGTAACGGATCACGAACGGACCCATGTTTTCCAATTGTGCGGTGTACATCAGGTTACGCAGCTCTTCCTCGTTCATCGGGGCAGATACCGTCATGTTAGGGATGCAGCGCATAAAGGCAATATCGTAGGCACCATGGTGCGTGCCACCATCGGCACCGGCAAAACCGGCGCGGTCAAGGCAAAATACTACGTTTAATTTTTGCAGGGCAACATCATGTATCACCTGGTCATATGCGCGTTGCATAAAGCTGGAATAGATGTTACAAAAAGGCACAAGCCCCTGTGTAGCCAAACCGGCACTAAATGTAACAGCGTGCTGCTCGGCAATACCTACGTCAAAGGCGCGGTTAGGCATTGCCTTCATCATCAGGTTTAACGAACAGCCTGATGGCATGGCCGGGGTAATACCCATAATTTTAGGGTTAGCCTCGGCCAATTCAATTATCGTATGGCCAAACACGTCCTGATACTTAGGCGGCTGTGGCTTATCGTATTTTGTCTTTTTTATTTCGCCGGTTATCTTGTCGAATAAACCGGGGGCGTGCCACTTGGTCTGGTCCTTTTCGGCCAGTGCGTAGCCTTTACCTTTTACAGTAACGCAATGCAATAGCTTAGGGCCGGGGATGTCGCGCAGGTCCTGCAGCAACTTTACCAAGTGTTTTACATCGTGACCATCAACCGGGCCAAAATAGCGGAATTTGAGCGCCTCGAAAAAGTTGCTGCGTTTAAGCAACGTGCCTTTTATGCTTTTCTCTATCTTCTTGGCTATCTTGAAAGCATCCGGGCCCATCGATGAAATTTTGGTAAGCACGGTGGCTATATCATCACGGAAACGATTATATGGTTTTGATGTGGTAATATCGGTAAGGTATTCTTTAAGCGCGCCCACATTCGGGTCAATCGACATGTTGTTGTCGTTTAATATCACCAGGATATTAGAGTTTTCGATCCCCGCGTGGTTAAGCGCTTCAAAAGCAAGGCCGGCTGTCATGGCACCGTCGCCAATAACGGCAACGTGCTGGCGGTCGGTTTCGCCTTTGTATTGCGAAGCAACTGCCATACCCAGTGCTGCGGATATCGAAGTAGATGAGTGGCCAACGCCAAAGGTGTCAAAAATGCTCTCGCTGCGTTTTGGGAAACCGCTTATGCCTTTGTAAACACGGTTGGTGTGGAAATTTTCACGGCGGCCTGTCAGGATCTTGTGGCCGTAGGCTTGATGCCCAACATCCCAAACCAGTTGGTCGTAAGGGGTGTTTAGTACGTACTGTAGGGCTACGGTAAGCTCTACAGTACCAAGGCTGGCGGCAAAATGGCCACCATTTACCGATACTACATCAATAATATATTGGCGCAGCTCGTTACACACCTGTTCCAGTTCGTCCTCTTTAAACTCCTTTAAATCAGATGGATAGTTGATGCGTTTTAAAAATTCACCGGCGGGTACCTGCATGTATGATATTCACTCTATAATAACTTACAAAGTAAGCTATTTAATTACTAATAATCGGAATATATTAAAGGTGATTTATGTTTTGAATTTAAAATTTATAATTGAGATAATTATAAATAGCTGTATTTTTGACACATGACCGAAGATGGGTTCTCCATAAAGTTATCGCAGTTTGAAGGCCCTTTTGATCTTTTGCTGTTTTTTATCGAGCGCGACGAGCTTGATATCCACGATATCCCCATCGCCAAAATTACCAACGATTTCCTGCATTACATTCACCAGATGACGGTGCTTAACATGGAACTGGCAAGCGAATTTATTTTTGTTGCCGCCACCCTGATGCGCATCAAAGCCAAAATGTTGCTGCCGCGATACAACACCGGCGAGGAAGAGAACGAGATGGACACCAAAGAGGGGCTGATCCGTAAGCTGATCGAGTATAAAAAATTCAAGGTGCTTTGTGAAGAGATCCGTCCTTACGAAGACGAACGTTTTAAACAGGAGAAACGAGGCAATATTAAACTCGACCTGGAGCAAGTAGAAAAAGTGGTTGTGCCTGGTGAAGAATTGTCCGAACTTAACCTATATAAGCTGATGGTAGTTTATAACCGCATGATGCGCCAATACATAACCCGCACCGAAGAGGTACACCATACCGTGGTGCAATACCCTTACACTATCGAGAAGCAGAAGGAAGCCATCAACAACCTGCTGCGCATCAACAAAAAGATGGATTTTAAGAACATTGCCGGCAACAGCGAGAACAAAGTGCACTTTGTATATAATTTTTTAGCCGTGCTGGAGATGCTTCAGCAAGAAATGATAGATATAACCATTGGGTTAGGATATAATAACTTTTGGATAAGCCCGAGAGAGATATGAGAATTTAGACATGAGATTTGAGATGGATTTTGGTAAAGTAAGAATTTGTAAACCTGATCGCATTTTTTTTCATCTCAAATCTCAAATCTCACGTCTCATATCTAATCTTAATATCTAAATTAGCAGCGTTTTACACACAACAATGAAAAGAGACAAATTAATATTTAAGCTGTTAGACGAAGAGCAGCAACGCCAGGAAGAAGGAATTGAGCTTATTGCATCAGAAAACTTTGTAAGCAAGCAGGTAATGGAAGCTGCAGGTTCTGTTGCAACCAACAAATACGCCGAAGGCTTACCGGGCAAGCGCTATTACGGCGGCTGTGAAGTGGTTGATGAAATAGAAACCATTGCTATTGAGCGTGCCAAACAATTGTTTAATGCCGAATGGGCAAACGTGCAGCCACACAGCGGCGCGCAGGCAAACGCAGCAGTAATGCTTGCGGTGCTAAACCCGGGCGATAAAATATTAGGTTTCGATCTTTCTCATGGTGGTCACTTAACGCATGGTTCGCCGGTTAATTTTTCTGGTAAATTGTACGAGCCGCATTTTTACGGTGTTGTAAAAGAAACAGGCCTTATCGACTACAAACAACTTGAAAAAGTTGCCCTGGAGCAAAAACCAAAACTGATCATCTGTGGTGCTTCGGCATACTCACGCGATTGGGATTACGCCTTTATCCGTAAAGTAGCCGATAAAGTTGGCGCTTTGGTACTGGCAGATATTAGCCACCCGGCAGGTTTAATTGCCCGTGGTTTGTTAACAGATCCACTTCCGCTTGTGCACATTGTTACTACGACTACACATAAAACATTACGTGGCCCGCGTGGCGGCCTTATCCTTTTAGGTAAAGATTTTGCAAACCCATGGGGTTTAAAAACACCAAAAGGCGAGGTTAAAATGATGTCGGCTTTGTTAGATATGGCTGTATTTCCCGGTACACAAGGTGGCCCGTTAGAGCATATCATCGCTGCTAAAGCTATTGCCTTTGGCGAGGCATTGTCTGACAGCTACATGAAATACATTACCCAGGTTAAACTAAACGGTGCTGCTATGGCTAAAGCTTTGGTTAATAAGGGTTACGATATTATATCTGGCGGTACCGATAACCACCTGATGTTAATTGACCTTCGTAATAAAAACATCACCGGTAAAGCTGCCGAAAACGCGCTTGTAAAAGCAGATATTACGGCTAACAAAAACATGGTGCCTTATGATGATAAGTCGCCGTTTGTAACATCGGGCATCCGTGTGGGTACAGCCGCGATTACTACACGCGGCCTAAAAGAGAAGCATATGGAAACCATTGTTGACCTGATAGATGCGGTGTTATTAGACCCGGAAAACGAAACTTCTATTAAGAAGATACGTAAAAGGGTGCACAAGCTAATGGAAGACTTTCCGTTGTATAAGGATTAAGGTTAAAAGTAATAGATGGGGATAGCGCCGGAAAACTCTTTAGACATTGAAAGTAAGCGGTTAGAAGCGCTTAGTTCATATGACGTAGTTGATACGTTGCCCGAGAAAGAGTATGACGCTATAACCCGCCTGGCATCCTATATATGCCAGGCGCCCATTGCCCTTATCACTTTGATTGATAACGATAAGCAGTGGTTTAAATCGAGCTTTGGGTTTGATGTTTCTGAAGCCCCGCGCGATAATTCGTTTTGCAACTACACCATGCAGGGTAACGAAGTATTTGAAGTGCCTGATGCCTTATTACATGACGAGATAAAATACAACCCCTTTGTTGATGCGGCAGGTGGTGTACGGTTTTACGCCGGCGCCCCGCTGATAGACCCTGAAGGTTACCGCCTTGGCTCGCTTTGCGTACTCGATATGATCCCGCGCAAGCTTACCAACCAGCAACGCGATGCCCTGCAAATATTGGCCGACGAGGTAATGTCGCACCTTACCTTACGCAGGCAAAAAAAAGAGCTCGAAAAAAGTCTGGACAGACACAAGGAGTTCGCCAATCTGTTCAACAGTTCATCAGAGATCCACTTTATTGCCGGTGCCGATTCTAATATCGAAACCATAAATGACGCCGTGCTTACCATCCTGGGCTACACGCCAGAACAAGCTATAGGCCGTAGCTTGTGGGATTTTGTGGCCGGTAAAAACCGCGATTTATATGTGCCGATGATCGAGCAAGCCGTCCGGTCGCAAAAGCCGTTTGAGGTGGGAACCGAAACCGTTACCCGCACCGGCGAAGTTAAACACATGAGCTGGACGGCCGTTAACAAGGGTGGCAAATGGTTTGCCAGCGGCCGCGATACTACCTTTCAGCAAAAACTTATCGACGAAACAAAGCAGCTGTCGTTAGTTGCAAGCAAGATCCGTAATGGTGTCGTGATCAGCAACGCAAGCGACGAGGTGGTGTGGATAAACGATGCTTTTGAAACCATAACAGGCTACAATCTGCAGGATGTGGAGGGCAAATTTTTGGGCGAGGTTTTAAAAGGCAAACCCAAAGATGCCGAGTCGGAAAGGGGTTTGATAGAAGCCCGCCAAACCAACCAGCCTTACGAGGTTGAGTTATCTATGGTTAGAAAAAATGGCCGCCCGATATGGATCCTGGTTACCAATACCAGTATTTACGCTGCCGATGGCAGCCTGGAAAAATTTATCCGCATCATAACTAACATAACCGCCCGTAAGCAAGCCGAGCACGATGTAGAGATATTGTCGTTCGCTGCGCGTAAATCGCCGAGCGGTATCATGATAAGGGATGCCAATGGCGAGATCATCTGGATGAACGAGGCCATGGAGCACATCATCGGTTACACAACAGAAGAACTTAAAGGCCAAACGGTAGGCACTAAACTGATTGGCCCGGAAACTAACCTCGAAGTTTTTGAAGGTGCTGTACAAGCTGTTAAAGAAAATAAGCCTTATGAGGTTGAAATAAAGATCTATAAAAAAGATGGCTCAACCGCTTGGGTGTTTATCTCAAACAGTCCGCTTTCTAACGAGACAGGTTATCTGGAGCGCCAGATTGGTGTGATGGTTGATATAAGCGAACGGAAAAAAGCGGAAGAGGAACTGACCATGCTATCGCTTGTGGCCAGTAAAACTACCAGCGGCGTTGTTATTAATGATAGCAGCGGTAAGGTAGAGTGGGTAAACAATGCATTCGAAAAAATAACCGGCTACAGTCTTGAAGATGTTAGGGATAAACACCTTGGCGATTCATTAAAGGGTGAACTAACGGATGTAGGCATTATCACCAAAGCCCGCGAGCTTTCTGAAAAGAAGCAATCTTTTGAGGTAGACTTGTTCATATATCGTAAAGATGGCCAGCCGCTATGGATCTCGGTCATCAACTCGGTTATCATGTCCGATGATGGCAAGGTAGATAAGTACATCGAAACTATTATTGACATTACCGCTAAGAAAAAAGCCGAGCTGGAGCTGATATCAGCAAAAGAAGAAGCATTACTGCTAAGCCGCGCCAAAGATATGTTCATCGGGGTGATGAGCCACGAGATCCGTACGCCGTTGAACGCAGTTATTGGGATGTCGCACCTGTTGCTGAACGATAACCCGCTCGAATCTCAGAAAGAGAACCTGAGCATCCTCAAATTCTCCGCCGAGAACCTGATGACGCTGATAAACGACGTGCTCGATTTTACAAAAATAGAAACCGGCAACATCGAACTGGAGAAAGCCAGCGTAAACATGCGCGATATGGTGCAAAGCATCATCGGCTCCATGAAGTACAAGGCCGAAGAAAAAGATATTTACCTTACCCAAAGTATTGACGAAAGTGTACCCGATATTGTTTTGGCCGACAGGGCGCGCCTTGTTCAGATAATGCTGAATTTGGTGAGCAATTCTGTTAAGTTTACAGGCAAGGGCGGCGTTAATATCGACCTAAAGGTAATTGAACAAACAAAAGATACCGTAAGGATTCGTTTTGGTGTTTCTGATACGGGCATAGGCATTGCTAAGAATAAATTAAATACCATATTTGAATCGTTTAAGCAAGCCGAGGCCGATACAACCCGCAACTACGGCGGTACGGGCCTGGGTTTAGCTATTAGCAAACGTTTAATAGAACTGCACGACTCTCGTATTAACGTAGATAGCGTACTTGGGGAAGGCTCAATTTTTTGGTTTACTATAACATTTAATAAATTAGTAAATCATCAAACAAACGCAAGAAACAACGTGAAAACAGGACTAAATATTAATGTACTTGTGGTTGATGATAACCAAATAAATAGGCTGCTAATTAACAAGGTGCTTAAAAAATGGGGCGCAACTGCCGACTTTGCCGAGAATGGCCAGGAAGCTATTGATAAGCTGGAGTTGCACAAAAATTTCGATGTTGTATTGATGGACATCCACATGCCTATTATGGGTGGGTTGGAAGCTACGGGGGTTATCCGCTCAAAATCGGAGGACTACTTCCAAAAGTTACCTATCATAGCCCTTACCGCATCTATGCTGAGCAATCAAATGGGCCAGATAGAGAACGCCGGCATGAACGATTACATCCTAAAACCATTTGACCCTACCACCCTTTTTGAAAAATTAAGCAGATATCAGAAGCAATAGTTGGTGAGCGGTGATAGAGTTGATTATGAGTGGGTGTCTTTCATCAAAAGCTCGATCTAATCACTTATTCCGCGTACGCAATCGTAGCAATACTAAGTTTCAATCCCGGTACTTTTAAAAGCTCGATTCCGCAGGCCTCCAGAGTAGAGCCCGTAGTGATAATATCATCTACCAATAAAATATGCTTGCCTGCTAATTTATTGGGATCCGCAACCGCAAAAACCTCCTGCATATTCTGGAACCTTGCAAAGCGCGATCTGTGGGTTTGCGTTTCAGTAGCAACTGTCCTGATCAGGTTATCAAGTTCTACAACACCATTTAGTTTATCCGCCAATCCCTCGGCAAAGCAGGCGCTTTGGTTATAGCCGCGTGTTTTCAGGCGTTTTTTATGAAGCGGTACCGGGATAATGTAATCTACGGAATCAAACACAGGGTTTTGCATTAGCTGTTTACCAGCAATGTTTCCAAGTTTGTTGCCTATGCGTTGCATGCCGTTGTACTTAAACTCGTGCACCATGTTTTGCACTTTACCGCCCTTGTTAAAGTAATAAAGCGAATATGCGGCTTCAATATTTAGCTTGCCCCAAAACTGGCTTGCAACAATATTATCCGGCTGTTGATGAAAGTTGGTGAATGGCAGGTTATATAGGCAGTCTGTACATAAAATATCTTCGTTAGCCATCAGGCTGGCATGGCAGGCCGGGCAAAGCTGCGGAAATATCAGCGAAACAAAATCGGCCAGGTAGGTGCGGATGGCTTGCATGGGTTTAAGGTATGCATCTTTAAGCAAAATGTAAAATGTTGCTGGGCTATTTACTCACCCGGTCGTTGCTTCGCTCGACCACCCTCTCTTAGCTGCGCGCAAAAAGGGTGAAAAAAGAACCCCCTCTTTGCGCAGCAGAGAGGGGGCAAGGGGGCGAGTTAACTCACAATATGTTTTACGGTATTTACGCTTTTACTACTTCCTTTTCGTTCTCGTTTATAGCAAGCTGCCCGCAAGCGGCGTCAATGTCTTTACCACGGCTGCGGCGCAGGTTAGTATTGATGCCCTGGCTGCGTAAATAGTCGGCAAAGGCTTCTACCTTATCCTCGCCGGCATTGACGAATGCAGCCATTGAAATAGGGTTATACTCAATAATGTTAACCTTACAAGGCAAGTGCTTGCAAAAACGGGCAAGTTCTATAGCATCCTGGATGTTATCATTTACGCCGTCAAAAATAATATACTCGTACGTAACGGCGTTTTTGGTTTTGGCGTAATAGTACTTAAGGGCATCAGCCAAAGCCTTTAACGAGTTTTGCTCGTTTATTGGCATTATAGCATTACGCTTCTCGTCGTTGGCGGCGTGTAAAGATAGGGCCAGGTTAAACTTCACCTGATCATCGCCCAGTTTACGGATCATTTTGGCAATACCGGCGGTTGACACCGTGATCCGCTTTGGCGACATGTTCAATCCATCTTCAGACGTGATGCGCTCGATAGATTTCATTACATTGGCATAATTAAGCAACGGCTCGCCCATGCCCATGTAAACAATGTTTGATAAAGGGATGCCGTAATTTTCGCGTGCTTGTTTGTCAATCAGTACCACCTGATCGTAAATTTCGTCGGGGTTTAGGTTGCGTTTGCGTTCCATATATCCTGTAGCACAAAATTTACATGTAAGGCTGCAACCCACCTGTGATGATACACAGGCGGTCATTCGGCCGGTTGTGGGAATTAAAACGCCCTCAATAAGGTGTGTATCGTGTAAAATGAAAGAATTTTTTATAGTTTTATCAGCACTAACTTGCGAAGTATGTATCTTAACATCGTTAATTACAAATTTCTCATCAAGTTTAGTACGTAGTTCTTTTGAAATATTGCTCATAGCATCAAAAGATATGCATGATTTTTCCCAAAGCCATTCATAAACCTGCTTAGCCCTAAAAGCCTTTTCATCCATGCCGATGAATTGCTGCTGTAAGGCTTCGAGGCTTAGGCTTCGGATATCTATTTTATCTTTTTTGTTATTCACAATACAAAAGTACTTAAATTTAAAAATTCTGGTCTTTTTTTAAAGTCATTCTTTTCTAACATTAAAAACAATAACTAAAAGTTAATTGTATTTACTATATGAATTGGGTTTAAAAAAAACATTGCTGATGCTAAGTTATATTTAATGAAAAGTTTTAAAGCCGATTACGTTTACCCTGTTTGTGCCGATCCTATAAAGAATGGAATTGTTACTGTAGATGATGCAGGGAAGATCATCTCCATTACCGACGACAAATCCCCCCCCGCATCAGATACCCTCAATGAACATCTTAGCGGCATTATTGTGCCAGGGTTTATAAATACCCATTGCCACACCGAGCTCTCGCATATGAAAGACCGCATAGCGGCAGGAGGCGGGCTCATCAGTTTTATTAAAGACATCATGTCATTCCGAACGGCTGACCAGGCAGAGGTTATTGCCGCTGCCGAAGCGGCCGACCAACAAATGTATGATAATGGTATTGTGGCAGTTGGCGATATTGCTAACAGTAGCGTTACCGCTTCTATAAAATCAAATAGTAAATTATATTACCACACCTTTGTGGAAATATTGGGCTTTTTGCCCGATAAAGCCGAAGAACTTTTTGAAAAGGCCCTTGAAACCTTAGAGCAATTTAAGCCACAACCCACATCTATAACCGCGCACGCGCCTTACTCGGTGTCTAAAGAACTGTTCAAGCTGATAAAAAAACATAGCGACGCAGGTACAAACCTGCTAAGCATTCACAATCAGGAATGCGAGGACGAGAATAAATTTTACCGCTATAAATTAGGGGGCTTTATTGACCTTTATAAGCATCTTGGGGTTGACATAGGCTATTTTCGCCCGCAGGCGCGAAATTCATTGCAATCTATCATCCCGCTGTTAACCAATAGACAAAAGATCTTATTGGTGCATAATACCTGCACAAATCTTAAAGATATTTACTTCATCAAACGTTTCGACCGCAAGATAAACTGGTGTTTTTGCCCCAATGCAAACTTGTACATCGAAAAACGCCTGCCTAAAATAGATCTTTTTGTAAACCAGGGATTGAACATTACATTGGGTACCGATAGCCTTGCATCAAACGATAAGCTTTGTATTTTAAGCGAGATGCGTACACTGCAGCAAAACTTCCCAAGCTTAAGTATCGATACCCTGCTGCAGTGGGGAACCATTAACGGCGCCCAATTCCTGGGGATCGATGATGAAAAAGGTACGATCGAAGCTGGTAAAACCCCGGGGTTAAACTTGCTTACCGGCATGGATGGCTTTAAACTTACTCCCGAAACCCAGGTAAAAAAATTGGTTTAACGCCACATTAGGTTGATTGCGTTTGATTAAGTTAATTTGCATCCAACAAAATTGCGGATGGGTGCGTTTTAAACATTCATCATAATAAATCAACCATTCACCAACTAATGAAACATCTGGATATAACGGTTAAGGGAAAAGTGCAGGGCGTATCTTTTAGGGCGGGCGCCAAAGCCGTTGCCGACCAGCTTGGCGTACGCGGCTTTATAAGTAACGAGCCAAATGGCGATGTATTTGTTGCTGCTGAAGCCGACAATATGATGATGGATATGTTTTTGGAATGGTGCCATGAAGGCGCCGAACACGCCATTGTAGACAGCGTTGAAGTTCAGGAGGGCGAATTGAAAAACTATCGTAATTTTGAGATTGTTAAGAAGCGTTTATAAATCTTTTATACTTTCCTAATTGTCAACAGCTAAAAAATTTGCCGGGCAAACTGCATTGTATGGTGTTACCACTATAGCACAGCGCTTGCTTAGCTCGTTATTAACACCAATCTATACCTCGGTATACAAGCCCTCGGTTTACGGAATTTTTACCACCATGTTCAGTTACGCCGCTATACTAAACGCGACGCTGTCTTTCGGTATGGAAACTACTTTTTTTCGTTACCTTAATAAAGAAGGGGCTAACAAAAGGCAGGTTTATAATAACGGTTTTTGGGTGGTTTTTGTGCTATCGATAGTTTTCCTGCTATTTACCGTACCGTTTACGAATGTTATTGCAGGTTTAATAAAAATTGGGAAAGATACCCCACAGGCCGACTTCCAAATATTTATCAAATATTTTATAGCGATATTGGTATTGGATGCATGGTGCGCCATTCCCTTTGCCAAGTTGCGTGCGGATGGTCGGCCGGTTAAGTACGGCACCATCAAAATTGTAAATATTGTGGTGATGGTAGGCCTCAACCTGATTTTTATTTGGGGCTTGCCATTTTGGATAAAACACGAATTAGCAGGCAGCGCCTGGATAGGACAGTGGTTTGTACCGGGATGGATAGGTTATGTATTCCTTTCAAATGTTGTGGCCAGTTTGGTTACCCTCGTGCTTTTATTGCCTCAATTGTTGCAATTGCAAATAAAGTTTGACAAAGTCATGTTTGCCGACATGCTCCTCTACAGTTGGCCTATCCTTGTCGCCAACCTATCATACATTGTTAATGAGAACCTTGATAAGATTCTGCTTGGTAAACTGCTCCCTGCAAATATAAGCGAGCATGATGTTGGTGTCTATTCGGGGTGTGCTAAGATCTCTATCTTCCTGAGCATTTTTGTACAGGCGTTCCGTTTGGGAGCCGAACCTTTCTTCTTTAGCCACGCAAAAAACAAAAACTCCGGCCAAACCTACGCGCGTATCATGAATTATTTTGTGATAACTGTATGCGTCATATTTTTAGGTGTAATAGCCAATATCCAGATCTTAAAATATTACGTACATAACCGTACATATTGGGTTGGGCTTGATGTTGTCCCGCCGTTGCTGTTTGGTTACGTAAGCCTTGGGGTTTATATGAATTTATCCGTTTGGTATAAATTGTCCGATCAAACTAAATATGGTTTGTATATCTCAGGGATCGGCGCGGTGTTGACCGTTGTGTTAAACGTGATATTTATCCCTAAATATAGCTATATGGCGTCTGCATGGATTTCTTTTGCAGCATATACGGCTATGATGATCATGTCATACATCTGGGGGCAAAAAAATTATCCCATCCCATACAACTTAAAAAAGAACCTTGCGTATATCATTATATCGGCAGTGCTTGTTTACCTATCGTTCTCGGTATTTAAACGGAACATCTTTATTGGTAACGGGCTGTTGATTTTATTTGGATTAGGCGCTTTATACACTGAAAGGCACGAACTAAAAGCGATATTTAAAAGGTAATAGCAAACGCATTGCATCCGGTATGAAAACAGCGGCAGTACTTATATTATTTACAGGGATAACTTTATCGGGCTTTGCGCAAAGCAAACCGGGCAAAGGTAATTCGGCCGTGATGATTGCCGCCCGCCCCATGACCAGTGCGGATAGCGGCATGGTGAAACAACTGTTCTTTTCTGCCCTGCGTGAAAAAACGGTAGAGAACCCAAAACTGGCTTCCGAACTTTTTAACCGCATCCTGCAGATTGACCCCACTAACGATGCCACCATGTTTGAGCTGGCTAACCTGGAAAAAGCGCAGAACAATATACCGGCCCAACAAAATTTGTTGGAGCGCGCCGTTACGGTTAACCCCAATAACGAATGGTATTGGATAGCCCTTGCCGGCACTTACGAAAAAAACAACGACATTAATAAACTGGAGAATGTTTTTAATGAACTCATTCGCCTTAACCCCGATAAATCCGACTACTACTACGACAAGGCCAACGCCATGTTTTTGCAGAAACGGTATGATGAGGCTTTAATGCTGTATCAAAAAGTTGAAGAACTTGACGGGCCAAACGAAGACCTGCTTGCTAATCGTCAAAAAATATATATTCGCCAGGGAGATGTTAAAAAAGCCGCGTCGTCGTTAGATGAACTGATAGCCGCCAGCCCTACACAAATAAAATATTACCTGATGCAGGCCGAGGTTTATAACTCCAACGGCCTAAGTGATAAAGCGCTGGCTACCCTGCAAAAAGCAAAAGCCATCGACCCTAAAAACGGCACCATCCATTTGGCCCTGGCCGATATTTACCGCGAGCAAAATAAAGCGGAAGCAAGCTACGACGAATTGGAGATAGCCTTTGCCAGCCAGGACCTGGACATCGAACAAAAAATAAGGATCCTATTAGGTTATGTGCCAAAATTCCCCGAGCCAAACGCGAGGGCGAGCGCCTTGGAACTAAGCCGCATTTTAACAATGGCGCATCCAACAAACGGCAAGGCCTATGCTATTTACGGCGATATGCTGTTGCAGAGCGAGAAAATAGCCGAGGCTAAAACCGCCTACAAAAAAGCCGTTAGTCTGGATAACCAGGCCTATAACGTGCAGGAACAATTGGTAAGGATAGATCTTGGCGAGAACGATTTGGATGCCGCTATAAAAGATGGCGAGAACTCATTATCGTTCTTCCCCAACCAGTCGTGGATGAATTATATGGTTGGCGTTGCCTGGCAGCAAAAGCACGATTATAACAAAGCCATTAGCTACCTAAAAAATGCCGTGAGTTTAGAAACGCAGGATAAAGACCTGCTTACGCAAGGCTACTCGGCACTTGGGGATTGCTATCATTCTATCAATGATAACAAAGCGTCGGACAGTGCTTACGAGAAAGCCATCGCCATAAACCCCGATAATGCATTTACGCTGAACAATTATGCCTACTATTTGTCGTTAAGGAACGAGCGTTTAGAAAGCGCGGCGTTAATGTCCAAACATAGTAACAACTTGCAGCCCAACACGGCATCGTTTGAAGATACTTATGCATGGATCCTGTTTATGCAGAAAAATTACGCCGCTGCTAAACTTTGGATAGAAAAATCGCTCCAACATAATAAAGGCGATAGTGCCGTTAAAACAGAACATTACGGCGATATCCTGTTTTTGCTGGGCGATACCAACGCCGCGCTACAAAATTGGGCCAAAGCAAAAACGCAGGGTGCAAAATCGCCGGTATTAGACCGTAAGATAAATGAGAAAAAATACATTCAATAAAATAGCCGTTGTTTTTTGCCTTATTGCGCTTGTAGCATGTAAGTCGAAAAAACTGGTTGTTGTTAACCGCCCCACCACCACAGTAGATTCTGCCGCTATTGATAAAGAGAATAGTATAAAAGCAAAACTTACAGCTATCCGCTTAAAACAGGTGTCGTTCAATACATTCAATGGCAAGGCGAAAACCAAACTGGATATTAACGGCAACAGCAACGATGTTACCCTTAACATCCGCATAGCTAAAGATAAAAAGATCTGGATCTCAATTACCGCAATTTTAGGTGTTGAAGTTGCGCGTGCTCAAATAACTCCTGATAGTATTATTGTGGTGAACCGCCTGCAAGGTATGTATCTTAAAAAGCCGTTTAGCTATGTTTACACCTATGCCAGCAAGCAGGTGAATTTTAAAACATTACAGTCGCTACTGGTGGGTAACGCTATGCCCGAGTTGTTAAATAATAATGCCGATTTTAGCGCCGAGGGTAATAATACCGCAATTAACGGAACACTACAAGACTTGGTTTATAAGCTATTGTTGGGCCCTGATTTAAAGGTTACGCAAACTAATTTAACCAACCAGTTGGCGGGGCAATCATTGCAGGTAGCTAATAAGGTATTTATCCAGGCGGATAATCGGGTAATACCTTCGCAGGTAGATATTTCTTCTACAGCAGGCAATAAAAAGATCCAGGTAAACCTGCGTTATACACAGGCCGAGTTTGATAAGCAGCTCGAATATCCTTTTAGTATCCCAAAAAGCTACGAACCTGCTAATTAAATTATATTTTTGGTGGATGAAATTTTTTAAAGCCGCATTGTTTTTTGTTTTAATGCTTGCAGCTTCGGGCGTCTTTGCCCAAAGCAGTTCCGAGCTAAAACGCAGGCGCGATAAATTGACCGACGAATTGGATCAGTTAAACCGCGAGTACGATGAAACCAAGAACAATAAAAAGGTATCTTTAAAACAACTCAACATACTAAAAGCGCAGATAAACTTACGCGAAGAGAAGATAACCAACATCAACTCCGAAGTAAGAAATTTAGATAATCAAATCTCTGAGAGCAATAATACCGTACATAGTTTACAAAACCAGTTAGACCAGTTAAAAAAAGACTATGCAGGAATGGTATTGTTTGCATACCGTAACCAAAGTGCCTATAATAAGCTGATGTTTATTTTTGCCGCAAAAGACTTTAACCAGGCTTACAGGCGTTTAAAATATTTACAGCAGTTTGGCACTTACCGCGAGCGGCAGGCAGGGTACATACAGGGCACTCAAAAAGACCTGCATGTAAAGATTGGAGAACTTGATAGGGATAAAAAACAGAAGAACGACCTGTTGCAAAGCCAGGAGAAGGAAAAAGAAGAGTTAGGTAAAGCCAAAAACAACCAGGTAAAAGTAATTACGGACCTGAGCAAACACCAGGGCGAGTTAAAATCGCAGCAGCGCGACGTTCAAAAAAGGCTGGCGCGTAACAAGCAAGAGATATTAAATACTATTAGAAGAGAAGTAGAAGAGGCAAGGCGCAAGGCCGAAGCAGAAGCGAGGGAAGCAGCAAGGATAGCGGCGGCAAAGGCCAAAGCAGAAAACCGCGAGGTGGTTGCCCCAACCAGAAAAGCGATAACAAAAACGTCAACAAACAGCGAGGTGTTAAACTCTACGCCGGAGGCCGCTAAATTGAGTAACGACTTTTTAGGTAATAAAGGCCGCCTGCCATGGCCGGTTGCCGCAGGGCAGTTGGTGCACGGTTTCGGTACGTATAATGATGACGGCATCCGCAACGAAAGTAACGGTTACGAGATCCGTACCAACACAGGCGCGGCTGTAAGGGCTGTGTTTGAAGGTGAGGTGAAAACCATTATGGATATTAGCGGTACTTACTTGGTTATTATTAAACATGGCGAGTACTTTACCGCTTACCAAAATTTAAGAACGGTAAACGTTTCTAAAGGGCAAAAGGTAAGTACAAAACAAATGTTGGGTACAGTTGCGCTTGATCCATCAACCGGCGACGCGACTACCATATTTACACTGTCAAAAAGCTCAACCTTTGTCAACCCAAAGTTATGGCTTGCTCCTAATTGATTTCTAATCTCGTGCGTTTAGTAATTATGTATATTTGTAATCTTAAATTAATACAATGTTAAATTCAGTTTTATTATTTTTAAATATAGGCAGCGGCGAAATGGTAGTTATCGTTTTTGCTGCGCTGTTGCTTTTTGGCGGTAAAAAGTTACCGGAAATAGCGCGTGGACTTGGTAAAGGTATCCGCGATTTTAAGGATGCATCTGAAGATGTTAAACGCGAAATTAACAACCAGATAAACAATTACGAGGAAAAGAAAACCGAACAGACTGCTGAAATTGAAGCTTCAATAGAAGCAGTAAAAACAGAAGAGACCCCGGCAGAACATGAAACTGCGGCAGAAGAAGTGCCCGAGCATGGTTACGAACCGGTTGCTGGTACTATCCCGGCTTTTAGGGGCCACGGTGCACCCGCCAGTGCAGAACATTCAGAAGCCGTAACAACAAAAGAAATTGCAGAAGATGCTACATTTGAGCATAATACCGAAGCAGAACCGCACACTATCAATTTAACCAAAACTGAAGAAGAGCCGGTTAAAAAGGTGGTTGAAGAAGAACATAAATAACAATAAAAATATTTACATTACATAAAACTTAAAAATCATGGGTGGATTAGGCGCACCAGAGATCATATTGATCATCGTTGCAATTTTAATTATGTTTGGTGGGAAAAAAATACCTGAACTGATGAAAGGTTTAGGCCGGGGCGTTAAAGAATTTAAAGACGCGCAGAACGGTGAGACCACTGCAAACACAAACACTACATCAACAGAAGAGAAACCTAAGGTTTAACTTACTGGCAATTTATTGCTTCAGCTTACCATAGCTGTTCACACTTATAAAACTTATCTGTTGAAATATTTATGCTTCAACAGATAAGTTTTTTATTTTAGGCCCATGGCTAAACACTATTCCGCTTATACCGACATTAAGAACGGGTTGAAAAGTGGGGAGATCACAGCTGAAAGCCTGGTAAAAGGCTACCTTCAGCAAATACAGCAAAACGCACATCTTAACGTTTTTAATGAGGTTTTTGATACCGAGGCCCTTGCTGCTGCAAAAGAGGTTGACGCGAAGATAAGTAACGGTACTGCCGGTAAACTGGCCGGTATGGTTATCGCTATTAAAGATAATATCTGCTACAAAGGGCATAAAGTAACAGCCTCATCAAAAATTTTAGAAAATTTTACTTCTATATATTCATCAACCGTGGTGGAGCGTTTACTGGCAGAAGATGCCATCATTATAGGCCGCGCCAACTGCGATGAATTCGCTATGGGTGCCGCTAACGAAAATTCGTTCTTCGGCGCGGTAAAAAACCATGCGGATAATACGCGCGTGTCTGGTGGTTCATCGGGTGGTTCTGCTGTCGCAGTGCAGGCGGGTATGTGCCACGCCGCTATCGGTACAGATACCGGTGGTTCGGTTAGGCAACCCGCAGCTTTTTGTGGTGTTATTGGCCTTAAGCCAACTTACGGGCGCATTTCGCGCCATGGCATTATTAGCTACGCTTCGTCTTTTGACCAGGTTGGCCCGATAACCAAATCGGTATCCGACGCCGCTTTGTTATTAGAAATTTTGGCAGGTGCCGATGAATACGATGGTACCGTATCGCAGCAACCCGTTCCCGAAGCAAAAAACCTGCGAAAGGAAACCGGAAAAAAGAAGATCGCTTACATGCAGGAGGCTTTATCGAGCCCCGGCGTAGATGCTGAAGTTAAAGCCACGCTCACTACTTATATAGAGAAGTTACGTGCCGATGGGCATACCGTAAAGCCTATCTCGTTCGAGCTTTTAGATTACCTGGTGCCAACCTACTACATATTGGCTATGGCCGAGGCTTCATCAAACCTTGCCCGGTACGATGGTGTGCATTACGGCTACCGTAGCCCCAATGCCAATGACCTGGAATCGACGTATAAGCTAAGCCGCTCGGAAGGTTTTGGTAAAGAAGTTAAACGCCGCATTATGCTGGGCACGTTTGTACTAAGCGCGGGTTACTATGATGCCTATTATGCAAAAGCCCAAAAGGTTCGCCGTCTGATCCAGGACAAAACCAACGAGATCTTAAAAGAATTTGATTTTATACTAACCCCAACCGCTCCCGAGCCTGCATTCGCTATCGGTGTGAAAGAGAAAGACCCTGTAGTAACTTACCTGCACGATATTTTTACCGTTCAGGCTTCGCTTTCGGGCATGCCCGCCATATCGCTCCCGGCAGGCAATAACGGAAAAGGTTTGCCGTTAGGTTTACAATTATTGGCCAAAAGTTTTTGCGAGCAGGAACTGTTAAATTTCTCGGAATATTTCCTGCAACTATAGAAATTTAATACATTAGTAAATAACTGTAAGGCTTTTCCTGCGGATAGCTAACCCCAAAATATGAAGAGACTATTTACTTTTATTATTTGTGCCTTATTTGTACAAATAGTTAAAGCAGATGCCAAAGCCGGATTTGCCATTGAGGCAGAGATGGTTCAGCAGGACACCAACGTGGCGCCCCCCATAATACAAGCTCCCGTATCCATTTACCAAAACAATATTATAAAACGCCGGCTGGATACCATTCAAAAAGAGGTGCCTTTAAATTACAATGGCTATGTACAAGCTTACATAGATAATTACACCCGCCGTAAGGATGAGATGGGCCGCATGTTAGGGCTGTCTAAATACTACTTCCCTATTTACGAAAAGGCATTCCGCGATGCGGGCATCCCAGATGAAATTAAGTACCTGTCGATAGTGGAGTCGGCGCTAAACCCGAACGCTATTTCCAGGGTAGGTGCTGCCGGCCCTTGGCAGTTCATGTCAGAAACAGCTAAGGTCTACGGTTTGGCAATGACAGATTATGTTGATGACCGCCGCGACCCCGTACGCGCCAGCAACGCAGCTGCCGAATACCTAAAAGACGCCTACCTGCAATTTGGCGATTGGCTGCTTGCCATAGCATCATATAACTGTGGTAAAAGCAACGTGCTGCACGCGCTGGAGCAAACCGGCACACACGATTACTGGAGCATCCGCGAATTGTTACCTGCCGAAACCCGTGGATATGTACCGGCGTTCATCGCCGTGAATTATGTGATGAAATATCATAAATACCATTATATAGTACCGCAAACCAGCGACCTCGCGATAGTTACCGATACCATAATGGTGAACAAGTTTGTATCGCTAAGCCGCGTAGCGCAGGCATTGGGGATGACGTTGAAAGATATTTGCACCCTAAACCCATCGTATCGCCAACAGTTGGTTAACGGTACGGCAGCTGTCCCGCGCAAAATTGTGGTCCCGGTGGTAACTGCCGAACGGCAATCTATTTTACAGGATGCCATTGCTGATCTGTCGTCACCCATCCGCACGCCAAAACCTCTCCGGTACATTGCTATCGAAACGTCTGATCAATCTGTTGATCAAAGAACTGTTGTTCCCGGTTCAACAATTATTTACATTACAAAAAAGGGCGATACACTTGCCAATATAGCGGCAAAATATAATGTCAAAATTAGCGATCTGCTGCAATGGAATAAAGAATTAGGCACCAACACAACCCTGCCGTTACTGCCGGGATTAACCGTTAACATAGGCAGGGGATAGATAGATTTCCGATAAAGCCCGGTTTTGATGTATTTCGAGGCCGGGCTTTATTTATTAGATAGTTCAGGAAAAGTAATCGTAATTTTGAGCGCTTGAATTTTTGAGATCATGAATAAACCAAATCGTAAACAGGACGCCTTAAATTACCACTCAAAAGGCCGGCCTGGTAAAATACAGGTAGTGCCTACAAAACCTACTAATTCTCAGCGCGACTTAACTTTAGCATACTCTCCAGGCGTTGCCGAGCCTTGCTTACGCATAGCCGAAAATGTAGAAGATGTATATAAGTATACTGCAAAGGGTAACCTGGTGGCCGTTATTAGTAACGGTACCGCGGTACTTGGCCTGGGCAATATTGGCCCCGAAGCCAGTAAGCCGGTAATGGAAGGCAAAGGCCTCCTGTTCAAGATCTATGCGGATATCGATGTGTTTGATCTGGAGATCAACGCCAAAACGGTTGATGAATTTGTAAACATAGTGAAGGCCTTAGAGCCAACCTTTGGTGGGATTAACCTCGAGGATATATCTGCCCCAACATGCTTCGAAATAGAGCGCAGGCTAAAGGCCGAGATGAAGATCCCGGTGATGCATGATGACCAGCATGGCACGGCCATCATATCCGGTGCGGCGTTGATGAACGCCTGCGAGATCCAGGGAAAAAAACTTGATAAGATAAAGTTGGTGGTGAACGGTGCCGGAGCAGCAGCGGTATCATGTACCAAAATGTACCTGTCGCTTGGGGTTAAAAAAGAGAACCTGGTGATGTTTGACATTAATGGTTTGTTGACGCCGGAGCGTACCGATCTGGACGAAATGCGCCTGCAATTTGCCACAAACCGTAAAGATATCACCACCCTTGCCGATGCTATGAAAAATGCCGACGTATTTGTAGGTCTTTCGGCAGGTAATGTGGTTACCCCGAATATGCTGGTAAGCATGGCTAAAAATCCAATTGTTTTCGCAATGGCTAATCCCGAGCCCGAAATTTCTTACGATCTGGCAATTGCAGCCCGTAAAGATATCATCATGGCAACCGGACGGTCAGATTTCCCTAACCAGGTTAATAACGTATTAGGCTTCCCGTATATCTTCCGCGGTGCGCTTGATGTTAGGGCGACTGCAATAAATGAAGAAATGAAGATCGCCGCGGTGAAGGCCATAGCCGAAATGGCTAAAAAGCCCGTTCCCGAGGCCGTGAATTTAGCATATAATATTACCAACCTTAAGTTTGGCCGCGATTACATCATCCCCAAACCAATGGATCAACGTTTGATCACCGAGGTGTCTTCGGCGGTTGCCAAAGCAGCTATCGATTCTGGTGTGGCGCGTAAAGCCATTACCGACTGGGATGCTTACAACGAAGAACTATTGTCACGCCTTGGCACAAATAATAAATTGCTGCGCGATCTGACCAACAAAGCCAAGCAAACGCCAAAACGTGTGGTATTTGCCGAGGCCGATACTTATAAAATATTACGTGCCGCTCAAATTGTTAAAGACGAAGGCATCGCTACCCCGATATTATTGGGTAATGCAGACCGCATCCGTGAGATCATGCGCGAGAACGAACTTGACCTTGACGATGTACAGATCATCGACCCAAGAACAGAGGCCGAGCGTTCATTAGAGTTCGCACAATTCCTGTTCAAAAAGCGCCAGCGCAAAGGTGTAACAATGGTTGAGGCTAAAAAGCTGATGATAGACCGTAACTACTTTGGCGCTTGTATGGTGCACTTTGGTGAAGCAGATGCATTGATCTCGGGCTTAACTAAAGATTACGCTACTACTATTAAGCCGGCATTGCAGATCATCGGTACCGAAGCAGGTGTAAACCGTGTTGCAGGTATGTACTTAATGATCACCGAAAAAGGCCCGGTCTTCTTTGGCGATACCACTGTAAACATCAACCCTACCGCGCAGGAACTGGTAGATATTACCGTTTTGATGGATCGCTCTATCAAACAGCTGAATATAAAACCACGCATAGCGGTATTATCCTACTCAAACTTTGGCTCTAACGAAGGCGAGATCCCCGAGAAAACCAGGGAAACCGTACGCATCCTGCATGAAAAATATCCCGAAATAGTGGTAGACGGCGAAATGCAGGCCAACTTTGCTCTAAACTCCGAATTACTTGCCGATAACTTTGAGTTTTCGGTATTAAACGGCAAACCTGCAAACACCCTGATATTCCCTGGCTTAGCATCAGGTAACATCGCTTATAAACTTTTACAGGAAATTGGCGGCGCAGAAGCTGTTGGCCCTATCCTGTTGGGTATGAAAAAGCCCGTTCACGTATTGCAGTTAGGTAGTTCTGTTCGCGAGATTGTGAACATGGTTACGATAGCAGTGATAGATGCGCAGGTAAAATGTGCTGAAGCAAAACCATCAAAAGCAAAAAAATAAATTATATGTACGATTATATTGATGGGAAGCTGATTTTTAAGGGCGGTGCGCATGTGGTGATAGATGCCGGGGGCATTGGCTACCACATCAATATATCGTTAAATACCTATGGGCAGTTACCCGAGGGCGAACGCTGCAAACTGTATATTTGGATGCACGTAAAAGAGGACGCACACACCCTTTATGGTTTTGCTACCGAGGGCGAACGCAGGCTATTCATGCACCTCATATCCATTTCAGGAATAGGCCCAAACACGGGGCGCATGATGTTATCTTCCATCACCCCGGCCGAGATCCAGGCGGCGATTGTTCAGGGTAATGTTTCGGCAATCCAACGGATAAAGGGCATCGGCCCAAAATCCGCACAGCGCGTAATTTTAGAACTGCAGGACAAGCTTAAAAAAGAAGGACCAGACACATTAACGGTAATGCCAGGGTTAAAAACGGCAAAAGATGAAGCCCTTTCTGCCCTTGTAATGCTTGGATTTGTTCGTAATGTTGCAGAAAAAGTTTTAGACCAGGAAATAAGTAAAAATACAGGCGTATTAACTGTAGAACAACTAATTAAATCTGCCCTAAAAAGCTTATAATTACCTTGCAATAATTTATACCACTTGATAAAAAATTTTACCATCAAGCTTTTTGTAGTCATACTCTTTGTATCTGCTTTAAGTGGAGTGGGGAAGGTATTTGCCCAGCAAACGCCCATATCAAGGCCGGTAACGCCGCAAAATGTAGGCAACCAGCAAGGGTCGCAGATTCCCGGCCAGGGTGTTCCTGGTCAGCAGCAACAGCAGCAAATTCCGGGTCAGCAACAACAAACCACCGGGCAACAGCAACGCCAGCCGGGCCAGCAGGTACCTAAAACTACAGCCACTACAATCCCGGCCTTAAAAGTCGATACCAGCATACAGCTTGGCCCTATAGGCCTTGCCGAGCCTCATAGCAAAAGGGAACGCTCCGGTATATTTTTTACCGACCCTCCGGGCCTGGTGCGCACTGTAGAATATGATGCCGCAACTAACAAATACATTTTATACGAGCGCGTGGGTAACCTGCTTTACCGCGCGCCACAATATTTAAGTTTTGGAGAGTACCTGATGTTGCAGCAACGCGGCGTAAAACGCGAATACTTCAAGCAACTATCAGACAATTATAATGTTGAATCTGAAAAGCCTGGCTTTATCCCGCAGATGAAGATCAGGAGCAAAACCTTCGAGCAGATCTTTGGTAGCTCTAATATCAACATCCGCCCGCAAGGTTCGGCAGAGGTGATATTGGCCGGGCAGATCAATAAGAACGAGAACCCGCTATTTAATACCCGCCAGCGTAACCAGTTCAACTTTAATTTTGACCAGCGCATCCAACTAAATGTTACCGGCGAGATTGGCGACAAGTTAAAGATCACCACCAATTACAATACCGAAGCGCAGTTTCAGTTCGAGAACCAAATAAAACTGGACTACACCGGCCACCCGGACGAGATCATCCAAAAGATAGAGGCGGGTACCGTAAGTATGCCGCTAAACACTACTTTAATATCTGGCAGCCAGGCATTGTTTGGTGTTAAAACCAAGCTGAAGTTTGGCAAGCTGGATGTAACGAGTATCTTCTCGCAACAGCGTTCTCAAGCAAAAAATATTACCATTACCAACGGCTCGCAACAGCAAAATATAAACATCACCGCTGCCGATTACGAGGGTAACAAGCACTTTTTCCTGTCGCAATATTTCCGCAACACCTACAACAGGGCGCTGGCAAATATCCCCATCATCAGCTCTAACGTAAATATTACCAAAATTGAGGTTTGGACAACCAACCGTACCAATGTAACTACCGACTCGCGCGATATATTGGCGTTTTTGGATTTGGGCGAAAACAAACCATACAATGCAACTTTAATACAGGGTGGCGCGGGCTTTAACGGCTTACCTGCCGGCTTTAAGGGGCCAGGCTTTACGCAGCAATCAAACTCGTTATTAAATAATTTGCCACCCGGCGCACGTACAACAAATTCAAACGACGCGGCCGCATATTTCAGGACTACAGGCGCCACAGATAACTACGCCAAACTTACCTATGCCCGTAAGTTAACAGATAAGGAGTTTACCCTGCACCCGCAATTGGGTTATATCTCGTTAAATTACCCTCTAAATAATGATGAGGTGCTGGCAGTGGCTTATCAATATTCGATGAATGGCGTGCAGTACCAGGTAGGTGAGTTTAGCAGCGACAGGGCGGTTGACCCAAACACGCCAACCGTTTTATATACCAAACTGTTAAAAAACGAGTTGCTTAAAACTAACCTGCCAACCTGGGACCTGATGATGAAAAACATCTACTCGCTTGGTGCAGGCCAAATAAGCTCCACAAACTTTAGGCTGAATATTTCGCGGTTGGATGATAAATCGGGCATAGAGAAAACCATAATGGACGAGGGGGCAAATGCCAAAAGTAAACGGTGGATGCAGCTTACTGGCGTAGATAATCTGGATCAGCAAAACGATAAACGACCGGACGGTTACTTCGATTTTTTGGAGGGTGTTACGATCGATTCCCAACAAGGGCGAATTATGTTCCCGGTGCTGGAGCCTTTTGGCAGCGACCTGGCCAAACAATTTACTGCCAGCGAACCCGACTTGGTGGCCCGGTATGTTTACCAGCCTTTGTATGATTCTACCAAGACCATCGCGCAGCAATTTTTCCCCAAACTGAACAGGTATTTAATAAAGGGTACATATACCGCGCAAAGCGGATCGGAGTATCAATTGAACGCAGTGAATGTTCCGCAAGGCTCGGTAGTAGTTACGGCCGGTTCGATAAAATTACAGGAAGGGTCAGATTATACCATTGATTACAGCGCGGGCCGTATCAGGATATTGAACCAGGCGCTGCTTGCATCAGGCCAAACCATTAATGTTAAGTTAGAAAACAACGAACTTTTTGGGGTTCAGCAAAAATCACTATTTGGCTCAAGGTTTGATTACCATGCCAGCGACAAGCTATTGCTGGGCGGTACCATTATGCACCTAACCGAACAACCCATCACCCAAAACGAAATTGTGGGCGAGGAATCTATCTCCAATACCATTTGGGGGCTCGACGCAAATTACAGTACGCAATCGCGCTTTTTGACGCGCCTTGTTGACAAGATCCCGTTCATTAATACTAAGGCACCATCAACCATTAACTTTAGCGGCGAGTTTGCCAAGTTAATGCCGGGCAGCCCTGGCGCGTTAAATTTTGCAGGCTCTAAGAACGGTACATCCTATCTTGACGATTTTGAGAATAGCCGTTCGGTGATCGATATAAAAAGTTCCATCAACTGGCAAATCTCGGGCACTCCGCAAATGTTTGCCGAGAATGATGCCTTTAATGACTTGAGCTATGGCTTTAACCGCGCGCGTCTGGCCTTCTTTAATATCGACCCGATATTTTACACAAGTTCCAGCACCGTGCCGGTATCGCGAGGCGAACTATCTAACCATTATGTAAGGCAGGTTATCGAGCAGGAGGTTTTCCCTTTTAAACAATCTACCACCGGGCAACCGTTAAGTTTGTCGACTTTGAATATGGTGTTTTACCCAACAGTGCGTGGTCCGTATAATTATACCACTACCGAGGTAAATACCGATGGTACCTTACAAAACCCCAAGGCACGTTGGGGCGGTATGTTCCGCAAGCTGGAAACTAACGATTTTGAATCGCTGAATGTGGGCTATATCGAGTTTTGGATGATGGATCCGTTCATCTACAAGCCGAACGCGGCAGGTGGTGATCTGTATTTCAACTTAGGTAGTGTATCTGAAGATATCCTGAAAGATGGCCGCAAGAGTTTGGAGAACAGCCTGCCTGTTGATGCCGCCGCTGGCGCGAATGTAGATGAAACCGTTTGGGGCAGGGTATCAAAGTTACAGCCTGTTATCAACGCATTCGATAATAACCCCGATTCGCGCAGGTTGCAGGATGTGGGTTTGGATGGATTGAATGACAATGATGAGAAGGCCAAATTCGCGCCAGTAGTACAACAGGTACAGGGCCTGTTAAGTCCGCAGGCTGCAACAGCCTTCTCGGGCGACCCTTCATCAGATAATTACCAATACTACCAAGGCGCAGCGCTTGACCAGGCAAACGCCGGGATCTTGGATCGTTACAGCCGCTATAACGGTACCGATGGTAACTCTAAAACAGCAGAACAATCGCAGGCAGAACTGGGCATCCAGACATCGGCATCAACATCTTTGCCTGATGGTGAAGATATCAACCGCGATAATAATATGAGCCAAACCGACGAGTACTTCCAGTACCGTGTATCTATCCGCCCGCAGGATATGGTTATTGGCCAAAACTTTATTAACGATAAAATCACCTCGAACGTAAAACTGCCTAACGGTACTACACAGCCGGTTACCTGGTACCAGTTTAGGGTGCCGATAAACGAGTACCAAAGCAAGGTGGGTAACATCCAGGATTTTAAGGCCATCCGTTTTATGCGGATGTTTATGACAAACTTTGCCGATACCTCGATACTGCGTTTCGCGACCCTGCAACTGGTAAGGGGCGAATGGCGGACATTTAATGCCGAAAATAATCCGCAAAATGTAATTGCCGATCCTGCCATTGTTAGTCCCGTTATTGATGGTTCTACTTTAGATGTGCAGGCCGTAAACATCGAGGAGAACGGTAACCGCACGCCAATACCTTACGTGGTGCCACCGGGCATTAACCGCCAGCGTAACTACAACAACCTGCAAACCGATACCAAGCTTAACGAGCAATCGCTATCCTTAAATGTAAGCAACCTGCGCGATGGTTATTCGAGGGCGGCGTTCCGCACGTTCTTTAACGATCTGCGGTCATACAAACGCATCCAAATGTTTATTCACGCCGAGGGCGACCAGTTAAAGGATAACGATCTTAATGGTTTTGTACGCCTTGGTGTTGATTACCAGGATAACTATTATGAATACGAGGTGCCCCTCGGTATCACCCAACCCGGCACCCGCGATCCGGGCAGCATCTGGCCGGCAAATAATGAACTTGACCTGCAGCTATCTATTTTGATAGACGCCAAGCTGGCCCGTAATAATGCCAAACTAAACGGGCAGCCGTGGCCTTTTACTATCCCGTTTGTGTATACCGACGGCAAAAACAAAGTAACCATCAAAGGCCAGCCCGACTTGAGCCGTCTGCGTACCATTATGCTTGGTGTACGTAACCCGTACAAACCCGGCGGTTTGGCAGGTGATGACGGTTTAAATAAAACAGGTACCGTTTGGTTTGATGAACTGCGCTTAACAGACTTTGACCAGCGTGGTGGTTGGGCTGCTACCGCAAGGGTTGATGCCGCCTTGGCCGATTTTGCGAATATCACCGTATCGGGCACCAAAAGCACCATCGGCTTCGGTACGTTGGACTCCAGGGTGGGCGACCGTAACCGGAGCGATAACCAGGCGATAGACGCATCGGCAAGTGTTGAGCTGGGTAAGTTTTTCCCGGAGAAAAGCGGCATCCGCATCCCGGCTTATGTGAACATCTCTACCCAGATAAGCACCCCGCAGTATGACCCCGGATCGCCGGATGTTGAACTAAAAAAATCACTTGCGGCAGCACCAACAAATCAGGCCAGAGATTCGATCAAGAACGTAACACAAGATTTTACAACGCGCAAAAGCATCAACTTTACCAACGTGCACAAGGAGCGTACAAACACTACTGCCCCGGTGCATGTTTGGGATATTGAGAACTTTGCCGCTACCTATGCCTATACAGAGTACCAGCACCACGACTTTAACGTGGAGAACGATTTTGCCAAGACCTATCGCGTAGCGCTGAGTTATAATTATAATAAAGATCCTAAATATTACACGCCGTTCGCAAAGATCATTAAGAGCAATTTGCTTGCCCTGGCGCGGGATTTTAACTTTAGTATCCTGCCATCAAGGTTGAATTTCAGTATCAATTTTGACCGTTATTACTCGGAAAATACCCTGCGGAATAACGACCCGAATAACTTTATAGCGATCCCAACAGCGTTCAATAAAAACTTTAACATTACCCGTGTTTACGGTATAGGGTGGAATTTGTCGAAAGCGTTGACACTGGATATCGATGCGACAAACCTATCCGTGGTAGATGAACCGGCCGGGCGTATCAATGGCTTGAAACGCGATACCCTTTGGGAAAATCTTTGGAAACTTGGCCGTACCACCAACTACAACCATACTATTAATTTAAACTGGACGGCGCCAATAAACAAACTACCCGGCCTTGACTGGACAGCGCTAACCGTGCGGTACAGTACTAACTTTAACTGGCAAAGCCAGCCCGAGTTTGCCATTAACGACCCGACATATGATGTAGGTAATAGTATCCAAAATGCACGCACCATTCAACTAAACCCAAACCTTAATTTCTCCAACTTTTACAATAAGTTTAAGGGCCTGCGCAAGGGTAAGGATGAGAAAACGGGCGCGGCGAAGTTTTTCCTGGGGATATTGACGGGAATCAAAAACATTAGCGGTACTTATACGCGTACCGAGGGTACATTCCTGCCGGGCTATCTGCCAAAATCAAATTTATTTGGTGAGGATTTTACTTATAACGCACCGGGCATAGGGTTTTTATTGGGCAGCCAGGCCGATCTGCGCGCCAAAGCGGTTGCCAACGGCTGGATCACTAATGATACCTTGCAGAATCAACTTTATATAAAATCATTTAACGAGGACATCCGCCTGCGGAGTATTATAGAGCCGATATCAGACCTGCGTATCGAGCTGATCGCGTTTAAAACACAGGATAAAAATTATCAGAGCAATTTTAAATACCTGGCATCAACAAACAGTATCGAAAACCTAAGCCCGGTAACATCGGGTACTTATAGTGTTTCGTTCTTCTCGCTGAGTACGGCGTTTGCAAAATCGGGCGACATTAATAGCCGGTCGCCTACTTACCAAAAGTTTTTGGATAACCGTACCATGATATCGCAAAGGCTTGGCCTAACCAATCCAAACTCGGGTGTAGCGGCAGGTGGATATGCCGATGGTTACGGGGCAAACGCGCAAAACGTTTTGGTTCCGGCATTTTTAGCGGCTTATTCGGGTAAAGACGCAGGCAAATCAAGCACTAGCCAGTTTCCTAAGATCCCGATCCCAAACTGGCAGATCTCTTATGCGGGCTTGGGTAAAATGCCATTCTTTTCCGAGCTTTTCGATTCTTTCGACCTGAAACACGGTTACCGCTCATCCTACATTGTAAGCAGCTTTACCACCCTGCTGCAATACCAGGAAAACAACAACGCGGTTAGTTCAAGGGACTTTAATAATGATTTCCTCCCGTTCTACCAGTTCTCGCAGGTCGCCATATTCGAGCAGTTCGTGCCGTTGTTAGGTGCCGATGTTCGTTTTAAAAACAGTATGACGGCTAACTTCGAGTACCGTAAAACCCGCTCGTTAAACTTAAGTCTGCTAAACAGCCAACTGGCGCAGCAGGACGAAAATATTATGGTATTCGGGTTTGGTTACCGGCCTAAAAATTTCAGGATGCCGTGGGGATTATTTGGCACAGGGAATAAGGATAACAACGATATTAACTTTAAGCTTGATGTAGCAGTGCGCGATAATAAAACCCTGATCTATCGTGCCGATGTAGCCGCCGCCGAAGTGTCATCTGGCGCCAAAAACATCACCCTGCGCCCATCTATAGATTATGTGATAAACCAGCGCTTTAACCTTAATTTATTTTACGATAGCAACATCACCAAGCCATATACCTCGCAATCGTTCAATACCTCGTTTACCAACTTTGGTATCAATTTGAAGCTGTTATTGCAGTAACCTAATCTCATGAATAACAGATCGATTTTTATATTGGTAATTGGGTTTTTGATAGGCAGATGTGATAACGGTAAGCGTGTAAAATATCCTTTAACTACACCTATTGATACAGTAGATTATAAATCAATAAAAAAACAATTCAATTTATTAGAGGTAAGGGAGGCAAACAAAAGCTTGGGCGGCCTTACGCCTAATTATCCTATGGCTACTGCCTTGGAATCATGTAGAAATGGTGGAGGAAACGATTGGATGATTGGCGGCTTTATTTGCGTTATACCCAAGCCCGTTATTAAAATAAATAGTAAATACTTTTTAATAAATAATAAAGAGGAATTAAAAAAAGTTTACGCCCCTATTTCAAATATTGCCGAAGCGATGGGTTACGCTATACTTGTTACTAAAGGTTATCTCATTCTGAATGATAGGGAGTTTAAAAAAGAATATAAATATTATTATACACCATCCATTTCATCTGTGTATAAGGATGGCGAAAGCTATGTTGTAAAGCTTTTTTCGTACAAGGCTTTTGGTTGCAGTCATCCCTATAGTGAGATTATTTTTAAAGTGAGTGAAAATGGAGATGTCGAAAAAGTAAGCGAAAGAATTGCCTTTGAAGATCCAAAGGATAATGGCTTGTGTGTGGATTAGTAAGATCTTACGCTGTTTTGTGACGAGTGCTTAACATGGTTGGGCGATTTTATCGCTACAACTACTCTTTCTTCCCCTCTGCTTTTTTCTTCAGCTCTTCTTTAAATTCCTTGTCCGCTTTCTCCTTTTCCTTCACCGCTTTTTTAATAATTTTTTCCTGCTCTTTTTTGTCATCGGTATTTGCCTGTTGGTTAAGCTTTTTTTCCTGGGCCGGGCCTATGCCTGCGCAGTTTTTGACACCACCCAGTAGGGTTAACCAAACTGTTTTAAAAAAAGGAAAGTTTGCAGGGCGTATGTAAACAACATTTGCCAGGCGCGGCTTGTTAGCGCCATCATCGGGGTTGTCATGTTTTAGGATAACAGCGTTGGCCAGTGCGCTTATCAGCGTATTTTTAGTATAATCTGCTCTAAGAATATCAACTTTTAAATCCTTATAAAGAAACGACACGGTGCCTTTAGATACTTTTTGTGTGCTGTGAATATCAAAATCAAAACTATTTACCCTGCCAGAAGTAACCTTAACGGTACTTAAAGGCATTAATACCGTGTTTACATCGGTCATGTTTATTGGGGCAAGGTGCCCTTTGTACGAATAATTGTAATTGGCATCACTTAAATTAAAAACAAAGCGCAGGTCGAGCCTGGCTTTGCCCAGGAAATAGCTGGTGACGTTTGCTGTAGCAATGTTATTCTTTTTAAGCAACTCCTTGTCATTAGTCAGGTTCAAAAACCGGCTTGAGATCTTATTAAAAGTAAGCGCACCGGTTTTCATGGGCTTTTTATTAAGCTGTTTATAAGTTACGGCAAAGTGTTTCAGGTCAAGCGTGTCCACATTAATGGTTGCTTTTATGGCGTGGCGAATGGCCCAATGCGGGAAGGTAACCAACCTGTCGGTAGTTGGCAGCAAGCCGTTATAATTGCTGTAAACCTCAAAAAAACCATTATCCATCACCATTCGTTTCACATTTAAAGATTGATCTTTTTGATAAGTGATGTAATCAAAATTATTAAGCTGGATCGAATCTATCCTCAAGGTGTAACGGTCGGTTTTGCTTTTTTTGAAAAACAGGGTGTGTTCAATTGGTTTTAGGTCTATACCTCTAATGGTCAGCTTTGACGATTGAGTAGATAACTTTATCGACCGCACCTTGAAAGTGTACAGGCCATCGCCCGATCTGCTGCTATAGTTTTTTAATTCGGTGTTAACGTCCTTACAATATAAAAAGCGTGAAGTGTCTGTTTGTGTGGCCGAATCTATCAGTAGGTCGGTTGCTTTTACATCCATCTCTTTAAGTTGCGATACGGCAACCTTTGGCCCGGTGTAATTGCTTTGCTTGTAATGGATATCGGTAAGTAATATCTCGCCAACATGTACCAGTTTAAGGCTTTTTGATAGCTTTTGGTAAAGGGTGCGCTTGTCTTTTTTGGCGGTATTGGTGTCTTTGTCCGAATATTTATTGATGATCACCTCGGGTGAGTTAAGGGTGATGCGGCCGATATTTAATTTCTTTTTAAAATAGAGTTCAAACGCGTGGGCGCCGGATATTACCAGCCGTTTTACATGCAGTTCATAAAGTTTATCCGGTGCTTTCCCTTGTTTCTTCAGTCGGTGAAAAACAGCGGTATCGGCTTTGAAACTAATATCATATAACACGGCCTTGCCTTGCAGTACATTCAGGTCAAGGTCGCTGTAGTTGATAGTGTACAGGCTGTCGGTACCTTTTAAAACGGCTTCTTTCAGCTTGGCTGATAGTTTAGGCGCTAAGATACTGTTGATACATAAAAGGGCTGCTGCTGCGATCAATATGATAGCCCCAAACACAATGAGCAGTATTTTTTGCCAGCGATGTTTAAAAAAGGTTTTTGCCATTAGTCGTTTCGGGTAAGTGTTAATGTAGCGAGCCCTATTAGTGCTTGTGTGGTACTACAACAACAAAAAGTGAAAATTGTTAAACCGTCTGCCAAACTGTCATTTCGTTATATAAAAATTTGTATTTTTGCGGTTCAATTTTTTAGATGACAATGGATTTGCTTATACCGGATAAAGTGCATGATGAGAGCAGGCAAGGCGAGGCTTTAGTTTTAGAGCCCGTTGGTAAACACAATGGCCGTAAGCTTTATATAGAAAGTTATGGCTGCGCCATGAATTTTTCTGACAGTGAGATAGTAGCTTCGATATTAGCCGAAAAAGGTTTTGAGACCACATCAGATTTTAAAAACGCAGATGTTATTTTCATTAACACCTGCTCGATACGTGAGAACGCCGAGGTGCGGGTACGTAACCGACTGAAAGAATTTGCCGGTGCAAAATTCAAAAATCCAGGTTTGGTGGTAGGCGTTTTAGGCTGCATGGCCGAGCGTTTAAAAGCCAAATTTTTGGAAGAAGAAAAACTGGTGGATGTTGTAGTAGGCCCCGATGCTTACCGCGACCTGCCAAACCTGATAGAACAGGTTGATAGCGGCCAAAAAGCAGTAAACGTATTGCTTAGCCGCGAAGAAACCTACGCCGATATTAGCCCGGTGCGTTTAAATAGCAATGGCATTAATGCCTTTGTATCTATTATGCGTGGCTGTGATAATATGTGTTCCTTCTGCGTGGTGCCGTTTACCCGTGGCCGCGAACGCAGCCGTGATGCTTATTCAGTAGTTGCCGAGTGTAAAGATCTTTTTGACAAAGGCTACCGCGAAGTTACTTTGTTAGGCCAAAATGTGGACTCGTACAAGTGGAGTAAGCCGTTGACAGAAGGCAGTGAGCAGTTGGCAGTTGGCGACGAGATTTCTATTGTAAACTTCGCCAACCTGTTAGAAATGGTTGCCTTGATCAGCCCGGATTTGCGCGTGCGTTTCTCCACATCGCACCCTAAAGATATTACCGACGAGGTTTTGCATACTATTGCCAAATACGATAATATTTGTAATTACATACACCTGCCGGTACAAAGCGGTAACAGCCGCATACTGGATATCATGAACCGTACTTATGACCGTGAGTGGTATATGAACCGGATCGATGCCATCCGCAGGATAATACCTGATTGCGCGGTATCAACAGATATGATCACCGGGTTTTGTACCGAAACGGATGAAGAGCATAACGATAGCGTAACCATGATGGATTATGTGAAGTACGATTTTGCCTACATGTTTAAATACAGCGAAAGGCCGGGCACTTTAGCTGCTAAGCGTTATGCGGATGACATCCCTGAGGAAATAAAACAACGCCGCCTGGCACAAATTGTAGCTAAGCAGCAGGAGTATTCTTTCTACAGAATGCAGGCACGTTTAGGCAAAGTAGAAAAAGTGCTGATAGAAGGTTTCTCCAAAAAATCAGACAAGGATTACTGTGGCCGCAGCGACCAAAACGCTATGGTGATTTTCCCGGTAAGCGAAAATTACAAACCGGGCCAGTACGTTAATGTATTGGTGGAGAGAACAACATCAGCAACGCTAATAGGGAAGATTGTAGAATAGAATTAAGAAACAAGAACCAAGAGATAAGACAGGAAAACTGCATGAGACATAATTTTAAGAATCTAAAAATATGGCAAAAAGCAATGGACCTCACAGATATTACCTTTGAATTTTGTAAAGAGTTGCCTGTTAGTGAACGGTATAATTTGATAGATCAAATTAATAGATGTTCTTGCTCCGTCCCTTCAAATATTGCAGAAGGTTCGGGAAAAAACACTAATAAGCATTTTGCAGAGTTTTTAGCAATCGCAATATCGTCTTCTTTTGAACTTGAAACACAATTGTTAATATGTGAGCGACGAAAATATGGGTCATTAGACAAATTAAGAAACTGCTTAGATTCGGTATCTGAGGTACAAAGAATGATATTCTCTTTTAGAGAGCATATTCTTAAATCCGAAACAATTTCTTGATTCTTGACTCTTATTTCTTGACTCTTTTTAAATATGGAAGTACAAGACATTAAACAACGCTTTGGCATCATCGGCAACTCGCCGTTGTTGAACAGGGCAATAAATATAGCCAACCAGGTTGCGCCTACAGATATTTCGGTATTAATTACCGGGGAGAGTGGGAGCGGTAAAGAAGTTTTTTCGCACATCATCCACCAGATGAGCCCGCGCAAGCATGGGCCGTTCATCGCGGTTAACTGTGGGGCTATCCCCGAGGGCACTATCGATTCAGAGTTATTTGGTCATGAAAAAGGCGCTTATACAGGTGCTATCGGCGAGCGTAAAGGTTACTTCGAAACCGTTAATGGTGGTACTATTTTTCTTGATGAGATAGCCGAAATGCCGTTGGGCACCCAGGCCCGCTTGCTTAGGGTATTAGAATCCGGCCAGTACATTAGGGTAGGGTCATCTAAGGTAGAGAAAACCAACGTGCGTGTTATAGCAGCCACCAATGTGGATGTTTACGATGCGGTTAAGGCCGGTAAGTTCCGCGAGGATCTTTACTACAGGCTAAACACTGTTCCGTTGAAAATACCACCATTGCGCGAAAGGAAGGAAGACGTTTTCCTGCTGTTCCGCAAGTTCACTTCAGACTTTACCGACAAATACCGTAGCCCGCCAATCCAGCTGGACGAAGCGGCACAACAGGTCTTAATTAACTATTCATGGCCCGGTAACGTCCGTCAGTTAAAAAATATGGCCGAGCAACTGGCCGTTTTAGAGCGCGACCATGTGATTACCGCCCCAACCTTGCTTACCTATATCCCCCACGAGGCCAGCAGAAGCAATCTGCCTATGCGTTTAGATAACCAGCCAAAAGAAGATTTTTCTGAAAGGGACATCTTATATAAAGTGCTGTTTGATATGAAGCGCGATATGGTGGAGCTGAAAAAGCTGGTAGCCGATATTATCGAGCATGGCGGCGTAAGCACCAACTACGCTAACAACTCGCCGGCTGTAACCCAGCTTTACCGCGATATAGAATTGCCAACCAATAACCACGAAGCACAATTTACCCTGCAGCAACCCGTTAACAATAACGTTAACAGCGGCAATAACAACAACGACTACAGCATTACGCACGAGGCTGAAGAGATAGAAGAATCGTTATCGCTGATAGAAAAAGAATCTGACCTGATCCGCAAGGCGCTTAAAAAGCATAAAGGCAAACGCAAGCTGGCCGCAAATGAGCTTGGGATATCAGAAAGGACTTTATATCGTAAAATAAAAGAATTAGATTTATAGGGTATCAAATAACATGAAGAAAAGGCTATTTTTAAATATATTGGTATTGGGCACAGTTGTGATGTTATTTAACTCATGCGCTTATAAGTTGTCGCTTAATGGCAAATCTATCCCGGCCGACCTGAAAACTATCGATATTCAATTTTTTGAGAATAATGCGCAATTGGTGGTGCCAACCCTAAGCCAAACATTTACCGAGGCGTTAAAAAGCCGTACACGTTCAGAAACAAGCATTAGCATAACACGTAGCGAAGCTGACGCTGTTATGAGCGGGGCTATTACAGGCTACAGTATTGCGCCGGTATCTATACAGGCAACTAATAGTAACACCGCGCCAATTGCCGGTGCCAGCCGTTTAACAATAACGGTTCAGGTAAAATATATAAAATATCTTTATAAGGATGGTAAAAGGACGAGCGATCCTGATAAAATTCTTAGTTTTGATGAATCGTTCACAAAATATAAAGAATTCACCGGCGATAGCGCATCGCAGGAACAGACTTTGATACCGGAAATAGTTAAACAGTTAACCGACGATATTTTTAACAAGGCCTTTGCCAATTGGTAGGCATTAAAGTTTAATAAAACGTGAGCGGATACGTAGATAGCAGGCAGAAAGAAATTTTATGGGACTTGTTGGCCAACCCGGCCGATAATGGATCGTCATATATCCAAAGCCTGGAGCGTTTGGTTCAGGATAACCCGCAGAGTGGGTTGTTGCAGGTGCTGCTTGCCCGTGCAGGCGATAAAACGCAACTAAGCAAAGCAACAGTTTATTCTAATCCGCGTACCCTCCACAAAATAGTTTATCGTCCCGAGGACCTTGCGGTGGTTAATGATGCAAGCATCATTCATTCAACAGGAGATTTTTACACTACGGCCCAAAAGTTTTTTAATGTTGGCAACGCCCAGGCAAAACCTATTGATGCCGGTGCGTTCTACAACAATACATACGATACCCCAGCACAACAGGAAGGCATTGTTGCCGACGAACCGATAATCGAACCCGTACTACTTGATGATACGGATGCTTTTAATAACGGATACAACACAGCAGACCAACAAGAAGTAATTGTTGCTGATGAACCCCTAAGCGAGCCCTTACAAGTTATTGAAGCACAAGAGGAAGCCCCTATACAAGTTATTGATGAGCCCGAAGTAACCGAAGAAGTTGCGCAGGTACCGGTTGATAACTACGAACAAATCGAGGTAGAAACGCCTGCTGTAGCAGCAGATAATATTGAGGAAGAGCCGTTTAAAGAACCGGCCGAAACCCCTGTTTTGGACACCCGGGAAGAAGTTGCCGCTTTAGTAGAAAACAATGAACATGAAAAGGTTGTGGAGCATGCTGAACCCGAACTTGTAGTTGAAGAACCACAGGCTGTTGAACAAACTGAAGCCGTAGCCGAACAACCTGTTGAGCCGACTCCGCCGCATATCCCACAATACGAGGCACCAAGGTTTAACGCGCGTTTCCCTAAGCCGGGGGCACAAAATACAACTGCACCCGAACCGGTAGTTGAGCAACCTAAACAGGATATTGAAGATGAGGTTTACGACGAAATTGTAGGCATCGAAGATATTGGCTTTGAGCATAGAACTGCTGAAACGCCTGCCGAACCTGTTGCTGAAGCAAGGTTTAGCGAACCGCACATAGATAGCGGCCCCGAAGAAGAAGAGGCATCAGCAGTGTTGTTTCACCAGCCGCAGCCGGTTGTTGAGCCATTGCAGGATGGAAATAAGCACATCCAGGAACAGGAAGAGCGCCTGATAATGGGTAGCGCCATAGGTGCTGATTACCTGACATTCGATAAAAAGCTTGATGAGTTGCGCGGTGTTACAAATAACAGCGCACCCGTTAAAGAAGCGCCACAAGCCATAGCAATACCAGAGCCGCAACAACAACCAATGGCCCAACTGGCAGGGCATACCGAGCAGCAGGTATCGCGCTACGACGATGATACAATGCCGTACTCCTTTATGTGGTGGCTTAACAAAACCCGTAAGGAACATGCCGGCAGTTTCCAGCCTTACGCGAATGTTGAAGGGCAGCAGGCAGATGCTAAACAGGCCTCGCAAGAAACAGCGAACCTTGGAAGAAATGTTTCAGGCAATGAGTTGCAACAGCAGTATTACGCGAATATTTTTAGCCATACATCGGTAAGCGGTGTAGAGCGTGGTAACGAGCCCGGCAAGGTTGAGTTTGACCCCGCAAAAAAAGAGGACATTATTATAGAGCGCTTTATCCATACCGAGCCGCAGATAAAGCCCCTGTCGGCAGACAGGCTGGATAATGAGAATAAAGCCAAAAAAAGCTCAGAAGACCTTAATGATTTTGTAACCGAAACCCTGGCCCGTATCTACTGCGACCAGATGCTATATCATAAAGCGATAGCTACTTATAAAAAATTGATATTGAAGTTTCCGGAAAAAAAGCTTTACTTTGCAGCCCAGATTGAACAGTTAGAAAATAAAACCAATTGATATAATAAGAAATGTATTTAGTTTTAATCATCATCACGATCATTTTATGTGTCCTTTTAGGCCTGATCGTATTAATCCAAAACCCTAAAGGCGGCGGTTTAGCTTCAAATTTTTCAGGTACGTCACAACTAATGGGCGTACAAAAAACCGGCGATTTTTTAGAAAAGGGAACTTGGGTGCTGGCTATCAGTATTATGGTTTTATCGTTGATGATCAACGTTTCGGTTAAAGATAGTTCGCAAAAAAGCAGCGACCCGGCTTTATTGGAGCAGATAAAAAACGACTCTAAACCAAAAGGTACAACTGCCCCTGTTACTGTACCGTTAAGCCAGCCTGCAGTTACACCTGCACCTGCTGCCCAACCTAAAAAGTAATAAGGTTATAAGAATATTTTAAAGGCTTTGGACTATACTCCAAAGCCTTTTTTGCTGAAATGGGGTTAACTGACACGTTGACACATAGGCGGTAATTGGTTATATCAATAGGTTGTAACCTTGCTTAAAAGGTGACAATTGAACAGTAAATATGCCAATGCAAAAAATAATGGCTGCTTGGCATAATTGATGTGAAAAGCTAAGCGAAACTTAAAATTATAAAATCAAAATAGTATTACTATGTCATTAAACATTAAACCCCTTGCGGATAGAGTGGTTGTAGAAGCTGCTGCTGCTGAAACCAAAACCGCTTCTGGTATTTACATTCCTGAAACAGCCCAGGAAAAACCACAAAAAGGAACCATCGTTTCTGTAGGCCCGGGTAAGTATGCTGATGTTTCTGGCGCACTTATACCTATGAGCATTAAAGTTGGCGATTCTGTTTTATACGGAAAATACGCAGGTACCGAAATCAACGTAGACGGTAAAGAATACCTGATCATGCGCGAATCTGACATTTACGCGGTTCTTTAATAATTAGTGATTTAGTGAAGGAGTGAATTATTCTTTCAGTAATAAACAAACGAAACTTAAAATCAAAAAACACATAGATTATTGGGGCGATGCTTTAAATCATTAACTCGATAAATCAATAATTAAAATCATGGCAAAACAAGTTAAATATAATGTTGAGGCACGTGACGCTTTAAAGCGTGGTGTTGATATTTTGGCTAACGCGGTTAAAGTTACATTAGGCCCAAAAGGTCGTCACGTAATTATCGACAAAAAATTTGGTTCACCGGCTGTTACCAAAGATGGAGTAACCGTAGCTAAAGAAATTGAGCTGAAAGATCCTATCGAAAACATGGGCGCGCAGATGGTTAAAGAAGTTGCATCAAAAACTGCTGATATAGCAGGTGATGGTACTACTACTGCTACCGTTTTAGCACAGGCTATTGTTACTGCGGGTATTAAAAACGTTGCAGCGGGTGCAAACCCAATGGATTTGAAACGCGGTATTGATAAAGCGGTTGCGGCAGTTGTTGCAAACTTGAAAACGCAATCACAAACCGTAGGCGAGGATAATAACAAAATCAAACAGGTAGCGTCTATCTCTGCTAATAACGATGAGGTTATTGGTTCGCTGATAGCTGAAGCGATGGCTAAAGTTGGTACATCGGGTGTTATTACTGTTGAAGAAGCAAAAGGTACCGAAACTGAAGTTAAAACAGTAGAAGGTATGCAGTTTGACCGTGGTTACCTTTCTCCGTACTTTGTTACCAACTCTGATAAAATGGAAGTGGAATTAGAAAACCCTTACATTTTGATCTACGATAAAAAAATCTCTTCGATGAAGGAATTACTTCCTATCCTGGAGAAACAAGTACAAACAGGTAAACCATTATTAATTATTGCTGAAGACCTTGATGGCGAAGCATTAGCTACTTTGGTAGTTAACAAGATCCGTGGTTCGTTAAAAGTTGCTGCTGTTAAAGCACCGGGCTTTGGCGACCGCCGTAAAGCAATGTTAGAGGATATCGCTGTGTTAACAGGTGGTACCGTAATATCTGAAGAACGGGGTTACAAGTTAGAAAGCGCAGACCTGGATATGTTAGGCCAAGCAGAAAAGATCACCATCGATAAAGACAACACTATTTTAGTTAATGGTGCCGGTGATGCAGATTTGATCAAAGCACGTGTTGGCGAGATTCGCGCGCAAATCGAAACTACTACTTCTGATTACGATAAAGAAAAATTACAGGAGCGTTTAGCTAAATTATCTGGCGGTGTTGCTGTATTGTACATTGGTGCTGCATCAGAAGTTGAGATGAAAGAGAAAAAAGACCGTGTTGACGATGCTTTACATGCAACCCGCGCGGCTGTAGAAGAAGGTATTGTTGCAGGTGGTGGCGTTGCCTTTATCCGCGCGGTTGCTGCTTTAACAGATCTTAAAGGTGCTAACGAAGATGAGAACACCGGTATCCAGATCATCCGTCGTGCTATCGAAGAGCCACTTCGCCAGATCTGCGAAAACGCGGGTATCGAAGGTTCTATCGTTGTGCAAAAAGTTAAAGAAGGCACTGCCGACTTTGGTTACAATGCACGTACCGATAAATACGAAAACTTAATTGGCGCAGGTGTTATCGACCCTACTAAAGTAGGCCGTGTAGCATTAGAGAACGCAGCATCTATCGCGGCTATGTTGTTAACCACCGAGTGTGTGTTGGCAGATGAGCCTGATGATGACAAAGGTGGCATGCCACCAATGGGCGGCGGCGGCATGGGCGGCATGATGTAATCATCCCGGCTAAAAGCCAAGTATATAATATCAAACCCCTTGTCTGTTTTTTCAGACAAGGGGTTTTGTTTTATCAGCTCATTATGTACAGTTTAGCCGTTTTTATACCGGGCGGCTAATTGGTTTTGCCCCGAAATGGCATATTGTGTTATTTTTGTGTAACATAATAAATATCCGGCCTGTTAGGCACAGCATTTGAATATATGCTGGTATGAAACAAATAGTTAAAAAACGGAAGCATATACACAGCCACATTGTTGAGTGGTTTCTGTTTAAAGGCCCCGAGCTGTTTGTAACCCTGTACAGTTAAGAAAAATTCTTAATTTTGGCCCCTATCTATGGAGCTAAAAGATTTTTATCATCAATTACATGTTTGGTTGGTGGCTAACGGGCCAAGATACCTCTTCGGGATATTCCTTTTTTTGGTTGGCCTTTGGGCAATTGCATTTATTAAATCGCGCCTTACCAGGCGGATGAGCAAACGCGAAGTTCACTCTTCATTACAACCATTTTTTCTTAGCCTTTCTATCACCGCTTTATACGTCATACTTATCATCAGCGTATTTAATATCATTGGTTTCCAGCTTGGATTTATTAGTACTGTAATTGGCGCATTGGGTGTGGCGGCGGGTTTAGCGTTATCCGGAACGTTGCAAAACTTTGCCGGCGGGGTGCTTATCCTGTTATTAAAACCCTTTGAAATTGATGACCATATATTAGCGCAAGGCCAGGATGGCCGCGTACAGTCTATACAGTTGTTTTATACGGAAATACTTACGGCAGATAATAAAACAGTTATCATCCCCAACGGGAAGCTTTTTAACGAGGTAATAACCAATATTGGCCGCCAGGGCAAACGCAGGCTCGATATCGATTTCAAACTGAACTATGGCGCCGATATCGAACAGGTGAAAGGCATTTTAACTGCGGCTATAAAAGAAGTACCCAATATAATGGGGGAACCTGCCGTTAAAGTGGGTGTGCTGCTTTTAGAGGCCGACGGCATGCGTTTTACCGTACGGGTATGGGTAGACCCGGCTCACTTCCTGGGTGCTAAAATGGTATTGCAGGAAAAAATAATCAATGATATTAAAGCAGCGGGGATCAAATTCCCTGGGATGTCATAAGTAGCGATTTAAGGTGGGTGTTAGATATTAGCCTCTAATAAGTCATAAACTAATCTCTGCTTGCCAATCACTATTCTCTATCACTAAATGACTATTTTTACATCAAAATTCAACTAATATTTGATGCAACAACGCGAGCAAATTTCTGTATTCGATATGTTTAAGATAGGCATTGGCCCGTCAAGCTCGCATACGCTTGGCCCCTGGCGTGCCGCGCAACAGTTTGTTGAGCTATTGAAACATAAAGATGCCCTGCCGCTTGTGGTGCAGGTGAAGATTTTGCTCTATGGTTCGCTTGCCAAAACAGGCCGCGGCCACGGTACCGATATTGCCATAATGCTTGGCCTTAGCGGAGACGACCCTGTAACATTTGAAGTTGACAAGATTGATAGCAAAATTGCCGGTATCAACAAAATACATAAACTACAATTAGGCGGCGAAAAAGAGATCAGTTTTTTTACCGACGATGACCTGCTTTTTTTGTTTGCCGAGAGCCTGCCATTTCACCCCAACGCGGTAACCTTCCAGGCGCTTTTAAGTAACGAAACCGCGGTATCTGCCACATTCTATTCAATAGGTGGTGGCTTCGTGGTGAAAGAGGGCGAACAAACCACCCATAAAACAGAAGTAGACCTGCCCTTCCCGATAGACACCGCCGGCGACTTACTGCATTGGTGCCGTAAAACAGGCCTTAAAATATCTGAGGTGGTTTTAGAGAATGAGCTTGCCTGGCGTACCGAAAAAGACACCCGTGATAGTGTGTTGAACATTTTTAAAGTGATGCAAGAGTGTATGTACCGCGGTTGCCATACCCCGGGTAACCTGCCGGGCGGCCTTAATGTTGCCCGCCGTGCGTCAGCATTAAATAAACGCTTGTTAAAAGGCCATACCTACAGCAACTACAACGAATGGGTGCAGGCTATGCGCCAAACAGGTAACGGTTTCCAAAATATATTGGACTGGGTGAGCTGCTTCGCGCTTGCCGTAAACGAAGAGAACGCATCGTTTGGCCGTGTAGTAACCGCACCCACTAATGGTGCAGCAGGTGTTATCCCTGCAGTACTGCAATATTACATCAGTTTTTGTGATGGCTTTGATGATGAAAAGATAACACAGTTTTTGTTCACGGCATCAGAGATAGGCAGCATCTTTAAAAAGGGCGCTACCATATCTGCCGCGATGGGTGGTTGCCAAGCCGAAATTGGCGTATCATCTGCCATGGCAGCAGCAGCCCTTACCGAGTGTTTGGGCGGCAGCCAGCGCCAGGTTTTAATGGCGGCAGAGATTGCCATGGAACATCACCTCGGCCTTACCTGCGACCCTATTGGTGGCTTGGTGCAAGTGCCTTGTATAGAACGTAACACCATGGGCGCCATAAAAGCCATTACCGCAACCCAGCTTGCCCTGCAAAGCAACCCCGATAAAGCCAAAGTAAGCCTTGATGCAGTAGTGCGCACCATGTGGCAAACCGCCCAGGATATGAACTCAAAATACAAAGAAACCTCAGACGGGGGGCTGGCGATCAATATTCCTATTAGTTTGCCCGAGTGTTAAACGTCATGCAACTTGGGAGACATTTCTATACAATTTGAATAAAAACTTGGTGGGCGTTTTAAGGGTGAATCGGGTAACCCATACCCGTTATTGGCTTCGTTAAGGTTTGTGAGAGACAGGTGATCCCGAGCGGGACACTTGCGGTAGCGCCTTAGATACATTACTTTCTTTTTAACTGTTCCACAAATATCGTTTTCCCAACAAAGAAAGAAGTGAATGAAAGCTGATAAGTGTTATTATCAATTCGTTTTATCTCCGCTTTGCCCATGTACAGATCACCTGAGTGCCCCGAAATACCTATAGTTAAATAATCTTGACCAACCTCTTTGCTCAGGCTAAACTGCCCGGTAGAGGTGTAATTTCCTTCAATATAATACTCCGTAACCTTCCCATCTGCCGAGAGTTCGTATTCGTAATGCTTGCTTACATCAAGGGGCTGTACCTGTGCCTGATCATTGTTGCCATAATAAGTATTTGAAATGGGAACTACCTGCCACCGGCCCGTCAACGCGTTTATGGTGATTGCCGTATCTTCTGGACGATCTTTTTTACAGCCGCAAAATATAAAAGCAATAATAGTGAGCGTGGCGATGAGTTTTCTCATAAATGTGATAAATGGTTATAGTGAAGATAAGAAAAACTCTTCGCCATGGCAAGCTCGGTTTTGAACGGATAGGGCAATTGTAATCGCCACCAGTATAACCAGCAAAAGTGTAAACTTATTCAGGACGGGTCAAATTAAGGGGTGTCCCATTCTGTCCCATTCAGAAACGAGTGGGACACCCGCTCAAAAAATTATATCTATTTATAATACAGTGTTTTAGGCGGCTTATTTAAAAATTTTATCCACAAAATTTCATGTAAATTAAAATCGCAAAGCGCTGATTGTTAGCATATTGCAAAATGTCTCGCATTGTAAATATAATAAATGGGACATAATGGTAAACGTGACAGTTATTCGGGGTTATTTGGCAGCTAACTGTGCATTTACCACTGGTAATAACTGGGCTACCCAAAGGCTGTACATACTCGGTGATGGGTGCAGTCCATCGTTAGCTATCAACGTATTTTCGTAGCTTGCCCTTCGGGATGCCGGGGTGATGTCTAAATAAGTAACGCCTAATTTTTCGGTTTCCTGTTTGTTTATGGCGTTGAACTGATCAATTTCTGCACCTACCTTTTGGGCATCATAACCGCCGTTTTTAGCAAATGGCGTAACGCCCCAGTCGGGGATAGAAAGTACAAAAATATGTTTTTTATTGCCGCCCGCGTAGTTGATGGCGCCCGTTAAAAGTTCGATAAACTCTTTCCGGTAATCTTCCCGGCTATACCCACGGAACTGGTTATTCACGCCGATAAGCAGGGTAACAAGGTTGTAGTCGTGCTTAGTAATGCCGCGTTGCATAATGCCTTGTTTAAGGTCGCCGGTTGTCCACCCGGTAACGGCAATAACATCGGGGTTGGTTACTACATGGTTGCTTGCCTTTAAGTTTGCTGCCAGTTGGTACGGGAAAGATTTGTCTAAAGGCACAGCCTCGCCAATGGTGTACGAATCGCCAAGTGCCAGGTAAGTTAAAGTATCGGTTGCAGGCATATTTTTATTTGGTTTTTGGGCAGCCGCTTGCGTGGGCATAGTAGCTTTTGTGCAGGCCGCAAAAGTTCCGATCAGGACTAGTGTGGTTAGTACCCTCATTTTATCATCTCCATACCAAAAAGTACGGAAATATGATGTTTAAGGATTTCTTTTACTTCATTCATATCAACCTTGCGGCCAAGTTCTGCCTCCATAGAGGTTACCGCCTTGTCATCAATCCCGCAAGGGACGATGTTCTTAAAGTAATCAAGATCGGGATTTACATTAAAGGCCAGCCCATGCATGGTAACCCAGCGGCTACAGCGCACACCCATAGCGCAAATTTTACGGGCACGCTCGTTATCTGCATCAAACCAAACGCCGGTATAGCCGGGGTAACGGCCGGCGGTTAAGCCATAATCGGCAAGGGTAAGGATGATGGCCTCTTCCAGCGTGCGCAGATAAAGGTGGATATCGGTAAAAAAATTATCGAGGTCTAAAATGGGGTAGCTTACAAGCTGGCCGGGGCCATGGTAAGTAATATCGCCACCGCGATTGATAGGATAGTAAACGGCATTTTTATCTTTAAGGCCCTGCTCATCTAACAGTAAATGCTCAGCCTTGCCGCTTTTGCCAAGGGTGTAGACGTGCGGGTGTTCGCAAAAAACAAGGTAGTTGGGCGTGAGTGTATCATCGGGCTTATCGTCTTCGTTAGCCACAGCTAATGTGCGGTTGCGGATCTCGGTTTTTAGCTTAACGGTTTCGCCGAAAAGTTTTTCTTGTCGGTCCCAGGCAACCTGGTAATCCGTTAAGCCCCAATCTTGAAATATTATTTTTTTGTTCTGCATTATAAAATTTAAAGAATGCCAATGCATCTGCACATCCGCATACTTTCATTATCCCTTCACGTATCCTATCATGTAATCTTCGTACTGCATGTAGCCAACCTCGTAATCAATATCAATTTCGCCCTTGTGCAGCTTTGCCTGCAGTACATCGTGGTGCTGAAACGTAAAGGGCTGCAAAGATATGTTATCTGCAAACGATACCTCTTTTTGCCCGTAGCATTTGTAAACAGCCTCCTTAGCACACCAGCATACATAAAGCTGCTGGATCTTTTGGTGGTCATGTATAAAGGCCAGTTCATGAGGCGGCAAAAACTTATGGGCAATACGCTCTACCTTTTCTTTAATCTGCTCAATATCTATACCTACGGGGCGGGTTTTGCTGATCATCACCGCGGCATAATCAAACGAATGACTAAGCGAGATGTGGTAAGGCAGGCTCACCAGGTAAGGCTTGCCATGGCTGTCAACCTTGGCATCAATGTACTCATCTGTACCCAGCATTTTACGCAGCAGCACGCGGGTGCCCAGCCAATGCAGGTAGCGTTTGTTTTTGCTTAATTTTTTGGTGTAGGCTTTCTCAGTCTCGTCCAACTGCAGTTGTTTGTACAGTTCGTCGGCGGTTTCTTCTATCCGCCAAAGCGCAAACTCTGTATCATCATCAATCTGTTGTCGGTACGCTATAGCCATGAATGGTAAAATTGCAAAAAAGGTAACCAATTTGTATCAGCTAAATATAATAATTAGCGTTGGTTATTCGGGTTTGTAACTAATGCAGGCAAACGTACGTCATATAAACACTAAATATTTAACATCGCAATTAACACAAAATGAAGAGGATATACTTTGCTGTCGCTATTTTAGTGGCCGTAGCCATAACAGAAGGTTGTATGAAACAGCGCCTTGCCGAAAAGTATGCGGCAAAAAAAATAAGCGTACAAAAAACGCTTTAAAACCCGGGGTAGGATTAGTGTAAGTGCGCACTGCCAAACGGCGGTGCAATTTGCCGCATTGTACAATTGTATGATGCGGCTTTGTTTTTAATACCAACAGATGTGTAAAACCTGTTGGCAGTTAAGCCAATAAGCAGTAATTTTAAGCCCAGTAAATTTTATATGATCTTATCAGACAAGCGCATCCTCGAAGAGATAGAAAAAGGCAGTATTATTATCGAGCCGTTTAAACCCGAATGCCTGGGTACAAACTCTTACGATGTGCATTTGAGTAAGCATTTAGCCACTTATAAAGACCGTGTATTGGATGCCAAACTACATAATGAGATCATAAGTTTCGAGATCCCGAAAGAGGGCTTTGTACTGCAACCCAATACGCTATACCTGGGCGTAACGGTTGAGTACACCGAAACCCACAAGCACGTCCCTTTTTTGGAAGGGAAATCCAGCACCGGGCGTTTGGGAATCGATATCCACGCTACTGCCGGTAAAGGTGATGTAGGCTTTTGTAACACCTGGACGCTGGAAATTTCATGCGCTCAGCCGGTTAAAATTTACGCCGGGATGCCTATAGGTCAGTTGATATATTTTGTGGTAGAGGGCGAGATAGAAACCTTGTACAATACCAAAAGTAACGCCAAATATAACAACCCTACCACCCGCCCTGTGGAGAGCATGATGTGGAAGAATAAATTTTAATACTACAGGCAGTCACAATTATCAGGTAGTATTGTTTATATTTTGATCTACCTGTAAATGTATGGCTTACAAACGTTTTATAGCCGGCCTGTTATTGGCCATTGGTGTTGTTGGCACTTATAGTTTTAGTGCCGATGATGATATTATTGCTACAGTGCAGCGCCAGCTGGATAAGCGGACCACAACCCATCCCACAGAAAAAGTACACCTTCAATTTGATAAGCCTTATTACGCCGCCGGAGATGATATCTGGTTAAAGGCATACGTTATTACCGGCCCGCAGCACCGCCTGCAACCCGATAGCGGGATCTTGAATGTGGAATTGATAGACGAGCAGGACGCTATCAAACAAAACATAAAACTTCAACTACACAATGGCCTTGCCTACGGCGATTTAGCCCTGCCTGATACTTTGCACGAGGGCAACTACCGCATCCGTGCCTATACACAATACATGATGAATGCGGGCAGCGCTTATTTCTTTGATAAGACTATCAGTATTACCAATGTCATCACCAATAAAGTATTTACAAAAACCACGTTTAACAATACCATCGAAAACGGACAAAATATTACCAGCGCCGATATAAATTATACTGATGCCAATGGCGCGGCTTATTCCGGCAATAGCGTGAATTATTCGTTGATGCTCGATAAGTCGGTTATGGCAAAGGGTAAGGGTGTAACTGATGCTAATGGTAACCTGCATATTAGTTTTCCGGGCGATAATGTAGCGTTGCTAAGATCGGGCAGGATAGTTACCGGCATAAGCGGAACAGGGCAAGGTGGCATGATTTACAAAAGCATCCCCGTTAGGGCAATGGCAGGCCACGCCGATGTTCAATTTTTCCCGGAAGGAGGTACCCTCGTAAACGGAGTCGACACAAGGGTTGCCTTCAAGGCAATTGGTACAGATGGTTTGGGCGTCGATATAAAAGGCAATGTCACCAATAGCAAAGGCAAGCCGGTTGCCGAACTAAGCACCGGCCACTTGGGCATGGGCATGTTTAATTTCACACCGCAAGCGGGCGATGCCTACAAAGCCAATATTATTTATGCCGATGGCTCAAAAGGTACGTTGAATTTACCGGTTGCCAGCAATGATGGATTTGTCCTCAATGTTACCCCCTCCGGGTCTGATAATTTAAAAGTGGTAGTTACTACTACAAAACAAAATGCCGCTTTGTTTAGCTTGATCGGTCAAAGTAATGGCAAAGTATATTTTGCGGCTCAAAGTAAAACGGGTAATACGGTATTTTCGGCAACAATAGCCAAAAATAAGTTCCCGTCGGGAATAGCGCGGTTTACGCTGTTCTCTTCGTCGGGTACACCTCTTAATGAACGGCTTGCGTTCATTGATAATCCGGATGATAGATTGAACCTGGCTGTAACGCCCGAGAATCAAACTTATTTAGCAAGGAAAAAGGTTACCTTAAATATAGATGCAAAGGATAACGAAGGTAAACCCGCAATAGGCAGCTTTTCAATAGCTGTGACGGATGAGACCAAAGTGCCGGTTGATGAAAATAACGAGAATAATATTTTAGCTAACCTGCTGCTTACGTCGGATATCAATGGGTACATCGAGCAATCGGCCTATTATTTTAATAATGTAAACGATAAAACCAGAGACGACCTCGACATACTGATGCTTACCCAGGGATATCACCGGTATGAGTGGAACGATGTGCTAAATGATAATCAACCTGCCCATCGTTATCCGAGTCAAAGCTATTTTACCATATCCGGCAGGGTAACCACACCGTCGGGCAGCCCGGTTGTTGGTGGCAAGGTGGAGCTGATAAATTATGGGGATGGCCTGCTACAGGTAGATACACTTACCGACCAAAACGGTCGCTTCGCTTTTGATGATATTATATTTGCCGATAGCGTTAAGTTTTTGATTCAGGCGCGTAACGCCAAAAATAAACGTGATGTAGTGATCACGATGGATAGCATCCCCGTGCCGACGGCATCCGACTATAAAAATATCGCCAATTTTAAGTTGAACACGAGTAGTTTCCTTGCGGTTTACGGGCAAAATAGCCGCACCATGTTTTACGAGCAAATGAAGTACGGCCTGGGTAACCACGTAATCAGCCTGCGCGAGGTGCAGATCCGCGCGAAACGCAATGCCCTTAAACATTCATCCAACTTAAATGGCCCCGGCAATGCCGATCAGGTATTCTTAGCTAAAGACTTTTTTAATATGGGCTGCCCCCAACTGGCAGATTGCCTGCAGGGGCGCTTGTTGGGTGTGATATTCCGCAATGGCATTCCTTATACTACCCGGGGTGGTGGCAGAATGCTGGTGGTGATAGATGGGTTGCGTACTTCGGATAATGCTATTAACACAATTAACGCTAATGATGTACAATCTATAGAAGTGCTGCGCAATCCTGGTACCTACGCGGTATATGGCATGGGAGCAAGCAACGGGGTTATCCTCATCACTACAAAACGTGGCGATGAGCCTGTTGACTACCCGCAAACGTTTAGCCGCGGCATAACGCCTTATGCGCCAAAGGGCCTTTACCGTGCACGCGCATTTTATTCGCCAAAATATGATGTAAAGAACCGCCAAACCCTGGCCGATCTGCGTAGCACCATCTACTGGAAACCCAATATTGTTACCGGCGGTGGTAAGTCATCGGTAGAATACTTTAACGCCGGTAAAGGGAATTACCGTGTTGTTATTGAAGGTATAGATAGCGAAGGCAACATTGGCAGACAGGTAATAAGGTATAAGGTGGAGTAGAGTCAAAAGGCGAAAGTCAAAAAGTCGCATTGCGAATTTTTGACTTTCGATAATTAAGATCTCCTATTTTGAATTTTGAATTTTCATTTTGACTTAACTGATGCGGGCACATATGTTTCTTTATCGTTAGATAAGGTATAGCTTAGGTTTTCGTCGTTATGTAATGCAGGCTGTCGCCTCAGTAGTTAGGTTTACCGTCGACGGCGATATGTGGTGGTGGCGGTAGAAGTTTCTGGCTTTCTTTTGATTGTGCATTGGCTGTTGCAAAGCAATTTCCAGTAGTAGAAGCAGGGAGGCGCTTCGTTTCATTTTTGTGATTTATTAAGGATAAGTGTGTTGAATGAATTTTTTATGAAACGATAAACATCATTATAACACATTTATTACTGTTTTTGAGTAAATTTGCTAATACATATGCCAACCGAAGTACAGGAAGAGACCCTCACCTTAGAGGAAATATTAGCGGGATTAAAAGAAATGCACCGCCTTATATTGTGGAATGACGATCATAACAGCTTTGAACACGTTATCCACTGCATGATGAAATATCTTGATTATACCGAAACCCAAGGCGAAAAAATTGCCTGGAAGGTGCATAACGAAGGCAAATGCGCGGTATTGGAAGGTTCATTCACCGAAATGGAGATCTACCGGAAAATATTACAGCAAGAAGGCCTTACCGTTAGCGTCGACTAAATATCGCAATGAAAAATAAAAATAATTTTCTCTTGTTCCTCGCTATTGGGATAATAGTGGGTATAGTATTCCATAAGCTTGCACTTGGAATGATATTCGGAATGGCTACAGGGATGATACTTGATAGCCGTGCGGCGAAACAAAGCGCTCAGGATAAAGCAAATGCCGGTGAAGAAACTGCTAGTAATATAGACGACGAAAACCAGGATCTAAATAATCCAAAATAGACTTTAAAGACCCTAAAAGGCCTCTTTGTATATATATACAAAGAGGCCTTTTAGTTTTATTACATTTTTAAACCAATCTCTCGTAATCGCTCGTCAAGATATTCGCCGGCGGTGATGTCGGTATATAGTTTTGGGTGCTGTTCATCAATAGTTGAGGGCAGGCTGGCAAGATCCATATCGGTTTTTGGGTGCAGGAAAAATGGTACCGAAAAACGGGAGTTCTTCATTTGCTCGCGCGGTGGGTTAACCACCCTGTGCGTAGTAGATTTTAGTTTGTTGTTAGTTAAGCGTTGCAGCATATCACCTACGTTAACCACAAGGTCTTCGCCAAAGGCAGTAACCGGGAACCATTGATTGTCGCGGGTTAGTAATTCAAGCCCGTCGGCGCTGGCGCCAATTAAAAGGGTAATCAGGTTAATGTCTTCGTGTGCACCGGCACGTACGGCGTCATCGGGTAATGCATCGGGGTCTTCTATCGGGAAATAGTGCAGGGTACGTAATATCGAGTTACCGTTGTGTACCTTATCATCAAAGTAATTTTCATCAAGCCCTAAATAAACCGCGATGGCGCGTAACAGGTATGTGCCTGCCCCTTCCAGTTTTTTATAAACTTCTAAAGTGGTGGCATTAAACTCAGGCTTTTCGGTTACCTTAATGTTGTCCGGATAAAGTTCCTTTATAGGGTCGCCATCGGTAACGGTTTGGCCTATTTGCCAAAACTCTTTAAGGTCCGGCACTTTAAAGCCTTTTGCAGTTTCCTTGTTTTTGCCGGTATAGCCACGCTGGCCTGCAAGGCCGGGAATCTCATATTTCATTTTAACATCCTCGGGTAAAGCAAAAAGGGCTTTTACCTGGGTATACAGTTCATCTATCAGGTTTTTATTTAGGCCATGGTTGGTAATGGTTACAAAGCCGGTTTCGTTAAACGCTTTTCCGATGCTGTCAGAAAATGCTTTGCGCTCTTTGGTACTGCCGTTTATATAGGTATTAAGATCGAGGCAGGGGATGTTTACTGTGCTCATACGTTTGAATATTACAGGGCAAAATTATCTAATTTTTTATGGAGATACGGCCCGTGTCGAATAAAATATCTGTTATGATGGATTTGTTTTATAACATTGCTTTTAAAACAATTAGCCGGTTAAACGTTTCAATTAATAACCAGTCGAATACAATATACCAGTTATATTAAATCTCCGAGTATGAAAACCTTAAATAAAATATTGGGCATAGCCGTATTGGCGTTCATGATCACATCCTGCGCCCCAAGCAAAATTATGGCCCAGCAGGAGGGCGAATATATATCAGACCAGCAATTTTATGACGATCTGCAACCTTACGGTACCTGGATCTACGACCAGCAATACGGTAACGTTTGGATCCCGGACGTAGAAGAAGATTTTAAGCCTTACGCTACTCGCGGTTATTGGGCTATGACAGATGCCGGGAATACCTGGGTGTCCGATTATCCGTGGGGATGGGCAGCCTTCCATTATGGCAGGTGGCACTTTGACAATTACTACGGCTGGGAGTGGTCGCCCGGAAGCGAATGGGCACCGGCATGGGTAAACTGGAGAGATGGCGGTGGTTATTATGGCTGGGCACCAATGGAACCTAATGTAAATTATGACAATGGGTCTTATTATGATGATAACAATTATGCCATTAACGATAACTATTGGGTGTTTGCACCTTATGCATACATCAATTACCCTAACGTTTATAACTACTATGTGCCACATAACAGGGTCAATGTAATTATCCGTAATACTAACTGGGTGCGTAACCGTTATACTTATAATAACCATAGCTATTACAGCCCAAGGCGCGAGGATATACAGCGTTACAGTGGCAGGCCGGTGAGGGTTTATAATATAACCAATACGAGCAGGCCATCGCGCACTACGGTTAATAATAATAATATTAGTGTGTACAGGCCGGGGGTTAGGACTAATGCAAATGCGCGCCCTGCAAGGGTGGTAGATGCAGCAGCCTACAGGCAGCAAAACCCTGCACAACGTATTGGCGGCAGCAGCAGTAGTCGTGGTACACGTTATAATCCGGCCAATGCATCCAAATTGGCCGAAGCAGCAAGGACCAATAACCCTGATGGGAAAGTAGTGAGGGTTAACAATAACAACGCTAATGTTGATGGCAGGCCGCGTACCAACCCTGCTAATACAACACGCCCAACATCGCCGCAGGGGACTAATAATCCTAATAATAATAACGGAGCAAGGCCGGGCCGCGGTACACGCCCGGCTGTAACCGGTGATGCACAACAACAGCAACAACAAGTTCGCCAGCAGCAACAACAAACACGCGAACAGCAAAGGCAACAGCGCGATCAACAAACGCAGCAACAACAAGCTACGCAGCAACAAACTGATCAGCAAAAACAAGTCGCCGAGCAGCAACGCCAGCAACAGCAACAAGCGGGCGAGCAGCAGAAGCAACAACAGCAGCAAGGCCAGCGCCCAAGCCGCGGTAGCCGCCCTGCAGTAACTGATGATGCCCAAACTCAACAACGCGAGCAGGCCCGCCAGCAACAGGAGCAGGTGCGCCAGCAACAAACCCAACAGCAGCAGGTGCGCCAACAGCAAGTTCAACAACAACAAGCTCGTGAGCAACAACAACAAGCCCGTCAACAGCAAGAACAGCAGCGCCAGCAACAGGCCCAGCAACAACAACAGGCACAACAGCAAGTTCAACAACAACAAGCCCGTCAACAGCAAGAACAGCAGCGCCAGCAACAGGCCCAACAGCAACAACAGGCACGGGAGCAGGCTCAGCAACAACAAAAACAGCAGCAGGAGCAATCCCGCCAACAACAGGAGCAGCAACGCCAGCAGCAACAGGAACAACAACGCCAGCAGCGCCAACAACAAGAGCAGCAAAGGCAACAACAGCAACCTCGGGAAACATCAGGCGGCAGGCCTGCTCGTAACTAAAGGCACTTATAACAAAAAGCACAGACATTACGCCTGTGCTTTTTTGTTGTAGAGCTATTTTACCCCGTCTACACCGCAGGCTAATTACATAGGTTCGTGGGTTATTTTGTAAAAAGTGTTAAACCCATCAGGAAAGTTGTTAAGCTTGGGTTTTCGCGCATGGGCTTTTAAACCATGTTGATGCTTCGGGCGATGATGAGTTAGCCGATGTACGTGCTAAAACATAGGCATAACCCTTTTCTATCAGGTGGCCAAGTAACTGTAGGATGAAAGGCGTTTTATGGTTGGATCCAGTTGTCATTAAGGATCGGGTGCTTACACAAAAGGCCGGGACATAGCCCAGCCTTAAAATTATTTCCCGATGGTTTATACAGCCGTAGGCCTGCGGACGATGCTAAATATTAAAGATATAACCGCAATAACAAGCAACATGAGTAAGGCTACCTGCAGCAGTAAAGAAAAGCCGATTGCCCAGCCTATTAATAAAAAAAGGGGAGACCAGCATTACGCCGGTCTCCCCTCATTATAAGATCAGTATTAATATCAATTAGCTGGTAACTATAAACGATCCAACTACTAATGCAACAACCTGCTCTTTAGTTAATGGTTCATCAAATGATGCGCTGGCAACAGCTTGCGATACCTTTAATGCAGTAACAAGGTTTACACCACCCTGTGTTACGTTTTCTTCGCCTGCATAGTTGTTATTAGCAGCAGCAATACCGGTATCATTACCTAAAGAGGCTGAACTAATTATGTATGGCCTGATATTAGGCGCCTGGCCTAAATCGTGGCGTAATTTACGGATAGCCGATGCGTGGCGTGCCTCTACCGCGTGGATAGATAATGCAGGGGTCAAAATAGCCTGGTTACCAATTAGGTTAGGCGCCTGGCCTTTGTAAGCACGTACACCGGTATCTTCAAGTACCTGTGCAACCGCTAAAAATGTAGCGTAGTTTGTAAGTACATCAGGGAACGGGCCGGTACCTTTATTGTTACCACCTGTAACATCATAAGTAGCAGGGCTTACCGGCGTACCTTTTAAAGATGTGATAACGCCTTGTAAAAATTTAACGTGAGCGTTTTCGTCTCTCCTGATCAGGTTTAGATAAGCGCTGTCAGCAGCGGGGATCAAACCTGATTTTGCAGCACCTGCATTGTAAAACGCTGCTTCCAGGTGTTCTAATGTTAAAGCAAAGTTCAAAACATCAACAACAGATGTTGATGTTTGGCCGTATGCCCTTTTAAACATGGTACCAATTGCGAATGGCATAGCAGCAACAGCTACTTTTGAACCAAAGCTTGTTATATTTTTGATAGCGGCACGGCGTGGGTTTAACCTATCGCGTATTTCCGGATCAACTTTTTCTATTTCGTCTATTATGTTAAATAAATTCATGATGATATCTGATTATTTAGCTGTATAATTATAATTAACTGCACTTACCTTGGTTTTAAAGAAACCGCTTGCAGCTGCCAGTACTTCGGCAATTGTATTTGATTTGTTTAATCCGTCTGCATCTATCTGGTCGTCGCCTACAAAGCTGCCCGGAGTGATAAGGTTAGATATCAAAGCAGCGTGCCTTGCTTCTACCGATACAATTTTACCGGCAATGGTTAGGTAACCCGGGTCTTTAATTAAATAACCGGCACCATCATACGCTTTTACGCCTGTATCTTCTAATAATTTCGCTGCACCCAATACCGAAGCACGGCTGCTAAAATTAATAGTAGAAAAATCGAAGGTTAATGTTGGGATGGCTTTAGCGCCGATAGCGGCTTTAAAGAAATCGCGGTGTAAAACCTCGTGGTCACGAATGTCTGTAAGATAATTGGTTTCCATTGAGCTGATACCACTGTAAGGTGTTGCTATTACCTGTAAGTAAAAGGCCGCCTCTAATTGTTCAAGTGCGTACGCATAGTTTAATATACCTATATCGCCCGAGCCGATGTCGATGCCATTGGTAGGGTTTACTATTATTCTGTCTTTTTTACATGATGCTGCAGAGCCGATAAGAGCTATACCCGCTGCGCTTGCACCCGCATAGCGCAAAAACGACCTTCTGGCCATATTTGCCTCGCCTGCTGATGGGTTGAGTTCTGGTTTCATAAAGTTGATGTTTAGTAGTTTATATATAACTTATAATACAGCCATTTACGGGCAAAGTTTTAACTCGGATTTTAGAAACTGTCGTTTATAGCAAATTGGAGTGTGAAAGATTCTTCAGGGAAAAAAGGCCGAAAAACTCTCGCAGTATTTCGGCCCTACATCTACCTATGAAAAACTCCCTTTGAGAAGGGTTGCTAAGATATATACAAACCTGATGCCCAAGTACAAAAGTGCCTTATTTGATTAAAAACAAAGCTTTTAAAATTGTGCCGAAAATTTGTTGTGGAATTGGCTTCTCACAGTGTAGAAATTATATTCCCCGAAGCTTTATCTCTTGATTCTACAGTTTTGCATTAACATTCCTTTAATAAAATATTGGAAACTTATTATAAGTATCAATGTTAAAAGTAGTATGGATCACAATGTGTATTTATTGGCTACCGACCCTAACAACCCTTGCAGGGATGTGATACACTCGCGTGATACCGGTTTAAAGATCCGTGTGTATTGCCTCACCGAAGATCGTTTTACCCCCAGCGAAAGCGAGATACAATTATTTGGATATGCCAACGATAAACTTTACGCGTTCGAAACCATTAATATTACTGCCGATGATGCACTTGACGTTGTGGGCGCGATACAATGGTACGCCGATTATGTTGAGTACCCGGAGATGGAAATTCTACCCGAAGACCCCAGAGGTAGCCGTAATATTGCCATGTAATAAAATGCAAATTGCTGTATATCTACTAATTGTAAATAATTTAAAATATTTTTTTGACGAATTGCCTGTAATTCCTATATTTGCAATCCCAAAACGAAGGGAGTTTAGCTCAGCTGGTTCAGAGCATCTGCCTTACAAGCAGAGGGTCACTGGTTCGAACCCAGTAACTCCCACTTAACAAAAGCCTCTTAGATAACTTCTAAGGGGTTTTTTGTTGCCCCTAACTTTTTCGTCCTACCAATGTGTTTGCAAATCGCTTGCAAATTTTGCAAGCAACCAACCGGTTAATGATTTGATTAATTATATAAAATATCGCAAAATAGATGAGATTATCAAGTACTTCTACTGAAAATAGTATGTTACACTACAGTTTGTAACTTGCCCATTATAAGTTGATGCGCCTGCAAAATATACAAGCCGATAATTATCACTTAAATTTTTAGTGAAAGATTTTGTTATGTCTCATTTGCTGTCATTTTTATTCCCCGGTACACCATCTTTAAATTAGCTATATCAGCGTCTATTTGTTTAGTAGTTTTTAAGTTATAGCTTACCTGTACGCCACTAATGTCGCCACGAGAGTTGGATTCGATGTTTAAAGTAAAATTATCATAAGTCATTGAAATCTTACCATCGTTGCCCCTATTATTACTACTAATCAAGTGATCAGTCTTTCCAATAGCTTTATATTTATCTTAAAGTAGTTGCTGTTTTGTCCGTGTTGGGTAGCAGAGCAGAAACTGCTAATAAAGTTTTGTATAGGCTTTATTGAAGGAAGTGTAATATCGAAGCCGATTTTCAGTTATTTATGCACTTCCCTCTTTCTAAGATATCTTAACATTTCTTGCGGCCTATCCGTTTGAATAATGGTTGCACCATGTACTATAAGCCAATCCCAACTGTCTTTTTTATTGTCCTGCTCAACAGCCGTATCATCATCGTGCCCTGCATCTAGCGAAGCCCAAAGTGAGTTAAGCCATACCCTTGCACCTGTTTTAGTAATAAACTTATTGTTCGTTAATATGGCCGATGTGTCTTTTGTGAAGTTTAGCTCGAAAGCATAGGGCTTCATGTTATTAAGATAATCAACAATAATTTGTTTAGCCTCGGGCCTGTCAATATTTACCACCGGCATGTAAATAATACAGTCTATCAGCTTTGGATATTTTTGCTTTAACTGATCATAAGTAACCTCGGCCTTAAAAATAGCTTGTTTAAGCGTACCGGTTTCTTTGAGCAGGGTAAAAGCCTCTTCGTAATAATCGTAACTTTTGTCCAGGTTTACTTTAACGCCCGTTCCATTAAGGGCCAGCATCACTTCTTTTAAAGTAGGGATCACGTTACCGGTTACCCGGCCTATCCCATTTTTAATCCAAACTTCCTGATCTCGTCGAATGTATAATCGGCAGGTTTGCCTTTACCATTGGTGGTTCGATCAATGGTGCCATCATGCATAATTACAATTACGCCATCTTTAGTTTTTTTAAGGTCTAATTCCACAATATCCACCCCCATTGCCGCGGCAGATTTAAATGCCCGTAATGAATTTTCCGGTTCGTTGCGCCAGTCGCCGCGATGTGCAGTTACTAATACTTTGCTTTGTGAAGCAGCTATATTGACAGTGCTCAATACAATGGCTATACTGGTAATAATTTGATGACGTTTCATTCTTATTTATGAAAAGTGGTTTAAGTTAAATTAAAAAGGAGGAACCCTAGCCCCTCCTTTTATTTATTTGCCGGGATTAATAGCCCAGGTTTTGATACATTTTCACAGGATCGAGTTTGTACTCATCAAAAGGGATTGGATAATACCTGTCTTTAGTAGTAAAGTTTGCCGCCTGGGCCAAGCCAAAATCGGTTTGTTTTTTGGCGTGGAAATAGGACACTAATTCTTCTGTAGTAAAGGTACGCAACAAATCAAACCAGCGGTGGTGCTCAAAGGCTAATTCGACCCGGCGCTCATGCAAAATGGCCAGCTTAAGTGATGGATATTTTGTTGCATAATCACTGTTAGCCATTGATACGGCGTAAGAAGGCATACCTGCACGCTTACGCACCTGATCTAAAAAGCTAATTGCGGTAGCCGGGTCACCAAGATAGTTGTTTACTTCGGCTAACGAAAGAATAACATCTGCGTAGCGCATTAAGATCCAGTCGTTGCCGCCGTAACCGTTAATACCGGCACCGTTACTCACGTCCCTGAACTTGGTAACAAACCAATCCTTTACAATAGGATCATTAGCGAATTTGACAGAAAACGCCATACGAGGATCGCCGGTTTCGTAGTCGTTGATCAAATCATGGGTAACGTTATAACCAGCGCCCGATGATACTTTTTGTGAGTTGACAGTTTCACCTTTAGCCTGGAAGTTAGCCGCAATTGATGAGCTGAAGTTCAGATCGCCCTGTATATTGGCAATCTGAAAAATTAGCTCGGGACAGCTTGTTTTCTTGGATACATCAAATACATCCGTATATGGGATCGTGCTCAGGTCGCCAAAAGCACGCATATTGTATGCCGCCATCAACGCCGTTTTTGCGTTTTTTAAATTGGCGTTACGGTTGGCCGCATCTAAGGTAGTCGCCATAGTAAGGTATACCTGGCCTAACAAAAAGTTAGCAGCAGCCTTCGATGTGCGTCCGGTTGGGGCTTGCAGATTCGGTAAGGGGCTGTTAACCGCATCTGTTAAATCGGTAACAATTTGCTGGTAAACAACTGCCTGTTTCTCGCGGAAAGTTGCTGCAGCAACGTCGGCAGAAGATAGTTCTTTAGTTACCAGCGGAACATCGCCCCATAAACGCACCAATTCAAAATAGGTAAATGCGCGTAAAAATTTTGCTTCGGCTGCATATTGCAGTTTCACATTGTTATCCGGGAAGGTAACCTTATCAATATGTGATAATACCACATTGGCACGGGTAACTGTTGTATATAAGGATACCCAGTGGCTTTTTAGATAAGTGTTACTTGGCAGTATAGAAAAATTACCGAATTGGAAAGGTTCACCTGAGTTTGACTGGTTATCCTGCGTACCTGTATCATCCGAACGCTGATCGGTCCATAAATCGCTGCTTTCGCCAACGTTATTGCCGCTGCGTAGGGATTGATAGATACCATTTACTGCTAACAATACATCATTAGGTGATTTATAACTGGCGTCAACCGTTATAGCATTCGGGTCGCTTTCATTTAAGAAGTCTTTCTTACAAGACGGACTTACGGCTATCAATGCGGCTAAACAAGTAATAGCTATGAATTTCTTTTTCATTTTTATTCTTTTTATAAAATGATAATTAAAAAGTAACATTAACTCCTAAGTTGAAAGACCTAACCAGCGGATAAGCGCCATAATCTATACCCGGAGCAAGGTTGACCGGCTGGGTGCTGTTTGTTGCAGCGCCGGAGTAGTTATAATCAACATCCGGGTTATAGCCTTTGTATTTGGTTATCGTAAATGCGTTTACAACACTTGCATATATGCGCGCTTTACTTATACCCAAAGTATTTTGTAAAATACCAGGCAGGCTGTAACCCAAAGTGATGTTGGTACAACGTAGATAAGAGCCATTTTGCAGGTAAAAGGTTGATAAACGTGTGCTGTTACTTTGTGTACCTGCACGTGATGCACGGTAAACAGTACCATTACCCGGTTCAGCAGCGTTTCTATAACGATTAGCTACATCAGCATATTGGTTACCTGACCCTTCCAAGTTATACAAGTAATAATCTTGGCCATCAAGAATCTGGTTACCATATGAACCATTAAAAGATGCGCTGGCATCCAAATGATGATAGGTACTATTGATTGCAAAGCCGTAAGTAAACTTTGCATATGGCGTACCAATGATGGATTTATCAGCATCGTTTACCACACCGTCCTTATTTGTATCTACAAACCACAGATCGCCTATTTTGGCGGGGTTTGTTTGTGAAGCCGAAGGCGCTGTTTTACCCAGATTGTCAGCAGTAATTATACCACCAACTTTTAAACCGTAAAACATACCAATAGGCTGCCCTTCGGTAGTAATGCTGGTAAGGTATGAGCGCTCTGCACCGTTAATAATAAGCGTGTTTTTAGCAGGCAGCTTTACAACCTTGTTACGGTTCAATGAAATGTTACCGCTCGCACCAAAAGTAAAATCTTTATTGCTGATGATTTTCCCATCTAACTGTAAATCAAAACCGGTGTTGCGGATCTTTGAATCACGCAGGTTGGTTAAAATAGTTGTACTGCCGGATATTGCAGAAATTGGCTGGTTATACAATAAGTTATAAGAGTAACTTAAGTAATAGTTTGCGATGATAGATAGGCGGCCTTTAAACAAACCGATATCAGCACCTAAATTATATTGTGAAGTGGTTTCCCAGCTTAGCGCGTTATCTTTAATACCACCCGGGAAGGTTGCTGTTGCCGTCCCGCCGTTTAACACAGCACCGGATGGCGTTCCCAGTGTTTGCTGGATAGCATAGTTAGGGATGTTGAAGTTGCCGCTTTTACCCCAGCTTGCACGCAGTTTAACGGTAGACTGATCGCCAAGGAAGTTGTGATAGAAGTCTTCTTCAGATAAACCCCAGCCCGCTGCTACTGATGGGAAATACCCGTATTTATTTGCCGGGCCAAAACGGGATGAACCATCGGCACGGAACGACGCAGTTAAATAATATTTACCTGCATAATTATAGTTAGCGCGGCTAAGATAAGACAGCAAGGTATAAGCACTCTTGTTAGCCGAATTTAAGCTAAAGTTAGCCGCCAGCGCACCTTTGTTTGATATTTCCGGAATATTATCATTTTGAAAACCGTTTGCCTTTACACTTATATAATCGCTGGTAACACGTTGTGCAGTGTAGCCGGCCAGGGCATCAAAATGGTGTTTACCAAACTGTTTGTTATAATTTAAGGTGAATTCGGCAAGCCTGTCAAGCGTAGTAAGGTTTGATGCTATTGCATTGGCAGCGAGTATCGATTGTTGTGATCCCGGAGCGAATGCACCGCTACTTAATGTAGTTGGATAGTAATAATCATACTTTTCGGTGTAGGTTTGTGTACCCAGGTTGGTCTTAAAATTAAAGCCTGGCAATATATAGTAAGTTGCATTGGCAAAGTACTGGCTACGATACCCTTTCCTTGTAATTTTTATACGATCGGCAAGTGCAAGCGGGTTTTCAATACCCTGGTAGCCATATTGCGTTGAACCGGCCGCCTCAACATTTGTTTGATAAGAGCCGTCGGCATTATAAGCAGGCAGGTAAGGCATGTAAATAAGCGCGCCAAGAATAGGGCTGTGGTCAAAACGGCCTTCCTGGGTTTCCCTGTTATTATTTTGAGTGTAAGATATATTTGCACCAATATGGATCCTCTTGCTTACATCACCATCAACATTAGTACGGAAGTTTACCCGGTTTTGGCCTGTACCGATAATAATTCCATCTTGCTTTTGGTATGCACCGCTTACAAAGTAACGGATACCGTTTGATGCACCTGAAAATGATAGGTTGTGCTTTTGGAAAATCGCATTGCGATACAGTTCATCCTGCCAATCGGTGTTTACCGTTTGCTTAACCGGGCTTTGCGAAGTAAAATCATATAAACCATCCGGGATACTTACGCTGCCTGTATTACCTACGTTACTGACGCGGGTAGCATTGTTATCAGAATACATGGCATCGGTCCAGGTATGGCCGGTGTTAACCCAAAGGTCGTGATAGGCGTTGTTACGACCATCAATAACCAATAAAGCGGCCTGATCTGCATTAAGCAGTTTTACCTTATGGGCAAGCTGGTCAATACCAGTTTGAACACTATACTCGAACTTGCCTTTACCCTCTTTACCTTTTTTGGTGGTGATTAATACCACACCGCCAGAGGCGCGCGAACCGTAAATAGCGGCAGAAGCAGCATCTTTTAAGATATCTATACTTTCTATATCATCCGGGTTAATATAAATATCGTTACCTGCCGGAAAACCGTCAATAACATACAAAGGATCTGAACTGGCGTTAAACGATCCTACACCCCTAACCCTAATTTTGGGGCTGGTATATGGCGCGCCGCCTGTTTGGGAGATTTGCACACCTGACACCTTGCCCACCAGCGCCTGCCCTAAGTTTGGTGCAGACAAGTTCAGATCGCTTGCTTTAACGCTGGAGATTGAACCGGTAACATCACTTTTGCGAATGGTTTGGTAACCAATAGCTACAACCTCGTGAAGCATATTGGCCTGTGGCATAAGCTTTATATTGATAGTAACGGCCGACGTTACAGGTACCTCTTGCGATAAGTAACCAATAAAAGAGAATACTAATGTCGAGCCTTGTTCTGCTGAAATGATGTATTTACCATTAGCATCAGTGGTTACACCTTGGGTGGTGTTTTTTACCCGTACTGATACGCCTGGCAAGATCAAATTATTTTCGTCTGTTACGGTACCGTTAACCTGTACCGCCTGGTGTATTATCCTTTTATAAGTATTTGCAGCGCTTACATTAAGCGCCTGCACCATGATCATTAAAAGTAAAACCGGTTTTAACAAAAACCTGCCTAAAAGATCATGAGTAATCCTTTTATTCATATTTAAAAAATTGATTGTGAGAGAAATGACACTAAAAATTATATCCCTTTGGTGGACGGACTAACGATTGTTTCGCCGGAGTATTATTAGCGCAGCTACCGGTTTAAATTGTTGCCATTGAATGAGTTGAGCGTATTACATAGGCACTGAGATTAAGGGTAACCATATTGGGACTTCACAACAATCCATACCTATCATTAAAATAATGACAACAAGGCGGTGTTATTAATAAGATTCCCGCAACAAAATTACACGTGCTATCTTAAGCCAATGCTACTTAAAAATTAAGATTGTATTAACCATTGTGCCCAAAGGTTAATTGACGATAGATACGAAATTCACATTGTTCTTCCGTGATGAGGTGACCGCTACACCTATGCCCTTATTACCAGTAAACGCAAAACCTTCCAATTCATCGCCCCGGTCTATATTGTCGGCCTGGCTTATAATAACCTGTTTGCCAGCTTCTATCGACTTTTTTAAATCAATGTAAGTAAAGCGCCACTGGCGGCCTTCTATTTTGTTTTGCACAAGCACTAATACACCTTTATCGGCTATCCAGTGCAGGTTTTGTACCCATGGGCTACATGTAAACTTTTTGTAAACAACACCTGCATTGCTTGTTTTTGAGGCATTTTTTAATTTTTCAGGGTCAAGTAAACGCACTTCATTGCCATGGTCGCCATAATCGGCTGTGGCTACGTACCATTTCTTGTTATACTTTACATATTCGGGGCGGGTGCCTTGTATGCAGGCATCGTCCTCAATGGTATTAATCAGGTTGCCATCAAGCGTACCGGTTTTTAACAAGCCGCTCCAGTCCACACAGTAAATAACAGCCCGCCACTTAGTGCCTTCGGTGTTCAGCCGGATAGAATTACCTATAAAAACAGGGCTGCTGCCATTGTAAGCAATCCCTGTGGGGTGGTTTATTACATCCTGCCCGCTTTGTGTAAGTTTCACTTCTTTACGCTGATATGTCAGGCTATCATGAACCATCTTATATTCGCGTATTATCCCAACATCGCGGTCGCCATATAAAAAGATGCGGCCTTTTTGGTAAGATACACCCTGGCAGGCACCTAACGAATCAATAGTTATGGCACGATTGAGTTTAGTAGCATATTTATCACTTACAAAAGCAACTGTAGCTAAGGCAACCAGAGTGACACACACGATATATTTATTCATCATAAGTGCTATGGGTCAAGTGGTTCATCTGCATCTATTTGCAACGATTCAATATTGGGGTAAAACTCCAATTCGGTTTCTGATATGCGCTTGCCCAGTTTGTAAGGCACGTAACCTAGTTCTTTTTGGCATCTGTCAGCCATGGTCATTATAAAATCGGCTTGGTACTTATCCGTAACAATATAACCGGGTTTGTTAAAGGGAATACCATATCTGAATATCAACCGGGCATCATTACGAATGTTGGTTGTGGTATGCCGCGCATGTGGGTCAATAATGATAGCATTATCCGGAATATGCAGCGCTTTTATTAAGTACGTCTTCATTTCCTGAGCTTCGTTATATTTGGTTTTAAACGGGTGTACACTTCCGCCGGAAACTACAATAAAAGGCGCCCTTCCTAAACGGTATTGCGTTGCAGCTAAACGGCAGCGCAGCATTCCCTCGCCACTTAGGGGCGAGGTTAAATTGTCAGGTCCGGCACCTGGTACCAATATGTGCGAATACGGATATTTATCCCACTCAATCAGTTTCACCCGGTTATAAGCCATTTGATTAACTGTCGTGGTCATGGGTTCAAAATTGGCAGCGTCACGGCGTTCATTCACCTCTAAATAAGTTAACGCTGCCTGCAGCGCAGGTTCAAAAAACAGGCGGGCGGTTTTAACATCCTGTAGTACTACTGTGCTGCAATCATACATCAATATATAGTATGCTTTAGCTTTTACGTTAAAACTAATGGAATCAATTGCGGCATAATTTGGCTTTTTACCTTCGGCATATACGGCTATTGTATAATTTATGGCGGCGGCATCCTGCTGCCAGGCCTTTACCAATAGTTCCACAGGCGTTAAATCGTTATATAAATAATAAGTACCGGATGGCATTATTTGGGTTTTCACAAGCCGATCAAGTGCGTTGCCGGTTTTATAAAGCGCACTAAGCCGGTTGCTTACAATTTGTATTTCTTCATCTGTAAATTTAAATACAAGGGGCAGGCACGATGCATCTTTACAATTAGCAAGTGATGTTTGCAGGTTGGCAACCTTATCTCGGGTGATTTTAGATAAAATAGCGTCGGTTTTTAAAAGCGCAGCGGTTTCTTTATCCTGCTCTAATAATGTAAGAAGATAATAGTTTTTGGCTTTAACCCAATCACCACCTGTAATTAGTTTGTAATTACGGCTTGGTGCAATATTTTGGGTAAAGCCTGCAATGGCAATTATCAGAAAAAATATTGAAAAAAAAATATGCTTCATCGGTAATTAATGGTGTGCAAGTACGCCTTTAAATATAACCTGCGAGTTAAGGTTTCTGTAACTTTATATTAAATCCGATCTTGATAAATAATGAAAACTGCCAACAGGATCAATTCAAGATCTATCATTCCGGCTACCCCCAACGGCGCATCCACCGTTATTTTTGCAGCGTTGTTTTACCGTTAATATTTAGTAAAAACTCCACCGCGATATACTACCATTGTTCGATAATACCACCAGATAAAGCCTTAAGCGAATAAAGCTGGCTACTTGTCATAAAATATACAAGAGGCGGGACAAAGTCCAACCACTTTGGAGGGGGTTAAGCTCTTGGGAAGAATAATAACATGTTTTCATTAATCGTCGTCATCCGCTTTGGTGATGGCCTTTACAAAGGCTGCGCGTACAGGTGAAGGAACAGTTGCATTTTCTCCTTTGATCGCTTTCCATATCATCGTGTTCATGATTTCGTCAGGTACACGGTCAACTGCAGAGAAGTCAAGACCTTTAGCCATAGCCGCTAATTTCGTGCCTTTAGGGTTTAGTTCATTAAGGTTGATATTAGATGGCAGGCTTTTAAACGTTGCGCTAGTTGGTGTTTTACTAAAACAACGCCACATAGCTGTAGCTGATGCGTCATACTGGGTCATAGGCGGCAAACCAAGTATCAGTTCAATAGTACGAAGCACAGATGAAGTAGAGTACATCGTATGATCGACAAAATTGCGCTTTACAAAGCCGCCAGCAATATAGGCAGGCGAACGATGGGCATCTACGTGGTCTGGCCCATTTTGTGCGTCATCTTCAACAATAAAGATCACGCTGTTTTCCCATATCGGGCTTTTGGCGATATGTTCTACCACGCGGCCAACAGCCAGGTCATTATCAGCAACATGAGCAAAAGGTGTAGGCCTGCCGGCAGTGGTGCCTTCAGTATGGTCAGATAGCATGCGCAAGGTGCTTAGCCTGGGTAGAGCATTACTGCGCATTAATGAGTCAAAATCATGCTCCCATGCCTGGTATCGCAGTGTATCCGGGTCACGCAGGTCCCGGGTAGGATACGCCTTAGCAAAATGATCTTTTAATACAGGTATTTGAGGTGTATTGTCCGCGTTGATAAATTCGCCGTAAGTGCGAAATGAAATATTGGAACGATTAGCCTGATCCCAAATGTATAGCTTGTTTTTGCCAGTCAGGCCGATGGCCCCCGGCCCACGATTGCCGTAACTGGTAGGCCAGTTCTTTTCCATGTAGTCGGTTGCGTATGCTCCAAGGCTCCAGTTATGCCCATCGGCACTAACCTCACCATCTACATAAAAATTGTCCAGCAGCACAAAGTTTTCTGCAAGTGCATGATGGTTAGGTGTAATGTGCTTACCGAATAGCAGCAGGCTGGTATCTCCATTGCCCTTGGGCATATCGGAAAGCACCTGATCATAGGTTCGGTTTTCCTGAATAATATAGAAGACATATTTAATTGGTGATCCAGCGCCCACTTTAACCGGCACAGGGTTTCCAGCTTCTCCATCAGCATCCGTTTGCTGCTCCCGATGGTACGGTGTGTTGTGAACTACGGCTTGTGAATACACTGACAGTGCCTTTTCGCTTGGTGCGGGAATGATGGTTAGTGTGCCCATTAATAACCCGCCGCCAATATATTCAGTCCGCAACGGCTGAAAAGGATCTCCGGCATGCGACAAAACAGTTTGATTTTTAGCCGCCGGATTAGGTCCGTGCGGATTAGGAAGGGACGAAAAGCCCTTAGCATTGGCGATATACAGTTTATTATCTATAACTCGCACGACACTTGGAAACCAGCCTGTTGGTACAAACCCAAGTGACTTACTGGATCCTGGTTTTGATACATCAAACACAGCCAGACAATTATTATCGGCGTTGGCAATATATAAAGTTTTATCGTCTTTGCTTAAAGCTACTGAGTTACTGGTTGTTCCGCTAAGCGTTGTAGGAGACACAGCTGTATTAAGCGTTTCGAGTACTTTCACTTTTTGTGCGTCAATTACCGATACTGTGTTATCGTTGGCATTAGCCACAAATAGATATTTCCCATTACGCGATATACATAAGTCGTTAGGATTATCGCCTACAGCTACAGCGTTAAGCAACTTGTTTACCTTCGTATCAAATATGGCTACTTTATCGTCGCCCCAAAGACTGATATACAGTTTTGACAGATCGGGCGACAACAGACAGCTATAAGCATCGCTGCGTAGTTTGATCTGCTGCCGGATGGTTTTCGTTTTAAGGTCCACAACGTAAAGGCTGTTATTAAGCTTAGTAACTACGTATAGAATTCCCCGCTTATCGTCAAGCGCCAGGCCTGTAGGTGAAATAGATGTCGAATTAGACTTTTTACTCCAGGCGTCGCCAAGCTTAATGGTATCGGCTGCCACCAGCTTATCATTGGTAATAGCATACCGGATAATCCAGTTATTATCGCCACCGGAGGCGTATAGCGATTGATCGTCTGTGCTGAAGACCAAGCCTCCCCAAGCCTTACTTATCAATACCTTATCTAGTTCCCGGTCGGTTTTGGCATCCAATAGCTGAATGGTCTGAACACTTTGCCCATTGTTTGTAACCGCAGCGTAACGGTGACTCTTGCTTACCGCAATATTTAAAGGCAAATCTCCAAGCGGCAAGCTTTTGCCGACTGGTGTTAATGACCATCCGTTTGGAAGTCTTACTCTTTTACTTTCAACCGTGGCTAGATCTTGGGCTTGTACTAACCTGCTATATGTAAAGAATATGGCGCATAGGTATAGGATTTTTCTTGGTGACATAGTTAACGCGAATTAAATTCAACTGCCGGACTTTGATTAAATAATAAGCCTGTTGCAAAATAAATATTAAAAAAAACAAGGCGGGCTCCGGTTGCCTATCTGATAATATAAGGCAATAAATCTTTGTATAAAGGTAGATTATCAGTATTAACTTATTGTTAAATTGCGGAAAAGATCAAGTAAGAATTGTACAAGCTGCGTAGCGGTTATAACAGCTCAAACTTCGACAATAACTTTTAGACATCAAATCGCCTTCGTATATTAGCTAACGGAGGTAGTCAAATTCGGAATTGACTTTGTGTGACAGGGGAATGATTGAACCTTCCCCTCAATCACGACAGGTAAAAACACACCAAGGCATTGCAGGGCTTAAAAAAACCTGAGCAGCAAGCAGGGAAACTGTCAAGGGCCCCGATCCTATCATTGGATTTATACACCCTTTACTATTTTCTGCGATGCTAATTTTGCGAAAGCAGCCGGCTGCCGAAGCGATCGGCTATCTCGTATTCGCTCTTGCCTGTTTTTTTTTTGCCTGTTCCTGCTATGAATGGCTTCATCATCGATGTCGTCACTTATATCAAACCCATGCCTGTAAGTGCTCCATAGGTTTCTCTTGTCCGGCTGTTTGTGCTGCTAATAGTTTCGCGGTCTCTTTCTTGCTCATCGTCTGCCTTTTTGATTAGTTCAGCCCATTTGAACTGGTTACACAATGCCCCTGCCCCTTTATCTTAAAATCATTGTGGGATAAGTGCTCCCCGTTACACGTCTGGTCGAAGCCTGGTTGATTAGGGTGAAAAGTTGCAAAATTTACATATAATTGGATGAGTTATTGCACCATAACTGTATTCCATGTTTCTTTGCAGCCGGAGATAGAATAGCGAAATATAAATGGTGAATAATAAAGACAAAAGCCCGCTTATTAAACTTAGTCTGGTTTCGCTGCTAATTGGCGGACTGAGCATCGGCATGACCGAATTTTTGATGATGGGCGTGCTTCCTGATGTTTCCAGAACGCTAAATGTCTCTATTCCAGAAGCAGGACACCTGATATCAATATACGCCTTAGGCGTAGTGATAGGTGCGCCGTTGATGGTTGGTTTGGCAGGAAATTTTCCACCAAAAAAAGTATTGATTGGGCTGATGATGATGGTGTTTGTATTTAACGGGCTCTTTGCTATCGCACCCACGTATGGTTTATTGCTGACTGCACGTTTTCTGGCCGGGTTGCCGCATGGCGCTCTTTTCGGCATGGGCGCAGTAGTAGCGAGCAGGCTGGCGGAGCCTGGACGGGAGGCACGATCCGTATCGGTGATGTTTGCCGGACTTACTGTTGCTAATATTATCGGTGTCCCACTGGGAACGTATATAGGGCATGACTTTAGCTGGCGATTTTCTTTTGGCCTGGTTGCGCTATTTGCTTTGATCGCCATATTCTGCATTCGGTTATGGCTTCCGCCCCTTAAACCGACAGGGGCAACAAGTTTTAAAGACAGCCTTAGCATTTTTGGAAAAGCGGATTTATGGATGGTTATAGGAATCTCGGCCATTGGAACGGGTGGTTTTTTCGCCTGGGTCAGCTACATTGCGCCCGTTATGACCCACGTTGCCGAGTTTAGCGGCAGTATGGTTACGGTGATCATGGTCATCATTGGCCTGGGTATGGCCGCAGGTAACTTTATTGGCGGCCGCCTGGCAGACCGTTATTCGCCATTAGTTACTACTGGCGTTTTATTACTTACTATGATGCTCAGCTTAACTGCCTTTGCATTAATCGCCCGTTATTAGTTACCCGTTGTTGCCATGACCTTTATAACAGGGGCCGTTGGCTTCGCTGTAATAGCACCTATGCAAATCCTTATCATGCAAGTAGCAAAAGGGGCCGAAATGCTGGCTTCGTCTGTTCTTCAGGCTACTTCAAATTTTGGTAACGCGTTGGGGGCTTATCTGGGTGGTCTTCCCATAGCGGCGGGCTTTGGCTATACATCCCCGGAATATATAGGATGTGGGTTAGCTTTTTTGGGACTTCTATTTTGTTTGGCGCTCTACAAAAGGGTAGCGAAACGCATTTAATATGCCATTAATGCAAGCCGCAAATGCTGACTTCAAATAATAAGAAAGGTCAGGTTCAGTAAACATTACCAAACCTAACCCCCAACTCTGCTGGAGGTGCCTGGGAGTTTCTTTAATTCATTCACTACATACAATTATATTTTATCGTTGCCTTTAAAGACAAGCTTCGCTTTAGCCATCAATAACCGCACTTTTTCTAAAGCAGCTAGCGTAATTGGGCAATGCTGCTCTGTAACAATATTAATGCTTTCGACTTAAAATTACCTGTCCAAAGTTTATTTTGGTTGATAAACTTTAAATAAAGTATTGCTTTGGTTAAAAATTCCATAAAAATTATTCTAAATTTAACTTTTAAATAACAACTACATATGCCGAAATTCTAATTGTAAAAACAAACACTCTATTTATGTAAAAATTTCTCCTCACAACGCTTTGCTTAATGTGGTATGGTATATCACTTTTGCAGGCACAAAACATTGCGGTAACCGGAAAGGTTACTGGCAAAGATGACGGATTGGCCGTTATAGGCGCAAGCGTCGGTGTTAAGGGTACTTCTACAGGTACACAAACCGATGCCAGTGGTAAATTCTCACTATCGGTACCAAACGGCGCCATTTTAACATTTAGTTTTCTTGGTTATACACCACAAGAGTTAACAGTAACAGGCCCTGTGCTGAATGTATTGCTTGTACCATCGGCAAGGCAACTTGGCGAGGTTGTGGTAACCGGTGCACTTGGTTTAACCCGTACACGTAACCAACAGGCCTACGCGGCCCAGCAGGTGTCGGGCGAAGAAGTTAGCAAAACCCGTTCTTCAAATTTTGTCGAAGGTTTGTCAGGTAAAGTATCCGGGCTTGAGATTAGACAAAATAATGGGTTGGGTTCTTCAACAAACGTTGTTATACGTGGTGCAAAATCTATAGCTAATTCAAACCAGGCATTATTTGTAGTAGATGGTGTACCTTTTAATAATGGCGCACCTTCCGGCTCAACTATTAACTCTGCAGATCAAAGAAGCGGGCGTGGCGGGTATGATTACGGTAGCCCAATACAGGATATCAACCCCGACAACATCGAATCCATTACAGTACTAAAGGGTGCGGCTGCAAGCGCGCTATATGGTTCACAGGGTTCTAACGGTGTAATTCTTATTACTACTAAAAAAGCTAAAAAGGGTTTAGGCATTGTTTTTAATACAGGTGTAGGTGTAGGGGCTATTGATAAATCAACCTTTACTAAATATCAAAAAGAATATGGCGGTGGCTACGGGCCGGGTTACGAAGACCCAACCGGGTACTTCTGGTACAGGGATGTAAACGGCGATGGCAAGCCAGATTTGGTTACCCCATTAACCGAAGATGCATCATATGGTGCTGCTTTTGACCCAAACTTAAAAGTTTACCAATGGAACGCTTTTTACAAAGGGTTGTCTACCTACGGCCAGGCAACCCCCTGGGTAGCTGCAGCTAATGATCCAAGTACTTTCTTTGAAAAACCTATATCAAACAGCCAAAGTTTATTTATTACTAATGGCAGCGATAACGGCTCGTTCAAATTAGGTTATACCCGTAATAACGATACGGGCATTCTTCCAAACAGCAATATACTTAAAAACGCTATTAACTTTTCGGGATCATACAATATCACCAATAAATTAACTGCCGCAGCTTCTATCGATTATACCCGTACCGATGGCTTGGGCCGTTACGGAACAGGTTACCAATCTGAAAACGTTGTAGGTAACTTTAGGCAGTGGTGGCAGGTTAATACCGATATTAAACAATTGAAAAACGCGTATTACAATAGCCTTGCACAAGGCGAAAACGGTAACGCTACCTGGAACCTAAGCAACTTTGATAACCCAACTGCCATTTACTGGGATAACCCATACTTTGGCCGTTATCAAAATTTTGAAACGGACAGCCGTAACCGCTATTTTGGCAATGTATCGTTAAATTATAAAGCTACAAGCTGGTTAAATATTTTGGGTAGGGTTACGGTAGATAACTGGAACCAGCTACAGGAAGAAAGGCGTGCTGTTGGTACAACCGGCGTTTCAGGTTATTCGAGGCGTAACACAGGTTGGAACGAAACCGACTTTGACTTAATAGCCAGCGCGAATAAAACTGTTGGCGATTTTAACCTGAAAGGTGTGCTTGGTACAAATATCAGGAAACAGCGTTATCAGGATATTTTTGCCATAACCAACGGCGGCTTGATAGTGCCGGGTACTTATGCTTTATCAAACTCGGTAAACACACCAGATGCGCCTATAGAAGCCGACCAGCGCAGAGAAGTGAACGGCTTATATGCAGGTGCTACTATAACCTGGAAAAATACATATACGCTTGATGGTACTTTGCGACGTGATGTTGCTTCAACACTGCCAAAAGGTAACAATGCCTATTACTATCCGGCCATCTCAGCAGGCTTTGTATTTTCTGAGTTGTTAAAAGACTACAATTGGCTATCATATGGTAAGTTAAGAGCTAACTATGCCGAGGTAGGTAATGATGCCCCAATATATAGCACCATTGATACTTATACTATAGGCACACCTATAAATGGTGCGCCGCAGGCCGTTGTTAATTCAACCAAAAATAACCCAACCCTAAAACCGGAGCGTACAAGTAGTTCTGAGTTTGGTTTAGAGTTATCCTTTTTTAACAACCGCTTAGGTTTTGATGGTACTTATTATGTAAATAAAACTGTTGACCAGATCATACCGGTTACTATATCATCGGCTACCGGATATAGCGCGGCTTACCTTAACTCGGGTACGGTTCAAAACAAAGGCATCGAGTTAACGCTGAACGGATCGCCGATAAGGAGTAAAGATTTCTCATGGAAAATCGACCTGAACTTTACTAAAAATAACAGTAAGGTTTTAGAACTGTTTACAGATGCAACAGGCCAGCAGGCACAAAACCTGCAACTGGGCTCTTTCCAGGGTGGTGTAACAATCAACGCCAGTTTAAACCAGCCTTTGGGAACCATACGTGGTACCGACTTTATTTATAAAGATGGCCAAAGGGTTGTTGGCGATGATGGTTATTACTTACAAACCAGCACGGCAAATAATGTTATTGGCAACAGCAACGCTAAATGGATAGGTGGTATCAACAACACATTCAGGTACAAAAATTTAACATTTAGCTTCCTGATCGATATTCGTAAAGGTGGTAGCGTGTTCTCGCTTGATACTTACTACGGGTTTGATACCGGTTTATATCCCGAAACTGCGGGTTTAAACGATTTGGGCAATCCATCGCGCCTGCCAATTGCACAAGGTGGTGGTGTTATTGTTAAGGGCGTTGATGCCAACGGCCAGCCAAATAAAGTGCGTGTAGAAAACACCGGTTCGGGCTTGTACGGTTACGAAACTAACCCTAACGCAGCATTTGTTTATGATGCCGGTTACGTGAAATTAAGGCAAGCGCTTATCTCTTATAGCTTCCCGCAAAGTTTTGTTTCTAAACTGGGGCCTGTAAAAGGTATCGACCTATCTTTAATAGGCCGCAACTTATGGATCATTCACAAAAACCTGCCTTATGCAGATCCGGAGGAAAGCCTAAGCTCGGGTAACTTGCAGGGTTATCAATCTGGTGCTTACCCAACAGTAAGGACGGTTTCACTAAATGCTAAATTCACTTTCTAATGCTTACCTCAATGAAAAAAATAATTACAGCAGTGTTACCCTTGCTTTTTCTGGGGGCCTGCACCAAAGATATAACCAGCCTTAACAATAATCCGAAGCAACCGTCGTCGGTACCGGCTACGGCATTGTTTACACAAGCTCAAAATACTTTAGCCAGTACGCTATCATCGTCAAATGTGTATTTAAATACATTCAGGCTTATAGAACAGCAATGGCAGGAAACTACTTATATTACCGAAAGTAACTATAACATTAAGGATAACAAGATACCTGATGGCATATGGAATGCTTATTACCGGGATGTATTGGAACCTTTTGAACAGTCAAAGGCAAATTTTGCAAAGTCAATTACGTTATCGGCAGATGCCATTAAAACAGATATCGCTATCGCGGATATAATGCAGGTATATACCTATTATTACCTGGTAACTACATTTGGCAATATCCCTTATACCGAAGCACTTAATATTGATAACAAGTTCCCTAAGTTTGATGACGCTTTAACCGTTTATACAGCATTGCTTACCCGTTTAGATGCTGATCTCGCCAACATAACCACAGCTCAGAGCCTGGATAATGCCGACCAGATCTACGGCGGCGACGTGGGTAAATGGAAGTTATTTGCAAATACTTTTAAACTAAAAATGGGTATCACTTTGGCCGATGCAAACAACGGCAAAGCCAAAGCTGTTGTAGAATCGGCCGTGGCGGCAGGTGTATTTACCAGCAACGACGATAACGCTAATTTTAAATTTGCGCTTAACCCACCAAATACCAACCCGGTTTGGGTAGATCTGGTACAAAGCGGTAGGCTTGATTTTATAGCTTCAAAAACGTTTATAGATCAATTAACTACATCAGCAGACCCAAGGCGTGCCCTGTACTTCACTACAGATGCGTCGGGTGGATATTCGGGTGGTAGACCAGGCACCAAAAATAGTTACGATGCATTCTCTAAACCAAGTACCAAATTAACTGCACCAGACTTCCCGGGCTTATTATTGGATTATTCTGAAACAGAATTTAACCTTGCAGAAGCTGTTGAGCGTGGTTACAATGTACCCGGTACTGCTGCAGACCATTATACTAAAGCTATAACCGCTTCTATAATTTATTGGGGTGGTAGCGCGGTAAATGCTACAGCTTACACAGCGTTGCCCAATGTGGCTTACGCTACCGCTACAGGCACCTACAAACAAAAAATAGGTTACCAAAAATGGCTTGCCCTATACAATAGGGGATGGGACGCATGGATAGAGAACAGGAGATTGGATTATCCTGTTTTAGCGGCACCTGCAAACCCTGTTAGCGGTTTCCCAACACGCTTTACTTACCCGGTTAGCGAGCAGAATGTTAATACTGTGAATTATAACGACGCGTCATCAAAAATTGGCGGCGACGAGGTAGAAACTAAATTATTCTTTGATAAATTTTAATGCTTTTTTGATCAGTTAATTAAAGGGGGCAAACTATATAGTTACCCCCTTTTTATTTGCTCACATTGTAAAACGTATTTTATAATGGCTGGTGGGCTAAACAGTTCTCGGATTCATACGCGCAGTTAAAACTGGAGGTACATGGTATCAAAAGCTAACCCGCAGCGGCTCGGTAGTTATTTATGACCGTATTGGCGGTGGGGTTAGTTTAGGTAAACCAGCTTTTTACCAGTTGTTGTTTTTAGGTGAGCAAGGTAATCTATTGGGGTACTTACAGTATAGATTGCAGGCAAGCATATTGCCTTTAATAATTTGCAGGCTCGTGTTAAACTGGCAGATATTAGTGGGTATATCTTACCCGGTGAACTTGGCGTAACCGGATTTTATGATGTAGGCAGGTTTGGGTTGATAACGACACTTCAAATCAATGGCATAGCGGTACAGGCGGCGGGGTGTATTTTGCGCCGGCATCTTTAATAGTAGTGCAGCTTCTGGCGGGCCACTCTACCGAGGGTTGGTAGCCGTATTTTTTGCTTAATTTTAGATTGTAATTTAAATAATAACGTCCTTTAAAAGCCTTGCAGAAATGCTGGGCTTTTGTTTTTTTGGAGAATGTCGAAGTCACTAAAGCCCTGACCTGCGAAATTTTACGAATACGATTTCGTGAATAAATCCGCCCTGGTTTAATTTAATTATCCTTTAATTAAATAGATTTGATTTAAGCGATACCTGTTGCTTTGCAGTTTAATCAATTGTTTCCTACACTACCATAGGCTGGTAAGTGATCTTTAAATTATGTGGGTTTTCTTAAAAAGAAGGACAATGGCTTTGCTATGCAATTAATTGTGGTATCGGTGTAAATGTGAAACCAATTTAAAAATCATAATTATGAAAAACCAGATCCTAAAAACAGGGGTGATTTTTGCTTTAACAGGTTTAATGCTTTCATCCTGCCAAAAAGAAGCGGATACTAAACAAAAAACCCCTGCAACCGCCACGGATAAGGCATCGGCCATTGGCAGAACAACAAAGGTGGATGCCGTTAATGGCAATTTAAATATCAACTGGAATAACCGCACCAACGGGGCAACGTACACCAGCGGCCAGGCCACCACCGATTTTGGTAACATTACCGGCTGGAACGATAGCCGTGCTTTCACTACCAACGGCAAAGATGGCGTAGGGAGCCGGGTTACTTTGCTTCCGGGTCAATTATCTGGTGCAGGTGGGCTTGTTGCTAATAGCGTACTGCAGTCAGGCTCGGCGTATGAGATGGATTACGACGTAAAGTTCAATAGCCAGTTTAACTGGAGCAGGGGTGGTAAAGTGGGCTTTGGCTTTGGGATAGGCGAGCACAACACCGGCGGCGATGCTGCTTGGGATGGCAATGGCGGCACCTTGCGCCTGATGTGGTACTCGCCCGATTCTAACCCCAACCGCGTTTACTTTCAGCCATACTTGTATTATAAGGATATGAACGGCGGGCCGTCGTCAGGGAATAATTTTGGGGATACTTTTGGCAAAACCTACCCAACAAGCGGTGCGTTGGTTAAAGGGCAATGGTACCACGTGCACCTTTATATTAAAAGCAACACAGGCTCAAATACCGATGGCCACGTACAGATCGTGATAAATGGCACGGTGATACTCGACCAGGATATCCGCTGGACAACCAACGATTCTAAAAGAATGATAGACCAGCTAACGTTCCATACATTCCGTGGTGGCAGCCAAACCTACTGGACAGCCAACACAACAGATTATATCTACTATGATAATTTAACCGTGCACCGCATTAACTAATTGATCCAAACTAAAAAGAGCCTGCTTTAGCAGGCTCTTTTTTATAAGTAATATTCAAATTAATCCAAAACCACCTTTTCATGCTGATAAGGTATTTCAATATTGTTAAAGCCTATCTCTTTTAGCTTTTCGGCAAAGTGCTGCTGTACTTCATACTCGCCATGTACCAGAAACAGTTTTTTAACCAGCTTAGGGTCCTGGCAGGATAAGAAATGAAGCAAATCCTCATAATCGCCGTGTGCGCTCATGCTTTTGATGGATTGCACTTCGGCGTTCACCTGGTATTGTTCGCCAAAAATATGTACCTCTTTTTCGCCGCGGGCAAGCCTGCCGCCCAATGAGTTTGGCTCGGCGTAGCCTACCATTAATATGGTATTTTGTTGATTGCTAATGTTGTTTTTGATGTGGTGTTTCACGCGCCCGGCTTCTGCCATGCCGGATGAGGATATAATAACGCAAGGCCTTACATCATTATTAAGAGCAATAGATTCCTCGGTAGACTGGATAAATTTCAGGCCCTTAAACCCAAATGGGTCGGCATCAACTTTCATCACTTCTTTAACATCATTATTATATACCTCGGGGTGATCCTTTAATATTTGGGTAGCTTTTTCTGATAGCGGGCTATCTACATAATAAAGTACATCGGGCAGTTCACCCTTCAATTCCAAAGCATTAAGCGCATATAAAAGTTCTTGTGTGCGGCCAACGCTAAACGCAGGGATAATTACTTTCCCTTTTTTCTCGATACAGGTATGTTTGATGATCTCTAATAAAGCATCCTCGATAGGGCCAATATCTTTATGCAGGCTGTCTCCATAGGTAGATTCCAGTAAAATGTAATCGGCCTGCGGGAAGGTTTGTGGGTTTTTTAAAAGCAGATCGCCGTAGCGGCCAACATCGCCGCTAAAGGTTATGTATGTTTTTTTTTCGTTCTCGGTAGCGGCAATGTGTACTGCGGCACTGCCTAAAACGTGGCCCGCATCGGTAAATTTAAATTTAAGGTTCTCATTAATATGGTATTCCTTGTGGTAGTCAACTACCTTAAACTGGCTTAATGCGGCAACAGCATCTTCTTCGGTATATAACGCTTCCAGCAGGGGCTGGTTATTCTTTTTTCGCTGCTTGTTGCTGTACTCTACATCCTGCATCTGGATCTTGGCCGAATCCATTAGCAGGATCCTCGCTAGGTCCATAGTAGCAGCCGTGCAATATATAGGCCCTTCAAAACCTTCTTTGACCAAACGGGGTATCAACCCGCAATGATCGATGTGCGCGTGCGAGAGTATCAGGTGGTCAACCCTTTTCGGGTTAAAGCCAAAGTGCTCGTTCATATCTTCGGTTTGTTCGCCAAGCCCCTGGAACATGCCGCAATCTAAAAGTATACCTGTACCGTCCTGTAAGCGCAATAAGTGTTTGCTGCCGGTTACGTTACGGGCAGCTCCGTGAAATGTAATATCCATTTATAATAGGTTGTTTTGGAGAACCAAATAGACAAATAAAAGTTTAATAATAAATAAACTAAACGTTTAGTTGTTAAATTAGTTTATATGACATACCTTAGTACTAACGTAATAATAATCATCTTAATTAAATGGAAATAAAAGATTTAACCCGCGCCGAAGAACAAATTATGCAAGTGCTGTGGCAGCTGGAAAAAGGCTTCGTAAAAGATGTTTTAGACGTTTTACCCGAGCCGAAACCCGCCTACAATACGGTATCAACCATTATTAGGATACTGGAAACCAAGGGCTTTGTAGACCATAATGCTTTTGGCAAAAGCCACGAGTATTACCCTATAGTAAGCAAAGAGCAATACAAAAACTTTGCTGCCGATAAATTGCTGAGCGGGTATTTTGACAACTCGGTAAACAGGATCCTTTCCTTTTTTGTGAACAAGGAAAAAATTAACCTGAAAGAGGCCGATGAGATCATGAAACTGATTGAAAAACTAAAAGACAAATAGTTATGAACTGGTGGCATTATTTATTGCTGGTAAATATTTACCTGACGCTGTTTTTCGGCTTCTATAGTTTATTGCTGCGCCGCGAAACGTTTTTTCAACTTAACCGCGTGTACCTGGTTGGTACGGCCATCCTTTCGTTTTTTATCCCCCTGATACAAAGCGAGTGGGTTAAGGGGCTTTTCATAACCCAAAAAGTTCAATACAGTATTTACGGTAGTAACGCCATCACCATAACAGACCTTGCCCCCATAAAAGATAACCCCATAACCATAGGCCAGGTGCTGGTAGGGCTTTACGCGGCAGGGGTGTTGATATTAGCTTTAAAGCTTATCATTCAACTTATACTATTACAACGAATAATTAAAGACCCTACGCCATCAGTATCCTATTCTTTTTTTAACAAGATAAGGGTAAGCGAGGGTATAGATGGCAAAGAAGTTATAGAGAAACACGAGCTGGTGCATGCCCGCCAATTCCACTCAGCAGACGTGCTGATCATAGAAGCGGTGATGATCATCAATTGGTTTAACCCCGTGGTTTATCTGTACCGATTTGCTGTTAAACACGTGCACGAGTACATCGCCGACAGGCATACGCTTAAAGCAGGTACTAACAAGGCAGAGTACGCATTGTTATTACTGAGCCAAACGTTTGCCACGCCGGCACACCAATTAGTTAACCCATTTTACAATCACAGTTTACTAAAAAAACGGATCATGATGTTACAAAAAAACAGATCGCAGCGCCTAAAGCTTATCAAATACGGCTTGTCGGCACCGCTATTTATACTAATGCTGGTACTTTCATCGGCAACTATCGAGAACAGTAAGGCTATAAATGCCATTCACAACCATGCAGAACTGGTTTTTGAAGCCCCTGCAAAAGCGGTGTTAGCCGACACTGCCTACAAAACAACCATCGTTACTTACGACCCTAAAAAGGACAAGTTGCCTACAGCCCCGGCTGATACCATTCCTGAGGAGAATAAGAACCAGATTTTTAGCGCGGTAGAACAATCACCAAGTTTCCCGGGAGGGCAAACGGCTTTCAGCCAATACTTAGCTAAAAACATAAAGTACCCTGCCGAAGCTGTGAAAAACAAGGTTGAAGGCCGCTCTGTTTTGACCTTTGTGGTAGAGAAAGATGGTTCGCTATCAGATATTAAAGTAATAAGATCATTAGGGAGTGGCACCGACGAAGAAGCAGTGCGTGTACTTAAAGGTTCGCCAAAATGGAAACCGGGTGTACAAAACAAACGGTTGGTACGTGTGCAATATTCGGTACCTGTAGCCTTTTCGCTCGGTGTTAAGGTTGATGCGGATGGTAAACCACTTGGCAATAAAATTGGTGCATCAGGTAAGGTAACAAATAGCAACGAAGTGTTTAGTAAGGTAAACCAGGTGCCCGAATTTCCGGGTGGCGTAGCTGCCTTTAGTAAATGGTTTGGCATGAGTGTTAGGTACCCTAAAAATGCAAGAGAGAACAATATTCAGGGCCGTGTTATTTTGGCGTTTGTGGTTCAAGAGGATGGCTCACTTGCAAATATCAGAGTGCTTAGAGGCGTAAGCGCCGATATAGACCAGGAAGCCCTACGTATAATGGGCACCAGCCCCGCCTGGACACCAGGAAAGATAAAAGGCGAACCTGTTAAAGTAACCTATACTGTCCCAATAAATTTTGCCTTGGCTGCCGATGATGATAAACCAGCTAAAGTAGGTTACACACCTGTAAAAAGTTATAATTGGGTAGATACAAGTCACGTTGCACCTTTAATAAAAATACGTAACGGCCACGGTACAAACCCGCTATATGTGCTTAATGGGGAAATCATCAAACAGGAAAAAATGCAATTGATCCCAACGGGCAATATAGAAAGCATATCCGTACTAAAAGATAAATCAGCAACCTCGCTGTATGGCAAAAGCGGAGATAGTGGTGTGATACTCATCACCACTAAAAAAGGATTGTTAGGAAAATAATCAGTCAGTTAGTTTTAATACCTGGCCGGCTTGTGAAAACAAGCCGGCCTTTTTTTATTTGCTAAAGCAGCGGTCCTTTATCCCGGGCTTCTTTTTCCTCGCGCAGGTTGCGCATAATTTTAGTAAAGCCGCGGTGTTTGCTATCCTCATCCTGTAGCGGGAACACCAGGCCGCTGCCCCAAAAGCGCGAACCATCTTTGCGCATATGGTATCGCTCGTCAATGGCGCGGCCATCTTTTAGCGCGGTAGATAATTCAAATCCGGGGGCGCCTATGGCCACATCCTCTGGGGTGAAAAATATATCGGCGCACTTGCCTATCGCCTCCTGTTCGGTGTAGCCCAGCACCCGCTGTGCGCCACTGTTCCAGCTATTGATGTCGCCGTTTTTATCGGTGGTTATCACGGCATAATCCTCCAGGCTATCTAAAACCTGGTGAAAAAAATCTTCGCTCATTCTAAAGTAACTATCTTCAAAAATATCCTCCCCGGTTATGTTTTGGTTAAGCGTGGCATAATCCACTTCAATGGTAACCCCGTCTACACCGCAAGCAAGCTGCATAGGCTCGCCCGTTATTTTGTAAAAAGTGTTAAACCCATCGGGCAGGTTGTTAAGCTTTGGTTTTTCGCGCACAGGTTTTAAAACCATGTTTGACGCCGCCGGCGATGATGGGTCGTCATGTGTGCTTGCCAAAACATAGGTATAACCCTTTTCTATCAGGTCGCCAAGTAATTGTGGAGTGAATGGTATTTTCATGGTTGGGTCAATTTTGTTGAGGATCGTGTGCTTACACAAAAGGCCGGGACATAGCCCAGCCTTAAAATCATTTTTCGGATGGTTTATACAGCCGTAGGCCTGCGGATGATGCCAAATATTACGGATATAACCGCAATAACAAGCAATATGTGTATAAGGCTACCCACAGCAGTAAAGAAAAAGCCAATTGCCCAGCCTATTAATAAAATTACAGCTATCGTATATAATAAAGAGTTCATGGTTAATGTATTAAAATGTTTTTCCGTAGGTTTTTTAATACAATGTTAAATAGATATAAAATGTTTTATATTTTTTTCCTTCAACTAAAAGGAATGGTACCCACAAAAAAGCCTCTTTGCAATTTGCAAAGAGGCTTAGATACCTATAAGCGGCTAATTACAGCTTAAGCCATTTTTTGCGTACCGCTAATTGCTGCGGTGTAGCATTTGGTAATTCGGTAATGGTGTATTTAACGTTATCGTTACGTTTTAGGGTAACAGGTATTTTAACTGCCTGCCCATCACGGCTAACAGTCACCACAATTTTGTCGCCCACTTTTTTTCCTTTAATAGCAGATATGTCGGTAACGGGGGTGTCATCAATATTGGTGATCTGGTCGCCAACGTTAAGCCCGTCAACCCAACCTGCGCCATCGCGGAAAACCGTTGTTATGATGTTACGGGTATTAACCGCGACACCTAAATCGGCATTGTTGGTAGATGCCATCTCATCGGCTAACTTATAGCCTGCATAATCCAGGTATTTATCATACTTAATAGCAGATAAGCCATTAATGTACTGCGCGTAAAAATCATTCAGGTTCTTACCCGCGAATTTCTCAAAACCCGCTTTAAACTCCGCATCGGTATAACCACGTTTTTTGCCTTTGTAATATGTGTCGTACATGTACTTCATTACATCGTTAAGGCTGTATTTACCATCGCTGTTGTTTATTATCTCAAGGTCCAACAACATACCTATCACCGCGCCTTTGTCATAGTAAGAGATGCCTGTGTTGTACGAATTCTCGTTGGGGCGATAGCTTTTTATCCACGCGTCAAAGCTCGATTCTGATAGCGGCTGTACTTTGGTACCCGGTTGGTTTTCTACCGTGTTGATATCGCTTACCATATCACCCAGGAAAGTTTCGGTATTTGACAGGTCTGCGTAGCGTAAAATAATGTTTTGGTAGTAAGCCGTAAATCCTTCTGCTATCCAAAGGTTGGTGGTGTAGTTCTCGTTGTCGTAATCAAACGGGCCTAAAGCAATTGGGCGTAAACGTTTCACATTCCACAGATGGAAATGCTCGTGCGCAACCAAACCTAAAAAACCGTGGTACGTACGTTCGTTTGTGTAACCATCACGCGAAGCGCCTAAAACAGTAGAGCTTAAGTGCTCTAAACCGCCACCGTTGCGTAATTTGTTGTGAACGATAAAGGTGTAATGCTTGTTGGGGTTTTCGCCAAAAACAGCCGCCTCAGCTTCGATGATCTTGGCCATATCTTTCTTGAGGCGTTCTTTATCATAGTTGCCGCCGCCGTACATGGCAACTTCGTAATGCGTGTTCGCAACATCAAAGTCAAACACATCCTGGGTGCCAATTTCTAATGGAGAATCATACAGGATATCGTAGCTTGGGGCGGTGCGGGTAAATGCATCGCCATTAACCATTTCAAGGCTGGTAGATACCTTATTCCAATCTTTGTAAGGCTTTATAGTGATAGTTGATGGTTGTGCCAGCATGCCTTTAGGAAACAGGAAGATGCCTGTTGTAGAAAGGAACGCGTGCGATACATCGATAAAGCTGGTACGTACCGATAGCTCGAAAGCGTAAACTTTATATTTTACCGTTACCGACGTAAGGCCGGTAGTATTTATCTTCCAGGTATTTTTATTGATCTTGGGCGCAGATACCACTTTGCCATTAGCACTAACGCTAAGCGATTCGATGTTTTTGGCAAACTCCCTTACCAGGTATGAGCCGGGCGCCCAAACAGGCATTTTAACTTCAAGCGATGGTTGTGCCAGGCCCGATATGGTCATTTCTACATCTACATAATGTGCCTGTGCTTCGGGGAAGCTAACTTTGTACGATATTTTAGCAAGGCCAGCCGCGCTGCCCGTGGTTACATTCATAAAAAAGAGGGTTAAAAGTACCAGTGCTGTTAGTTGCAGTTTTTTCATGCGGCAAGTTATAAATTTTATGTTTTTAAATAAATGGGGCAAAAACAGTTGTGATGTAAAATGGTTGATACATGCAATCAAATTGATAGCTAAGCAGTTAATATTGCAAGTTCAAACAAGTATGGCTGTTGTTTGTGTTGCACCAATTAGGTACATGCACGGGTTTTAACAGTTTATAATTACATATGGTTTGCATTTTAAAAACATAGACCAATGGGTACTAATAACAATTACAAGCAGATATGAAAGCAAAATACATCATCTATACGTTACTTGCGCTGCTTGTTGCATTTTTAATTTATAACAAATTCTTCAGTAAAAAAGGTAAGGAAAATTCCGCTGCTGCTGCCAGTAAAGGCAAGCGAAAAAACGGCCCTGTATCGGTTAATATCATGGTGGTTAAGGATACCGCCGTTAGTAATCAAATAGATATCACTGGTACCATTGATGCCAACGAACGTGTAAACCTGATAAGCCAAACCGCCGGTAATATTACCGGGATATATTTTAACGAAGGTGCCCGTGTAAAAAAAGGGCAGCTGCTGGTAAAAGTTTACAACCAGGATTTGCAAGCATCCTTACAACAATACCAGGCGCAAATGGTACTTGCCCGCGATATCAACAACCGCAATAAGATCTTATACCAAAAAGAAGCTGTGAGCAAAGAGGAGTACCAAACTTCGCAATCGTCGCTGCAATCCTTACAGGCACAGGCAGATGTTGTGCGCGCCCAAATAAGCCGTACCGAGATCCGTGCGCCGTTCTCTGGTGTTATTGGTTTAAGAAATGTTAGCCCGGGTGGTTACCTTTCGCCATCTACATCAATTGCTACACTCGTAAATATCGACCCGGCAAAAGTTACCTTTTCGGTACCTGAGCGCTACCTGCCAATTATTGGTACGGGCAGCAAGGTTAGTTTTACGGTAGAAAGTTCGAGGGATAACTTTAAGGCAACGGTGTATGCTATTGAGCCCGCGTTAGATGCCAACTCCCGTACCATTACAGTACGTGCAAAAGCACCAAACCCCAAAAATGCTTTAACAGCGGGAGCTTTCGCCAAAATTAATTTAACGCTCGACCAGATCCCCAAGACCATTATGGTGCCAACCGAGTGTGTGATACCCGATCTGAAGAGCAGCAAGATCTATTTATATAAAAATGGTATAGCGGTAGCTAAAGATGTGAAGACCGACTTGCGTACCGATACCAAGATCCAGATAATAGATGGCCTTAAAGCCGGCGATAGTATTGTAGTATCCGGCTTGATCCAGATCCGCCCTAAATCGCCGTTGAAGATCCTTAAAGTTATCAAATAACCAATATGAGTTTATCTTCCGTAAGTATAAAGAGACCCGTATTGGCAACAGTTTTATCTGTTGTGATAGTTGTATTTGGTGTAATTGGGTACAAGTTTTTGGGGGTGCGCGATTTCCCTTCGGTAGATCCGCCTATAATCTCCGTATCTACAAATTACTCGGGTGCCAACTCGGATGTTATCGAGTCGCAAATTACCGAGCCATTAGAAAAAGCTATTAACGGTGTGCCGGGTATCCGTAATATCTCATCAACAAGTTCGGTTGGGTCCAGTAACATCACTGTAGAATTTGATTTGGATGCAGACCTTGAAACAGCGGCTAATGACGTGCGCGATAAGGTATCGCAGGCGCAACGCCAGCTACCACAAGATATTAACGCCCCGCCGGTAGTTACCAAAGCTGATGCCAGCGCCGACCAGATTATCACCCTTACCGTTAGCAGTAACACCCGTAACATCACCCAGGTAGATGATTACGCCGAAAATGTATTGCTGGAGGGGTTGCAAACCATCCCCGGTGTAAGTACCATTAATGTACAGGGCCAGCGCCAATACGCCATGCGCCTTTGGATAGATCCTAATAAACTATCATCGCTTGGCCTTACCGCTACCGATATTGGTGCCGCATTGGCCCGCGAGAACGTGGAGCTGCCAGCCGGTAAAATTGAAGGTAATAATACCGAGATCACCATCCGCGCGCTTGGTAAACTGACTACTGAAAAAGAGTTTAATAACCTGATAATCCGTGCCGATAGTAACCGCGTTATCAGGCTTAATGATATTGGCTATGCGGTCCTTGGTTCTGCAAATGAGGAAACATCGTTGAAAGAATCCGGCGTGCCGATGGTTGGTTTGGCTATTGTGCCACAACCGGGAGCTAATTACGTACAAATTGCAGAAGATTTTTATAAACGTTTAGAGCAGATCAAGAAAGACCTGCCGCCCGATATTACCGTGAAAGTAGCTTTGGATAATACGAAATTCATCAACAACTCCATTACCGAGGTAAAGGAAACGTTGCTGATCTCGTTCATTCTGGTGGTAATAATCATCTACTTGTTCTTTAGAGACTGGCTTATCGCTTTCCGCCCGTTAATAGATATCCCGGTATCGCTGATAGGGGCATTCTTTATCATGTATGTATTTGGGTTTTCTATCAATATCCTAACCTTACTGGGTATTGTGCTTGCCACGGGTTTGGTGGTAGATGATGGTATTGTGGTAACGGAGAATATCTACAAAAAAGTAGAGGCAGGGATGGCCATCCGCAAGGCGGCTTTTGAAGGTAGCGCCGAGATTTTTTTCGCGGTGGTATCTACATCGGTAACCTTAGCCGCGGTGTTTTTGCCTATAGTATTCTTACAGGGCTTTACAGGCAGGCTGTTCCGGGAATTCGCGGTCGTCGTCGCCGGGGCGGTATTGATCTCGGCCTTCGTGTCATTGTCGTTAACACCGATGCTTAACGTAAAGCTGATCCGTAAAAACCAAAAGAAATCGAGGTTTTATGAGTGGAGCGAACCTTTCTTTGTAGGCATGACCACCGGTTATACCGAAACACTGGTTAACTTCATGAAAAAAACGTGGGTGTCATGGGTGATACTTGGCGGCTCATTGATATTAACCGGCGTATTGTTCAAAATAACACCGTCAGAGCTTGCCCCGCTTGATGACCGCAGCCTTTTGCGTTACTCGGTTACCGGGTCTGAAGGTGCTACTTACGAATATATGACCCGCTATATGGATAAGGTGGCTAACCTGGTTGCCGATTCTATCCCCGAAGCTAATGTGAACCTCGAGATCGTATCGCCATCGTTTGGTGGTGGTGGTTCTGCCAACTCGGGCTTTGGGCGTGTGGGTTTGGTTGCCCCGGATGAGCGTGACCGTACCCAGCAGGAACTTGCCGACTGGCTAAATAAAAAATTGACCAAAATGCCTGACGCCCGCGCCATTGTGGTGCAGGAGCAAACCATAAGCGGTGGTGGTAGCGGCGCGCGTACTTCGTTACCCGTGCAATATGTTATCCAAAACCAGGATTTTGAAAAGATAAGAAAGGTGCTTCCCGAGTTTTTTGCGGAGGTATCTAAAAGCCCTGTTTTCCAGGGATCGGACGTTAACCTGAAATTTACTAAGCCCGAGCTTAGGGTTACTACAGATCGTGACCGTGCCCGAGACCTGGGTGTTTCGGTTGATGATATCGCCCAGACGCTACAATTGTATTACAGTGCCGGCAGGTTAGATTATTTCTTGATAAATGGTAAACAATACCAGGTAATAGCCCAGGTAGACCGCGCCAACCGCGACCAGCCTTTAGACCTTAAATCTGTTTACGTACGCAGCAGCAAAGGCGGCCTGGTACAATTAGATAATGTGGTGAAGGTGGCCGAAAGCGCCAGCCCGCCGTCTATTTATCACTTTAACAGGTATAAATCGGCAACGGTACAGGCAGGGCTTGCGCCGGGCCAAACGGTAGGGGATGGTATTGCCGAAATGGAACGCATCAAAGCCAAGTTACTGGATGATACTTTTAGCACCGCGCTTAGCGGCCCGTCAAGGGATTTTGCCGAGGGTTCATCAAACATCCTGTTTGCATTTGGTTTTGCTTTGCTGCTGATATACCTGGTGCTTGCCGCACAGTTTGAAAGCTTTGTAGATCCGTTTGTTGTGATGCTTACCGTGCCTTTGGCAATCTCCGGGGCATTCCTGTCCCTTTGGTTGTTCGATCAAACTTTTAACATCTTCAGCCAGATAGGTATCATTACCCTGGTAGGTTTGGTAACCAAGAACGGAATTCTGATCGTTGAGTTTGCCAACCAGCGGATGGAGCATGGTTTAAGTAAATATGATGCTGTTGTCGAAGCCGCGACATCGCGTTTGCGCCCGATTTTGATGACCAGTTTGGCAGTAGTGCTCGGTTCCGTACCAATCGCTTTGGCATTAGGTGCAGGTGCAAAAAGCCGTGTATCGTTAGGTATTGTAATTATTGGCGGGATGTTGTTCTCATTGGTGTTAACGCTTTATGTTATCCCAACCATGTACATGGTGTTCGCATCCAAAACCCGCCGCGACCCCGACCATGAGCCGGAAGAGGAAGTTGAACCAAAAGCTCCGTTATTAATTGAAAAACTTTAAGCAACATGAATATTAAAAGAATTATTTGCTTGATCTTTTGCTGTGCTACCGTTGCAGGGGCATGGGCGCAGGATGCCCCGTTGCTTACCCTAAAGGATGCCGTTGAAATAGCACTAAAGAACAATTACAACATAAGGCTATCGCAAAACAACGCTACCATAGCCGGCAATAACGTTACGCTTGGTAACGCGGGCTTTTTGCCTTTAGTTACCGGCGATGCTGCTTTGAATAACAGTAACCAAAAAATAAAGCAAACCCGCACCGATGGTACGGTTAACAACCTTTCTGCCAATAACAGCAATAATAACTACGGCGTAAACCTCAACTGGACGATTTTCGATGGCTTTAACATGTTCGCTAATTACGATATGCTGAAAGAGCAGGATAAACTTGGTGCCATCCGCTTGCAGGATACTATTCAAAGCACGGTTGCCAATGTTATTAATACTTACTACAACCTTATCAGCCAAACGGAGCAGATAAAAGCTTTAAGCGGTGCTATCGAGATCTCTCGCACGCAACTGCGCTATTCTAATGATAAGTTTACAGTGGGCCGGGTTTCAAAGCTGGATGTTTACAATGCCCAGGTAAATCTGAACACAGATACTTCCAACCTGGTAATTCAGTTGCAACAGTTCCGCCAAACCAAGATCCAAATGAACCAACTGCTGGTGCGTAACCTGCAAACAGACTTTACCGTTGGCGATACCATAATGGTAAACAATACACTGATACTGGGCGACATCATTGCTAAAGCCCAGGCGCAAAACCCCGATATATTATCAGCCCAAATAAATAAACGCTTGGCCGAGATAAGTTTAAGGCAGGTTAAATCAACGCGTTATCCGGTCGTCGGCGTAACATCGGGCTACACCTTTACTAATAGCAAAACGCCCGCGGGCTTTACACTTAGCCAAAACTCACACGGTTTTGCTTACGGCTTAACGGCATCCGTAAATATATTCGACGGGCTTAATCAATGGCGGCGCGAGCGTAATGCCAAACTCCAAATTGCCAATGCCGACCTGAGCCAAAAGCAGGTAATGCTGGATGTAGAAGCCCAGATAAGTAATTTTTATGTGGCTTATTTATCGGGTTTAGATTTGATAAGAATTGGGCAATCCAGTGTGGAACTTGCCCGTAAGAACCTGGAGATCTCGTTAGAGAAATATAAGATAGGCAACATCACCCAGTTAGAGATCCGCGAGGCGCAAAGGAATTATTTGGACGCGCAATCCAAGTTTTTTTCGGCGCAATATCAGTCAAAAATGGCCGAGGTTACCTTGCAACAAATAACAAACAGCATAAATATTCAATAAACTATATTTAATTGCTTTAAAAGTTTATTTTTGAACAACGATGCCTGTTCACTTCAACACATGCCTGCTCATTGATGACAATTATATTGACAACTTTGTTACGCGCAAAATTATTGAAAGTGCCAACTTCGCAGATAATATAATTGTAATACAATCGGCACACGATGCCATAAACGCCCTGCGCGAAGGCAGCGTTAAGCCCGACGCCATTTTTCTGGACATCCGCATGCCTATGATGAGTGGGTTTGAGTTTTTAAAGGAATACGAAGCGCTTAATTTGGATAATAAGGACGCGGTGAAGATCTTCATGCTTTCATCATCCCTTGACCCAACCGACATGAACAACTCAAAAAGCAATAAATACGTTGCCCAGTTTGTGCATAAGCCGCTTACCCGCGAGGTGCTTGAGGAACTTTGTACATGATATTAGTAGCAGACAGTGGATCTTCTAAAACAGACTGGCTGCTATCAGTGCCAGGGCAAGAAAACAAGGCATTTAAATCGGCCGGCCTAAACCCATACTTTTTAACCGAAAAGGAAATAGTAAAGATTATACAGGAACAGGTACCAGAAATGGTTGCCATGGCTGCGGATATAACCGAGATCTATTTTTTTGGAGCGGGCTGCTCCAGCCCGGATAGGCACGAAATAGTATCAAACGCCATCAGTACATTAATACCTAACGCCTATGTAAGTGTAGACAGCGATCTGCTGGCTTCGGCATACGCCACCTGCGGGCACGAGAAAGGTTTTTGCTGCGTGCTTGGCACCGGGTCAAACATCTCTTTTTTTGACGGCGAGGACATCCACGACGGGCAGCATGGCCTTGGCTATGCACTGGGCGACGAAGGCTCGGGCACCTGGTTTGGCAAGGCCCTGGTAACAGATTACCTTTACGGCAACATGCCCGACGATATTAACAATAAGTTTAAGGCAACTTATAACCTGCAAAAGGAAGATGTTATCATCAATACCTATCAAAAACCCCGCGGTAACTCTTACCTGGCATCATTCTCTAAATTTTTAACGGAGATCCGTACCTCAGAATACGGGCAGGACCTGCTAAGGAAAGGCTTGTTGGAGTTTGTAGATACCAATATCAAATCGTACCCACAATTTGATAAGTTCAAATGCCATTTTGTAGGCTCCATTGCCTATGTTTTTGCCGATGAGTTAAAAGCCGTTTGCGAAGAGAACGATGTGCATATAGGCAAGATCATCCGCCAGCCAATTCTGGATCTAATGGAGTTTATAGTGAAGAGGGGATAGTCCACTTAGTGGCTAAAACTCTTTTTAATCCCGATCAAAAAGATGCCTAACACGGCTAAAAAGCTCGCAATCTTTGGAAGGTAATCGCCGTACGCTACATAAAACGTTATGTCGGAGTTTAAGTTGATGTCCTGCTTTAATGCGGTACGCACCCACCACTTGCTTTGCTGCACAATATCGCCCCGCTGGTTGATGAATGCCGAGATGCCCGTATTGGCCGAGCGGCAAACCCAGCGGCGGGTTTCAATAGCGCGTAACTTGGCGTAGTCCAAATGCTGGTCCTTACCGGAAGTATTTTCCCACCAGCCATCGTTGGTAATAATGGCGATGAACTGTGCGCCCTGTTTTACGTATTTAGACACCCATTCGCCATAGATAGATTCATAACATATCACCGGCGCGGCGCCTATCCCGCTTTGCGAGTATAGTACGGTTGGTTCCGTTTGAATCCCATAAGCGCCGGTTGCGCCGCCCAAATGCTCAAAGGCTGGTTTTAAGAAAGATAAAACATTCCCAAAAGGCAACGACTCAGCTCCCGGTACTAATCGCGATTTATGATAGAACTGTACTTTGGATGAATTCTCGATATTAATAGCCGCGCTAAAACTATCGAAAAACACACCCGGCTGTTCCGGTAACGGGCTTGCAGTTTTAGTTGCTCGCTTGGTGTAAAATTTATGTGTTTCGCCTCCTGTTAAAACGTTAGCGTTTTTAAACCTGTTCAAAAACTTTTTTACCTGCAGATAGCTGTTTTCGGTATAGATATGGTCTTCGTCCATATCCTGCGAGATAGCTGTTTCGGGCCAGATAAAGTACTCGGTATTGCGCTGCCCAATAGAATCTGATAGGTGTGTTAGCGTTTCTATTTGATTATAAACAGGGATCTCCGCTTTGAGGTAAGGATCTACATTAGGCTGAGCCACCACGATATTAGATGGGTTTATCTGCTCTTTGTAGCTATAGTATTTGAAAAGCGATAGGCCTAAAGGTAAGATCAAAACCAACGTAAAACTTATAATTAGCTTCTTTCGGGTTTGTTTAGACTGTTCTTCGCGTAAGCCAATATAAAGCAGAAACAGCAAGATATTGATGGCCCATACCCAAATGGTGCCGCCGTAAACACCAGTATATTCATACCATTGTACCCATTTATGTGAGGTGGCAAAACCGTTACCCAGCGTCATCCACGGGAAGTTTAAGTCCCAGCTTTGGTGCAGGTATTCGTAACCTATCCAAAAACAAACCAAGGCAACCAAGGAAATTGCTCGCCCGGAGATAAGCCTAACCCGGTAATATAACCAGCAAGCCGTAGCCATTAACAGCGGCCCAAGCGCGTAAGGTATCAGCGTTATGGGTATAGCTACAATTGGGCCAATTACTTTTAGTGAATTGTACACCCAATAAACGCAAAGCGTATTCCAGATGAAGAACCCGATGAATGCGGTGTTAAAGATCTTTTTACCCTTCCCGGCAACATCCGATTGAATGATGTTCTCCATAGCCAGCAACATCGGCACAAAGCCCACAAATAAAAAGAACGTAGTATATTGCGTAGGCGGCCAAGCTACCCACAGCAGTAAACCGGAGAATATAGAGAGTAGTAGGTTTTTTTTCATTTGTTGTTAAGTGCCCTGTGCAATGGTCGTTAATTCTTTAACCAAATTTTCAACGCCCAATTTTTTTAAATTTTTATAGCGATATATAAGCCCGTATTTCTTGTCGAAATCGTTGCTTCCGTTTTTATAAGCGATAAACAGATCTTTTTGCTCTATAAGTTCAATTACCATTTCTTGTCCATTTAAGGTGCCAAACAATGCAGGTTTAGTAAGCTCCCATACCGACTTTGGATACGGGCGAACACTAAAGTTAAATTGGTCGATTAAAATTATTAAATGTTTATTGAAGTATCTTTCCCTGAAGAACCAGTTAATACAGCCAATCAAAATCATCATTAGCACGACAATACATCCTGCAAATATTCCAAATCCTATTGGTAATGTTATCTTATCGAATAAAGAATACCTCGACAAACCGAAAAACAACATGCAAGCTATAAATACAGCCATAATGGAAGTAGTGATTATGAAGGCTATTTTAAGTTGCTTTAAATTATATGCAACAAAGCTTTTAATTGTTTCCATTACTTTAAGTCGCTAATCTTCGTCATCATCATCCGCATATTTGTTTTTCTTTTTATCATTTTCGGCAGGAGCGGCACCTGCAACGCATATTACAAACTCGCCTTTAAGCGGGTGCGTTTCAAAATAGGTTTTAACCTCGGTAACTGTACCCCTTACAGTTTCTTCAAACATTTTAGTCAGCTCGCGCGATACGGAAAGCTGGCGGTTGGCACCAAAATAGGTTGCCATTTCATCAAGCGTTTTTAATAAACGGTGCGGCGACTCGTAAAGTATAAAAGTGCGTTCTTCTGTCGCCAGGAATTTATAGCGGGTTTGGCGGCCTTTCTTCAATGGCAAAAAACCCTCAAAACAAAACTTATCGGTAGGGAAACCCGAGTTGACTAGCGCGGGCACAAATGCCGTTGCGCCCGGCAGGCATTCTATTGGGATGTTGAATTTTAAAGCCTCGCGCACCAGGAAAAACCCGGGGTCGGATATGGCAGGCGTACCGGCATCACTTATCAACGCTATATTTTGTCCCATCAGCAAAAACTTGATGATCTCGTTACTGGACTGGTGCTCGTTATGCTGATGATGCGCAAACACCTTGTTTTGGATGTCGAAATGTTTTAGCATCGGTGCCGATGTACGTGTGTCCTCGGCCAGTATCAGGTCGGCCTCCTTTAAAATGCGGATAGCCCTAAAGGTCATATCCTCGAGGTTGCCAATGGGGGTGGGTACTAAATATAGTTTGCCGGATGGTGTGGTAGCGTTCATGGTTCATGGATCATAGTTCATAAAAAAATGTGGGTTTGCCAATGGTGCTTTGCAGCTACAAAAAACCATTAACTATGAACCATCATCTATGAACTAATTATATCTTTGCCTTTTAAAATAAAATCAATGCTGCAAGTTAGTTATATCCGCGATAACAGGGAACAGGTTTTAGAACGTTTGGCTGTAAAAAATTTTAAACAGCCGGAATTGGTAGATAGGATCCTTGAACTGGATAGCGAACGTTCGGTTGCGCAACGTGGTGGAGAAGAGGAAAAAGCAAGGGCTAATGCATCTGCCAAACAAATTGGTGAACTAATGCGAGCCGGTAAAAAGGATGAGGCGGAAGTGCTGAAATCTCAAACAGGCAATTCAAAAGAAAGCATTAAAAAGTTTGATGAAGAATTAGCAAAAGCTGAAAAAGAGCTTTACGAAGCGCTTGTTCAGCTGCCGAACCTGCCACATTCATCTGTACCAAAAGGTATAACGCCGGAAGAAAACGAGGTGGTGCTGGAGAATGGCACTATCCCAGAATTGCCCGCCAATGCTTTGCCGCATTGGGAACTGGCGGCAAAATATAACCTGATAGATTTTGAACTGGGTGTTAAAATAACCGGCGCAGGTTTCCCGGTGTATAAAAATAAGGGTGCCAAATTACAACGCGCGCTCATCAACTTTTTTATTGATGAGGCCGAAAAAGCAGGTTACAGCGAAGTAAGCGTACCATTGATGGTTAACGCTGCATCGGGTTTTGGAACAGGCCAGTTGCCTGACAAGGAAGGCCAGATGTACTACGTAGGTGTTGATGACTTATACCTGATCCCTACTGCCGAGGTGCCCATCACCAACTTGTACCGCGATGTGATCTTAAAGGCTGATGAACTACCCGTTAAAAACTGTGGGCATACACCTTGTTTCCGCCGCGAAGCCGGTTCTTATGGTGCGCACGTACGCGGTTTGAACCGTTTACACCAGTTTGATAAGGTGGAGATTGTACAAGTTGTACATCCCGATAATTCATACGATGTACTGGAAGGCATGAGTGCCCATGTACAGGGCCTATTACAAAAACTTGGTTTGCCATACCGTGTATTGCGACTGTGTGGTGGCGATATGGGTTTCGGCAGCGCATTAACTTACGACATGGAAACCTGGAGCGCCGCGCAGCAACGCTGGTTAGAGGTATCATCCGTATCAAACTTCGAAACATTTCAGAGTAACCGATTGAAACTACGTTTTCGTAATGCAGAGGGTAAAACACAATTGGCCCACACGCTTAATGGTAGTGCATTAGCCTTGCCACGTATTGTAGCTACATTATTAGAAAATAATCAAACTGATATGGGAATCAAAATACCCGAGGCGCTTGTGCCTTATACCAAGTTTGAGTGGATAGATTAGAGTAACAATTTGGAACTACTTTCTTAATTGTTACCCCATTTATACCTGGTTAAAACGCCTTAAAACGTACTTCGTAAGTGCAACGTGTTCACGTTCACGGCCATGTCTGCCCATGAATAATTGTATTTGCCTTATAATCAGCGATTTCTATTTTTTATACTCAGTACGTGTCTTATAATCAATACTTTATGCTTTAATTTGCGGGCAATACAGCGTTGTCTTCAAGAGTGAAAAGCGCTTTACATTCCTTTCTGTATCGCTTCATAAACCGCATCCTGGATGCGTGGGCGGATGTTTAGGCTACCCAGTTTGCTGCCAACGTTGGGGTGTACCCTATTGGACAGGAACACGTAAACCAATCCATATTTAGGATCTACCCATACACAGGTGCCGGTAAAGCCCGTATGGCCGAATGACTGGTCTGATGCTAATTTGGATGGGTAATGCCTGTCGGCGATTGGGTCCCAGCGGTCAAAACCAAGGCCACGGCGACTAACCGGCGATTGTTTGGATGTCCAAAGATCTACCGTTGTGGGTTTAACATATTGTACGCCACCGTAGGTGCCGCGGTTAAGCATCATCTGGTACAGTATAGCAATGTCATTCGCGCTTGCAAACACACCTGCGTGGCCGGCAACGCCACCCATAAGGGCTGCGGTTGGGTCGTGCACGTAGCCGTCTATTAAAGTTTTACGGTCTTTTTTATCATCCTCTGTTGGCGGGATGCGGTTTGCCGGGAAACGGTACAGCGGTAAAAAGCCCGCGGTTTGCATCCCCAGCGGGGTGTAGAATTTATCCTGTACATATCTGTTCAGCGGTGTAGCGGTTATGGCTTCGGCTATCTGCTGCAAAAATATCATACCCACATCGCTGTACACATATTGCCCGCGGGTTTTAACCAGCGAACGCAAGGCAGCCGGCAGCATCACCTCGTTGAAGTAACCTTTACGCACGTAGTAGTTGTCATTTACTTTAACCGGGAATGCCGCTGATGAATCGGTACTGTGGTCAGCTGATTTTATCACCTCGAAAGTAGAAATATCCGGGATCAAACCTGCCTGGTGCTCCAGCAATTCGCGAACGGTCAGCGTCTTTTTGTTGGTGTTTCGCGTGATAGGCATGTAGGTGCCTAATGTCGAATCAAGGTTTAGCTTGCCCTGGTCATAAAGTTGCATGGCTTCCATGGTAGTAGCCGAGATCTTGGTCATGGAAGCTATATCGAAAATGTCGGTTATCCTGTCGGGGATGCTGTTGTCATAAGTGTGCGACCCATAGGCTTTGTTGAAGATCACCTTGCCATCTTTAGCAACCAACACCACGCAACCGGGAGTGGCCCTACTGCTAATGGCCTCTTGTGCTATGGCATCAATGGCTTTCATGTTATCAGCATTAATACCGGCATCCTCGGGCACAGTGTATTGCAAACGGGTTTTAGAAGTAAGGTACCCCGTATTTGTAGTATACTTTGGCGAGTATGTTTTAGTGAGTTTTTGTGTGATAGCTACCCCGCCAAAAATCGCCTGAGCACTGTAGAAAGCTGCTACCTGCGATACCTTGCCCGACCAGATAACCGGCGCCGAAACGTCATTCAGCTTAGCCAGTGCGGGCCCTGTTCCCAATAAAGAAACCACCACATTTTTCATCTTTTGGTTATCGGTAATAAAGCTGATGATGCGCGGGTTGTTGGCCTCGTTATCCGTTAGCTGGATGATGAGGGTATTGTAAAACTTGGTGTCCTGGGCCAGCATTTCTAATGATTTGGTGCTGAGGTAATCGTTGCCGTTAAAGGCATCAACTTTGGCGTATTTGTTAAGCAGGCTATCAAAACCAATGCTGTTCGCTGATGAAAAGTGGATGCTGGCAATCTTCTTCACCTCCAGGTTTTGCAGGGGTATCAGTTGCTTCTCGTTGTTCAGCAAAACAGTAGCTTGCTCAACCAATAGCTGTTCTTTCACATAAGCTTTACCCGTTAACGGTGGGTTTTGCGCGCATGCGGAATTAAAAAATGCAAACCCGGATAGCAGCAGGAAGTAGATACGCTGCTTATTTTTTCTCATAAACCTTAACACCATTTATATACGTTTTTAAAACTTTAACATTTGGCAATTCGCTGCCTTTGGCTTTCATAATATCATTATCCAGTATCACAAAGTCGGCATATTTGCCAACCTCTATACTGCCTTTTTCTTTTTCCTCGAAGTTGGCTTTTGCCGCCCAGATGGTCATGCCGCGCAGGGCTTCTGTACGGCTAAGCGCGTTGTTCATCTGGAAACCGCCTTCGGGCTGGCCTTGTAAATTTTTACGCTCGGTAGCAGCATAAAACGTGTACATCGGGTTTATATTTTCTACCGGGAAGTCAGTCCCCAGCGGGATCCACCCGTTTTGTTTCATCAGGTTTTTGTAGGCATAGCCGCTTTTCAACCTTTCGGCACCAAGTCGTTTAACCGCCCAGGTCATATCAGATGTAGCATGCGTTGGTTGTACCGATGGAATAATGTTATTATCGCCAAACATCTTTACATCTTCGGGCGCTATAATTTGCGCGTGTTCTATTCTCCAGCGCTTGTCATTTTTGCCCTTCAGGTTTTCGGCGTAAATTTTAAGCATCACGCGGTTGGCGCTGTCGCCGATGGCATGCGTACACATTTGAAAACCTTTTGCGGCAATCATTTTAGCAACCTCTTCAAAATGTGCTTTAGAACTTAGTAAAAACCCGCTCCAGTTTTTTTGATCGCTGTAGGGATGAAGCAAACACGCCCCGCGCGATCCCAAAGCGCCATCTGCATAAACTTTAAATGAGCGTACGTTAAGGCCCGGTGTTTTGTAAGCTCCGCGTTTAAAAAGGTATTCGTAGTTCTCCTGCTGGTCGGCAAGCATCAGGTAAAGGCGCATTTTAAGGTCACCTTTGTGTTGTAAGGAGGCAATAACGTTTACCAGTTGATACGGCACACCACAATCATCAACCGTGGTTAGGCCAACTTCAAAACAATTTTTTTGCGCGGCTAACAATCCGCTTTGCACCATTTGCTCGGTAGGTTCCGGGATTTTGCGGGTTACAATGCCGACAGCATTATCTACCAGGATGCCGGTAAGCTTACCGTTAACGGTCTCTACCTCACCGCCAATTATCTTTTGGCCGGGCTTTACACCCGCGATATTCAGGGCTGCCTGGTTAACAATAGCCGCGTGCCCGTCTATCCGGCTCAAAATTACAGGGCGAACCGGGAACAAGGAATCCAGTTTGGCTTTATTAGGGAATGATTTGTTAGTCCATGTATTTTGGTCCCATCCGGCACCAACAATCCAGCCTTCGGTTTTATGAGCGGCGTAGCTTTTTACGGTATCTAAAGTAGCCTCCCAGCTTTTTAGGCCCACCAAATTGGCATTTTGCAAACCCATGCCGTATTCCATGAAATGCGCATGTGCATCAATAAAGCCGGGATAAACGGCTTTGCCTCCGGCATCAATCACTTCGTGGGCCAGGTACTTTTTCTCGAGGGTATCGATATTACCAACGGCGACTATCTTGCCGCTGCTTACTACAAATGCGTTCGCGGTAGAAAAAGTGCTGTCAACAGTATATACGAGGGCGTTTTTTACGATCAGGTCGGCGTTGTATTCTTTTTGTTTACATGCTGTAACCAATAAAAACAGCAATGGCCAGAGTTTCTTCATATTAATAGACAGGTAGATGTAAATAAATTAATGTAAATATTATATACAAGTATGTAAGGGTAAAGTTATGCAATCAAATAATTAATTTAGCGTCTTAATTGATGCACCTGTTTTGGGTGCCGGAAGGGAAATATTTTTAATGCCAGATATAATACAGCTTTTACCGGATGCCGTTGCCAACCAGATAGCCGCTGGCGAAGTAGTACAACGCCCTGCATCCGCAGTAAAAGAATTGATAGAGAACGCGATAGATGCCGGTGCCGATAAAATTCAACTGATATTAAGGGACGCCGGGAAATCATTGATACAGGTTATTGATAACGGCTGCGGTATGAGCCTTACCGATGCGCGCATGTGTTTTGAACGCCACGCCACCTCAAAGATCCGCAAGGCCGAAGACCTGTTTGCCATCCGCACCATGGGTTTTAGGGGCGAAGCTATGGCTTCCATTGCTGCAATTGCTCAGGTAGAACTAAAAACCCGCCGCCACGAAGATGAATTAGGTACCTGCATCCAGATAGAAGGATCGGAAGTGATAAGCCAGGAAGCGTGTTCTGCAAACTTTGGTACTTCGATTTGTATTAAAAACCTTTTTTATAACACGCCCGCCCGGCGTAACTTTTTAAAAAGTAACCCGGTAGAGATGCGCCACATTATTGATGAATTTCAGCGCATAGCATTAGCCAACCCGCAAGTGTTTTTAACCATGCACCACGATGGGCAGGAAGTTTATCACCTGCCGGCATCAGCCATGAAACAACGTATTGTGCACCTGTTTGGTAATAATTACAACCAGCGCCTGGTGCCTGTTGAGGAAGAGACCACTATTATTAACCTGCGCGGTTTTGTGGGCAAGCCCGAGTTTGCGCGTAAAACCCGCGGCGAGCAGTTCTTTTTTGTGAATAACCGTTTTATAAAAGATGCCTACCTGAACCACGCGGTGCTAACGGCTTTCCAGGAGTTACTGCCCGACGAGACATTCCCGCTTTATGTGCTTTTTATAGATATAGACCCGGCCAAGATAGATATCAACGTACATCCCACAAAAACCGAGATAAAATACCAGGACGAGAAATCTATCTACGCAATTATCCGCTCGGCGGTGAAACGCTCGCTGGGTAAATATAACATTACTCCGACTTTAGATTTTGACCAGGAGAATAGCATAGGCCACCTCATCACCCAAAAGCCTTTTGATGAAATTAAACAGCCAACCATAGCCTTTAATCCGGACTTTAACCCCTTCGCATCCGAAAAAAGGACTAGCGAGCAGGAGATCCCTTTTTTGCGCGATAGTAACACTCACCAAGCTGCCATTCCGCGCAACTGGGATACCTTGTACGAGATAAGCAAAAAGGAAGAAACCCTGCAGCACGAAATGCACGGGGGAACCAGCGTTGCCATAAACGAGCAGGAGATAAGCAAAAGCAGCGAGAAACAGTTCTTCCAGGTGCATAACAGGTTTATACTGTCGCAGATAAAATCGGGCTTTATGCTGATAAACCAGCAGGCCGCTCACGAGCGCATCTTGTACGAGCGTTTTTTGCAGCAATTGCAAAATCATAGCGGGGTTAGTCAGCAGAGTTTATTTCCGCAATCGGTTACACTAAACAGCGCCGATTTTGAGTTATTGAGAGAACTGTTACCTGATATCCGCGCGCTTGGTTTTGATATCCGCGAGTTTGGCCGTAACACCGTTGTGGTAGAGGGCATCCCGGCAGATATTACCAACGCCAGCGAGAACGAATTACTGGAACAATTACTGGAAGGCTTTAAAAACAACCTGGCAATATTAAAGTTAGATAAACGCGATAACCTTGCCCGCTCGCTGGCACGCAATGCGGCGTTAAAAGCGGGTGTAAAGCTAAGCATGGAAGAAATGAACCAACTGGTTGATCAGCTTTTTGCCTGCCAAATGCCAAACCTGGCACTAAATGGCAAGCCTGTAATTAGTACCTTTACACTTAACGAATTAGCAGAACGATTTGAAAAATAGCTTAAAAGCTTAAACCATATTTACACGTACACAAAATGCAATCACCATTTGCCAATATGCCGCCGGTTGTAAAAAACCTGCTTATCATTAATATAATATGCTACGTAGCCATGTTTGCACTTGGCTCGGTGTTCGACATGGCGAGATATATGTCCGCCTATTATTTCAACTCGCCATTTTTTCATCCGTGGCAGGTTGTTACTTATATGTTTTTGCATGATCCGGGCAATTTTGGCCACATTTTCTTCAACATGTTTGCTTTGTTCTCTTTTGGGCCGATGCTGGAATATGCCTTGGGGTCAAGAAAATTCTTTAATTTTTATTTTATAACCGGGATAGGTGCATTGGTGTTACACCAGTTAGTTCAAGGGGTGGAATTGTATAATTTAATTGGCTCATTTACGATTGCTGGTGCAGACCCGGAGGTTTTGAGAAACATTGATCCGCAGCGCGTTATAAACATTATCAACTCGCCAATTTTGGGGGCATCAGGTGCCATATTTGGCGTACTTGTAGGATTTGGAATGCTATTCCCAAACCTGGAAATGATGATCATGTTTATCCCTGTGCCTATCAAAGCAAAATATATTATACCGGTTTATATCGTACTGGAATTATTTTTAGGGGTCGCGAAATTTTCCGGCGATTCGGTTGCTCACTTTGCCCACCTTGGTGGTGCGCTATTTGGGTTTCTTTTAATAAAACTTTGGGGAATAAAACGGCCTAACAATTTTTATTAATAGCTGTTTAAACAATATAAATACGGGTTATGACTCTTTGGAAAGATATCCAATACAAGCTATTAAAATCGGGCAATAAACTTAGCCTGCTTATTGGCATAAACGTAATTGTTTATCTGGCTATAAATATATTTGCTGTTATAGAGCAGTTGTTTAGAGGGTTTGGCAACAGCATCATATTAAGTTATACAAATGAATTTCTGTTGTTGCCGGCCTATTTGCCAAAGTTAGCCTACCGTTTTTGGACGCCATTTACCTATATGTTCATGCATGCAGGGGTGTTCCATATTCTGTTTAATATGCTTTGGTTGTATTGGATGGGTCAAATATTTGAAGAGTACCTTGGTAATAAACGCACAATAGGTTTATATATCCTCGGCGGGCTTTCGGGCGGGTTGCTATTTGTTGCGTGTTATAATCTTATCCCCGCTTTTACAAATATAAATGCTGCTGCTAATGGCGTTGTAGTTGGGGCATCTGCAAGCGTAATGGCTATTGTTGTTGCTACTGCTACCCTATTGCCCAATTATACCGTATCGCTGATACTTATTGGCCCCGTTAAATTAAAATGGCTGGTGTTGTTTTATGTTGTGATAGACTTTTTAGGAATAGCGGGCGGTAATGCAGGTGGCGAAATTGCTCACCTTGGTGGTGCATTGTTTGGTTTCATTTATATCAAACAAGTCCAAAAGGGGCGCGATTTGATAGGCTGGATCAATAGATTATTTGAGCCTAAACCAAAAATGACGGTAGTTAGCAGTGGTAGCGGCACACAGCGTAAGGCTTCCGGTAAGCCAAGGCAAGAAGATGTTGACCGCATCCTCGATAAAATCTCGGGCAGTGGTTACGATAGCCTGAACAAACAAGAAAAAGAAATCTTATTTAGGGCAAGCAACAATAATGATGGCTAAACAGAAGGGGCTAAATTTTATTGATCGCGTTTTCCTTTGGATAAATTATGCATTGTGCGCCGCCCTGTTGCTGGGTTACCTGGCGCCATATATAGACCCCCGCAGCTTTTGGCCCATCGCTTTTTTTGGCCTTGGTTACCCGCCTTTACTTTTGGCAAATGTTATTATAATGGTTTACTGGCTCATCCGCAGGAGTTGGTTCATCGGCCTGTCGTTTATAACCATTTTAATGGGCTGGAACGTGCTGAACAATAATATCGGCATCCGCCTGCCGGAAGGGGCAAGCCAGTCGGCTCCCAAAAAACAATTACGGGTAATGACCTACAACGTGCACGATTTTAAGCGATACGGCGAGAAAAATGATATTTCTACCAAACACGAAATATTGGACCTGATTGGGCAGGAGCAACCGGATATTTTAGGCATGCAGGAGTTTTTTACGCGAAAAAAGGGGCAATACGCTATGATAGATTCTATCAAAAAAGTAATGCGTGCCGAACATTATTATTTTGAGGCTACCATGACCAGCGCCAGCGAGGCCATAGGCCTGGCTATTTTTTCTAAGTATCCAATAAAAGCTTACGGGTTGATACAACTGTCAGTAAAGGGCAGCGGAAACCAGTGTGTGTATGTTGATGTGCAGAAGGATAGCGCGATGGTGAGGATCTACAGCGTTCATTTACAGTCCATAGCGTTTGAACCGCAAGACTATAAATACCTGGGTAACCTCTCATCAAAAGGGAAAACAGATATAGGGGCCACAAAACGCGTTGGCTGGAAATTGAAAACCGCTTTCGCAAAACGTGCCGAGCAGGTGTTCGTCATTAAAGAACATGCCAAAAAGTGCCCATACCCGTATGTTATCTCCGGAGATTTTAACGATACCCCTTCATCCTTCGCGGTTAACCAAATGGCAAAAGGTTTAAAAAACGCGTTTCGTGAAAAGGGTGCTGGTTTGGGCCGTACGTATAACGGAGATTTCCCCAATTACCAGATAGATTATATAATGGCCAGCCCGCAGTTTGATGTAACGGAGTACAAGATCATCGAAAAAAAATTGTCAGACCATTATCCTTTAAGCACCTTACTGGTATTAAAATAACATCTTCAAAAATAAACTCCACGCCTAAAATTGTAAGTTTGCGCTTATGGAACAAAAACTATTTGTTTACAATACTTTAACACGTAAAAAAGAAGAGTTTAAGCCACTTAACGAAGGCCATGTTGGCATGTATGTTTGTGGCCCTACCGTATATAGCGATGTGCATATAGGCAACTGTCGTACCTTTATTTCTTTCGACCTTATTTACAGGTACCTGCTGCACCTTGGGTATAAAGTGCGCTACGTACGTAATATTACCGATGCCGGCCATTTAGAGGGCGATAGCGACGAAGGAGAAGACAAAGTATCTAAAAAAGCAAAAATAGCCCAGTTGGAGCCAATGGAAATTGTACAGAAATACACTGTTGATTTTCATAAGGTGATGGAAACTTTTAATGCCCTGCCGCCAAGCATCGAGCCAACGGCAACCGGCCATATTATCGAGCAGATAGAACTGGTAAAAGGTATCCTTGAAAAAGGTTACGCTTACGAGGTTGATGGCTCGGTTTACTTTGATGTAGAAAAATATAACCAAAGCCAGGATTACGGCATACTTAACGGCCGCAAACTGGAGGATATGCTGAATAATACCCGCAACCTTGGCGGCCAAACTGAAAAACACGGCAAGCTTGACTTTGCCCTTTGGATAAAAGCTAAGCCCGAGCATTTGATGAAATGGCCGTCGCCGTGGGGATTGGGTTTCCCGGGCTGGCACCTCGAGTGCTCTGCCATGAGTAATAAATATTTGGGGCAGCAATTTGATATCCACGGTGGTGGTATCGATCTGATGCCTACCCACCATACTAACGAGATTGCGCAGAACGTAGCTTGCTGCGGTAAAAACCCGGCATCGTACTGGTTACATACCAATATGCTTACCATGAACGGGCAAAAAATGTCAAAATCGTTAGGGAACAGTTTTTTACCGCACGAGTTGTTTGCCGGCGACCATCCTCTGCTGAAAAAAGGCTACAGCCCCATGACGGTTAGGTTCTTTTTTTTGCAGGCCAGCTACCGCAGCACAGTCGATTTTAGCAACGAGGCTATAGAGGCGGCAGAGATCTTTTACAAGAAGCTGGCAGAGAGCGCCAAAAAGTTAGTTACGTTGCAGCAGAATGAGTTAACTGCCGTTGATGACGAAACCTATAAAGCGATAAATGATATTTGCGATGACTGCTATAACAGCATGAACGACAATTTTAACTCGCCAAAAACGTTAGATGCTCTAAACAACTTATCCAAATGGATTAACTCGTATGCGGCTACCACCCGTAACTCGGGGGAGATAGCGGCAGCCACTTTTGAACGGATGAAGAAAACGTATAACGATTTCTTTTATGATGTTTTAGGTTTAAAGCAGGACGATAACGAGAATGCAGATACCGACGACCTGATGCACCTGGTGATCAAGTTACGCAACGAAGCCAAAACAAATAAGGACTACGCAACGTCTGACAAGATCCGCGAGGGCTTAAAAGAGATAGGCTTCCAGCTAAACGATAACAAACAGGGCACTACCGATTGGATCAGGATTTAAGCCTCTCCCTGCGCTTTGCAAAGGAGAGGATAAAAGGCGGAGCTGTTAATAAACGTTAAAACAAGTATTACTATTAAAACAATTAGGGCCGGGCAGCCTTTATGTTAATCAGTTAAAATAATTATTAAATTGCCCAAGCAAATTATACTAAGTAAACACATGAGAAGATCATTATTAGCTGCTATTGTATTATCAGGTTTTAGCCTTTCGGCAATGGCACAAGCCAAAGTTGAAGTTATTTCTGTTGTAAATGCCGAAGAGAATTTTAATAAGATAGTTGAACGTAAAGGTATTAAAGACGGTTTTTTATCCGTAGCCGATGCTGAGGGTATTGTGTTTAAACCCAATGCGGTTAAAATAACCGAGTTTTACAGCGGTATAGAAAAACTACCCGGTAAACTTAGCTCACAGCCAAAATTTGCGCGGTTATCTGCTAATGGCGACCTTGGTTTTACGTCCGGCCCTTATGTTTACCAGAATGGCAAAACCGATGATGATAAAGTGTACGGCGATTACGTATCGTTATGGCGTTTAGATAATTCTGATAACAAATTTAAACTGCTTATAAACCTGGGCATCCAACACCCCGAGCCTGAGCAGGAAGCCGTAACTGATTTCAAAGAACCTGATCTAACCAAGCAAAAAGCGCCAAGTAAAGATCCGTTTGCAGGTAAAAACATCTTAGTAGCTACGGATAAGACCCTTAATCACTCGTTAGAATTATCCTCACTGGCCGGCTACAAAGAGTTTTTAAGCCCGGAAGCACGTTACTATTTCCCGGGTTTTGAGCCGATGACAGGTACCGATAAGATCCAGAAATTTATTGATAACGAAGGCATCAGCATATTTGCAGAAACGGTTAGCGTTGGCCGGTCTACCAGTAATGATCTGGCTTATACCTACGGCACAGCCCGTATTAAAAAAGGCAACATAGTTAACAATTACAACTACGTACGTATCTGGGAAATTGATGCCAACCACAGGTGGAATGTGTTGCTGGAGATCTTCTCTACAGTAGAAAACTAACGTATTTAAGATTTTAGAATTACGATTTTAGATTAATTATCTTGCGTCCTTTAGAATTAGAGTTTTCCTTTTAGGATTTAGATGTTAGAATTTAGAATTTCCTAAAAAAGCTGCTCAATAATATCATTAGCTGTAAGGCCCTCGGCTTCGGCATGGTAGCTGCGTACTATGCGGTGGCTAAGTATAGGTTTTGCTACTGCCTGTACATCCTCAATATCCGGCGAGTACTTTCCGTTAAGCACAGCATGGCATTTAGCCCCCTGGATCAAAAATTGCGATGCGCGCGGGCCTGCGCCCCAGTTTAATAAACGCTTCACCTGCGGGCCTGCAAATTCGCTGTTAGGGCGCGTTTTACTAACAAGCTTCACAGCATATTCCAAAACATTATCGCTTACCGGGATATTCCGCACCAATTGCTGGAAGTAAATTATCTGCTCGGCATTCAATTGTTTCTTAACGGTTACATTAGCCGCACTGGTGGTGTTTTTTACTACCTGTAGTTCCTCTTTAAACGTAGGGTAATCTAAAGCCACGTTAAACATAAAGCGGTCTAACTGTGCTTCGGGTAGGGGGTAGGTGCCTTCCTGTTCAATGGGGTTTTGTGTAGCCAATACAAAAAATGGCTTGGCAAGTGTGTGGGTAACGCCCGCCGCCGTAACCGATTTTTCCTGCATGGCCTCTAACAAAGCGGCCTGCGTTTTTGGCGGTGTACGGTTTATCTCATCGGCCAGTATGATGTTTGAGAACACCGGGCCTTTTATAAATTTAAAATTCCTGTCCTCACCCAAAATTTCCGAACCAATGATGTCAGACGGCATAAGGTCTGGGGTGAATTGGATGCGCTTAAAGTCGAGGTCTAAAACCTGTGCCACGGTTTGCACCAGCAGGGTTTTTGCCAGGCCGGGTACACCCACAAGTAAACAGTGCCCATTGCTGAAGATGGAGATAAGTACAAACTTAATAACTTCATCCTGGCCAACTATCACTTTACCGATCTCAGCACGAATTTGCTGATAAACGTTCTTCAAAGCATCGGCGGCCTCAACATCTGAGCGGTATGGCATACTTATTCAGTTTTGGCTTGTGCTGTTGTTTCGGCAGCTATCCAGCTTTTTAATGGCGGGCAGCTTTGGTACTCAGGGTCGATTTTGATGAATGTTTCTTTACGGCGTTTATCAAACCATTGGGTAATGGTACGGCTAAGCTTATCGTTGGTAGCAGCTTCTTTTAGTTTGGCAAAATCCTGCTCTAAATTAGCCTTGTGCGCATTAGTAACCGATTTTAGGTATAAGATCTTATAAGCTTTTTTGCCTGTTTGCTGGTCTGTAAATAATTGAGGTTTTGAAACCGAACCTACCTTCATGGTGTCGGTAATAAGCGCTATTTGCGGGTCAAGCTTATCTGTAGGGATGTAAGTAGAACGGGTTTGAACATTATCTGCATTCAGCATCATACCGCCGTTAAACTTGGTTTCTTTATCATCAGAGTAAAAGGCTGCCGCGCTGCTAAAGTCAAATTTCTTAACCCTCATCATTACGTTGTAAACGCTATCGGCAGTAGTTTGAGAGCGGCCTAAACTTGCCTCGGTAACCGTTGGCATAATAAGTATGTGGCGTACGTGTACCTGCTCGCCGCGGCGTTCAATAACCTGTAAAAAGTGGAAACCATTTTCGGTTTCAAACACGTTCGAGATCTCGCCGGTTTTAAGTTTAAACGCGTTTGCGGTAAATTCTTTTACCATTACGGTACGGTCAAAAAAGCCAAGGTCGCCACCATCAGGTGCCGAGCCGGGATCTTGCGAGTAAAGCCTTGCCAGTGTAGCAAAGTCTTCACCTTTTTTTACCCTTGCCCTAAGGTCTTCTGCTTTTTGTTTATAAAACTCCTTCTCGTCTTTATTCAGTTTTGGGGAGAATACGATCTCGCCTACCTCTATCTCTTTGTTGTAAGATGGTAAGCTATCTTTAGGCATCGATTCAAAGTATTTTTTTACATCCTGTGGAGTAGTGTTCACCTTTTCGGTAATTTTTGAACGCATGCGCTGTGCCACCAACGATTCCTTGATATCCGGGCGAAGCTCATCCTTGTACTGGATAACAGAGCGGCCTAAAAAGCCTTCTAACTTATCCTGGCTGCCTGCGCGCTGTATAAAGCTACGCATCCGGCGGTCAACTTCGGCATCAACTTCTTCGTCTTTTACCTGCACGCTATCAATAACGGCCTGCTGGGCAAGCAATTTTTGGGTAAGCTGATTTTGAAGGATAAAGCATTTTACACTTGGATTTGGCTGTTGGCCGCTCACCAGGTATTGCGCGTATTGCAACTCAATGTCTGACTGTAGAACGATCCCGCTGCCTACAACAGCTGCTATCTTATCAAGTGTACGTACCTGTGCCTGGGCAAATGACAGAAATATAAAAGAAGTTATAATGGACAGTGCGATTTTTCTCATGTACTTTTTAAACTAATTGCTACGGATAGTTTATCCGTTAAAAATGCGAATTTCGGTAAAATTTATTAATAATAAATGTATAATTAAGCCGTAATGCGAATATGCTGATAATGCATCAACAGGAATAGGTATTTTTGGTTAAATTATGTTAAATATGAAAGTGGACAACCCGCAGGCCTTTGCCTACATTATGCAGGAAGAAGTTTACCTGCTTAATAAGGACAAAGGCTTGTACACAGCTACCGCGGTTGATGAACAAACCCTTGCGCAGGCCTCTACCGTTAAAGCGACAGAGCAACCTGCTTTCCCGGTAATTGCAGAACAACCTGTAGCACAGCCAACACCCGTTTCCGCTACCCCTAAAACACCCGAACCAATTGTACAAACGCCCGATAACGAATTTAATTATCTGGGTAAAAACAATAAAAACTTTGTAGTGCTGGTAAACTACGCCAACGAAGAACACATCGCGGCAGCACATCTTATCGCGCTTGAAAATATACTGAAACGTAAAGAGCTTGCGCTTGATGATGTTGCGATACTAAACGTAAACAAATACGCCCCTGTGAAGCTTGCCGCTCTTGCCGCTTACTTTACGCCAACCAGGCTGGTAATTATGGGTGCCGACTCACTGCCTGAAGGGATAGGCAAACTGCCGCTTAACCAACCATTGCAGGGCAAAAAAACGCATGTGTTGTACAGCTTTAGTTTTGATGAGATGATGAGCAGCAACGATAACAAAAAGCTATTTTGGGAACAAATGAAAACCCTGTAACATGCAGCAATTAGTATTTGCCACAAACAACGCGCATAAGCTGGAGGAGGTGCAGGCCAGGGCCGGCACCCAAATAAAGGTATTAAGCCTTGATGATATTGGCTGCCATGATGATATTGAAGAAACCGGGTTAACCTTTAATGAGAACGCATCCATTAAAAGCCAATTCATTTACCAAAAATATAACCTCAATTGTTTTGGGGACGATAGCGGGCTGGAAATAGAGGCGTTGAATAACGACCCCGGCATCTACTCGGCCCGCTATGCAGGTAAACATGGCGACCATGAAGCCAATATAGACAAGGTGCTTGCTAACCTGAAGGATACAACTAACCGCAAGGCGCGTTTCCGCACGGTGATATCCCTGATGTGGAACGGCGAAGAGCATTTTTTTGATGGCATTGTTAATGGCACCATTCGCCGGGAACGTTGTGGGACAAAAGGCTTTGGTTACGACCCGATATTTCAGCCGGATGGTTATGACATTACCTTTGCCGAAATGAGCATGGACGCAAAAAACCGCATCAGCCATCGTGGCCGCGCGGTTGATCTGCTTATCGGTTTTTTAAATAACCAGGCTAAGGCTTAGTAGCCGTCGAGTCTTTTTTGGTTTTAAGCGTTGCAGCCGGCTTATTCTTCAGCGTGTCTGCCGCGGCTTTAGTAACAGTTATTGGCGTAACAGCGGTTTTGTCCTGCTTAGCTTTATCTGCCGGCGCTTTAATTACGCCTTTTGTTCTTATTGCCGCGCTATCGGCCTTTGCACCACCGGCAGGTTTAGTAACCGGCGATTTTACACCGGTGCTATCCTTGGCAGCCCTTGTACCCGGCGGCACAGGTGATTTTTTTTGTAAAGAATCTTTACCCGCTTTCTCGCCCGGTTTGCTCATTTTTCCCTTGTCGGCATCTGCGGTTTTTTTATTTGCCGCGGCTTTGGCCCTGGCTATCTTCCTGTTGTATGATGGGATGATAGATTCTTTAGATACCGGCCGTTCCTTTGGTTTCCATATAAAGCCCTTCAAGATCAGCTCATCCTCCTTAAACTTGGCTAATGGGCCGTAGCGATGTTCTGGTTTAGAGATAAAGAAGATATTGTTGGCGCTGTTATTTTTAAAATAGATGCGCATCTTGCTGGCTAAAGACCGCTGCATACCATCCACACGTTTTGAGCTATCGCGGCTGTAAGCGATACTTTCGGCATTGCCTACAATAAACATCCTGTCCAGTTTGCCATTTTTGAAGAAACCCTTCATGCGTTTAGATGCCACCTGGTTAAAGTTAGTAGAATCGCCTTTTTCAATGTTCACAATAAAAGATTGCGGGTACATGTTCAGGTTATCCATCTTTTTGTTCTTCATTTGCATGGTGATGGTATCGGCAGATAATTGCGAGCCCTGTGTCCATATCAAAGGCTGTATGTAGCAGCGCAGGGTCGAGTCGGCATAGCTGTAAAACATCGAATCGGCCTTAGCCTGCAAGTCAGATTTAAATAGTTTGGCGTTATGGTATGCCTTAATAATACGCACCCTTGCCGTATCGCTCAACGTAATTGGCGGGGTATAAAATATAGGGTCTTTATCCACATTTGTGGTGTCAGCAGTTCTTGCAGTGGTTCCGGCCGGTAATGTCCCAAACGCGCCCTTGTCACCCTTTGCGCCATCAAGTGTACCAAACGCCCCTTTGTCCGCTTTTGAGGTAGCTGTACTAAACCCTGCATCAGTTTTTACGGCGTTGCCTTTGCCTTTTACGGGTAGTGTTAGCACAATATCCCTGGGGGCAAACTTGTAATCAGCAAAAAAGTCGCGGTGCAGGTAAGCGGTATCGCGCCTAAAGCGTGGCGGGTTTAAGGTCAAAAACTTATCGTTCTTTTTTTGCCCCTCAACGGTGGTTTTTTTTGTTTTTGCCGATGTATCACGAACGCTTGACAGGCGCTGCTTCTCCTGCATTATCTTCACATCTTTATACATCAATATCTGGGTTACCAGCGTATCGGCAGAGATATAGATCGAATCGCGTTTTACTTTTTTATCCGGCGCTGCGATCTTCAAAACCGTATCTTTTGGCGCCATCGGGAATGCAGAAAGGCCCGCCCCCTTAAGCGGCGTGGTGCCCTTAAATGGTTTTACACCGGGGGCGTTCACTTTTTTGGCAATAATAGTATTGGCCGCCTTAACCGCGTCAGGGTTAGCTTTGGCAATTTTAGTAAGGGTATCAATAATCCCCGGTATGGGGATGCCGCCGGTTTTAATGGGAATGGTATTTGGCGGCGCTTGCTTTACGGCCAACGCATCAGCCTTTTTTACAACGGAGGCAGGCACCCCGTTTTTAACCGCGATGGGGTTAGCTGCCTTTATGCCGGGTTTGGCAACAGGCACGGTATCTGTCCGGGTCGAATCTTTTTCTTCGGTAACAATAATTACGTATGGGTCTTGTGTTACAACGGTACGTTCCCCTTCTTTATAATAAGTAGCCAGATCGCCCTTTAGGGTAATGTTCTGCTCGCGGTCATGAAATGTTACCCGTTTTACCGCGCGGCCGTAGCCTTTCAGCTTGTCATAAAATAAGCTGTCGCCTTTTAATGTTTTGGTGCCTTGCTTGTAAAGGTTTTTCTTGCCGAAAAAGGCTTGCTCGGTTTGGGTATTGTAAAGGCCGTTCTCGGTATAAAGGGTGTCTTTTTTGTCCTTAGTATCGTAAATATTAGTGGGGCCGTAAAAATAGGCAATGCGGCTGCCGGTATTGTAGCGAAGGGTATCTGTTTTTATCAAGGCATCCGGCGTAACCAGCACCACGTTGTAACGGAAATAAGAATCGCGCGAGAAGGCAAAATAATAGCCGTTTTTACTGGTAAGTGTGTTGTCTTTATTTACCAGTTTGCCGCCGCCGGTGTAGGTGCCTATGCGGGTTGCGGTGTTATAGGTAAGATAGTTAGTGGTGAGCGTGGCGTCTCTGTCAATCAACTTTACATTATCTGTTAAGATAGCAATTTTGGTATTGCCGTTATAGTTTAGCTTGTCCGAATAGATATTCAGTGTATCGCCTTGGGTAATGTGTACATTGTTAAAGGCATCAAAAGCGTTATCGGCAACGTAAAAGTACGCGCTGTCTGACCGCATGATCGAATAATCCTGCTGAAACACACCTTGGTAAACCTTAAGCACATTTTTGCCGTTAAGCTGTATGATCTGGCTGCTTTTTGATTGTATTAGCTTTACAACAGATTTTTTCTGTGCCGACACGGCCAGGGTAAGGAGTATAAAAAATGTACTGAAAATGTATTTTATCACAATGGCAAAATTAGTTTTTTGCTGGGGTTTTTAATTTAATAATTTTGACGTATGCTTCCAGTTAAACGCTTTGTTGATTTTATTGAACAAAACAACCTGTTTGCACCCGCCAATAACATACTGGCAGCGGTAAGCGGGGGCATGGATTCGGTACTGATGGCGCATTTGCTAAAAGCCGCCGGGTACAATTTTAGTATAGCGCACTGCAACTTTATGCTTCGCGGTGCCGATGCCGGTGCCGACCAGGAATTTACCCGCCAGCTTGCCGGGCAACTTGGCGTAAACTTCCATACCATCAATTTTGATACCCAACAATACGCCGTTAACAACAAAATTTCTATCCAGATGGCTGCGCGCGATCTGCGGTACAATTGGTTCGCTCAAATCAGTCAGTCAGATGGTTACGATACCATAGCCCTTGCACACCATCAGAACGATACTATCGAAACAATATTGTTAAACCTTACACGTGGTACAGGTATAGCTGGTTTGCATGGTATTTTGCCGAAAAATGGCCAACTGGCGCGCCCGCTACTCTTCCTCACCCGCGACGAAATACAGACTATCATCACTACCGAAGGTTTAAAATATGTGGAGGATGCCTCAAACGCATCTACAAAATATGCCCGTAACAAAATACGCCACCAGGTTGTCCCATTGCTAAAACAGTTAAACCCCAACCTGGAAGCGACATTTGAGAACACCCTGCGCAACTTTAGGGATCTGGAGATTTTGCTGAACAATAAAGTTGAGGCGCTTAAAACCGAGCTGTTGATACAACACGGGAATGAGGTACATATCGCTATCGATAAAATTAGGGAACTCTCACCACAGCGCCTGTTGCTTCATAAATTATTACAGGGCTTTGGCTTTATTGAAACCGTGGTTGACGATCTGCAAACCGTTTTAGATAAACATGCGGGCAGGGTGTTTGAAAGCCCCGGGTTTACATTAGTGGTTGATAGAGGCAGGCTAATCATTAGCGCTAAGAGTACTGGTGGAAATGCAGATGTAAACATCGCCCAAGATGATACGCATGTTGTTTATAGCGGGTACGAGCTTACGTTACTGCATGATGATAGCGCTTTGATCGTTAAAAACAACCCGTTGGCTGTTTCTATTGATGCAGATAAATTGGATTACCCTTTAACCATTCGTGCATGGCAGCAAGGCGATGCATTTTACCCGTTGGGGATGAAAAAGAAGCAAAAGCTGAGCGATTTTTTTATTCATCAGAAAGTACCGCTGAAAAGAAAAGGCGATGTACCCGTACTTGTTAATGGTAATGGCGACATCATTTGGATAGGCGGTTACCGGCCCGACGAAAGGTATAAAGTAAATGATAACACTAAAAAAGTTACTATATTCGAACTGTTTAAATTATGAGCGATAAATCAGTATTTGTAGAAAAGCAGTACCTGGGAAGGGAGTGGATCCCCATTACCATCCGCCTGGTTTTGGCGCTATTTTGCTTTGCCGCTTACTTTTTTACCGACGAACGCGAACGTAACGGCGATTTGCTGGCTATTGTCGGTTTCGTGATCATCATCATCTCCATCATCATGGGGTTCCTGCTGCACTTTAGCACCCATGTGGTAAACAAAAGCATTTTGCTTGATGGCCTGTGGAGCACCCGCCGCGTTAAAATAGACCTGAACAGCATCGTAAAAGTGGAGAAAGGCACCTACAGCCGTTACTTATTTAACAACCCGGTTTATAACCTGCATACAAAAGGCACCATTCGTTTTTACGCGGCCGGTAATGATGCCATCCATTTGACAGATCGCGATGGGTTGGTGTACATCATAGGCTCGCAGCACGCTAACGAGTTTTTGCGTGCAATAAAAGGCGAAATGAAAGCGGTTTAAAGGCAAAAAAGTTATTATAATATCCAAAAAGGCCCCGGTAATTCGGGGCCTTCTTGATGCTTTTTAATTTTCCTTAATGCGTTTTATAACTGGCGAGATCAGTATAGATCTGGCGGAACGAACTGCGCACGCCAAAGGTAATCATACTGGTTTTGTCGTTAAAGTCGCTGTTCTTTTCGGTGCGGTAAATGCCGCCAAGCTCCAGCCTTAAATTGTATTTTGGGTTTAGCACATAACCAATTTTGCCCTGTAAGTAAACCATATTGGTTTTTAAGCCCTGGCCAATAATATTATCATCACGATTTACAGGGTCCCGGTAAGATTCAAATATATCTTTACCATAATTTTGATTGTTTAAGTCTAACCCATAGCGGCCATAGTTAGCTTCGCCCATGAAATCAAAACGTTTATACGAGTAGTTTAGTAAGGCAACCACTTCGCGGAAGTTAGCGCCCCAGGGGTGTGCAAGCGGCTCGCTATTGGCCGAGTAGTTTAATATACTGGCCCTTTCAGAATAGGTGTATGGCCTAACGGTATTTTGCTCTAACAAATAATTAAGATTTTGTACACCAAATAAGTTGGCGCCACGAATACCAACCTGGTAACCAAATTTATTACGGGCACTACCTGTATTATTAAAAAACTCACTGGCAGTAAACTCATCTAACGAAAATTGGCCGTAAGCGGTTATGCCATCAGTTAACTTATATTTAGTTGTAAAACCTATTAAAGCGTTATCCGGCGAACCACCTGCAGCCTCTATCGGCCTTAAGAATATAACGGGGTTAATATAGCTAAAATCAAATCCGCGCGCGTGGCCTTTGTCATCGGTACCGGCCCAAATAACAGAATCAAAAAAGCCAAACGACAGCCTGTTGTTAACATTCCAGTCTAAATAATGGAATATGCCAAATTTATTACGGTCGATATTTATGTCGCTGGTGCCGGCAGGGTCGCTAAAGTAAGCCCACATGGCCATGTACTTAACATTGCCCAGGTTGGCCGTTAGTTTAAAGAAAGGGTATGGTGATGCATAATCTGATAACAATAATGAGCGGTAGCCATCGCCAATAAAGGGTTTATCGCGCCCGGCGCTAATATTGATATACTTAACCGGGGTATATGATGCCACGGCAGTAATATAATCCCAACCGTAAGCATTTGGTTTATTGTTAAAAGTTCCCGCGTAAGCCATTCCCGGCGCAATACCAACCTGCCTGATGTAGGTAGAAATATAATCCGGTACTTCGGCGCGGTTTAAGTAGCCGGATACATTGTAATAAAACTTTTTACCAACCGTACCACCAAACTGCATCCCAATCGAATTAAGGTAGGTGTTTTGCTTGGAAGAAAAATCGCGCCCGATGTTAAAGTCGGGAAGCAGATCGGCGTAAAAGGTGGAGTTTTGGCTTTTTATATCAATTAGATGCTCGTTAAAAAGCTTGCGGTATAAGATATTTGTTGAACCTTTATCGCCATAATTCATAATAGAATCATAACGGTGCATCAACAGCGAATCGTCGACAAAAAAGGGCTTGATGCTGGTATGTAAACGGGTTTTGGTTGAATACGCATCAGCATTAAACTTCTGATAAAAATCGTAAGAGTAGGGCTGATAAACTGATTGCGAACGGGCTATGCCCACAGTAACCAGTAAGAGCGTAATGCTGATAAAAATTCTCTTCATATTTTGCCTTTTAGCTATTCAAAATAGTTTTGTGTTTTAAAGCCGCCTTTCTTCATGTGCTCATCCTTTTTAGCCAGGTGCAGGTCTGAGTTTACCATATCGGTAACAAGGGCTTGCAAGTCATAACCCGGTTCCCAGCCTAATTGTTTTTTGGCTTTAGACGGGTCGCCTATCAACAGGTCGACCTCGGTAGGCCTAAAATATTTAGAGTCTACCTTTACTATGGTTTGTCCAAATTTTAAACCATCGGGGTTTAAGCCAAGGCTTTCTATCTTTTGCTGATCAATATCGATGATAACACCTTTTTCGTTCTCGTCCTTGCCGCTAAATTCTATTTCGATGCCCAGTTCGTTAAAGGCCATTTTAATAAACTCGCGCACGGTGGTGGTTACACCTGTTGCTATTACATAGTCTTCAGGCTTGTCCTGTTGTAACATTAGCCACATGGCAACTATATAGTCCTTTGCGTGGCCCCAGTCGCGCTGGGCGCTTAAATTGCCCACATACAGGCAATCCTGCAGGCCTAAGCCTATCTTGGCAACGGCACGGGTAATTTTACGGGTAACAAAAGTTTCGCCGCGGATGGGGCTCTCGTGGTTAAATAAGATGCCGTTGCAGGCATACATGCCATAAGCCTCGCGGTAGTTTACGATGATCCAATAACCATAAAGTTTGGCTACTGCATATGGCGAACGCGGGTAAAAAGGCGTGGTTTCGCTTTGGGGCACATGTTGCACCAGGCCGTAAAGCTCTGATGTAGATGCCTGGTAAATACGTGTTTTTTTGGTGAACCCCAATAAACGTACTGCTTCCAATATACGGAGTACGCCCAGGCCATCGGCATTGGCGGTATATTCGGGCGAATCGAAACTTACCTTAACGTGGCTTTGGGCGCCCAGGTTGTAAATCTCATCGGGTTGGATCTCCTGGATCAGCCTGGTAAGGTTCATAGCATCGGTAAGGTCGCCATAGTGCAGCATCAGTTTGGCGCCACTTTCGTGCGGGTCGTGGTAAAGGTGGTCTATCCTGTCGGTATTGAACGATGACGACCTGCGTTTTATACCGTGTACCTCGTATCCTTTTTTAAGCAAAAATTCAGCTAAATATGCGCCATCCTGCCCTGTTATACCGGTTATTAAAGCCTTTTTCATTAACAAATATTATAAAGTGCAATATTATTTAAATTAATCGTAAAAGCTTGTATCGGGAAAGGGTTGTTTTATGAGGCAGGTATCAAGGGTTAGTTGTAAATGCTACGTTAGGAGTTATCGCTTTGTAGCAAAACTATGCTAATTTATTTGCCTCGTAGAGGTTACCCTTTTTGTATCGGGGTTGCACCTACGGCGCAAGAGAGGTATAAGCATATTTCTACAAAGCGGCAGCTCCTAACGGAGCAAGCAGGCCCCTTTGTGGTAACAAAAAAACATAATTTTTAAACTGAATATCAACATTGAATAATGAGGTACCCTTTGTTAAAATTCAACATTCATTATTCTTAATTAGATACCGGCTACCGTATCTTCCAGGTCGCGGTACCAGCCCTCGCCATACTTGCGGATAAGCGGGCCTTTTAAAAATTCGTGCACTTTAACCTGTAGCTCGTCGCCAAAAGAACAGGCGGGGCTACAAATGCTCCAACGGTCGTAATTCAAAACATCAAACTCCGGGTATGCGGTAATGCGGATAGGGTACAGGTGGCATGAGATAGGTTTTTGCCAGTCAACCGCGCCTTCTTCGTATGCCTTTTCGATAGCACATTTGGTGATGCCGTTTTCCCAGATCACGTAGGCGCATTCTTTATTAACCTCTACACATGGAGTGGTATAATCGCCCTCAAAATCGGTTACGTAGGTGCCTTCGCGTTCAATAGTGGCGATGCCTTTGGCCGTCATGTATGGTTTTACCTTCGGATAAATCTCGTCCAGTTTGTCCAGCTCATCATGGTTAAGTGGCGCGCCGGAGTCGCCTTCCAGGCAGCATGCGCCTTTGCACTTGTTTAAATTGCAAACAAAATTGTTTTTAATTACATCCTCGTGCAACAACACGCTTCCTACTTCAATCATCTTGTATTTTATTTTTGTACCGGGTTTAACGGGTATTTAAGCCCGCTTGCCTGGCTAAGGTCCATCACTAAACTGCCAACCACCAATTCCACATGCGCCTTAACGGGGATGCGGTTCTTATCATCAGTGATCCACAAATATAGCATACTGTTTTTTTTGAAGATGCGGCCGGGGATAATTGTGGGGTTAAACTTTAAACAGTTAAACGTTCCAAGCCCGCATTTTACCCGCTCCTTACCCAGGTAAGTAATGGTTAACGAGTGGATGCCATCTTCCAGAAAATAGCGCAAATCAAGCTTTTCGCCAATTTTAAGGTGCGATACATCGATGTTACGGGCAAAGTAGTAGCAGGATAAAAAATCGAACACATTACCCTTGAACGGGAATTGCCCCTTATCTGCAGTGATCACATTCTTTTCCCTGTCAAATGTTACCTTATCGGTATGCCTGTATTTAGACTCCTGCCTGTTCTCCGAATAGTAGTACGGCAGCAGGGTTATTGGATCGATGTAAGAGTGGTATTCGTTTTTGGTTTTAAACAACAGGTTAAATGTGCCCAGCGTACGGGCAGCAGCGTTAATATGTAATGAGGAGTGCCCGTTAAACTTCAGCGGACTGTTCTCCACTTTTATCACAGCTTCGGCAGCGCTAAAAAAACCGTATTTAAGTTTATAGGTAATTTGCTCGCCAGCTTTAAATGCAACCTCTTTGGTTTTTGTAGCCTCGTCCTGGCTAAAAGCGCGGGTTAAGGCGGTAACAAGTATCAGAACTAAATAGTATTTCTTCATTTGGTTGATATAGACGCAATTAAGATATTACAGTTTAATCTCTGGTTTCATATATTTTAGCCGTTGTTTTTTTGAACCCTCTGCTTAAGAGCGGGCGGGGTGAGGCCGGTTTAATCTTTGCGTTTATAAATGGGCACGGTAGAGCATGGTTCGCCAAACATCAGGCTTTTTGCAACCGGGGTAAGCCTTTGCGTGAGCTCTACATAAGCCGATACCGGAACAGGCAGATCACCGCAGCCCTTTATCACCACACGCTGGTCGCGGTATTGCTCCACATCAAGCGCGGCTACTTCTTTTACAAATAATACGGTTTCTAAAACATCGGCGTCGCCAAATACAACCGCGCGGGCATAGGGTGCCAACCGGTTTGCCAGTAACATGTAGGCCCATGCAGGTACAATGGCATCGGCAGTGCAGGTAACGGCTACGTTCTTATCCTGGTACTGAGCCCAATCATGCGTTTTTACAAACTCACGAAAATCTTTCTCGCGCAACATCAAGCCATGGAAAAGGTTATCCTTAATGTCGTAAACCACACGCTCGCCCGGGGCGTAAAACTGGGCAGGGTCTAATGTAACCAGCCCGCTTTGCGCAACTTTATTGATGATGTTTTCCTGTATTTCCATGGTGCCTTCAAATAAAAAATCCGGCAGCAACTATAACGTTGGTGCCGGATGCAAAATTACTTTAAATTTTTCTTAGAAGAACTTAGCTCTGTTATCTTTTACATTCGCCTTATCTTTCAGCGCATCAAGCACCTGGCCTTGCGAGCGTTGTACAAGTGTTTGGCCTAACTGAGTTTTCTCGCGAACGTTGTTGGTAAGCTGTGCGGGGTTGGTAAAGCTATCTAAAGAGATAACGTAAACACCTTGCTGGCCTTCGATAGGTTTTGACACCTTGTTTGGCTGCGAGCCAAATACTGTACCTACAACTTTATACTCTGCTGCCGAACCCGGGATAACCGGGTTAGCAAATACAATGTTTTGTAATGGAACAACCTTGCTGCCTGCTTTTTGAGCAACCTGATCGATTGTTGAAGCACCGTTTAGCGCTGCACTAAATTTATCTGACAGTTGCTTGCCTTTAACAGCGATGCGAACCATTGGCTCAATTTGTTTTTTAACAGCATCTAACGGCAAAATACCGGCAGGTTTAATGGCAGATACACGGGCAACAACGTATTGATCGCCAACCGCGAATACCTGGTCAGAGAAAGTGCCTTTATCTGATTTGAATACCCACTTAACAATCTCGCGTGCATTATCTAAACCTAATACGGTAGCAGCGTTACCGCTAACATCTTCGGCGTTCTTAATGGCAAGGCCTGCTTTTTTAGCCTGTGCATCAAAGTTATCGCCGGTTAATGTGCTTAAGAAAGTTTGAGCTTTGCTGTAAATTGCGTTTTGTGTTTTGCTGCTTGGCGCCAAAGGTTTATCAACCATAGCAACCTTAACAACCTTAGATAAACCTTTTTGCTCTTCTATTTGTACAAGGGCTACCCCAAATTGGGCGTTTATAATTTTAACATCCCCGGTTTTACCATTAAATATGGCATCTTCGAAAGCGGCAAAAGCGGCAGGTAACGTGCCACGGCCTAATGTGCCCATGTCACCACCTTTATCGCCCGATGCTTTATCGGCAGAGAAGTTTTTAGCAAGTTCGGCAAATGGCCTGCCGCCTGCTATTAATTTTTTAAGTGAATCTGCTTTCGCTATAGCTTTATCAACACCACCTTCTGCAGCAGGGTTAATTATAATGCTTCTTGCTTTTACAGAATCGGGGCCTACGCGTGTATCAACAAGCTTAGCTATTTTGTAGCTGCCGTTTGATAGGTATGGGCCGTATATAAAACCTTTTTCGGCAGCAAACATAACCGAATCCAGTTTAGGCTCTAACTGGCCTTTTTTCTGGTAAGCAAGCTGTGCTTTTGTTTCAGAGTTGATCTGTACAAAAAGAGAATCGTTAGCGGTTGTTTTAAACTCAGGCAGTAATTTATCGATCTGTGTTTTTACAGCAGCGCTATCGTCTTTTGAAGGTGATGCGTTAAAGCTTACATATTCAAAATTACGTAACTCGGCAGCGTTTTTAAATTCGCTTTTGTGCGCGTTGTAATAGTCGCTGTAATCGTTATCAGTTAACTTAATGTTGGCATCAGGTATTGATGCGTAATCAAGCACGGTGTACTTAAAGTTAGCAAGCTTGTTTTTAGCCTGGTAATCGTCCTGTGCGTCAAGCGAGTTTACATAAAGGCCATTGGTTACTAAAGCCATATACTTTTGTTGTAACCTCGAAGCCTGCAATTGAACAATAAAATCTGCCCAGGAGTCTAATTGTGTTTTTTCGGCCTTTGGCGATTGCAGGTAAGTTAAGAACTGGTTAAGCTTGCTTTTATCAAACTGGCCTTTTTCGTCAACAAACTGGCGTTGTATCTGCGGGTCCGGATTGTTACCGCTTATCATAGCTTGTCTTTCGTCGCTGCCAACAATAAGGCCTAAACGTGTAATTTCTTTATTTAACAACTTTTCTGTTAAGAACTGGTTCCAGGTGGTTTCCTGTATGTAGCTGTTAATTTGTGGTGTAAGGCTTTGGCCGCCACTTTGTTGTTTAAACTGTTGTGTAGATTGCTCTAACTTGGTGTTAAAATCTGTGTAAGCGATCTTTTCGCCGTTTACTTCACCTACTGTGGTTGCATCGCCCCTAAAAAAAGAACTGCCCGAACGCACTACCTCTTCGGCAATAAAGCCTAAAAGTGCTACTCCAATCACAATTGCGAGAATCTTTCCCATTCGCTCCCGCAAAAAACCCATTATGCCCATATAATTTTCTATGTTTTATATTCCTCAAAAAGAGGCGCAAGATACAATTTTTACTAAAATTCTATAACACAAAATTTTGTGAAAAAAATCAGGGCTATTATTGCGCCAGGCTGCCATCCACGTGGATGATGGCTGTGGAGTTTTCAAACTTGGGGTTTAGGAATTTGTCGTCACTTACAAAGCTTGTGCCGGTCATCTGTTCGCCGTTTGGCTTTGTCATTAAGACTTGCTTGTTTGAGTAAATTTGCTTTTTATTCTTGTCCCAGATCAACTCTTCCGATTTATAAACCACCCCATCTTCCATCCGGGTAGAAACAACATTTTTTTTGAATATAATAATATCTTTCTCTTTGTAATAATAACCGGTATCGGCAGTAATGGTGATGTCTTTATTTAAATCGCGTTTATACAATATTACCTTAACCGTTTTTGGCATTACACTGTAGGGGTCTTTTTTGATATCATATTGTATAAGCAGGGGAGCGGTGAGTTGTGCTTTTACATAGCCAGAGTCGCTTAATATCATATCTACGCGGGTAGTGCGCTGTATAGGCTTGGTGGCATCGGCAGCGGCAATGGCTTTTACCTTATTAATATCGTTTTCGCAGGCGCTCAAAAGCAGGACTATAAAAACAGCCGGTAAATATATGCTCAGTTGTTTAAGCCTGCTTCGCATTAGCCAATATTAATCGAACCTGTATTTCTGGAACCACTTATCGTTAAGTGTGAAAGACAGGTGTAAGTTAATGTAATTTTCTTTTACAAGGCTGTTAGCCAAAGTACCACGCTTGCCAACTTCGGCACCTATATTAACTTTATAAAAGGTTGATGTTGTGGTTGACCTAAGGGGCAAACCAACGCCAAATGTAGCTGCGTACCGCTTAATATCGGTATTATTTACGTTGAGGTATGTTTGATCGTATATAAAGCCCAGACGATAATCCACAGCGGCAAAATAGTTAGATAATGAGTTTGCGTTTGGCGTGATCTGGCCCCCTATGTTAAATGTACGGCTATCGCGAAGGCCCTTGTTAACGCCGGCAACGGTTAATTTTGACCAATTACTCATGGTATAATCGGCACCTATTAAAAACTTGCCTTGGTTTTGGAATGATATACCAAAGCGGTTTATCATTGGTAATTGTATTTTGGCGGATGCCTGTTGGTTATTGATAAGGCTATCTGTAGCAACGCCTTCGTCACCATTGCTATCTCTGTAATAGCTGCTAACAACATAGCTGTTGGTTGTATTTAATTTTGTATTTGCCGACCCTGAATACCCTAACGTTAAGCGTTTCTTGTCAGAAAAATCTATCCCGTACTGGATCCCGTAATCGTAATTGAAGCCTTTAATGCTATTGCTTTCTTCGATCCTTGAGTTAAGTACACCACTCAAATTAGGTACCTCTGTTGATTGGGACTCTTTAAGGTTGCCAAATATGTATGACGCGCTTGCACCAATTGATAGGTGTTTGCCTATACCAAAACCGTAACCTAAGAAAAACCTCGATAAACCACCATCACCGTTGTAAATATAGTTTACCGCGTTAGTATCTATCCCTGTATTGCCCGAACCAAAGTTAGAAGTTACCTGCCTGTAGCTGTAGCCCAGCTCGCTGTATGGCATCAACCCAAAGGTAACTGCCGAACGTTTTGTTAACGGGATACCGAAAGCAACATGGCTTAGCCTGAAGTTGGCGTTATTTTGCGAGGTTTGCCCCGATTTTTCGAGCGTGTTGAATTTACCGTACAAGCCAACATCTATAACCGTTAAACCGATGCTTGCGTTTGATGCCGGGTTAAGCGGGTTTATATTAAAGAAACCGCTTATGGTGTTGGTTGCAACACCAATGCCACCCATGGCAGTATTTTGCGGCAGCAGCATTGGGTTAATGTCGCCTATACCGTAACGCGAGTATGGCGAACTGGTAGTTGCAGTAGATTGTGCCTTTACGCCAAGTGCCGTTGCAGTAAATAAGAACAGTATTATCAGGAACCTTATATATTTAGTCATTATGCTTTTGTATCGCTGCGTTTAATCCTTTAAGAACCAGGTAAGGCTCAATTTTAATACAGGGGGCAAAGATGCTATTTTTCAATAGAGTATCAAAAAAAATACTGTCGCCCCCGCTTAGTATGATATTGTACCCTTGTGTTGCTTTTATGTACTCGTTTATGAAGCCTTGCAGCTCGTATTTAACCCCGTTTTGCACCCCTGATTTGATGGCCGATATGGTATCATTACCGTAGGGGGAGCTGAAGTTTTCGTCAGCCTGTAACAACGGCAAAGCAGCTGTATAATGGTTAACGGCTTTATAACGCATATTTAACCCCGGTGATATACTGCCACCAAAATAATTTGCGCCGGCGTCAACAAAGTCATACGTAATGCAGGTGCCCCCGCTTATAATGATGTTGTTGGCGTTGGGGAACAAATAATTTGCCCCTATTACCGCTGCAAGCCTATCGGCGCCAAGTGTTTTAGGGGATCTGTATTGATTATTTATGCCTGCTGTTATGCTGCTGTTAAATTGTATTACGCCAAAATCTTTTTCGAGCGTGGTTTGCCAGGGTTGTTTATCTGTCTTTACAGATGATATGATAACCCCGCCAATTTTAGATCCGCTTAAAAAGCTATCGATGTTTTGCTGTGTTGGCTGCTGGTATTGGTCCACTTTAAGCAACTCGTCCTTTTCAAAAACGGCGATCTTAGTAAAAGTGTTGCCAATATCAATAACCAGGTTTGGCATTTATGCTCTGGCCAGTGATAGTATCGATTCAAAAATAGCCAGTCCGTCTTCGTTACCTACAAGGCTTTCTGATGCGCGCTCGGGGTGTGGCATAAAGCCAAACACGTTGCGGCCTGCATTGGTTACACCGGCAATGTTTTCTATCGAACCGTTAGGGTTGCTGTCATCGGTAATGTTACCGGCCTCGTCGCAATAGCGAAACAATACCTGGTCGTTATCATTAATGGCCTTTAATACATCGGCATCGGCAAAATAATTACCCTCGCCATGGGCCAAAGGTATTTTTAGCGCGCGTTGCGGGTCTATCAATTGCGTAACCAACGAGTTTGCGGTTTGCGCTTTCATGTGGATGTTGCGGCAAATAAACTTGCGGTTTTTGTTGTGCAGCAATGCACCCGGTAACAGGCCTGCTTCTGTTAATATCTGGAAACCGTTGCAAATGCCCATCACCTTGCCGCCCTTGGCTGCAAACTGGATAACTTCTTGCATGATAGGCGAGCAGCGGGCAATAGCACCCGACCGAAGGTAATCGCCGAAGGAGAAACCGCCCGGCAAAACAATAAACTCAGCACCTTGCAGATCGTGGTCTTTATGCCACAAACGCACCACCTGCTGGCCCATTACATTTTGAAGAACGTGGATGATATCCTCATCGCAATTTGAGCCGGGGAAAATTACTACACCAAATTTCATGGTACAAAACTAATATAACCTATGAAATTTGAACGAATGTAAAAGTTAAAAAGTGTTAAACTGAAAATATATGATGCTGATAAGCAGCAATAAATACAAACTTTCGTACATCCAGCGGATATTGGCGTTGATAAAATAGTACGAAAAAAACACCGCCGCAGGTACGGCACACAGTAAAAAGTGGTTAAGGTTAAACTCGGTTTTTACATAAAACGAGCCCGCGCCTATCAAAAATAGGATAAACAACAGCTGGAACGATTTACGTACCTGCACATAACTTTTGTAATAGTTTTGCTGCAGTTTAAAAAAGTAAAGCACCAAAATAAGCAGCACAGGCACCAGCACCAGGTAGTTGTAATAATTAATGTTGATGCTTGGGAACTTACTGCCAAGCGGCGCCCAGATGTGATAAAAGCTGCCCAGCTTATTGTTGAGGTAGTAAAATACCGCGAAAAAGAAGAACACCGTTGCGTACCCAAGCACGCCCGAGATCCACTCGCGCCAGTTAATGGGCTTAAATATAATCAGCGCTATCCAAATAGACAGGAACAGGTAGATATAAGGCAGGTAAATGATAGAGCCGATAGCTACGATCATCCCCAGATCATAAGCGGTTGACTTTGCATCATCGCTTTTGTAGAGGCTGAATAGTTTAAACAGCATCCAGATCACTAAAAAATTGCAGATGAGCGGTGCGCTTAGCGTCATGAAAGGGGTGAACAGCGCGGTAAGGGTTACATACATTAGCGCCGGTAAAAAGGTTGACCGCCCCAAAAGGTTGTAGTGGTTAACCAGGTAGTTTAACAGCAAGGCCTGCCCCAGTACAATTAATCCCGCCAGGAAGATATTGGCAACGGGCGAAAATGCGTACTCGTAACTTGCGGGTATCAGCAAACGGGCAAAGGGTTCAACAAATATAAACTGGAGCTTATCGGGCACTTGCGCTACGTAACCAATACGCAGCACAAAAATTAAAATGGCCAGCCATAATATGTTAAGCGGATTAAATACCTTAAAAATACTGATCATACCGATTGGCTATTGGCTGCAAAATTAGCACAAAAATTTAGAGTGTTGGATGCTATTTACTCACCCGGTCATTGCTTCGCTCGACCACCCTCTCTTCGCTACGCGAAAAGAGGGTTCGCTTCAACAATAACTGATTTTTACACCCTCTTTGCGCAGCAGAGAGGGTCGACCAGCGTAGCGTAGTCGGGGTGAGTCCATTGGGAATCGCACAGCACCCGCCGCTTTGGAATTTAATCTTGTCTTTTGATTCTTATCTCTTGTGTCTTTACTTCCGCGCGTACTTTTTCACCATCTCGTCTACTATCCTGGCGGTCTCGTCGGGGAAATCGACCACTATGCGGCGGTCATCGGCTATCCAATTGTTGATGCGCTGTACAAAATCGGGGCATATGGTATGCACAACTTCTACCCCAAGTTTAGATGCGGACAAGGCGTTGCACTGCTGCTCGTACTGGCCACGCATGGGGATCATTAAAACCTTTTTACCCAAAAACAAGGCCTCGGCAGGGCCTTCGAACCCGCCGCCGGTAAGCAGGCCGGCACAACTGGCAAGGCTGATGTTGAAAGCCTCGTTATTCACCGGCACAACAGTTACATTGCCCTCGCGGTAGGCTATTTTTGTGCGCTTGCTGAAGATCTGCCACTCGGCATTGGTCTCTTTAAGGTGCTTAATCAGCGTTTTGTCGCTGTAGGCGGGTAGGTAAACGGCGTAATGGCCCAGGTTACTGGTAACCATTTGGCGGATATCGCTGCGGATAACGGGTGTATGGATAAAATCATCATACCGCTCAAAGTGGAAACCGATGTGGTGCGTGGTGGGCGAATAAAATTTAAAAAGCCACTCGGCATAGTTCCATTTTTTTGGCCTTGGCGTTTTTTGCGATACAAAAGAGCATTGGTGACTTAACGATACCGACGGCACCTTTTGCAGGCGGCAGGCCCAGGCACTAACGGGTTCGAAATCGTTAATAATAAGGTCGTATTGGTCTAAAGGGATGCTGTGCATATCCTTCCATAGTTGGCGCAGGTTCATGATCTTAAAGGTGGCCCAATTATCTACCCCGCCGTTTTTACCAAACACAAAACTAAACCCATGGAAACGGTATTTAAGCGGTTGCGATAAACTCACTTCAGCTTCAGTGCCGCTCACCAGCAGGTCCACCTCGCCGTATTGCTGCAACAGGGGTACAATCTCTCGGGCGCGGCTAATGTGGCCATTCCCTGTACCCTGTATACCGAACAATATTTTCATAGGCGTGTAATTGCGGGCAATTTAGCAAACAATTGTGTTACGAAGATTAATAAATGGTGAAATGAGGGTAAAGTTATGTTTAGCGGTGGGGGATAGGGTGAGGGGTAGTATAGACTTAGGAAAAAAGGAAATGCCAATTGTTTGTAACCCTAACGAAATTTATGTATGTATTTCACAGCCTTTAATTGTAAAAGCAGGTATTTCTACGTGTTTTTTTATTGGTAGAATAAATTTATATTTGTGAGGAAATTCTAAACCTATCGCATGAAAAAATATTACGCTAAGAGCAATAGTGCTCTGTTAATTCTCTTCTTACTTACTTTTGCTTTAATAATTAACAGTTGTAAAAAAGACCTTGTTAATTCACCACCATCAGCCACAGACCAAAAAGAGCAGATCGCTTTTGTAAAAGACGCAAAAGATTGGTTTGGAAGAAACGAAGCCATTAATAAAGAGCAACCGCTGGCCACAAATACCGTAGGCAGTGCCCTACGTAAATGGAACGAAGCTTTAAAGCCCGATCAAAAATATAAATCCGGCTCAACTGGTACTCCATGTAAATAAATATTCTTATGAAATTATTGACAATAAACCTGCTCTTTTTTATACTTCCATTTACTAACTTTAAAGAATCGAAATACCAAAATTTTGTACATTTTGTTTCCAGTAGGTACTTAATACCTAAATCAGCTATTAATAATTGTAACTGGCATTATGCTATTGTAAAAACTATTGTAAAAGACAGGAAGGTTATAAATTACAAGATTTTGAATGAGGCTCCAGATGATATTAAAAAAAGTTTTAAATTTTTAATAGGATACCAATTTTCTAATAAAATCAAAAAACCAAACCAAAACTTGGTGTTTTGTTTAACTATCGAAAATCTTAAAACCGAATGCCAAATCCCCAAAACAATTAATTATACGCCTTCTGAAGTTTTAGGTTTAGTTATGTCAACGTTAGCCCACCAACAAGAAATGGAACCTAATATGGTATTTTTACTTGATCCTATTATTTCAATCATGAATGATTCCAAATATTGAGACAAATATTGTTTATCTCAAGGGCTATTCATAGATGAGAAATTAAGCAATTATGAAAAAAGTATTAATCTTGATCTTTAGCCTGGTATATACTTTAGCATGCAAAGCGCAGCAAACATCTAAAGACATTTATCTTACCCAGCCCGATTTAAAAAGGTTTACAGGTGAGTGGCAATACCTATCGCACGACACTACTTTTTTAATTAGTCTGAAACTTGTGAAAACATTTGTAAAAAACGGGGATGGTTTTTATATCGATTTGATACAGGGGGACTATACCCTAAAAATTGGTGGACAAGTATTACAATCATCTGTTGGTTGTTCAACCATTAAATCAGGAGGGTATGTAGACAAAGATAAAAGTAAGGATAGGGTTAAATTTATATTTTATGATTTAGGTAGGAAATTGAAAAGTGGCGATGTTGTATTAGAATTATCTAAAGGTATTGGTAATACAGCAAATTGGAGTTTAACAAACCGGGAAACTGTCATAATTGGACCTGAAAAACCCGATTATACATTTTCGGTACCCACAAAAGCCACTTTTAAGAAAATTGAATGATATACTCATAATGTCAAGTTTGATTTTAAGTTCTTCTATTTCGGTGAATAAGTACCAATGGGAATGCAGTTTACTTAAAGGAAAGCCTTCCGGATGCTAAATAAAGACATTTGCAAGAGCAAATGAAATATAAATAGTACAAGGCTCATTTAGGACTAAAAACTATGCTATTCATGAAAAAATTAATTATTCTAATTATCAGCATAGCATACACTTTAAATTGCAATGCACAACTAACACATTTAGTGGAATCTATAAAAGTTTTACTACCCGCGGGGGACGTATAAAATGAATAAGCAGCAGGTAGATGGGTTAACCAACAAAAGACCGATGTATCAAATGCCCGAAAAACTTAGAGCCCCATACGTATATAATTTTAATGGCATAATTTTAAATTTATATAATGTTAATCATGACTCCACCAATATTAGTTTACCTGCTATGAAACACCTTTCGGATGATTTAGCCGGATTACTTAGGCGCCATGGTAATAACACTTATACTTCAGTAATTAAAAATATTGGGAATAACCAAGTACTGATAACCAATAGAGTAGTTGACAATGTTGGACGATATGAATTTAATCTTAAAAATAAAGATAGAACCTGGACCTTTTGGGGGAACATTGATTATCCTGAAGCCGATTTAAAAAAAGCCGAAGCACTGCTTAATGATATTTTAAATAATGCTCAGTTTATAGAGTGAAACTATCTGTTTGGAAAAGGCAATATCTTTTAATTTATGGGCCAAGATACCAGGCTACTAACACAACCTATAGTACTTCCCAATAAAAAAAAGAAAAGTAATTAAGTCTTAACCATTCATCCACAAGGACACTACCGCAGTAAATAAGCGCCTTTAAAAATTATAATAAACAGATCAGGATATTTGACAAATCAGCAATCCCCCTACTGCGCCTCCTGCTTAAACCTTTCTAATAAACTCCGTACGTCCAGTTTGGCGTCCAGGTCTTCGGCGTCGGTGATGTCGTCTTCGTCGTTGTCTTGCTTAAAGTCGTCGGGTTGGTATTTAAAAACGGTCCAGCCGTGGTTATGGTATTCGAGCGAGGTGAGGCTTTCCACCCAGTCGCCGCTGTTGAGGTATAGCACCGACCCCGTTTGCTCTGTCGACTGGATCTCGCGAATCTCGGCGTGGTGGATGTGGCCGCAAATAACATAGGTGTAGGTTTTCTCTACGGCCAGGTCGGCAGCGGTTTGCTCAAACTGGTTTATGAATTTTACGGCATCTTTAAACTTGGCCTTTATTTTTTGCGAGAAACTCATCTTTTCGCGGCCCACAGCGGTGAGCAGCCAGTTAGTCATGCTGTTGATGAGGATGAGGGTATCGTACCCAACTGCGCCCAGTTTGGCCAGCCATTTAGAATGCTGCATGGTTACATCAAACACATCACCATGAAAGATCCAGGCTTTTTTACCATCGATGTTAAGCACTATCTTATCCAACAATTGAAATGTGCCGAGGTTAAAATCGGTGAATTTGCGCAGCATTTCGTCGTGGTTGCCGGTAAGGTAATACACGGGTACGCCTTCGGTAACAAACTTTAGGATGCGGCGCACCACCTTCATGTGTGCCTCGGGCCAATACGATTTGCTGAATTGCCAAATATCGATGATATCCCCGTTGAGGATAAGCATTTTGGGCTTGATACTTTTAAGATATTTGAGGAGTTCTTTGGCGTGGCAGCCATACGTGCCTAAATGCACATCAGAAATGATAACTATATCTACTTCGCGTTTTGCCATTAAAAACTGAGGGGCTATACAATAGCCGTTTATTTATAAACGCTGGCAGCTGGTAACGGGGGGCTTATTCCTCGTCGTCGTCTTCGTTAACCTTAAGTTCGTAAGGGCTTAGATAGAATGCACCAAGCAATACCAGTAATCCTATTACAAACAAGTAAGTAAATTCAAAATTCATCTTTCCTTATTTTTACAAATATCATATAATCAAATTATTATAGTGTTAAGACTTTGTTAAATGTAAAAGGTTACGTTAAACAAAAATTAATTTAGCGGCAGGTTTATATCGGCGGTAGCTTACCTGTTTGATGTAGTAATTTACCAATTAAATATGAAAGGCACATGAAATTCCAGGGGCGTTTTTTTAAGGACGTTTAAAGTACTTGTGAACACCTGTAACCGGTTTGATTAAAGTGGTGGCAGCGTTTTGTCAGTACACAATAAAATGCAAGTATTTGATTTTCAGCTTTTTGTAAATAAAAATGTGTGGTCACGGCCGTGAACGTGAACATTTTATGTGTTTTACTTACCCCGTCCCGATTGCTATCGGGATGCGCGACCCCCTCGCTTCGCAAAGAAGGGTTATAAATTTTTTCTTTTTTCCACCCTCTTTGCGAAGCCGAGAGGGTGACCAGGCGTAGCGATGGTCGGGCGAGTAAATTTACCGCTTTATAAAGTTATTTTTTATCCGCTCCAACTGTTTTAAATGATGCTCCAAATGCACGCGGGTAAATTTAAACCACTGTGCGGCGTTAAGCATGCCCAGGCGGGGGTGCTGCCAGCGGGCGTTGGCCGGCGCGTCTTTAATCAGTTCGGTAACGCCATCTATCCGTTTACGGGTTTTGATGATAAGGTTTTTAGCGGCTTCAATATCTATCTTATTAGGGGCAATTTTATCGGCAACGGCTTCGGGCACTTTTAATTTCCCCGGCGGGAACAGGCCGGTTGCCATTACGTAATATCCCCAAAAGCCCATGCCCTTTTTGGTTGGCGGGCAATTGTTGTGCGTACAACGCTCCAGCGCGATGGTTGACCCTAAGCTCGATTTTAAGATATGATCATACACCTCGGCGTAGCTCCAGCCACCCGTGGGTGGGGTTTGGGCGAAGCGCTCGTCGGAAAAACCGTCAAGCAACTGGCGGTAGGTATTTAATGCGGCATCAATGGCGCGGCGCTCTTTAGCGATGTTCATAGTAATAAAGTTAGCTCTTTTAACCCAACTATTTGAACAGCCACATCTGCAGGCTTTTCTAAATTGGCAGGGTTAAAATAAATGGCATCCATGCCTACACCCATAGCCCCGCGGATATCGGCTTCGATGCTGTCGCCTATCATTACACTTTCGGGGATGGTGGCCCCGGCCAGTTCAATAGCGTGGTGAAATATCAGCGGATCGGGTTTGTTAACGCCCACCACTTCGGATATGATGACGTTTTTAAAATAGGGCGCAAGATTGGTGCGGGCAACCTTCATTTCGGTAGATTCTTTAAACCCGTTCGAGATCAGGTGCAGCGTGTATTTGCTTTGCAGATATGCCAGCGTTTCGTGCGCGTGGGCAAAGAGGTTTGTTTTGGTTGGGCCGAGGTTTACATACGCATCCTCAAAATCGGCGGGCATCAGGTCCGGCTGTACACCAAGCTCGATAAAAGTAGATTTGAAACGTTCTTCGCGCAGTTCATCCTTGCTGATCCTGCCCAAGTGGTAATCTGCCCAAAGGCGGTGGTTATGGCGGGTGTAAGTTTCTATGAACAGATCGGCGGAGTGCAGGCCTATGTCTTTTAGTTTGTAAGTGCCGTAAAGCTCATGCAGGGTCTCTTCGGCGTTCTTGTCAAAATCCCAAATGGTGTGGTCAAGGTCGAAGAAGATGTGTTTGTATTGTTTAGATGTACGATGGGCGATTTTAGATTGTGGCATGAAGCAAAGTTATCTATTTTCAAATCGTAAATCTAAAATCGCCCATCGTAAATCTATCTACACCTTCTCCCCAAAAGCCAAATCCCCGGCATCACCTAATCCCGGTACTATGTAAGCCCTGCCGGTCATTTCTTCATCAACGGCGCAAACCCAAACTTGTGCGTTGGGGAGGTTGGCGCGTACATGGGCAATGCCTTCAGTACTGGCAATTACGGCCACTATGTGCAGGGCTTTCAGTTTGTATTGGGCGATGATCTCCTTACAAACCAACACCATGCTTTGGCCGGTAGCCAGCATGGTATCGCACATGATGAGTGTTTTCCCTTCGAGGTTTGGGGTCGAGATCTGGTCTATCTGAATGGTGAATGCCCCGCTCTTTTTTACCTTGCGGCAGGCGGTGATAAAAGCAGAATCGGCACGGTCAAAGAAATTAATAAATCCCTGGTGAAAGGGTAGCCCGGCGCGCAATATGGTGGCGATAACGGGTTGCTCGGTAGCCAAGTTTATGGTGGCGGTGCCTAATGGCGTTTGCACATCGGCAGCCTCGTAGGTTAGGGTCTTGCTTATCTCGTAGGCCAATATCTCGCCAAGCCTTTCCTGGTTCTTGCGGAAACGGTATTTATCCTGCTGCACGTTAACATCGCGAAGCTCAGCCAAAAATTGGTTGGCAATGCTGTTGGTTTTGTTGAGGATGAAAGGCTGCATGGGTAGACTTGAGATGTGATACCTGAAATTTGAAATAAACGCTTTTTTCAAATCTTGCTTAAAGATTGCTAATTAGATGCAATTAAGCAATCATTCTTTAAATAATTTGGTTGTATAAAAACATGCTGACATAGGGTTGTCATCAGTTATAAGATTTTTGTAAAGGATCATGTTAATACGGCCAACTAAAATGTTTAGCAATCTTGACAGCCTAATCACAAAACTCCGGTCACTAATCACTATTTTTGAGTAATGGATTTTAAAATAACTTCTCAGTATGTACCCTCCGGCGACCAGCCGACCGCTATAAAACAACTGGTTGACGGTGTAAACAACGGCGACCCTTTCCAAACGCTGTTGGGGGTAACCGGTTCTGGTAAAACGTTTAGTATTGCCAACGTAATTGAGCAAACCCAAAAACCCACGCTGATACTTAGCCACAACAAAACGCTGGCGGCGCAGCTGTATGGCGAGTTTAAACAGTTCTTCCCCGATAACGCGGTGAACTACTTTGTATCTTATTACGATTATTACCAGCCCGAGGCCTTCATCCCCTCGTCTAATACCTATATAGAAAAGGATCTGCAGATAAACGAGGAGATAGAAAAACTGCGTTTGCGCACCACTTCGTCGCTCATGAGCGGCAGGAGGGATGTGATCGTGGTATCGTCCATCTCCTGCATTTATGGTATGGGTAACCCCGAAGATTTTGCCAATTCGGTATTTAAATTCGCGGTAGGTACTCGTATTAGCCGTAACGCGTTTTTACACCGTTTGGTGGAGATACTTTACGCCCGCACCACAGCCGATTTTAAACGCGGTACGTTTAGGGTTAAGGGCGATACGGTGGATATTTTCCCCGCGTATATGGATTACGCCTACCGCATCAGCTTTTTTGGGGATGATATTGAAGAGCTTAGCACATTTGACATCACCACGGGTAAAACCATCGAGAAGATGACGCACATGGTGGTTTACCCTGCCAACTTGTATGTTGCCCCGCGCGAGCGCTTCCAGCAATCTGTTTGGGCCATTCAGGAGGAGTTGGAAACCCGCAAAAAGCAATTCATTGGCGATGGCCGCTTCATTGAAGCAAAGCGCCTGGAGGAAAGAGTTAATTACGATCTGGAGATGATCCGCGAGTTAGGTTATTGCAGCGGGATCGAAAATTACTCGCGCTTTTTTGACGGACGCGAACCGGGCATGCGCCCATTCTGTCTGTTGGATTATTTCCCGGATGATTACCTGATGGTGATAGACGAGAGCCACGTAACTGTACCCCAAATAAGGGCGATGTATGGCGGCGACAGGTCCAGGAAGATCTCCTTGGTTGATTATGGTTTCCGTTTGCCTGCGGCGATGGATAACAGGCCGCTTAACTTCCAGGAGTTTGAGCGCCTTGCCCCCCAAACAATATATGTAAGCGCCACCCCTGCCGATTTCGAACTGGAAAAATCTGGCGGTGTAGTGGTAGAGCAGGTGATACGCCCTACAGGGTTGCTTGACCCGATCATCGAGATCCGCCCGGTGATAAACCAGGTGGATGATTTGCTTGACGAGGTGGACAAAACAATTAAAATGGGCGACCGCATCCTGGTAACCACCCTTACCAAACGCATGGCCGAAGAGTTGGCCAAGTATATGGACAGGCTCGGCATTAAATGCCGTTACATACACTCGGAAGTGAAAACCTTGCAGCGTGTGGAGATCCTTCGTGGCCTTCGCCTTGGCGAGTTTGATGTGTTGATAGGGATCAACTTGCTGCGCGAAGGGTTGGATCTGCCGGAGGTATCATTGGTAGCTATTTTGGACGCTGATAAAGAAGGTTTCCTGCGGTCAGAGCGTTCGCTGATCCAAACTATTGGCCGTGCTGCCCGTAACGATAGGGGCCGGGTTATTATGTATGCCGATAAAATTACCGACTCGATGCAGATAACGATGGACGAGACTAACCGCCGCCGCGAGTTGCAAATGAAATATAATGAAGAGCACGGCATTGTGCCACGTACTGTTGGTAAAACCAAAGAGGAGATCATGGAGCAAACCTCCGTTGTCGACTTTAAAGGTGGCGTACAACAGGCTTACGTGGAAACCGATACCCTTACCCTTGCTGCCGACCCGATAGTGCAATACATGACCAAGCCGGACATGAAAAAATCTATCGATAACACCCGCAAGGACATGGTGGCAGCAGCAAAAAATATGGATTTCCTGCTGGCCGCCAAACTGCGCGATGAAATGTTTGCCCTGGAAAAAATGATGGAAGAGAAATTCTCTTAAATCAAAGCCGCGCTCATTTATATAAGCGCGGCTTTGATTAAATCTTAAGGCTTTAGTCGGCTATGTTATAAGTTCTTTTAACCTCGGCATAATTTCTGAAATTTACAACAGAGGTGGTATGCACGCCACCGGGGATGATCACGTATCTGAAGCTGTGTGCTGTAGATAAACTGCCGTAAGCATTATTATTGTTGGTCATATGGATTTGGATCTTACCTAACGTACTACGTGCCGACCATGTGTCTATCTCCGGAGTAGTACCACTTAGATAATTGATCACGATAGGTAATCCACTCACTTGGTCGGTAGGCCATATCACCGGGTTATATCCGTTCAGTTTTGCGTACACAAGTATGGTGCCTTTATCTAAAACAGCCTGGGTAACTTTAGATGCAGCAATATCATAAGAGAAATTGAATGTGCTAAATACGGTTGTTTTGGTATAAGATGCAGGCGTTATCCAGTCGGAGTAAATTACATTCGCCGTACCTGTAGCGCCTGTAGTGCCCGCGGCACCATTGGTGCCATTTGTACCGTTTGCCCCTGTAGCACCCGTATCACCTTTAGCACCTACAGGGCCAATAGGTCCGTCATCACCCTTTTTGCATTTAACCATTAATGATGATAAGCAGATAACTGTTAATAGAAATAAGTAGCGTTGTGTTTTCATGATAGTTTTTTTAATGTTTATTAAGTTTGATTTGTGTTTTTCTGATACAATGGTAAATACTATCAAAGCACGATTTTACAGTAATGATTGGGCGGGATACCTGAGTGAGTGAAACTGACTTTTTAGTGAGTGGACGGATTAATGGGTTTGATTCATTGCCCCTTTCATTTACATAAATATCATAATGAAACAAATTTTACGTTATATACTTATATTTGTAAGCTAATTTAAAACCAGATGGGTTTGATACGTTTCTTAATAATTGCCATTTGTTCGTTATATATCATCCGCAGTCTTGTGCGCATATTTTTGCCCATGCTGTTTGGCAGCATAATTAACAAAGCGCAGGAACAGGCGCGCCAGCAACAACAGCCTCCAAAACCTGATGGCCGTGTGCGTGTAGATTATAAACCCGATGGAAAAAGTTCAGTGCCTGATTCTGAAGGAGAATTTGTAGATTACGAAGAAATTAAATAAACCAATGTTACCCGAAGGGCTATATAAACGCAGGCGCGGCCACAACAATACCCCGCCCACAGTACTGCTAATACTTACCAATTTTATTGTACTTGCATTACTAACGCAACTGTTTACCAGTTGTGGCACAATCAATAACTTTTTTTGGGTTTCTATAGCTATCCTCGCTTTTTATAACCTTTACAACATCCGCCGCAACCGCGAGGAGTATAATAAGCTAAACGTTATTGTTTATGTTGTAAGCATCTTATTAATGGTATTCATGTTTTATTATTTTAGCAACCAGCCCCATAATTGCTAATTGAATATCTTATAAAAACTTATCGTTTCTAATCTCATTCAATTTTCTATTTTTGAAGATTATAATTATTATCCCTAAAAAAGTTTAAATGAACAACTGGATCAAGCGGAATAGTGGGCATCTTATAGTCGCTGCAATATTTTTCGTACTAACTTTTGCCTATTTCTTTAACCCGTTAATGCAGGGTAAAATAATGTACCAGGGCGATGTTTTGCAGGCCAAAGCCATGCAAAAGGAGATTATGGATGTTAAAGCCGCAACCGGCACAGCACCATTATGGACAAACCAAATGTTTGGCGGTATGCCGAGCTACCAAATTTGGGCCAAGTATGGCAAAAACCTAACTACTTACGTTATAGATGGCCTTAAAGCCGTATTCCCTAACCCGGTTGATACCATTTTACTATATCTTTTTGGTGCTTATTTCTTATTCTGTACCCTTAAGTTAAATAACTGGCTTGCAGCAGCGGGCGCTGTAGCCTTCGCGTTCTCGTCATATAACTTCATTTATATTCAGGCGGGGCACGCCAACCAGGCTTATGCCATTGCGTTCTTTGCGCCTATAGTTGCCAGCATTATCATAACTTTGAGGGGAAAATACATTACCGGTGGTGCCTTAACCGCCTTGTTCCTGGCGATGGAGATCCGCTCTAACCACGTGCAGATGACCTTTTACCTGCTCCTGGCAATCGCTATTTTAATAGGTATCGAACTTTACCACGCTATTAAAGCAAAACAAACTGCGCCGTTCTTAAAGTCGTTAGCATTTTTAGCGGGCGCTACTATTTTGGCAGTTATTGTAAACGCGGGGTCGTTATGGACGACTTACGAATACAGCAAATATACCATCCGTGGCCCTGCTAACCTTAAAAGCGAAACCACCGCTGTAAGCACAGGCCTTGATAAAGATTACGCCTACAACTGGAGCGAGAGCGTAAGCGAAGTGTTCACTTTCTTTATCCCTAACGCATATGGTGGTGCCAGTGGCGCACCTGCTGCCGAAGATTCTAAAGTAGTAAAAGTATTAACCGACAACCGTGTAGACCCTGCACAAGCCCAACAGTTTGCCAGCCAGTTGCCCGTTTATTGGGGTAATAAACCAAGTACAAATGGCCCATGGTATTTTGGTGCCATCGTATTCTTCCTGTTTGTTTTGGGGTTGATCATCGTTAAAAACAGGATAAAATGGTGGTTGTTATCAGCCGTGTTATTGAGCGTGTTCCTGTCGTTCGGTAAGAATTTGCCGTTCCTGTCAGATCTGTTCTTTAATTACTTCCCGCTATATAACAAGTTCCGCGCGGTAGAGTCTACGTTGGTTATCGCATCATTATGCTTCCCGATTTTGGGCTTCCTGGCGTTGAACGAGGTATTTGTAAACCGCGATAAGCCATACATCTTTAAAAATGTAAAGCTCGCTTTCTATATCACAGGTGGTTTAACCTTATTGATGATAGCTGTACCGGGTTTATTCTTAAGTTTTAAATCGAGCGAGCATCAAACGCTTATAGGCGGTTTAACCCAGGCTTTCCAGGGGAATACCCAAATGGCTAACCAGGTTGCCAACGCGCTAATAGAAGACCGCCAGGCTTTAGAACGTGCCGATGCTATCCGTACTTTTATCTTCATCGCATTAGCGTTTGGTTTGCTTTACATTGTTATCAAACAAAAAATAAGCTTAACATTTGCCGCCCTTGCGTTCATGTCCATTATTTTGGTAGATATGTGGAGCGTCGACAAACGTTATTTAAAAGACGAGAACTTCGTATCTAAAGAAATTCTTGATCAAAGTTTCACCCCACGTGACATTGATGAATTTATCATCCGTGATAAAGACCCCGATTTTAGGGTATTTGATATGACCAGTGGCGATCCGTTTCACGATTCGCGTTCATCTTATTTCTATAAAACTGTTGGTGGTTTCCACTCGGCTCGTTTAAGGCGTTTTGATGAATTAGTTCAAAATCAATTCACCAAAAGCGTAAACCAGGATGTACTTGATATGCTTAATACCAAATACATCATCACTGCCGACCCTAAAACGGGCAGCCCAAGCATGCATGCCAATTCAACTGCCTGCGGCCACGCATGGTTTGTAAATTCGGTTAAGTATGTAAAAGATGGTGATGAGGAAATGCAGGCCATCAGCAGCTTCTCGCCAAAAGATGAGGTAATGATTGACGAGCGTTATAAAAGCGTTGTAGAGGCAAAACCTTTAGGTGCGACTAAAAATGGCACCATCGAATTAACCAGCTACAAGCCCGATCATTTAACCTACCAAACAGGTTCAACCTCAAACCAGGTTGCGGTATTCTCCGAGATCTATTATGATAAAGGCTGGGCGATGTACATCGATGGTAAAGAGCAGCCATATTACCGTGCCGATTATCTGCTGCGAGCAGCGAGCATCCCGGTTGGTAACCACAAGGTTGAGTTCATCTTCCACCCAACATCATACTACCTTGGCGAAAATATCTCGTTAGTAGGTTCAATATTATTGATCTTGGCTTTAGCCGGTGCTGTGTACGCCGAACGTAAAACCAAACAACCCGAGTTAGCGAAAGCATAATTAACGGCTTTATATAGGAAAAGAGCGATAGGGTTGACCTATCGCTCTTTTTTGTTTGTTGAAAAGCCGTCATTGACGCGCAAGATATTCAATGTCACCTAGTCATTCGTCCTTTTATTCTTCAACCAATACCACCCTAAATTAAAAGCGATAACCGCGTGGTTAAGCACGGTGGGGATTAACCCGTAATGGCGCTTCATAATATCGAACCTCTCCAGCAGGCTCTGCTTGTGTTTAGCTTTAGACATGCCGCCTATTAAGTATTTGGCAACATAACCATCAACCCTTACGATCTTGGTAGCCTTTTTAGCCGCACGGATGATCCAGTCGATATCGGCACTAAGCTGGTATTTGGGGTCGTATGGCTCGGTAAGCGTGCGCCTGATATAAATAGCCTGGTGGCTGATACTCATACCGTATTTAAAGCCGCGCCAGCTAAATTTATCGGGCGCCTGGTGGCGGCGCTGCCCAAGGGTTTCGCGCTCATCGTTCACCATTTCGGTTTCGCCGTAATATATGTCGGCATCGGGTGCGGTGGCAAAAACTTTGGTAACTGTATCGGCTGCATAAAATTCATCACCCGAATTCATGAAGATCACATATTCGCCGGTGGCAAAGGCAAGGCCTTTGTTCATGGCATCGTAAATACCTTTGTCTTTTTCGCTGATGAGTTTGGCAATGCGGCTGTCGTGGCGATTAATAATTTCCAGCGTGCCATCGTTAGATGCACCATCAACCATAATATATTCGATAGCATCGTAAGTTTGGCCAAGCACCGAAAGCATGGTGCGTTCAATATCCCGAGCATTATTATAAACGATGGTAATTACCGACAGGACGGGTTTCATAGGATGGATTTATAAAGATCTATGTACTGCCTTGCTACCTTCTCGTTATTAAACATGCGTTTTACCTTGTAGCGGGCGGCAGCGGCGTACTTATCGCGGTTGCCTGTGTTCAATACATCATTAAGGCCGGCGGCAAGGTCGGTGGCCGATTTAAATTCGGCCATGTAACCGTTTACCTGGTGGTCTATCAAATCGGGGATGCCGCCTGTATTGAATGCCACAACGGGTGTGCTGCAACTCATGGCCTCCATGATCATGTTGGGCAGGTTATCCTCAATAGCCGGCGATACAAATACATCGGCCATGCTATAGATCTCGGCCAGGTCGGCAGGCGAAGTGATAGTATTCAATTGCTTAACAGGGAACGATAAAGCATTTGTATCAAAGTGCTTGTTTTTACCGAATATGACGATCTCGATATCTTCGTTCAGCCGGCTTGCTTTTAATACCCGCAATGCTTCTACCAAAAAACTGATGCCCTTGCGCCTGTCGTTGACATTGGCAGCGCCGAACAAAATAATCTTTGCAGAGGGGTTTACGCCCCATTTGGTACGTGCGGCAGCTTTATCTTTATGCGAGAACAGGTCAATATCGATAGGATTAGGGATAGCTTGTATAATAAACCCTTTAAGCAGGGTGCTTTTCATGGCCACCTCGCCCAGCCAATGGCTGCAGGTTACAATGGATAAGTTTTTGGCGATACTCAGCGCGTCCTTTTTGTGGAGCCAACCATCGTGCGATAGGTCGTTATCCTCCGGGTTGCGCAGGAAATAGCAATTGCCGCACTGGTTTTTAAAGTGGTTACAAGGGCCCGCGTAATGGCAGCCACCTGTAAAAGCCCACATATCGTGCAGCGTCCAAACAATGGGTTTATTTAGGGCGATGATTTTTTTTATGTCTTTAATAGAGAGGAACCCCGAGTTGGTCCAATGCAGGTGGATGATGTCGGCTTCTTTGATAATCTTAGATTGGCTGATATCCGTACCCGCGTTGGCTGGCGAAAAAGCGAACCTAACCTGCTTATCCCGCTCCTGGAAAAGCATGAAGGGAATCCGCTCTAACAGGAAATTTAGTTTTGACCGTAACTTGCCAAATATGTTTCGCTCAATGGTGTAAACCGCATCTTCAGCCCTCTTTTTATGTTGCACCACCATGGTTACATCCACCTGTTGCAGTTGGAGGGCTTTTAATAAGCGCATGCAAGCCTCGGCAGCTCCGCCGCCAGAATCTGATGTATTGATGAGTGCAACCTTCATTTATCGGGGCAAGTATAATGATACTAAAATTAAAAATTTTACTTTTGAATGCTTCATTAATATCAAAATGAAGTTTAACAGCAAATCCGACACCTAACATGAACTTTTTCGAGTACTTATTCCAGGACTGGAGCGCTAACCGGAGCAACATAAAAGGGCGAGTGGTTTTGTTCCTGTTTCGATCGGTGCAGATCGTTAGCCGCCATACACTTTCAAAGATCCTTTTTTGCTGGTATCTGGTATTTTACCGCCTTTTTGTGGAGTGGACTTTAGGCATCGAGCTGCCGCGCAAAGTTGTTGCGGGCAAAGGACTTATTATTTATCACGGGGAGGCACTGGTAGTTAATCAGCGTGTTGTTATTGGTGAAAACTGCGTGTTGCGTAACAGTGTTACTATAGGCCATAAAAAACTGGCCGATGGCACCTTTAGCAATTGCCCCCGTTTGGGTAATAATGTTGACGTAGGCGCCAACGTTTGTATTATTGGCGATGTTAGCATAGGTAACAACGTAATTATTGGCGCGGGCGCTGTGGTGATAAAAGATATACCTGATAACAGCACTGCAGTGGGTAACCCGGCGCGAGTACTGGAAAAAAAGACTGAAACCCTTATTGAGCATATTTAATGGAGAATGATTTAACAGACCATTCCTTCTGGAAATCGTTTTGGGAATCGCGCAAGGGGCTGCTATTTAAACTGAAGCCTAATTATGTTTTTGGCGATATTTTGGGCAAGCTGATTGCCGAAAAAGGTGTTAAAAATGCTATTGAACTGGGCGGTTTCCCGGGATATTATTCCATTTACCTAAAAAAATACCAGGGTTTAAAAACTACCCTACTCGATTATTTTATCCATCCCGAGCTGATTAATAAGCTACTTGCTGCAAATGACCTTACACCCGGCGATATCGATATTGTTGAAGCCGACCTGTTCACGTACCAACCACCTCAAAAGTTTGATATGGTGCTTTCTTTCGGTTTGATAGAGCATTTTAGCGACACGCAATTTATCATTAACGAGCACCTTAAGTTTTTGAAACCCGGCGGCACCTTGTTTATCACCTTACCAAATTTTAAGAGTGTTAATGGCTGGGTGCAAAAGAATTTTGATAAAGACAACTACGACAAGCATAACATCAACAGCATGGACCTTGACCTGCTGCGTGATAGCTGCAAAGCCCTCGGCCTAAAAGAGATTGAAGCTTACTACCACGGCAGGTTCACCGTGTGGCTGGAGAATAAATCTGAACAGAAGGGTTTATCTAAAGCCATTGTAAAAGCTATTTGGGTGGCAGGTAAAGTATTTACCAAGATCGTTCCCATAGAAAGCAAAGCGCTATCACCATATATTGTGGTGAAGGCGGTGATGTAAAAATCAAAAAGCCCCGCATTTTCTGCAGGGCTTTTTGATATAATTGGTAAGAAAATTACACCATATAATTCCAGCCGTTGATGTCTTCGGTGCGGCCGTATTTGATATCATCAAGGGTTGATAATACTCGTTTAGAGAACTCGCGTGTAGCAGGGTCGCTCAAAAAGTATTCTTCACCTTCAAAGCTGATAGATGCTACAGAAGCGATGGTTGCGGCAGTACCGGCACCAAAGGCATCTGTTAGTTTGCCATTTTTAGCACCTTCTATCAGTTCTGCAATAGATACCTTGCGTTCTTCAACCGTTATGCCCCAGCTTTTAGCTAATGCGATAACCGTATCGCGGGTTACGCCATCAAGGATGGTATCGTTTGCTTCGGCAGTTATCAGTTTACCATCTAACAGGAACATCGCGTTAGCGGCACCCATTTCTTCGATGTATTTGTGCTCTTTAGCATCCGTCCAGATCAGTTGGTCAAAACCCTCTTCGGTAGCTTTGCGGGCAGGCAGCATAGAGGAACCGTAATTACCGGCAGCTTTCGCGTAACCCATACCACCTTCGGCAGCGCGGGTGTAATGCGTTTCTATTTTAACCCTAAGCGGTTTTGAAAAGTATGGGCCAACCGGGCCAACAATAACCATATATTTATAAGTAGCCGATGGCGTTACACCCAGGTATGGGTCGGTAGCGAACATGAACGGGCGGATGTACAAAGCATGGTTAGCTTTTCCAGGGATCCAGTCGCGGTCAAGGTCAACCAATGCGGCAATGGTTTGCACAAAGAGTTCTTCGGGCAGGGTAGGCATACAAAGGCGCTCTGCTGATTTGTTAAAACGAGCGGCGTTCTTGTCCGGGCGGAAGATAGAAACCTTACCGTCGGCATGTTTGTAGGCTTTAATACCTTCAAAAAACGACTGCCCATAATGCAGCGAAGAAATTGCCGGGCTCATTAAGATTGGGCCGTATGGCAGTATCTCAAAATTTTTCCATTCGCCATCAATGTAATCCGCAGAAAACATGTGGTCAGAGAATACCTTGCCAAAAGGCAGGGTGTTAAAATCCGTCTCAGCTAAACGTGAGTGAGCGGCTTTGGTGATTTTTATGTCCAGCGTGTCGGTCATGGTAGTAGAATAAGTAATTCAGAAAGTGGCAAGTTAAAAAATTTTGAACGATTTTTTAATTTTAAAGCCTTATGAATACTATATTACAGCAAATTAACAAAGCCCCTGCATGCCCGAATATAAACTTACTGCCGAAGGAAACGCCAAACTCAAAAAAACCTGGACCTACACCATCTTAGCTTCATACGTTGTTATCATCTGTATTTTTGCCTTTAACCTGCTTTACCGGGGCGGCACCACGGCCAATATCATCACATTCGCCATTATATTTATGGCTTTGATAGCGGGGTTTGTTTACGGGAAAAAGAAATATTTTAAAGGGGTAGATGCCACGAACCTTATTATCGACGGCCAGAAAATTGTATTGCATACCCTAAACCAACCGGACGTTGCCATAGACCTTGCCGATATTAAAAAGGTTACCCATCGCGGCCCGGGCATATTCCTGGTAAATAAATTTCCGAAGAAAAGCTCGATGATGATCATCAACAAGTTTGAAAGCTTTTACGAGATAGAGAAGTTAGTGAATGATGCGGCAGCGGCTAATAGTTTGCAAATAACTGCTATATAGCTATCCGTTTACATAGCTTACCAAAAAGCCAATAAATACGGCTATCGGGATAAAAACGAGAATAAAGCCGACCATATTCCAGTAAAATATTTTTGAATTTTTAGAAAAAAGCGCAAATCCCGAAGTTATGAGAAGGTATGGTAGGATTACTACAAATAGGAAATAATAAAGTGTAAGCCCAATAGTTTCACCATCACCCTGATTAATAAAATCGTAATAAGCTACATACCCGATCCAGCACCACAATAAAAAATAAATACCGCAAAGTATTATTGCAACAGGGTGCTCCTTAAAGCTTGCTGAAATAGTCTTACCGGCCATGGTTTTACAGTTCGCTCACAACTTTATCTACCCAGGCTTTTCCCCATTGTTCAAGTTCGTCGGTATTCCATAAAGATGGGTAAAAAATGCGGTGCTGGAAACGCGGGGGCAGGTATTTCTGCCAGTTTGTACCGCCTGTAGCTTTAATCTCCTCGGGCTCGCGGTGCAGGTAGCGCACGGCAGATTTGTAGTGGCTTAGCGGCCAGTTCACGTTCACGTTTACATCAAGCTGTTTCAATTGCTCCTCTAATGCTTTAGTGCTTGCGCCATTATATTTAAACTGCTGCAATAAAGCGTTAAAGTTGGTATTGTTAACCTGCTTGCCAAGCTCGATAAATGTTTTGGCGTATTTTTTTTCGAACTGGTTTAGGGTCAATGTTTTTTTACCGGTAGAGAGTTCTGTAGCCCCGTATTTCCAATAGATCTGCTCAAACTGATCTTCAACTGGTGCGGTGGCTAATTCTTGCCGATGATCCTGGGCAACCAGGTTAATAAAATCCGTCGCGTAAATTTCTATCAAACGGTACTGGCCGCTTTGGAAACCGCTGGCAGGCAACAGGCTCATCCTAAATTGCAGGAATTGCTCTTTCTCCATACCATCCACCATAATCTCGAACGAGTTTGTCAGCGCCTCAAAATACCGATTAATGCGTCTTACGCGTGCCGTGAAAAAATCGACGGTAAGGTTTTCGGCCTCGGCTATCTGCTTGCATTCGTGCAGGCTTAGCTTGAAGTAAAGCTCGGTAATTTGGTGGTACATAATAAAGATCTCTTCATCCGGGAATGGCGTTTTCGGGCTTTGCAGGCTCAAAAGCGTATCCAGGTGAATATAGTCCCAATAGGTTAAAAAGTCGGCATGCAGCAGGCCATCCAGGTAAGATGTCATATCCTGGCCCATGGCGTTGTATTTTTCCTGCAGCAGTGTAAGCCTTTTTTCTATTTCGGGAGAGATGCTCATAGGGCAAAGATAGGGGTAGGAGTTGAAAGTTAAAGGTTTAAAGTGAAAAGCTGTAATAGGGCTTAACTTTTTACTTGGCACTTTAAACCCTCAACTAAAAAACTATATTTGTACTATACAAACAAGGCAATGGTGTTCTGCCTACTTGAACCGCTGCAAAGCTGATGACGCCTACCCCAAATAAGTTGTTTATTTGCACGTAGGTTATGTTTAAAAATATCTTTTCCAAACCGTTTTCGCCTTTTATCCAGATCATCCGTGTTGCGCTCTTGTGCATCCCCGTTGCTGTAGCAATTGGCAGCATGGTGGCCTTTTTCCTGTGGCTGTTAACCTGGGCTATTCATTTCCGCTTTGCGCATAACTGGTTGTTGTACCTGTTGCCTTTGGCGGGTGTAGTAATCCACCTGCTGTATAAATGGTACGGCAAAAGCGCCGAGCGGGGTAATAATTTAATTATTGACGAGATCCACCAGCCGGGGGCGGGTGTGCCTAAACGCATGGCACCCCTCATTTTGGTTACCACGGTTATTACCCACCTTTTTGGCGGTTCGGCGGGGCGCGAGGGTACGGCCGTGCAAATTGGCGGCAGCCTGGCCAACTTGTTCGCGGGCTGGTTTAAACTGAACGAGGCCGACAAAAAAACCATCCTGACCGCAGGCGTGGCGGCAGGGTTTGGGGCGGTATTCGGCACGCCGCTTACCGGTGCCATCTTCGCCATCGAAGTTATCGCTATCGGGCGCATGCCATATAAGTCATTTTTTGCCTGTTTGATAGCCGGCTACGTGGGCGATGTTACGGTATCGTTGTGGCACATTCATCATACCGCCTATCATATCGATGTTGCCGATACGGGGCAAGTGCTATATGGCATCAGTTTGCCGGGCAATTTGCTGCTTGTGGCAAAGGTGCTTGTGGCATCGGTGGTGTTTGGTTTGGTAAGTTACGCCTTTGAAAGGGCGGTACATTTGGTCAAAAACTTTTCATTAAGATGGATCAAGGTTACCTGGGTGATACCTGTTGTTGGCGGCCTTGCCATCATCGGTATTACTTATATTTTGGGTAAGCCCGATTATTTGAGTTTGGGTGTGGATGCCGAATATCCCGGCGCGATAACCATTGTTTCGGCATTCCAACATGCCGGGGCTGATGCCTTTAGCTGGCTTTGGAAACTGATCTATACCGCTATCACCCTTGGTACAGGCTTTAAGGGCGGCGAGGTAACCCCGTTATTTTACATAGGCTCCACCCTGGGCAATACCCTTGCCGAATTGATGGATGCCCCCATTGGTTTATTTGCCGCTTTGGGCTTTATCGCGGTATTTGCAGGGGCTACAAATACCCCGCTGGCCTGCACGTTAATGGGGGTAGAACTATTTGGCGGGCAGTATGCTATCTTTTTTGCGATAGCTTGTTTTACGGCTTACGCCTTCAGCGGCGATGGTGGGATCTATTCGGCCCAAAAAACTGCCTTGTCCAAATCCGGGTTTGCGGAGGGCAATTATCTAAAGCGCATGTTTGCCAGGTACCGCCTATAGGCAATTACATCTTTAATAAAACATATCCTAAGTTGATTGTTTAGTAAGGGGAACCAAAACCCTTATAGCCATGAAAATTAGCAAGATACTTATCGGAATAGACGACAGCAAATTTGCCGAATACGCGGCATCATACGGGTTTGATATTGCCCACACCTTTAACGCCCACGTTGGTTTGGTGCACATTGTAGAGCCGGCCGTAATTGCCGATACCTCAAACGACCCGATGATCGGCTTGCCTACAATAAATTACGATGAGGTGAACATGCTAAACATCCAAAAAGATCAGGCTGATAACATCATAGAACGTACTATTGAAAAATATGCGAAAGGTTTGGAGGTTACACACTTTAACGAGTACGGCTCAACAGCTGATGGCATCCTAAGTTGCAGCGAACAATTTAAAGCTGACCTGATCGTGATTGGCACCCACGGGCGTACAGGTATTGATCGCCTGCTAATGGGCAGCGTTGCCGAAAGTGTTGTGCGCAACTCGCATGTGCCGGTGTTGGTGGTGCCACTTGTAGAAAAAGGGGAGTAGTTGATAGTTCATGGGTCATGGTTAATAGTAGTTCCTGTAAACTATATTAACTTGTAAAATTGATGATCATAGTTTAGGGCAGTTTCCATAAGCTATGAACCATCCGCCATGAACCATTTAATAAAGCAGTCTAAATTTTATCGTTTGCTCAATAGCTTTAAGCTCGTTTAGTACTTCGGTGCCGTAACCTGTATTTACATCTGTAATTACGTAGCCAATTTGTGGGTTGGTTACCAAAAACTCGCCTACTATATTGATATTATGATTTGCAAAAACCTCATTTATTTGCGCCAGTATCCCCGGCACATTCTTATGAATGTGAATTAACCTGTGCGCATTGTTGATACGAGGCGGCTGCAGGTCTGGGAAGTTACAGCTCATGTGCGTTTTGCCTTCATTCATAAAAGCAATTACCCTACGGGGGATAAAATCGGTATTGCGCGGGTTGGCTTTAGGGTCGTCGAATATAATGATGCCTTTTTCGCAGGCGGCCTCGGCCAGTTTGCGGTTCACGCGGCCAAAGCAGCCTATTACTTTTAACCGACCTGCATTTTCCAGATGCTCTGGTTTGGGTAAGTTTGCTTCGTCGCAAAACAAAACACCGGCCTCGTCCAGGTATTTTTCTTCTATACTATCGCGATGGCGGAAGTTGTAACCCTCGCGTTTCATTTGGCCTAAAGCCTCTTCATCTATATCGCCAATAACCAAACACTTGATGCGGTTTTTTGGATATGATATTGCCCTTGGCAGTTTGTTAATGTATAAAAACTCATCAAAGCTTGGGGTGATATGATCGGCCTTTTCTGCAACAGATTTACGCTCGATATTCTCGGTAAAGGCAAAAAACTTTTTGATCATCCCCGATTCCTTTAATTGGAAATCCGAGTAACCATCGCCAATGCCGAAGATCTCTCCGGACAGGTTTAACTCTTTCAGAAGCTTCACCTTGCCACCCTCTTGCGATAAGGGGTTCTCGCGGTCGTAACCTACAATGTTACCTTCCTCATCAAATACAAAAGTGTTGGCGTAGATATTATCTTTCTTGATATGGTACTCGGTAACAACCGGGATAATAAATTCCTTGAACCCGCCTGATACGATCAACACCTCGTCCTGGTGGTTCTTAAAAAACATGGTATTGCGGGAGAAAGAGGTTGATACCTTTTTCTTTAAATGGGTGATCAGCATTTTCAGATGGTCGCGGTTAGCGCAAAGCAGTTTTACGCGTTGTTCCAGGCTATCTGTAAACGACAGGCGGCCCTCCATAGATGCATTGGTAAGGTCTTCTATTTGTTTATAGATGCCCTCGCGGTCGGGATGATTCTTTAAAGATATGCGGGCTAACTCGTCTAAGGCTTCTACCTGTGTAAAGGTGCTGTCGAAATCAATAATAAAGTACTGCTCCATGGGGGTGTAAGATGCTGAGCTGCAAATGTGCGAAAAATGATTGAGGCATTGTTCAGAAAATCATCCACATTAGGTGTTCATTTTCAACAGGGTTAAGGCGATACAATCCTGTAAAAACAAAAAAGTGGGGCCGCACCCCCCGTGCAGCACCCGCTTAAACTAAATAAAAGAAGCCTTTATTTTGTTGTATTTGCAGCAATGGCCAGTTTGTTGGTCTGTACCAGGTTGTTTATCATTTTCGAGTTGAACGCGATCTCTTGCCTGATGGCGCCAATATTGCTTTTGATGTACATTAACGATTTTAAGCCTTTGATGCCTTTCATCAACCCGGCGCTTTTAATTTCGCCCGGCAGGGTGATCAGGTCTTTTGATGATTTTAGCAGGCTTGAACCCATTGCAAGGCAAAGTTTAGAGAAGCCTAACATCTGGTCGGGCGTTAATGGTTTTACCTCGGTAGCGGGCAGGCCGTCAAGTGTTTGGCCGGTTACGCTGGCATACATTTGTGGCAATAGAGCTCGGTTCTCTTTTAACTGGGTCATCATGGTGGTAACCAGGCCGGCTAATGCATCAACGCCTGCAATACCAACTTCTTTTGGTGCTTTAAGGTTGTCGGCTTTAGCCAAAGTTTTTTGGAAGTCTTCAGATTTTAGCATCGCAACCAGCTCGGCACGTTGGGCTTTCAGTTCGTCGATGGTTAAAACTTTGGTGTCTTTAATTTCCGCGGGGTTTTCGGCTACAGTTTCGTCTTGTGCTTTTGCAGCGAAGCATAGGGTTAATGCAAAAACTGCGCTTAGTAATAACTTTTTCATGATATTTTTAGTGTTTAGTTTGTAATTGTAAAGGTCATACAATCAGTGTTTTGCAGCAATCCCGTCGTTATGGTATATTAAAATACGTACTAATACGCATATCATAAACGCACATTGCAATTATTAAAGGCTTTAAATATCTGTATGGATGACGTAATGTGCCTTTGCAAGTAACTAAGGGCATATTTTAACGGTAAAATAATATTAGCTTATACCACTTTGCTCATTTTAAAAACCGTTGCCTTTTTTTATAGTTATAATAAATAGTATTAAATCATAAGGTTATGAGGTCTATCTGGAAAGGTTCGTTAGGGTTTGGGTTGGTGAGCATCCCGGTAAAATTATATTCGGCAGTGCAAAAAAGCAGTATCGATCTGGATATGCTTGATGCCCGCGACCACGAGCGCATCCGGTACCAGCGCGTGAATGAAAAAACCCACAAAGAGGTGCCTTATGATAAAATTGTAAAGGGCTATAAAATAAATGACGACGACTATGTAATAGTAGAAGAAGCAGATTTTGAAGCCGCCGCGCCCGAGAAAAGTAAGGTGGTGGAGATAGAAAGCTTTGTTGATATAGGCGACGTGAACCCGATGTTTTACGAAACATCCTACTATACCGAACCTGATACTAAAAACAATAAGGCCTATGCCCTGCTGCTACAGGCGCTAAAAAAATCCGGTAAGGCGGGCCTCGCGCGTTTTGTACTGCGCAGTACCGAAAGCCTTTGCATTGTGCACCCCATAGATAATGTGCTGGTGATTACCCGGATCCGATTTGGGCAGGAGATTCGCGGTACCGAGGACTTAAACATTGCCGACGATGTAGCGGTAAGCAAAAAGGAACTGGATGTAGGCCTGGCCCTCGTCAACCAATACGCCGAAGACTTTGATGTATCTAAATTTAAGGACGAGTATAATGATGAGCTGCTGAAGATCATCAAGGCGAAAGCGAAGGGTAAACGCCCTACTATTAAAAAGCTTAAACCGCGTGTAACCAAAAGCGACGATCTCTACGAACAATTGATGAGTAGCTTAAAGTCAAAAAAGGGCGCATAGTCGATTGTAATTAATAAATTATCTTATTACTAAAACTTTATACCAGATATACGTGTTCATCAATTACACAAATTAAACATTTATATATGGCAACTACTAAAACAGCACCTGCAAAAAATGCAACTGCTACGAAAACACCTAAGGCACCCGAAACAACCGAGAATGTTGCAGAGTCGGCCCTAAACGAATTGTTTCTTGACGAATTGAAAGATATTTATTGGGCCGAGAAACATTTGGTAAAAGCCTTGCCTAAAATGGCAAAAGCCGCTACATCTGATGAATTGCGTAACGCTATCCAAACCCACATCACCGAAACCGAAGGCCAGATAACCCGCTTGGAAGACGCATTTGCATCTATCGGCGAAAAAGCAGTGGCCGTAAAGTGCGAAGCGATGGCCGGCTTGTTGAAAGAAGCAGATGAGATTGTTTCTGAAACCGAAAAGGGATCGTTAACGCGTGACGCGGGAATTATTTCTGCCGCGCAAAAGGTAGAGCATTACGAAATTGCATCGTACGGTACTTTACGCACCCTGGCAACAACTTTGGGTTATACCGAAGCTGCCGAACTTTTAGAGGCTACTTTAAAAGAAGAAAAAAATTGCGATAGCCTGCTTACACAAATTGCTGAGGCCGGCATTAATGACTCTGCCAAAAGCGAAAAAGAATAATAAAAGTAACACTATAACTAACTAAACTGAAAGAGGCTGCCTGCAAGGGCGGTCTTTTTTATTTTTATCAGTTTGTATTGGTTTATAAGCAGTAAGCCACCGCCGGGATTTTTGTATTGTGCTATGTTTTAAAGCTTAACTTTCAAAGATATTAACCTTTGGGTATAAGTATTTTGATAAATTATTTAATTACAAATTAAACTTGGCATGGTGGTTGCACTGGTAGTACTAAACAAATTAGAAAACAACTACCATGGAAACTACCTCAGAAAAATCAGTAGAAGTATTAAACGACTTAATAGAAATCAATAACGATCGTATAGACGGTTTTGACCGTGCGTCAAAAGATTTGGGCGAAGCGGATGCTGATCTTAAAGCTATATTTGAAAAATTTGCCAGCGACAGTCGCACGAATGTGCAGGAACTTAGCGCAGCAGTAGGCCAGGCAGGTGGCGAGGTTGAAACAGGTAACACTGCAACCGGAACCATTCATCGTGCATGGATAGATATTAAAGCTACATTCAGCGGCCACGACCGTAAAAGTATTTTAGAAGAGTGCGAACGCGGCGAGGATGCTATTAAAAAAGCATACAGAGATGCTTTATCAGAAGAGAATGGTTTAGCGCCGCAATTTGCCACTGTTATTGCACAGCAGCAACAGGCCATCAACGAAGGCCACGATAGTATCAAGGCATTAAGAGATGCTCAGGTATAAGCTTAATCAAGTTTATTTTAAAAGCCGCCCGCTATAAATCGGGTGGCTTTTTTGTAATAAATGGATTTCTTAACACTAATTTTAAATCCCTAATACGGTTTTAATCGTATATTTGTAATCGTTATAAATAATACATCCACAATAATTCTATTTTCTGTGATCATATTAATTTTCTTCTTAGGGCACTGGTTTCTGTCGCTGTTCTTTCAAACATTTTTCCTGCACAGATATGCCTCTCATAAAATGTTTACTACCAATAAATTTTTTGAGCGTACGTTTTACATCATGACCTACATTTTCCAGGGTTCGTCGTATTTAAACCCGCGTGCATACGCAATTATGCATCGCGAACACCACGCTTACAGTGATACCGAAAAAGATCCCCACTCTCCGCACTTCTTTAAAGACGTGTTCCAGATGATGTACTACACGGCTATCAGCTACCGCAAACACGAGAAAAGGTTACATGAGCCTGAAGAACGCTTCAAGGGAAACTACCCGGAATGGAAATTTATAGATTACGTAGGTTCATCTATTGTATCGCGTATTATATTCGGCTTGTTATACATCGCTTTTTATGTAGCATTTGCTACACAATGGTGGATGTATTTATTGATTCCTATCCACCTTATTATGGGCCCGTTGCACGGCGCTATTGTAAACTGGTGCGGCCACAAATACGGTTATTCAAACTTCGATAACAACGATAAATCAAAAAATACAACCCCGTTCGATTTCCTGATGCTTGGCGAGTTGTTCCAGAACAATCATCACAAGCGCCCAAATAGTGCCAATTTTGGTGCTAAATGGTTCGAGATAGACCCTGTTTATCCGATCATGAAACTGATGCATTGGGCAAGGATAATCAGGCTGAGAAAAGCATACTTGTAAATGAGTTAAACATAAATGGAAAGGCGAAAAGTGATAACTTTTCGCCTTTTTTGTGGCCTCTCCCCGGCCGTATCTGATAAAGATTGACATAACACTTCATTAACATAATAAAGTCTCCCCTAACGGGTAGATCCGATAGCTATCGGATTAGAGGGAGCTTTTCTTTTAACTCAACTGCATTTCATTTTTTACCCTCTTTGCGTAGCAGAGAGGGTCGACAAGCGAAGCGATGTCGGGGTGAGTCGACCTATTAAAGCGACAAACATAGTGCGTTTTACAAAACTTCAATTAACCTTTCGCCTTTAACCTTTTACCTTTCCCCGCAATAACCCTATCTTTGCCTTTCGTAAAAATCTACAAATGAAAGTATCAGTATTAGCGCAAAATTTAAGCGGGTCCGAGATCATCAAGATAGCGGGAGAAATTAACGAGTTGAAAAAACAGGGACAAAACATTGCCAACCTAACCATTGGCGATTTCGATTCTAATATTTACCCTATTCCGGCTGAGCTTAAAGACGGTATTATTGATGCTTATAACCATAATCAAACTAACTATCCGCCTGCAGATGGTATGCTGAACCTACGCGAAAGCGTATCCGCATTCTTAAAAAACAGGATGGGTTTGGAGTACGCCGCTAACCAGATCCTGATCTCGGGTGGTTCGCGCCCGCTGATCTATTCTGCATACCTTGCTCTTGTTGATCCGGGCGATAAAGTGGTTTTCCCTACACCATCATGGAACAACAACCATTATTGTGACCTAACAGGTGCTGAAGCTATTTTGGTAGAAACCCGCCCCGAAAACAATTTTATGCCTACGGCAGATGATATTGCACCGCACTTAAAAGGCGCGACGATGCTGGCACTATGTTCGCCGTTAAACCCTACAGGTACTATGTTTGGTAAGAAAGACCTGGAAGAAATTTGCGACCTGGTAATTGCCGAAAACAAAAGCCGTAACGCGGATGAGAAACCGTTGTATTTACTATACGATCAGATCTATTCGCAATTAACCTTTGGCGAACACAAACATTACGACCCGGTAACCTTGCGCCCCGAGCTGAAGGACTACACCGTGTTTGTAGACGGGGGCTCTAAATGTTTTGCCGCGACAGGTGTACGTGTAGGCTGGGGCTTTGGCCCAACCGGAATTGTAAGCAACATGAAAGCCATTGTTGGCCACATGGGTGCATGGTCTCCTAAGGCGGAGCAGGTTGCCATGGCTGAATATCTGGAGAATGAGACCTACGTAAACACCTACCTTGAGAAACTTAAAAGTGACATCCGGGCCAGTCTGACTACTTTGCACGAAGGCTTCCAGGCGTTAAAGGCTGATGGCTTTTCGGTTGATTCAATTGAACCGATGGGCGCCATTTACCTGACCATCAAAATAGATTACACAGGCAAAACCACCCCGGAAGGGCAGGTGCTAAAGAATAGTGCCGATGTGAATTTTTACCTGATCAAAGAAGCTAAGGTTGCCTTTGTTCCCTTCTCGGCCTTTGGTACCGATGATGATGTTACCTGGTTCAGGGCATCGGTTGGTGCAAGCACCTTGGAAGATATCCAACAATTGATACCACGCATCCGCGAAGCGCTTGCGAAATTGAAATAACAAATAATGCAGTTTTCTTAAAGTCTTCCCTTTCGGGGAAGATTTAGAGGGGGCTATAAAGATAATACTATGCCTTACGGAACCCTTTATTTAGTACCTGTACCACTTGCAGATGAGGCCGCGGCCCAATCGTTTACCCCCTATCTGGTTGATACCATTAACAGCGTAAAGGAATATATTGTAGAGAACGAGAAAACCGCGCGTCGATTTTTAAAACTGGCCGGTTTAAAAACCCCGCAAAGCGAATTGGTAATTCATGATTATGGTAAGCATAACCGCGATGCCGGCCTAAAGGAGTTTTTTAAAGGATTGATTGCCGGTAACGATGTTGGCCTGATGAGTGAAGCGGGTTGCCCCGGCATTGCCGACCCCGGTGCTGATATTGTTGCCGAGGCACATAAAAAAGGCATCAAGGTTGTGCCGTTAGTTGGCCCAAGTTCGATATTACTGGCGCTGATGGCATCGGGTTTTAACGGCCAAAGTTTTACGTTTAACGGTTACTTGCCTATAGATAAAATTGAGCGCAGCAAACGCATCAAAGAACTGGAAAGCCTTGCCGAAAAGAACAAGCAAACACAAATGTTTATCGAAACCCCTTTCCGTAACGATAGCATGTTGCAGGAGGTTTTAAAAAGCTGCAAACCTACAACCCGCCTTTGTATTGCCTGCGACATTACCGCCCCTACCGAATTTATTAAAACCATGCCAATAAGCGAGTGGCTAAAACAAGTGCCTGACCTGCGCAAGCGCCCGGCCATATTCCTGTTATTCCATGCCTAAAAAATGAAATGATAGCCTTGCCGCAACATACCAACGTATTGATAGTAGGCGCCGGGCCCTCGGGCCTGATGATGGCTGCCCAGTTACTGCGAAACGGGGTGCAGCCAATTATTATCGATATCAAAAAAGGGCCTACCAATCAATCGAAAGCGTTGGCGGTACAAGCCCGTTCGCTGGAGATCTACAGGCAGTTGGGTGTTGTAGATAAAGTGATAAGCGGCGGTAAACAAGCCGCCGGCTTGGCTTTTAACATGGGTGGAAAACAACTGGCGGCTATAACGTTGAGGGATATGGGTGATACCCAAACGCTTTATCCGTTCATTCACCTGTATCAACAAAGTAAAAATGAGCGCACGTTGCTGGAGTATTTAACTACCGCCTGCTGCCCCGTTTACTGGGAAACTACGCTCATCAGCCTAAAGCAAAATATAGATAATACCGAAGTTACGCTTCAAAACGGCGATACCACGCGCAGCCTTACCTGCAATTATGTGGTTGGTGCCGATGGTGCGCACAGTGTAGTACGTAAACAATTGGCTATCCCATTTAACGGCGATACCTATCAGCATAAGTTTTTCCTGGCGGATGTTAGGCTGGCAAGTGAAATGCAGGATGATATCCTGAGCATGTATCTCGCTAAAAATAGTTTCGCCGCATTTTTCCCCATGCCCGAAGAGCGGTCGTTCAGGATAGTTGCCAGCCTGCCGGATGGTTTAGAAAGCAAAGAAGAACTGAATATTGAGGATGTATTACCCGAACTGAAAGCTACCACTGCCAAGAATATTGAACTAGAGCAGGTAAACTGGCTAACCATTTACAAATTGCACCACCGCATGGCCGATAGGTTTAGCGATGAGCGTTGTTTTTTAATTGGCGATGCCGCGCATATCCACTCGCCGGTTGGCGGGCAGGGCATGAACACCGGTTTGCAGGACGCGTACAACCTGGGCTGGAAACTGGCCGCTGCAGTGAACGGGCAAATAGAAGAAACTATTTTGAGCAGCTACGCCATGGAACGGATGCCCGTAGCTAAAGACCTGCTTAACACTACCGACCGTATTTTTAACGTAATCACCTCCCGCACCTGGTTTAGCGGATTACTTAAACGATACGTAGTGCCCAGTGTGCTTAAACTATTCTGGAAGAACAAAAAACCGCGCGAATACTTTTTTAGCCGTATATCTCAAACCGGCATTAGCTATCGCGATAGCAAAATAAACCTGCAACTTAGCCGCGATACCAAAATAAAAGCCGGCGACCGCCTGCCATACCTCAAAATTTTTGACGAAAAGAAAAAGACGGAAACCGATACCCATGCATGGTGTAGCAAGCCGGGCTTTACGCTCATTACCCTTGGCGAGATCAAGGAAGATTACCTGTTTACCCTTGCCAAATGGATAACCCAAGGACACCACGGTAGCATCAATTTTTTCCACCTGCCGCCATCAAATACCAATTGGCACGTGTTCGACGCCTTTGAGGTAAAAGCCGGCATGCGCAAAGCCCTTATCATTCGCCCCGATCTGCATATAGGTTATATGAATGACCTGGTGGATATCGAAATGATGAATAACTACTTGTATAACGTGGTAGGTTTTATCGCCCCGAAATAAAACCCGACTCTACTTCCACAGTCGGGCTAAACATACTAAACATAAAGTTTTCAGGATGCCATCAGGTAGTTTACGCTTGATGCAAACAGGCTAACATCTAAAGGTTTTACAAACAGGGCTTCACATTTGTAGGCGTCGTCGATGGTCTTTTTGGTTTTATAAGCGGTAACAACTATAAGCGGGACGCCTCGCATTTCGGCGTCTTCTTTAAAATCGCGGCATATTAGTGCACACTCGTCATTTAGTAAAAGGTAATCCAATATTACAAGGTCGGGCTTAAGTGCTTGCATGGCGCTATTTGGTGATTGTCCATTAAGACCTAAATTATCACCGGGAGGAGGCCTAAATTGTTGGCGGCCCTGCTGCTGTTGCATATCCATATTACTACGCCAGCCTTCGCTGTTGCGTAATAATCTTTCAAAGGGTTTTAAAAAATACAAAGCACTTAGTAAGCATACGCAAATAATAGCATAACCAACATATCTTTTCTTTAGAAAAAACAGGGGGAACATGAGCGAACTATTCAGATAGAATATAGATACGTATGTTAAGCAGAATAACCAATAATATGGTGATGCGAGCAAAACTAATATACTGGAGCTTTCACTGCGCCCGTTTACAAAAAGCAATGGCAACGCCATAAACAACAGCCAGCAGGCAAGATGGATAATTACCGAAAAGGTTTTTAAACGTAACATGTTCAAAGTAAGTACTAATTGAGCTGTAAGTTACGCAATGTGTCGGTAAGCGGGTGTTTTGTATGGATGAATTACCCGTGGATGGTTTCGCCCTTGCCGTAATTTTGGATCACTTGGGCCTCGTATGCTAAAAATTCTGTCCAGCGGGCATCTACATCAACTTCTACCGCGTGTTTGCGCGCAAGCCTTAAAAACATGGCGTAGTGGGTAGCCTCGCTTATCATCAGCTCGTGGTAAAAAACCGATAGCTCTTCGTCATTAATGTTTTCTGACAGTACCTTGAAACGTTCGCAGCTGCGGGCCTCGATCATGGCCGATAAAAGCAGCCGATCTATCAGTTGTTGTTCACGGCCGCCGCCAACTATCATGTATTTACGCAATTCGTTCACGTAATTATCGCGGCGTTCTTTACCAAGTACAAAGCCACGCTTCAGCATAATATCGTGCACCAGTTTAAAGTGCTCCATCTCCTCTTGTGCCAGTGCGATCATGTCCTGCACTACATCGCTCAGGTTCGGGTTTTGGATAATAAGGGTGATAGCATTAGTAGCCGCCTTTTGCTCGCAATAGGCGTGGTCGGTTAGTAGTTCTTCAATATTGCTTTCTACCACGTTTTTCACCCAAAGCGGGTCGGTAGGCAGTTGAAGTTTAAGGATGGTTTTGTCGCTCACAGGGGCAAAGATAGGGTGTTGGAATTGAAAGGCGAAAGACTTATTCGTCAGATTTAAATGCCGGGTTGTTACTTATGTGGCGTGAATGATGGTGAATGGATAAGATAACAATTTGTTTGTTAGGCTCAATATCATAAATGACCCTGTAGTTTTTAAAAATCAATTCCCGGGTAAGGTCATTATCTGCCTTTTCAAATTTCTTACCGATGAATGAATTGATTTTAAGGCCTCTTATAGCGGCCCTTATTTCCTTAACCTCTTTTTGAGCATAGTAAAATGAGTCTCTTCTAATATATTTATAAATTTGATTTAAGTCGTGTTTGGCAATAAATGAATAAACAATAATCAGTCCCACTTGTCAACTTCAGTGTCTAATTCCTCTTCGGTTAAAAACTCTCCATTTTGCACTTGTTTACGTGCGATTTCTATTTTTTGCAAGAGGATAATTTCCCCTACCAAATCATCCACCGAAAATGTGTCCGGCATATGGTCAATAAGTTCTTTTACTTTATTCTTAGTTAGCATGGCAAATCCTTTTTTTAAATATACGATTTTACCTGTACAAGCTTTTACTCTCAATAAATTTTAAAACAGCGTCGGGCACAAAATATTGTATGTTCTTTTTCTCGGCGATGGATTTACGGATAAATGTAGCCGAAAGCTCCATTTGCGGCGTCATGGTGATGGTAACGGCCGGGTGCGATGCCAGTTCGGCGTTTTCATAGCCGGGGCGGGGGTAAACAAAGATCTGGTAGTCGCGCAATATGAGGCGATAGTTTTTCCACTTATGCAGGGTAACCAGGTTATCTGACCCCATGATGAGCGCGAACTCGTGCTCCGGGTATTTTTCTTTTAGATGAGTAAGGGTGTCAATGGTATATGATGGCTGCGGCAGTTTAAGTTCCACATCGCTTACGGCTATGTTAGTCGCGTTATCGGTAGCCAGTTTTGCCATCTCCAACCTGTCGTAGGTGTTAATGAGGTCGCCGTATTTTTTTAGCGGGTTTTGGGGCGATACCACCAACCATACCTTATCCAGCGCTGTATGGTTAGCCATGTAGTTGGCAATAATTAAATGCCCAATATGTATTGGATTAAACGAACCGAATAGTAAGCCTATTTTCATTCTTGTTCATGGTTAATAGTTTGTGGATCATAGCACGCAGGGTGCGCAATATGGACAAATACACTTCGGTTTGCTATCAGGAACACCGGGTAAAGGCTATGAACAATGAACCATTACCTATGAACCAATAAAGTTGGTCACCAACTCCTTCGCTTCTTTGCAAGCCGTTTCAAGTTCGTAATTTTTTAGGATAATATCAAATTGAGGGGCGTAATTAAGCTCTTTTTCTGCTTTTGCAAAGCGTTCCTGTAGCTTTTCGTGGCTATCAGTACCGCGGCCGGCAAGGCGTTCCTTTAAAACCTCTAACGATGGCGGCTGAACGAAAATAGCAAGCGCCTGCTCTTTATACTTACGTTTTAAGTGCATACCACCCTCAACATCAATATCAAAAATTACGGTTTTTCCTTTGGCCCAAATGCGCTCTATCTCGGTACGCAGGGTGCCATAAAACGTGCCTGTATAAACTTCCTCAAACTCTACAAATTGCTTTTTGGCAATACGGTGGGTAAACTCGGCAAGGCTGATAAAATAGTAATCCTGTCCATCAACCTCTTCGCCACGTGCAGGCCTGGTAGTTGCCGAAATAGAGAACTCCAGTTCGGGCAATTCGCCAAGCAAATGGTGCACAATTGTCGTTTTACCTGCACCAGACGGGGCCGAAAATATGATGAGTTTACCTTGTGGGGTCATTAGTTAATAGTTCATGGTTTATAGTGGTATAGTTCAGGTGTTGCCATTAACTATGAACCATCAGCTATAAACTATAGTACATTTAGTAATTGTTCTTTGATTTTCTCAAGCTCTTCCTTCATACCTACTACCAATTTTTGCATGTTGGCGTCGTTTGCTTTCGAACCCAGGGTGTTTATTTCGCGGCCTATCTCCTGCGATATAAAACCAAGTTTTTTACCGTTTGCATCAGCGTTTTTCAAAGTTTCGATGAAATAGTCGCAGTGTGCCTTAAGGCGGGTTTTCTCTTCGGTAATGTCAAGCTTATCTATGTAATAGATCAGTTCCTGCTCAAAGCGGTTTTTGTCGATACTTTCGGCACCAACGGCTTCGCTTAAAAATTGGTTCAGGCGCTCGCGGATGGCGGGGACGCGTTTTGGCTCTTCAACCTCAACAAGCTCCAGGTTTTTTAAGATAATGCCGATGCGCATTTTAACATCAGCCTCTAAAACATTACCCTCATCGCTCCTAAATGTCTGAAAGTTGGCCATAGCCTGCTGAAAAGTTTTTTCAACCAGTTTCCATTCGTCTTCAGACACGGTATCTTCTTCGTACTTAACCACCTCGGGCAAACCCAGGGCCAGTTGCAGTAAATTACCGCCTTGTTCGTTAAGTTCGTCGCTTACGCTTTTTAGCTGGTTGTAGTAATGCTTAAGCAGCTCGCGGTCGATACCGGCTGCTTTTACGTTTGAGGTTGCCTGCTCTGTGTTGATAGAAAGGTTCACCTTGCCACGGTCTATCTGCTTGCTGCAGTCGTTACGTAATTGAAACTCTTTTTCGGAGAAGATCTTAGGTAAACGCAGGGATAGTTCAAGAAATTTACTGTTAAGAGATTTTATCTCAACGGTATATTTTGTTTTGCCCGAGTCGTAGCTGGCAATTCCATACCCTGTCATGGATTTTATCATGTGCAAAGATAATATTTTAGTCGGAAAGTTAGAAAAGATGGAAAGTCTGGAAGTCAGAAAAGTCCGCAAGACGGGATTTGCTATGCAACAAAGTAAGCTACTATGCTATTTCATCTTACGGACTTCCCAGACTTTCGGACATCCCAACTAAAACTAACTTTAACACTTTTTCACACTTTGGCAGCTATACATTTTATAAGTTTGCAGCGTTAAATAAATATGCCCTTGAAGTTTTTAATAGCCTGCACTATAAATCTGTTTTGCTTTACCTTCCTTGCTTCGGCACAACAGATTGCTATTAAGGGGGCTATATTTAAACGAATCTCGTCCGACAGGCTTAACGCCGTTTACATCATGAACATGAAAACCAACAAAGCCATTTATTGTGATAACCTTGGGGGGTTTAGCATTGATGCTACGGTTGGCGATACTTTATTATTTACCAAAACAGGCTATACCCCGCAAAAGCAACAAGCATCAAGCTACGGCATGGTAGTTTATATGCAGCCCGAAGTGCAGCTGAACGAGGTACGTATTGTTGGGCAAACCAAAAAGCAAGAACTGAGCGAGGTGATGGGTGTTTATCGTAGTAAAGGTTTATATTTTGATGGCAAACCGCCGGCAACCATTTTTTTGCCTATTGGCGGCTCTCCGCTTACAGGGTTAAGAGAATTGTTTAGTAAGGATGCTAAAAATTTAAGACGTTTCGCGGCCTTTAGTAAACGGGAGGTAGAAGCTACCGAGGTTGACCGCCGTTATAACAAACCTTTGGTTATGCGCGCAACCGGTTTAACCAATGGCGACAGCACAACCGTGCGCAAATTTATGGAATACTATCGCCCGTCATTTGAAGACCTTAAAACCTGGGGGGACTACGACCTCATCAAAAAAATTAAGGCACAATACGAATACTTCCAAAAAAGCGGGGGCAAGGATAGTTTGCAGAAATTATATTAAGGTTGGGAGTACTCGATTAAGTATATTGGTGAGTAGCTCGAATTCTTAAATCGAATATCCGAAATAAACTATATCCCCAATGCAGCGCAAGCTTTCTCGGCCGCGAGTTTTTCAGCATTTTTCTTGCTGAACTCTTTGCCGGATCCCATTATTTCGCCGTCTACACTGGCTTGTACGGTGAAAAGCTTGGTGCTTTCGCCTTCCTGGTTTTCGGTTACATCAAAGCTGATGTCTTTACCGTGGCGCTGGCACCATTCAATCAATTTACTCTTGAAATTAGTTTCGGTTTGCTCCAGCGTGTGGATGTCTATGTGCGATTTAATGATGTGGTTCACCAAAAAGTTTCGGGTAAAATCGTAGCCTTTATCCAGGTAAACGGCACCTATCAGTGCTTCAAAAGCATCGCCCAAAAGGGAACCCTGCCTGCCCGAGTTTAATATTTTGGTATCAAACTCGATCAGTTTATCAAAACCCAGCTTGCGTGCAAGTTGGTTAAGGTTATTGCGGCTTACAATTTTAGATCGCAACTCGGTTAAAAAGCCTTCGTCCTCGTAGGGGTAAAGCTTAAAAAGTACTTCGGCAACTACGCTGCCTAACACGGCATCGCCCAAAAATTCTAAACGTTCGTTACTATTTTTTACACCCTTGCGGATGTTTTGCGCTACCGATTTATGGCGAAATGCCAACTTGTATAACGACAAATTGCCCGGTACAAAACCGAGCAAATTTTTTAAAACCTTAACGTATTTTCTATTTGGCGAAAGGTATAGCTTATAAAAACGGCTTAATGGCATCCAGGCGAAATTATTGCTGGTATTTTTTAAATATAACTGAAGCATTGTGGCCGCCAAAACCAAAGCCATTGCTTTGTACAATGTTTACTTCGCGTTTTTGGGCGGTGTTAAATGTAAAGTTAATTTTAGGGTCAAAGGCCGGGTCGTCGGTAAAATGGTTGATGGTTGGCGGAATAATGCCATGCTGCAACGCCAGGATAGAGGCTATTGCTTCAACAGCGCCGGCAGCACCAAGTAAATGGCCTGTCATTGATTTTGTCGAGCTGATGTTGATATTATAAATATGGTCGCCAAAAGCATCTGTAATAGCTTTTACTTCCTGCGGGTCACCAATCGGGGTTGATGTACCGTGTACGTTTACATAATCTATATCAGTCGGTTGTAAACCTGCATCTTCCAACGCAGCTCTCATCACCAGTGATGCACCTAAACCATCGGGATGTGGGGCAGTCATGTGGTAAGCATCGGCACTCATGCCACCGCCAACCATTTCGGCATAAATTTTAGCACCGCGTTTAATGGCGTGCTCCAATTCTTCCAAAATAATGGTTCCCGCGCCTTCGCCGGCAACAAAACCATCACGGTCCAGATCAAACGGGCGCGATGCAGTTGTAGGGTCTTCGTTACGGGTACTTAGGGCGTGCATAGCGTTAAAGCCGCCAATACCTGCTTCGTTAATAATAGCTTCGGACCCGCCGGTGATAAACATATTTGCTTTACCCAGGCGCAGGTAATTAAAGGCATCAATAAGCGAGTTGTTTGATGATGCACATGCGGAAACCGTGGTAAAGTTTGGCCCGCGTAAACCATATTTTATAGATATATGGCCCGGTGCAATGTCGGCTATCATTTTAGGGATAAAGAACGGGTTAAACTTGGGTGTACCATCGCCTTTGGCAAAGTTTACAACCTCATCTAAAAACGTTTTTAAACCACCTATGCCAGATCCCCAGATAACGCCAATACGACTGGTATCCAGTTTGTCGAAATCTAATCCGGCATCTTTAACAGCTTCCTCTGTAGAATATAAAGCATATTGAACAAACGGGTCAAGTTTGCGTGCCTCTTTCCGGCCCAAAAAACCTTCGGCGTCAAACCCCTTTACTTCACAGGCAAATTTAGTTTTGAATTTTTCAACATCAAAACTCTTGATAAAGGCAGCGCCGCTTACCCCATTGATGAGGCTATTCCAATATTCGGGAACAGTATTACCAATTGGAGTAAGCGCTCCAAGCCCGGTTACTACAACTCTTTTAAACTCCATTGAACAGTTTTGGGGAGCTATAAATTAAGACTTAACGTTTGCTTCTAAATAAGAAACAGCCTGGCCAACAGTGCCAATAGTTTCTGCCTGGTCATCAGGGATTGCAACGTTAAATTCTTTTTCAAACTCCATGATCAATTCCACGGTGTCTAAAGAGTCCGCACCAAGATCGTTGGTGAAGCTTGCTTCTGGTGTAACTTCACTTTCGTCAACACCCAGTTTTTCCACGATAATTGCTTTTACTCTTGAAGCGATATCAGACATAGTCTTTATAGTTTAATGATTAATAAATTCAGTGCAAAGAAAAATAAATTATGTTAAATATCAAATCTAAAAACTTTGACAATATTGAGTGAACAATTTTTTGTGGCAAAAGGTTTCAGCTTGGGTTTTTAACCGGCGTAAAAGTAATGATTTTGAGTAGAACTATTTAAGTTTAATATCTATTTTGGATTTATATTGATAAAGTTACATAATGCCCCCATATCTAATTAATTATCAATTTATTATACCGTATCTTAAAAGTGTTGGAAGGCCATGTTTTTGAAAAGATGAATGCTTTAGCGCACCTCAATACCTCGCGTTTTTCATTTGAAATGGCTATGCCTATTACTTGCCCCGCTCAAAAAATAAACCTGCTGCTATATAATTATGTATATGGTTTACAGTGGCATGCCCGCGTTAACCAGTATCGGCTACCCGTTATTTAAAAAATGTATCAACAAAATTTATGGTTAGTGCTTCCATTTTGTATTTTTACCCTTTTAAAATGTAAATGGTTTTGAACAGGAAAGTTTTAAAGTTTGAGATCGATCTGGATTTTGTGCTGATAGCAGTTACTACATCTTTAAAAGATTACCGTATTTGCTACCATATAAACAAATGTTTAAATTTTAATTTTACACGGATAGACGACCTTAAGTTGGAGGCCAATGTTAACGGCGCGCCGCTGCTGTTCTCAATGTTTCATTTTAGCTGGGAAAGCACCGAAACCGATTTCTATTTTATTGGAAATAAGGGAAGTGACGGTTATTTGGTGCCCGAAATGCGGGGGGCCGATTACTTTGTGATGATCAAAAATTACATTGATGACGACGACCTGGATAACGTACTTTCGTGCCTTAATAAGATACCCGAAATTGTTGCCGCGGTAAAGATTGATCCGAAAAAAATAAAATCACGCGAAAATCTATTATTTTAGCGGAAATTTAGATGTGTTAATTATACACAATACCAGTAATATTGCCTGAATTTAACCTGAAAATATGAAATTTTACTATAATCGTACTAAGATTGTTGCTACAATGGGCCCGGCCTGCTCAAAAAAAGAAGTGTTATTATCAATGATCCGTGCCGGTTTAAATGTGTGCCGATTGAATTTTTCGCACGGTAAACCCGAAGACCACAAGAAATTTATTGACCTTATCCGCGAGATAAACGACGAATATAAAACCAATGTAGGTATCCTTGCCGATCTGCAGGGCCCTAAGATCCGTATCGGTCTGGTTAAAGATGGCGGTATCCACCTTATTAATGGTACCCGTATCAATATCACTACCAACGAGTGTATTGGCGACGATAACCAGATCTACATTACTTACGAAACCTTCCCGCAGGATGTACAGGCTAATGAGATCATCTTGTTAGATGATGGTAAACTGCAGCTTAAAGTTATTGAGACCAACCGTAAAGACACCGTAGTGTGCGAGGTTGTGCACGGCGGTATCTTAACATCACGTAAAGGTGTTAACCTGCCAAATACAAAAGTATCTATCCCAAGCTTAACGCCGGATGACCTGGTGAACCTGCAATACGCCCTGCAATGGGATGTTGATTGGATAGGCCTTTCATTTGTACGTACCGGTCAGGATATCATCGACCTTAAACGCATCATCCGCGAGAGTGGTAAATTTGCCCGCGTAATTGCCAAGGTTGAAAAACCGGAGGCTATTGATAATATCGACGAGATCATCGCTGCTACCGACGGTGTGATGATTGCCCGTGGCGACCTTGGTGTGGAGTGCCCGCTTGAGGAAGTGCCTTTGCTGCAAAAAATGATAGCCCGTAAATGCCGCGATGCATCAAAACCGGTTATTGTTGCTACGCAGATGCTGGAATCTATGATCACTACCCCTCGCCCTACACGTGCCGAGGTTAACGACGTTGCCAACTCGGTACTTGATGGTGCTGATGCCGTGATGTTAAGCGGTGAAACATCTGTTGGTGAGTTCCCGGTTATTGTTATCGAAACTATGGCTAAGATAGTACGTAACGTGGAGGACCTTGGTTACCCGTTCAACGCATCTAAAGTTGAGAACACCGACCAAACATCTGCAAACTACCTGAGCGACGCGCTTTGTGGTTCGGCAGTTTATTTGGCAGAGCATACCCATGCAAAAGGTATCGTAAGCATGACAGTTAGTGGTTACACCGCTTTCGAAATTTCGAGCTACCGCCCTAAAGCAGGTACTTACATCTTTACATCAAGCAAGCAGTTGCTTAACGCGCTTAGCCTGGTATGGGGTGTACGTGCATTCTACTACGATAAATCTGACAGTACAGACGAAACCATAGCCGACGTGAATAATATCCTTAAAGCAGAGCAATACCTTGCCGCAGGCGATGTGGTTATCAACACCGCAGCTGTGCCAATTATTAAACAAGGCAAAACCAACATGCTTAAAGTAAGCGTTATTGAGTAAGTCTGAAAGTCCGAAGACAAAAAATAAAAAGAGGGTTATGCTAAATGCATAACCCTCTTTTGTTTTACCTTCCCCCTGTCCCTCCGAAGGAAGCAAGGTTAAAAGGCTAATTCATTTATAACCCTCTCCGAAGGAAAGGGTTGGGAGAGGCTACTACTTCGCCTTCTCTACGTAGCTTTTAGGATCAAGCGCCTTTGGCGACCAGTTCTCAAAAAACTCCTGTACTTTAGCTTTGCTGTGTCCTTTACCTTCTTCCAGGTAGCCCGAGTTTTGGGTATGCAGGCGGGTGCCCTTGCCATCTAACACCACAAATACCGGGAACCCGAAACGCTGCGGATAACCAAGATCAGCTAATACTTTTTCGTTTTTGTTCTCGGGGCTCCAGTTTAGGTGCACTACCACAAAATCATCGTTCATGGTTTTATTGAGCTCGGCGTCGCCGGTAACCAGGTCGTTAAACCTTAAGCACCAGATACACCAGTTGCCGCCAATTTGCAGCAATACGTTTTTATGTTCGGTATTTGCTTTTTTAACTGCTGCCGCGATATCTGCTTTGGCATCCGCGGCAGGGTTATATAAATGGGGGACTACCTTTTTTGTAGTATCTGTTTTTGAAACCGATGCAGCAGGTGCCGTTTGGGCATTTGCACTAAAGCCCAGGGCAATTACAGATGCTAAAAGAAATATCTTTTTCATGGCGAGTTGATTTTTTCTAAATATAGGGATAGTAGCCTGAAGCATAGGTAATAGCAGGGTAAATTATTAGGGCGCAAAAAAGACCCGCTTGCTGGGCTTAGTAACGGTACCTGCAATGACATTGGGACTTGATTACTGGTTCTTAACCTCCTGCCCTAAAATCTCCCCAAATACTTCGCATCCACTAACTCCCCGTAGGGGATTCCGGCAACCGTGTTTAGGCTAAACCACGGCGAACCATTTTGCAACACCTGGATGTTTTGCGCGGGCATAAAGCTTTGCGCCAGTAGGAACTGCTTTTTGTGGGCGGCGTTCTCGGCCACATCCATCACCATAAAACAATGCCCCGGCGAGCCACCCCTGATGAATACATCGCCTGCCTTAATATCGTTGGCATTGGCAACGGGCTTTAATTCTTTTTGGAGGGAAAGCGTGCCCGCGTAAGAGAATACCAGGGTCATGTACCGTAAGAAGTTGGGGTAGTTGTAATCCTTTTTGCCTTTTAATATCCAACGCTCATTAGCGTAGCGGTAACCATCGGCATAGTGCACATAATCGCATTTAAAACCGCTGGTAAAGTTAAATGCAATGGCTTTATAGCTTTTCTGCTGATATAAATATTCGGCACGCAGGCGCATCACGGCATCTGCACATTGTTGCAGATCCTGGCTGCCAACGCTCATATCTATTACGGCGGCGGTGTAAGAATCGGTACGGGCGATGCTGCCGGTATAGGTTTTGGTATGTGTGCCGGCGGGTTTAAGCGCAAGGCCTTGCAGGTAAGCCCCAAAGCTGCCCGGAGCCACAGCAACATGCGCATAACCAGCCGAAGGCTTAAAACGTGTTGTTACATTATCCGCGGGGATAAATGCAGTTACTACTGCTAATATTATAAAGGCTAAAATGCTTTTCATCTTTTTATTGATTTAACCAGTTGCTGATAAGGGTTGAACGGTACCGGCAGATCGTTCACGATCTTGAATGCCGAAAAGTGCAGATGCGTAGGCGAGCGTTTCTTGTAAGCGTTAAGCCCTGTGCGGCCAACTTCGGCAATTTTATCACCGGCCTTTAGTTCGTCGCCGGGCTTTACAAATATAGTTTGGTTGTGGGCGTAGTAGCTAAAAATGCCATTTGCCGGGTGGTAAACCCAAATGTATTTACCGCCACGCATGGTGCTTGCGGGTTCCCATTCATTAGTACAGGCTACCACAACTCCATCAGCCACAGCCAAAACATCAACAGGTTTAAGGGTGCGGTCGTCAAGGTTATCCTGGTTGGCATCCTTTATAAATATATCGTGTGCGGGGTGCGCAGCGTGTTTGTTGCCATCAAGGTAGTGGTAACCTTTATCAGAATAACCGTTGCCATTTGTGCCGCCAATGGCAATGCTTTTATAACCCTTAAGGGGGAATATCCATATTTTGCTTGTGGTTGATGGGTTAACTTTTAATTGCCCAAGCAGCGCCTTCAATTGCTTTGCCGCATCAGCCCGCTTGATGGTTCCGTTGAGTACCCGGTTGTTAAGCGCGTTTATTTTTTGGCAGGTAGATGCTATACCCTGCGCGTAAGCAAGGTCTGTAAATAACACAACAATAAATATCAATAGCAGCTTCTTCATAAATGGTGACTAAATTTAGGTAAAAGCAATGCGGGATGCAAGCGTGTTTATGTCCGTCCGTTTGGGAGTATGGACATGAGTGGACAAGGGCGGATAAAACTACAACTATGTTAAAGCGTCAGTATTTGATAGACTTGCCGTAGGTTAGTTCTTCGTTATTTATGGCAATGAATGATATGAATATTATTAATAAAGCAAACCGTTCCTAACTAAGCACTAATCAAAAGGTGTTACGTATGCCTTGTAGTAAATAGAATATGCCGGTTTAACTACCCAACTACCCAATTGCCTTACAAATGCTTTACCTGGTAATTCCTCACTACAAAACCAACGCAAGCCAGGGCTGCATTTATAAGCAGGATGATAGTTAAATAGGTGCTGCCATGGGGCATGCTGCCCAGGTAATCTACCACGTATACCTTGTTGATGATGGCATAGGTAAGCATAAAAAATACTACCTCGAAAAGCTTTTTACCACCGGTTAATATGCCCAGGGTTGCCGACAATAAAACAATAAGCACACAGCCGTTAATGATATTTAAAATGGCATCGGTGTTTAACAGTGCAGCGTTACGTATAATTACCGGCAGTGCCAATGCAAGTGCTAACATTACCCCGGCTAAGATCTGCGCGGGCAGCATCCTTAACAATGGTTTGTATGATGCGTAGGCGAAGTAATGCACCCTGTTTGCCTTTTCTTTTGTGACCAGTGCGCTCCACCGCGTTACCTGCAAAAACAACAGTACAGGCAATATATAGCTATATGCAATTGGCAGCGGCGCTAAAAACATGGCTACCCAAGCCCCTGCGTTAAGCAGCCAAAGCCATTTGTTGCCCTGCCTTACCAGTAGCAATAATTCGGTTTTGATGAACGGGACAATGCCGTAATTGAAAACAAGCGGCGGCATGGCTTCGCGGGTGATCCCTGCGGGGTTGGTGCTTTGTTTATCAGTTTCGGTAGGTTGCGGGATGGCCTTGATCTTCTTTTTGCCTGCTGATTGTTTTAGATCGAATCGATGGAAAAATAACGAGGAAAAATATACAAGCCCCAAGCCAAGCCCTATCCACAATACCCTACTAAACACAAACACTGCCGACCAGCTGATACCTTCCCAGACAAAGGGCTTGTATTTGCGGTGCCCGTTAAAAATAAACCCGAAGGATACATCTTTAACGCTTTGGTGAAACTGCGTATTAATTTGCGCGGTGATGCTTTTGGTGACCAGGCTTAAGCCAAATGGGTCAAATGCCCCTGTGGTAGGGCCGCTTTTAGTTATGGAAGCCATGGTAGCCCCGCATAAAAAAAAGTAAATGATGTATTGCAGGATGCTGCGCTTGCCTAAAAAAACCTCGGCCACTACGGCCAGTGCCGCCACCATAAATAATGCAGGCACAGCAAAAAACAGGTACGGCAAAATAAAGTTAGACAGCACAAAAGGATGCCCTGCCCCGCGAATGAAAAACAACACGATACTTACCGAAAAAGTGCAGCCCGCAATGGTTAACAGCACCAGGTAGTTACTTAGCTGTTTACATAAAAGGTATTTAAAATTGCTGATAGGGGTGGTGGCGATAATTAGGCCTACCTCGGTATCGATATCTTTTTTAATACCGCTGTTGATGAGCAGAAAGCCATAAAAGGAGAGCATAACCGTTGTCATGGTAGCGGATACATACCCCACCCATGCCGAATTATATACGCCTCTGAACCCCGAAGCGCTTAAGGTGGTATAATTCGCCGTGTCCGGCGGTACAAAAGAATAAGCGGCGTAAACGGTAACGAACATCGTTATTAAAAACGAATAGCTGCGGGTGCGCTGTAAATAATCTGCCTTTATAATGTTGTAGAGGTATGGCATATACTTAGGCGTTGTTTTGGGTTAAAAACAAGTAGGCATCCTCTAAAGTAGCCTTAACCGGGGCCGAAGACGGGGCAGCATTGGCCTGGGTGCTAATGTAGCGTGTTTTTATCCGGTCGTTTTGGCGGGAGGTATCTATTACCTTGTACCGGCCTTTAAATTCGGTAAGGGCTGCGTTATCCAAAAACGTTTCAAAGATGCGGCCGTCGGCTTGTTTAATAATATCCTGCTGATAGCCTTTTGTAATGAGCGCGCCTCCCTGCATAATGGCAACCTCATCGGCAATGGTTTCGATATCCGATACGATGTGCGACGACAGGATGATCACGCAATCCTGCGCCAGGTCGGCAATTAATTGCCTGAACCTCATTCGCTCTTCCGGGTCGAGGCCTACGGTGGGCTCGTCAAAAATTAAAACTTTTGGGTCGTTAAGCAGGGCTTGTGCAATCCCAATGCGCTGTTTCATACCACCCGAATAGGTGCCGATAGGCCTTTTGGCATCAGCCGTAAGGTTAACGCCTTCCAGCAATATGTCGATACGCTTGCGCAGGCCTCTGCCACCCACGCCTTTCATGGCGGCTATATATTCTAAAAACTCGTAGGCGTTTAGGTTGGGGTACACCCCAAAATCTTGAGGTAGATAACCCAATACCTTGCGGATAGCATCAGGATGTTTCACAATATCGGTACCGTCTAAAAGCAAAGTGCCGCCGGTAGGTTTGCTGATGGTGGCAATGAGTTTCATAAGGGTAGATTTCCCCGCGCCATTTGGGCCAAGTAAACCTAATATGCCCTTATTGATATCAATGGAAAAATTGCTTAAGGCGGTTTTTTGGTTGTTATATTTTTTGGAAAGGTTGGTTATTGCTAAGGCCATGTGGTTGTTTTGTGGCAGTATGACTGCCCCGCTAATACCAATGTTACAGGTGATGGCAAATAAGGTGATGTGGGTTGATGGGTTTATTCTTGTCCGTCCGTTTAGGAGTGCGGAAATGATGGACAAGGGCGGACAAATATGCTTAATGTTCCGTAGGAACTACCGCTTTGTAGGGGTTTTATAAAACGAAACCGTGCCCTGTAAGGGCTACCCCTGGATTGCACCTACGGAGCAACAGATTTAAGTCCAATAATCCGCTACAAAGCGTTTGCTCCTACGGAGCAGGGGACTTGCGTTAAGGATTGAAACGGATACCGGCCTTGCGCCTAAGGCCTGCAGGCGTATGAGCGTAAAGCCCGGCCCGCAGGGAACGCCATTGTAAAAGAGACAAGACTAATAGAAGCACTAAACAACACCCGAAACCTATCACCCGGTAAATCTTAGAAATAATACACCCTTATTTTAATTCTTGTTTCTTCATTCTCTCCTCTTGACCCTAACTCCCTTCTACATATTCCTCCTGTACTGCCCACCTACGGCGTACAGCGCGTTGCTGATTTGCCCTAACGAACAATATTTACAGGCCTGCATCAGGGCCTCGAAGATGTTATCGCCGGCTATGGCGCGTTGTTGCAGCTCTTTTAACAAGGCAGGCGCATGCTCGCTGTTCCGTTGCTGAAACAGGTGCAGGGCCGCTATCTGGAACTGTTTCTCCTCCTCGGTAGCACGGATAACTTCTGACGGTACTATAGTTGGCGACCCCTTTTTATTGAGGAACGTATTTACCCCGATGATAGGGTATTCACCGGTATGTTTAAGGGTTTCGTAGTAAAGCGATTCTTCCTGGATCTTGCTGCGCTGGTACATGGTTTCCATAGCACCCAGCACACCGCCACGGTCGTTAATGGCTTTAAACTCGGTAAGTACGGCCTGCTCTACCAGGTCGGTTAGCTCTTCGATGATAAAAGCGCCCTGTATCGGGTTTTCATTTTTGGCGAGGCCAAGCTCGCGGTTAATGATGAGCTGGATAGCCATCGCCCTGCGCACCGATTCTTCAGTTGGGGTGGTTATGGCCTCATCGTACGCATTGGTGTGCAGCGAGTTACAGTTATCGTAAATGGCGTACAAAGCCTGCAGCGTGGTGCGGATATCGTTAAAATCGATCTCTTGCGCGTGCAGTGAGCGGCCGCTGGTTTGGATATGGTATTTCAACTTCTGCGACCTATCGTTACCTTTGTACTTGTTCTTGATAGCCTTGGCCCAGATGCGCCTCGCCACACGGCCAATCACCGAATATTCAGGGTCGATACCGTTGCTGAAGAAGAAGGAAAGGTTGGGCGCGAAATCGTCGATGTTCATCCCGCGGCTCAGGTAATACTCTACATAAGTAAAACCGTTGCTCAGCGTAAAGGCAAGTTGGGTGATGGGATTGGCGCCCGCCTCGGCAATGTGGTAGCCCGAGATAGACACCGAGTAAAAATTACGAACCTTTTGCTGAATAAAATACTGCTGGATATCGCCCATCATCCGCAGGGCAAACTCCGTACTAAATATACAGGTGTTTTGCGCCTGGTCTTCCTTCAAAATATCGGCCTGCACCGTACCACGCACTGTGGCAATGGCATACGCGCGGATCTGCTCATACACATCCGCAGAAAGCACCTGGTCGCCGGTTAAGCCGAGGAGCATTAGGCCGAGGCCGTTGTTGCCGATGGGGAGAAGGGCCCCCTCTAAATCTCCCCCGATAGTAGCCTCACCTAAATCCTCTCCAAAGGAAGCCCCCTCTAAATCTCCCCCGATAGGGGAGACTTTTCTTTCTGGTTCATTTTCTGATGACGTCTTTGCGTACACATTTCTTTCGGGTTGCTTATCTAATGTCGACTTAATAAGATCTACTACACCTTGGGTGTCAGTTGTGACGGCTTCGTTGGTAAAACGTATTACTTTAAAACCGTAATAGTTCAGTACTGTCGTTCTTACTTCATCCTGCTCTGTATTAAACTGATGGTAGCCACCATCTATTTCAATAACCAAACCTTTATTTAAACACACAAAATCGGCGATATAGCCATCAATTGCATGTTGCCTTCTAATCTTGTAGCCTGTTTGTTTATTCCTTAAAAATTGCCAGATTATATTTTCTGCTTCAGTTGGGTTTTGGCGATGCTCAAGTGAATTTATTTTTAAGATTTCCCATAGCGTAATATCGGCCGTCTCAAATTTTTCTTTCGCTAATGTTTCCTGCTCCCTCTCCTTCGGAGAGGGCTGGGGAGAGGCTCCCTGATACCTTGGCCGTTCCAGCCCTTTCTCATCATAAACCCTCCTATAAGCATCCTCTACCAAATGCTGCAATCCATGCTCCGTAATATATTTTTCACATTGCTGGTCAATAGCGGCGTTCATGAAAAAGCCGAGCAGCATGGGGGCAGGGCCGTTAATGGTCATGCTTACCGATGTTGAGGCGTGGCAAAGATCAAACCCGGAGTAGAGCTTTTTGGCATCATCCAGCGTGGCGATGCTTACGCCCGAGTTGCCTATTTTACCATAGATATCGGGCCGCTCGTGCGGGTCTTCGCCGTAAAGTGTTACCGAATCAAAGGCGGTAGACAACCTGTGCGCCGGCTGGCCAAGCGACACATAATGGAACCGTTTGTTGGTACGCTCGGGGCCGCCCTCGCCTGCAAACATGCGGGTAGGGTCTTCACCCTCGCGTTTCAGCGGGAACACACCAGCGGCGTATGGGAACTCGCCCGGTACGTTTTCGGTAAGTAACCAACGCAGTATATCGCCCCAGGCCTCGTATTTTGGTAACGCTATCTTGGGGATCTTCAACTGCGACAGCGAAGTATAGTATAAAGGCTGCTTGATCTCTTTATCCCTCACCTTGTAAATAAAGTTATCGGCCTTGTATTTGGCAACCGTCTCGGGCCACTCTTTTAGCAGGCGTTTGCAATCGGCGTGGAGGTGGTCTTCAAGGTGGTTATAGGCCCCCTCTAAATCTCCCCCGATAGGGGAGACTTTCTTTGCTGCTCCCTCTCCTTCGGAGAGGGCTGGGGAGAGGCTGTTCATGAGGCTAATCGTCCCCCTCACATTAAACATTTGCTGGGCAATCTTACATTGCTCGTTCACCCAGTCGGTGTAAGCTGTGCTGCTTTCGGCTATCTCTGCCAGGTACCTTATCCTATCCGGCGGGATGATGTAGATCTTTTCCGATTCGCCTTGCTCCGCACCGGTAACCCCGCTCCCCGCACCAATTAAATCAACGCCGGTTTTTACTTTCACGGTCTTCATCAGCGCGGTGAACAGCGTGTTCATACCCGGGTCGTTAAACTGGGATGCCATGGTGCCGTAAACGGGCAGGTCCTCATCTTTGGCATCAAACAACATATGGTTGCGCCTGTACTGCTTGCGCACATCGCGGATGGCGTCTAAAGCGCCGCGTTTATCAAATTTGTTGAGGGCTACCACGTCGGCAAAATCAAGCATGTCAATTTTCTCTAACTGGGTGGCCGCGCCAAACTCGGGCGTCATCACGTAAAGCGATACGTCGCAGTAGTCGGTGATCATGGTATCAGATTGGCCTATGCCGCTGGTCTCCACAATAACCAAATCGTACCCGGCCGCTTTGCAAATATCTATGGCTTCCTGCACGTGCTTGCTAAGGGCCAGGTTGGCCTGCCGCGTAGCCAGCGACCGCATATACACCCGCGGGCTGTTAATGGCATTCATGCGGATACGGTCGCCGAGGAGGGCGCCGCCTGTTTTGCGCTTGCTGGGGTCGACAGAAATAATGGCCAGCGTTTTATCCGTCTCCATCAAATAACGGCGAACAATCTCATCCACCAAACTCGATTTCCCCGAGCCACCCGTGCCGGTGATGCCGAGGACGGGGGCAGAAGAAGCCCCCTCTAAATCTCCCCCGATAGGGGAGACTTGCTTTTCTGCTCCCTCTCCTTCGGAGAGGGCTGGGGAGAGGCTTCCCAACTCTGCAGCTGTTATTAACCTTGCAATATCCCCCTTATCCATCATGGGCTTCCTCATGCCTTCTGCTCCCTCTCCGAAGGAGAGGGCCGGGGAGAGGCTCGTTGGCGTTAGAAAATCACACGCCTCCATCATATGGTTTATCATCCCTTGCAGGCCCATGGTGCGGCCGTCATCGGGCGAGTAGATCTTGGTGATGCCGTAGGCCTGCAGCTCGGCAATCTCTTGCGGTAAAAATACCCCGCCACCCCCGCCAAAGATCTTGATATGGCCCGCGCCACGCTCGGCAAGCAAATCATGCATGTATTTAAAATACTCTACGTGGCCGCCCTGGTAACTGGTGAGAGCAATGCCCTGCACATCTTCCTGTATGGCGCAATTTACAATCTCGTCTACACTGCGGTTGTGGCCCAGGTGTATTACCTCGGCACCGGTGCTCTGCAAAATACGGCGCATAATGTTGATGGTGGCGTCGTGCCCGTCAAACAACGAGGCAGCCGTAACAAAGCGGATCTTGTAGCGGGATTTATAAGGAGTGATGCTTTCCATGCAGGTATAATTGGTTTATATCAACGGTAAAATTAACCAATTTTTAAACATGCAGAAGCTATGCGTGCATAATAATTGGAGGAGTATTAATTCCCCTCTTGAGAGGGGTTAGGGGTGTGTTATAAAACTGTATTGCCGACTATATTTTAAAGCGATATACTGTACCCAAATTTACCAATTCCCTCCCCACGGGAGGGGTGCGGAGGGGCAGCGGGCAATGGCAGGGAGGGGTCTCACCAATCTACAAAGCGCATAAACCATTACCCCACAATTTTTTTCAGCCCCATTAAACCCAGCCCTGCAAACCCCACTCTAACCCGCAACGCGCATAAACAAGCGTACCAAACCATCATGAAAAAACTATTATTACTGGCCGCTATTGGCCTGCTGCCTTACTTCGCTTCGGCGCAACGTTACAACGCCTCACGTGCCGATTCCGTTACTTACACACCTGCCGAAACTTATTGTATTGTTTCCCCCTCGCGCGTAATATTTGGCGAAAAGGTGAGCCTTGATATAGACTACGGCATCGCCGGCGACGAGAATGACGACAAAACACTGGTAGACACCAAGGGCAAAAAAATAAAATTTAACTCCCTGGCCGAAGCCTTGAACTATATGGCCCAGCGCGGCTGGCTGTTTGTAAACACCCTGCGCTACGGTGCCGACGATTACTCCCGCTACCTCTTCCGCCGAAAAACAAGCAACATACCAAGCCGGGTAAACTAATGAACTATTAAACCGGTGAACAAATAAACTAACGAAGTTCTCGCTTGCGTTGCAGGTAAATGGCAGTGCAAAACAGCGCAATAGCGGTAAGGCTAAGCACCAGTACCGCCCATTGCGGCAACAGGTTTTTAAAGCTGCTTGTACCCTGCATAAGTATAACCAGCAGCAGGCATAACGCGCCCAATGCCCTAAACAGAAACTCGGTACCGGTAATATTTTTCATGGCTGATGCGGGGGTTTGCGTGTAAATCAAAGGCAATATAAGTAATTACCCACACGGGTTAAAATTGAATTTTCGCGAAAAGCAATTGCAGTGGTGCTTCGCTTGTGGCAGCCCCGCTATCCGCTTATACTGCGCGATGCCTTAGCCACAATGCTGGTATCCGCTGCTATCGGGTTTAGGGGGGGGTATTGCTTCGTAGTTAATTGAAAATCAGGTAGAAATACGGGGTTGTAAATTGAGGTTTAATTAATAATTTTATCCAATATTGATAATAAAAATATTAAGACCGACTAAATTAATTTCAAATTGAAGAGTTTGGGAATTAAATCTAAAAGCTTACAAATGAATATTGAATAGATTAATGGGCGAGAATATTTATTTCTTTTATTGGGTTCATGAAATAGATGAATGCAAGAGATTGTTTTCACTGTAGACGTTTATAAAAAGTCCGATAATTACAATCATTAGTTTTATAGGCTTGTTTAAGAATTAAATTACATACTGAGTATTATGGACAAAAAAGAATCAACATTCAAAGATAATCTTAGCGTGCCCGAGCAGATCTTTCAAATTTTTTTTGAAGACCTAAAATTAGCCGGCATATCATCAGACGTTATTAGTCAATTGCAACTTGCTATTTCCGAAAAAGAAAACCCATCTGACATAGCGATTAAAGCCGCATTATTATCCCATAATACTTCAGTATGATACAAGTTAGAAAAATTATAATTGAAGAATTTAGAGGCATCCGTAAATTAGAAATTGACTTTAAAGGAAAAAATTTTGCGGTATGTGGTAGAAATGGAACTGGAAAAAGTGGTATTGTAGACGCTTTGGAATTCGCGTTAACGGGGAATATATCAAGATTATCAGGCGAAGGAATGGGTTCGGTGTCATTGAAAGAACATGCACCTCATGTTGATAGCAGAAGCAATCCGGAAAAGGCTAAAGTAATATTAACCGTTTGGATTCCTTCAATAACTAAAGAGGTGACCATAACCAGAACGGTAAAAGACTACAATATTCCCACCGTGTCACCAGAAACGACAGAAATAAAATCTATACTGGCTAATGTATCAAATCACCCAGAGTTCGCTTTATCCCGAAGAGAACTGATTAAATACGTTATTTCAACACCAGGAGATCGCGCGAAAGAGGTTCAGGCACTTTTGCGATTTGATAAAGTTGAAAATGTCCGAACAGTTTTGCAAAAAGTTTCTAATGCCGCGAAAAAAGATATTACTCCGTTAAAACAGGAAAAAGATGAAAGTGAAAAACAGTTATTGGTCGCTCTTGGAATATCGGATTTAAAACAGTCAACGATAATTTCTGCTGTAAATATAAAAAGAGAAGTTTTGGGGTTGGATTCAATATTAGAAATGACTTCAACCACATCAATTAAAGATGGATTAACAACAACTTCAGTCGATCAAAATACTGTACCTAAAGCGCAGGCTATAGCTGATATTAAATCACTCAAGGTTGCTATTTCTGAACTTAAAGCCGATGAGGTTTCTAAAGCAATAAAAACAGTTTCCACCCAATTAGTTGAATTGAATGAAAGTTCTCAAACGCTAACTGATATGAATAGAGCGAGTTTTCTCAAACAGGCAATCTTATTTATTGACGGGGAATCTTGCCCGGTTTGTGAAACTCCGTGGTCAGTAACTGATTTGAAAGATTTAATTAATAAAAAACTCTCAAAATTTGATGCAATTACCAAGAAGCGTGTATCTGTTGAAGAAGGAATTGAACCATTGGCAACAAAACTTAGTCATCTTCAATCTGAAATATTAAAAGTTGAATCTTATGGAAACGTATTAAATCCTAAAATTGTAAATGAGTCTTTAAAGAACTTCAGAAACTTATTAGGCTCAAAAATAATTCAACTTCAAAATCTTTTACCAATATCGGATACGTTAGCTGTTCTAACCAATTATGGAAGTATTCCAGATGAGGTGTTAACTAATATCAATGATATCGGAAATGAAATAATTAAGATTCCAGAACCCTCAACTAAGGATGCAGCAAAAGAATATTTAACCATAAGTCAGGAACGGCTCGACTTGTTTCGAAGTGTGTCGTTAAGGCACAAACAAGCTATTGATAAATCGAATTTAGCGTCTAAAGTATTCGATACGTATGCAAAATCAAGCACTGATTTCTTAAATGGAATTTATAAAGAGGTAGAAACAGAGTTTAGTGATTTATATAGATTTATAAATCAAGATGATGAAAGTTCGTTTTCTGCGCAACTTATACCCTCTATTGGCAAATTGGGTTTTGACGTAGATTTTTATGGTAGAGGTTTTTTTCCGCCAGGCGCTTATCATAGTGAAGGGCATCAGGATGGCATGGGCTTATGTTTATATCTCGCTTTAATGAAATATCTGGCTGGCGAATATTTTACATTTGCTGTCCTTGACGATGTGTTGATGTCTGTTGATACAGGGCATAGAAGAGAGGTCTGTAAATTACTTAAAGAGAAGTTTCCAAATACCCAATTTATACTTACTACACATGATGAGGTGTGGTTGAAACACATGATAGCATTTGGATTAATACAATCGAAATCTTCAATGCATTTTCGAAATTGGGATGTAGATAATGGTCCAAATGAATGGAGTGATATCGATATATGGAATGAAATAGAATTGAATCTCAAAAATAATGATGTACGCGCTGGGGCCTCATTGTTAAGACATTACCTTGAATTTATATCAGCCGAATTGTGTCAAAATTTGCGAGCAAGGGTTGAATTCAGGGGTGATGGTCAGTTTGACCTAGGAGATTTAATAACATCTGCTACATCTCAATTTAACAAACTACTATTGGAAGCTGAGAAGTCCGCGTTATCTTGGGGTAAAAAAGACGTTGCAGAGGAAATTACTAAAAAGCGAAATGCCTTTAGCGAGTTAATAACAAAGACAAATATTAATCAATGGCAAACTAATGTTGCAATACATTATAATGCTTGGGCTAATTTGCAGGCTAATGATTTTCGTCCCGTAGCTGATGCTTTTCATGAACTTATAGATGCTTTTCACTGCAAAGAATCAAATTGTAATACTATGATTTCTGTATTGCCTGAAAGGGGCGGAAGAAAAGTAGTAAAATGTGCTTGTAGTACTGTTAATTTAAATTTAGAACTTAAAAAGTAATCTTTTAACCGCTATTAGAAGGCTAAGCATATTGTTTCATAGAATGTGTAGAACTTTCAATAATATTCATTCTGCCTATCTAACGTGTACTTAACTGTAAAACAAATTCCAGAACTACTGAATTTAATCACTTCCTTCACCACTCCTCCACATTCCCAATTTCCACATAAAAATACCCGCAAACGATATCGTTAATAATAATGAGGTTGCCGGTGTCTGGGCGTCGGTTGCCACGGAGTGTAAGCCGCGGGTGTATTTAACCAAACTAACAGATGTCATAAAAAGGGGGTGTCTCACGGTGTCCCATTTTTCGCAAAGTGGGACAGGCATGCCAAAATGCTTAGTCGCCTATATTACAGAATATTCTGTATTTTAAATAAAAAAATACTTGAGTTCAAATCTAAATTAGCGAATTTGTTATCAGTTGATAGTCAGGATGTTCCATGTGTACCACACGTTATGTCTCAAAAAGTGGGACAGTACGGGTTTGGTGGGTGGAGAGTGGTGAGAACTTTTCCAACTTACTTGTCATTCTGAGTGGGCGAAAGAATCTATCAGCTGGCACGCTACATTTACCTATTGCTTTTACAACCCCTCCCTAACCCTCCCGTAGGGAGGGAATTAAGAGGCTTCTGTACATGTGTAATCGTCATTGTAGGTTCAAAACATCTGCATATCTGCACATTCGCATATCAGCACATCAAAAAACCCTATCTTTGCGGCAATCATGATGTTAAGTAATCAGGCAGGGGTACAGTGGGAGAAGGGCTATAACAACTATGGCCCGTGGCTTAAGGAGAAATACCCCGGCCACCGGGTGTTTAAGGTTATTGTTGATGGTGGCTTTACCTGCCCCAACCGCGATGGCAGTAAAGGCTATGGCGGCTGTACGTATTGCAATGTGGATTCGTTTACGCCAAGCGTGAGCCGTAACGCCCCAACGGTTAAGCAACAGGTGATGGAGGGTATGGAACGTGCCCGCAAGGGTAACAAGGCCGATAAGTTTATAATTTACTTTCAGCCTAATACCAACACCTACGCGCCTGCGCACTACCTTAAAATGATGTATGACGAAGCCCTGAGCTACGGTACTGAAGACATTGTAGGCCTTAGCGTGGGCACCCGCCCCGATTGTATAGATGCCGAAAAGATTGCCCTGCTGGAAAGCTACACCGACCGCTTTGACGTTGACCTGGAGATGGGAATGGAAAGCATTTACGATGAAACGCTGAACCAGATAAACCGTGGTTGTAGTCATGACGAGTTAATACAAGCCCTTAAGCTTACCGAAAATACCAAGCTGGATGTTTGTGTGCACACCATATTTGGTTTCCCCTGGGAAACGCACGATATGATGCTTAAATATGCCGACGAGATAAACCGCCACGCGCAAATAAAATTTGTAAAGTTTCACCACTTGCACATTGTGGAGGGCAGCGTTATGGGCGTTAAATATAAACGCGAGCCATTCAAGCTTTTCGGTATTGACGAGTACGCCGACTTTTTGTGCGAACTGTTGCCAAGGGTACGCCCCGATATCGTGATTCAGCGCCTTTTTGGCCTAAGCGACCGCGAACTGCTGATAGCACCCAACTGGGGCCTCAAAAAATCAGAGATCCAATACTATATAGACCAACGCATACTAAGCCGCGGCGTAGTGCAGGGGAGCAGCCTTTAGGCCCCCCTCTAAATCCCCCCCCCCGATAGGGGAGACTTTCTTTTTTGCTCCCTCTCCTTCGGAGAGGGCCGGGGGAGAAGAAAGCCCGCTCTAAATCTCCCCCGATAGGGGAGACTTCTTTTTTTTGCTCCCTCTCCTTCGGAGAGGGCCGGGGAGAGGCTTCCTTCGGAGAGGGCTGGGGAGAGGCTTCCTTAATTCTGAAAATTCAAGTCCACATAGCAATTGGTATTTGCTTTGCTTAACAATAGTGTACGTTTACACGTAAAAACATACTCAAACTACAATATTGGCGCAAAAACCTTTACCAAACTATATTCCTGCGCTTACGGGGGTGCGTGCTTTGGCGGCGTACCTGGTGTTTGTATCGCATTACGCGTACGCGTTTGATGAGAGTTTTCCCCGTGCTGTGCAACGTTTTCTTAGCGAGTTCCATATCGGGGTAACCATTTTCTTTGTTTTGTCGGGTTTTTTAATTGCTTTCAGGTATTTCGACAGTTTTAAATTAACCGGCGATTGGTTTAGGCAATACCTCAAAAACAGGGTGGCGCGCATCTATCCCATGTACTTCCTGCTTACGCTGGGGGCATTTGTTTCCTACTACTTCACACACGATCAAAAGGTAACCAACGGCTTTGCAAGTCCTGTTGGGTTATTTTTTATGCATATCACTTTTTTACGCGGGTTTTTCGACCAGCTGAAGTTTACGGGGATAGCCCAGGGCTGGAGTTTAACGGTAGAGGAGTGCTTTTACTTTGCGGCACCGTTCATCTTTTACTTCGCGCAAAAATACCGCAAGTTTTATATCCAACCGATAGTCATAACCCTTGCGGGCGCCACGCTTGTATTGATATTTAGCCATGTAGATTGGTATGGTTTCTTCGGCAACTTTACCTTTATGATGCTGTATACATTCCCGGGCCGCTGCTTTGAGTTTTTCGCGGGGATCCAGCTGGCACTCATCGTTCGTAAGAAAAATCTGAACGGACGGAGCAAAAGTAATTTCACCTACCTGGGCTTCGCGCTCATATTTGTATGTGTGGGTATCATGAGCGTACTGCCAATTCCCAAGGGCGAGGTTGCAGGCTTGCATCATCCGTTTGGCATCATCACCAATAACTACCTGCTTTCATCATCCATCGCATTGTTCTTCTATGGGTTGCTGACGGAGGCTACGGTACTAAAGAAGATCTTATCTAACCCGTTTGTAGAGTTGCTGGGCAAAAGCTCGTATATATTTTACCTGATCCACCTGGGGTACATGTACGATTTTATCCATTACTACTTCAACAAATGGAACGACGGTATTTTTGAACTGTACGATAAATGGGGTAAGGACTGGATCTCGCCTTTCCAGTACGATGCCCTGAACGTGTTATACGCCTTTATCATCCTAAACGGGGTATCTATACTGTTGTTCAAGCTGATAGAGGAACCTTTAAATCAATATATTCGTAAATCGGATTTTTTGATCAAAAATAAGCCCCGCAATGCTGAACGCATGTAAGCATCTATCCGCTAATGCATGTCGATAAATCCTACCCTATCGCTCAGATGACAAATTAATTCTACATCTTCCCAAACAACTCGTCAACCGCTTTTACCCGGTACTCGAATATCTGCTTCACTTTTTTACCCACAAATACATTATTTGCAATGGTGCCAAGCACACTGTAGGGCATGGCATAATGCAAAATGTCGGTCATCTCTACACCGCCGGGAATTTCTTTAAAATGGTGCTGGTGGTGCCACAGCGCGTATGGGCCAAAGCGTTGCTCATCCACAAAATACTTGCCGTCTACAACTTGCGTTATCTCGGTCATCCAATTCATTTTGATGCCGAGCAGGGGCGAGATTTTATACGTAATGATCATCCCCGCGTACATCTTGGTTTGCGCCGTATAATCTGATGTTACCACAAAGCGCATATCCGCGGGCGTTATTTTTGCCAGGTTTAATGGCGACGAGAAAAAATCCCATGCCTTATCAAGGCTGATGGGGATGTTCTGTTTAAATTTTAAGGCGTATGTTTTCACAAATAATAAACAGATTAAACAGCTAATTGTTAGGTGGTTTTGTTGCTAAAGCGACTGGAATTGTAATACAATAGTCAACAATTCAGCAATTATCAAAGCTCATTCGCTTCAGTTGCAATAGGCAGATCATTACGGCTCCATTCGCTCCACGATCCTACATAAAGCTTTGGCCCTTTAATGCCCGCGTGCTCCATGCCCAGTAAGGTATGGCATGCCGTAACGCCAGATCCACAATGTACTATCACATCTTCGGGTTTTACATCGCCAATAGTGCCCTTGTAAAGGGTAGCCAAAGCCTGCGACGTAAGGTATTTCCCTTCGGGCGACAGGCTGTTGCTGTAGAAAAGGTTTACCGCGCCGGGTATATGGCCCGCCACCAGGTCTAAAGGTTCGGTATGGCCCAGGTAACGTGCACCCTCGCGTACATCAATAACTACCCGGTCATCGGCTTTGGCTGCTGTTTTTACTTCTTCGATATCTACCGTGTGGCTGTATTGCTCTGGGATAGGATAGGGGCCGGTAGCGGCGGGTTTGTAATCATCAGTGCTAAGTTGCACCCCTTCATCAGTTGCGGCCTTTAAACCGCCGTTTAGCACCTGTACGTTGCTGTGGCCTATAGATCGCAGCATCCACCAAAGGCGTGCGCCGCCCATGGCCGCGTTTTTATCATCATAAACCACCACATGGCTCTCTGGCGTTACGCCCCAACGGCTTAAGGTAGCTGCAAAATCTTTTAACGAAGGTAACGGGTGCCTGCCGCCATTTGCGGCATCTGCAGGGTGCGAGGCCAGGTCATCGTCAAGCGTAGCGAAAACAGCATTGGGAAGGTGGCCTGCCAGGTAGCGCTCGTGCCCGTTGGCACCTGCGCGTACATCTATCAATATGGTTTTAGGGTCAAATACCCTTGCGTCGGTAATTTCTATAAGTGGGGACATGTTTCAGAGATTAGATATCAAATATAAAAATGATAACTAATAATCAAGGAAGTCGATAACGAATATCGAATGCCGGCACCGGATGCGGAAGTACTTCATTATTCGAAATTCGTTATTTTGAGCCCCTACTGTACCATTTTATTGGCGCAGCAAGAACTTGCGAATGCCTCCGGCTTGGCTTTAAATACAAAACCCATGCTCATGATATAACCCATTGCCTCGTGCAGGGCGGCGTTGCTTTTAAACATAGGGTTAGTATTAATGTCGGCGTGTACTTCAAGCCCTACGTCGTAAAGATCCAGCAGGTCGCAAAGTTTGTAGGCAATATCTATAGATTTTTGAACTTCGTGCAACATGCGTTCCTTGATGGTCATTTTTTGAGAGGTGCGCTCCTGGTGAATGAACATGAATGCCCCACGCTGCTCGCGAATGAAAACAATCACAGTGGCAAAGTCGGTAACCGAGCCTTTCACCTGCGAATCTGTACCGATACAAACTTTTAATTTATTGCCAAGGGCTGCTTCGCGCTCAATGGCGGCTTCAACCTCTTCCAGTATGGGGGTTTGGATAACCTCACCGCTAAATTTTCTCCAGGTCATAAAAAATCGTTTTTGGTTAATTTTGTCCGACCCGTTTTATAGGTCTATAAAAATAAGCGATAAACTATTTCATAAACGTTAATATACGGTAATTTATTTGTTAACATTTAGCTGAATATTAACAGGTTAGGAGCCTCTCCCCAGTCCTCTCCGAAGGAAGCCTCTCCCCAGCCCTCTCCGAAGGAGAGGGAGTAAAATCAAAAGACTATTAAGTCTCCCCTATCGGGGGAGATTAGAGGGGGCTTCACGGTTTAGGTGAGGCCAAAAAAAAGCCGCTTCCTTTTCAGGAGCGGCTTTATAATGGGTCAAGATTGGATCTTTTTATTTGGCTTTGTAATTTTTAGCCTTTTTAACCGGGTGATGCGGCTTGCCATTGGGGTTAATTTCGGGCGCACCAACCATTGTCATGGCGCAACGGAAACCAATATCCGAGCTTGCGCTTTCCTGGTCGGCAAAGCGGCGTGTAGCAGGGTTTAACCAGTACGATAAGTCGTTCCACGAACCGCCTTTGTACACTTTAGAGTGATTATTCACTAAAGTTGTGTTACCATATAAAGCTGTACTAACGGTATCGTTAAAATCGCGGTAATCTGGCGTGTAGGCTTTACCGGCTAATGGGTCTTTTATAGCTGCTGTGGTTGCACCGGGCGCTGTGCTGTTAGCAGGAGTACCTGCCGGGGCGTTATTAATTGCTGCCTGTGTCTGTTGCTGTGCTAACATATCCGCATACTTCAGTTTTTTGTTAGAAGTTGCAGCGTCTTTAATAGGGCGGCCATATTTATCTTTAGCGTACAAACCTTTGGTTGGGTCGGCAAGGCGTTTGTTGGTAAATTCGTTACCACGGAATGGGTTCAGGTCATCCACCTCTTCAAATGAAGTTTGGCGGTAAGTATCGGCAACCCACTCGTTTACGTTACCTGCCATATTATACAAACCAAAATCATTTGGCGGGTAGGAACGTACTTCTGCTGTGATAATAGCTTTATCATTTAAGCCACCTCCAACACCGGCATTATCACCGGCGCCGCGTTTAAAGTTGGCTAATATCAAACCACGTGTTTTTCTGTTTGGCGAACGTACGCCAAGGCCGTCCCATGGATAAATGCGGCCATCGTTAATGTTTTCGAACTGCGTATTACCCGCAAGCGCTAAAGCGGCATATTCCCACTCAGCTTCTGACGGTAAGCGGTAACCTTGTTTCAATATACCATCCTCTAAACGTACAGGCCTGCGCGCGCCGTTTTTACCGGTGCCACCTTGTGCGTTAGGGTTAAGGTCTTTTATCATTTTTTTACCATCAACACCCTGGCCCTTTATTTGTCCGTTCAAATAAATATCTGTGTTGAAAGGCTGACCTGCAGCCGCATTTGCGCCTGCTGCGCCGCCTTTAGCCTGGTCTTTCCAGGTTACTAAGTTGCCGCGTTCGCGCAAAATGTTTTCGTTGGTACGGTCGGTACGCCATGCGCAATATTCCTGTGCCTGCTCCCAGGTAACACCTACCACCGGGTAATCCTGAAATGCAGGGTGGCGCAGGTAATTATCTACATAAACATCATTGTATGAAAGCGGGCTGCGCCATACCAGCGTATCCGGAAGGGCGTTATAATAAAGCTCGTTATCATTAGGGAAAGTAATATTTATCCAGTGCAGGTAATCCAGCCAATCCTGGTTAGATACCTCGGTCTCATCCATATAAAATGAAGGTACAGTTACCCTGCGGCGCACATTGTTGTACTCGTACGTAACATCCTGGTCGGCACTTCCGCCTAAAACAAAGGTACCACCCTCTATAGGTACAAGGCCCGGCCCGGGGGTAGGGTGGCTTTGGCGATACCTTAAGTACCCGCCGTTTGTCCTATCGTTGTAACTTAGACCTGTTTTTTGCGATTGCTGTTTTTTATTACTACAGCTGCTAAGCGTAACAACTAATCCCAACATCACTAAAGCAGTATTAGTAAATACTTTCATGTTTGCAAAATATATTTGGAGGTAAATTTAAAAAAAATCAGTTATAAAAAACAGGTTATTTATATGCGTTTTATAACAAGTATAAACCTATCAGCTTATTTAAACGTATAAATTATTAACGGAGTTACAATAATTTGCATTAACAGTGGTTTAATTGCGATTGCGTGAATGTTTTAACCCCGATAATAACCGTTGTAAATTTTATTATTTTTAAATAATAAGACTAAATTGCACCCAATGAAATTTTTGAGTTCTAAAAGCCTTACCGTATATATTTTGCTTGCCCTGCCCGTTTTTGCAGCGGCGCAAAGCAGTACTACTACCAATGGCAGTGGCACTAACGCTATACCAACGGCAGTGCCATTTTTAAATATCTCGCCAGATTCGCGCTCAGGTGCTATGGGCGATGCCGGTGCGGCCATATCGCCGGATGTTAATGCCAATTATTGGAACCCTGCAAAACTGGCGTTCCTGGAAAACGACAACGATATATCCTTATCATACAGCCCGTGGTTAAGGCATTTAGTGCCCGATGTAAATCTGGCCTACTTGGCCTACGCACATAAAATTGACGACCGTAATACCTTTGGCGCATCATTGCGTTACTTTAACCTGGGGTCTATCCAGCTGATAGATGCCAACCAAACCGACCAGGGTGTTTACAAACCAAGCGAATTTTCGATAGATGCATCATTTGCCCGTAAGTTTGGCCCCAACTTATCGTTAGGTTTAACGCTGCGTTATATCTACTCTAACTTTAGCAACGGCTCATTCGTAACCGGATCAGGCCAGCAAAATAAGGCGGGTAATGCGGTATCGGCAGGGATATCTATGTTTTATAATAAGCCTTACGGCGATGGCTCCAACTTTGCTTTCGGCGCGCATATTTCCAACATTGGTAACAAGATAAGCTATACCAGCACAGGGCCAAACTACTTTTTGCCAACCAATTTAAAACTGGGTGTAGCCAACACCTGGCAGATTGACGAGCTGAGCAAGTTTACCGTTGCCTTTGATGTAAATAAACTTTTAGTGCCAACGCCGCCATTGCGCGATGCAAGTGGCAACATCATCAGCGGCAGCGACGATAACGTATCTGTACCTTCGGGTATCTTCCGTTCGTTTGGTGATGCACCGGGCGGCTTTAGCGAGGAGTTGAAAGAACTTAGCTTTTCGCCCGGAGTAGAGTATTTATATAACGACCTGCTTGCTATCCGCGCGGGTTATTTTTACGAAAACCCCGATAAAGGCGGCAGGCACTATGCCACAACAGGTATAGGGATAAAATACGATATCTTCAAGTTCGATTTTTCTTACCTGATAGCCAGTCAACAAAACAGCCCATTGGCTAACACACTCCGTTTTACCCTGTCTGCCAGTTTTGGCGGGGTTAAAAATGTTTCTAAAAAATAATGGCTAAAATTAAAGTCGGCTTTGGGTTTGATGTACATCAGCTAAAGCAAAACCACCCCTTTGTTTTGGGCGGAGTAAACCTTGAACATACCAGCGGCGCGTTTGGCCACTCTGATGCCGACGTAATGTTGCATGCCATTTGCGATGCCCTTTTAGGCGCCGCTAACCTGCGCGATATCGGCTTCCATTTTTCTAATACTGATGACCGCTGGAAAGGCATCAGCAGCCTGGTGCTATTACAGCATGTGGTAGCCCTACTTGCCGAAAAAAACTGGCAGATAAGTAATATAGACGCCATGGTGTGTCTGGAAGCCCCAAAGATAAATCTCCATATCCCCGCTATGCAGGCCAACATAGCCAAAGCCGCGGGGATCGATATCGAAGACATATCTATTAAAGCCACCACCAATGAGCAATTGGGTTTTATAGGCCGCGAAGAAGGTGTTGTAGCCTATGCCGTTTGTTTGATAGAAAAGATTTGATTTGGATGTGCAGATAAGTAGATGTGCGGATATGCAGATGTGCAGAATTTAAATGTGCAAATATGCGGATGCTAAATGGGTGGTTTAAAGCCGTTTATCTGAATTTTTAGACTTGTCTAAAAATTAAGTACCTAATTATCAGCTTATTGTAAAATATCTGCAAGCGTTCACGGTCGTGAACGTGAACACGCGAACAGGTTGCCACCTTTTTTTATAATTTAAACATTACGATTTGATACTCAATTTGCACATCTGCATATCCGCACATTTGCACATCCGCTTATCTGCACATCTATTTATCCCCCTGCAATTCACTCTTCTTCATCTTTACGTTACCGGTACGTTTTAATACACCCCAGGTATTTAGCTCCCCTTTAAGGGCCTTGCGCATAGATTTGAACAGTATGTAATACATCAGCTGTCGCCAGATGAAACGTTGCGGGATCAGGTATACCAATTTGTAATATTTCTCTTTTTCCATACGGAAAGCTACAACACCTACCAGGAAATCTACCAGTAGAAACGCAACATAAAACACCAGCATTTTCTCGGGGTGGCTGCCAAACAGGCCAAGGATCATGATAAGATCCGCCAGCGGCGAAAATAACGGCAATATGATCTGGAAGATGAGGATATTAGGCATCCCAACCATACCGAAATATTTGTATTTTTTGTTGAACAGCGCGTCGCGGTTTTTCCAGAAACTTTGAATCACCCCAAAACTCCAGCGGAAACGCTGCTTCATCAGCATGTTCAATGACTCTGGCGCTTCGGTGTAGGCAACGGCCTCAGCACAGTTCTTTATCACATAGCCTTGTTTCAGGATGCGCATGGTAAGGTCACAATCCTCGGCCAGGGTATCATAGGTAAACCCACCGGCCCTAAATATAGCCGACTTCCTGAACGCGCCAATAGCCCCCGGCACTACCGTGATGCTATTAATAATGTCAAACGCGCGGCGGTCCATGTTTTGGGCGGTAATATACTCTATCGACTGCCATTTGGTAATGATGTTGGTTTCGTTACCAACCTTAACCGTACCTGCCACCGCGCCAATTTCCTCATCAGTAAAATACGCCATCAAGTGGAAGATAGCATCAGTTTTTAACTGTGTATCGGCATCGATACAAACCACATAATCGTGTTCGGCATGGGTAATACCAAAATTTAATGCAGACGCCTTGCCGCCGTTTGGCTTGGTAAACACCTTTACCAACGGGTTATTGGCATAAGCCTCAGAAACCACTTTAAAGGTATTGTCCTTAGACCCATCATCAACAAAAATAATGTTGAAGTTGGGGTATTCGGTTTTTAGCAAGCTATCTATCGTGCGGATGGCGGTAATTTCTTCGTTATAGGCAGGTACTATAATACTAACAGGCGGTTGCGGGTGTGGCGCCTGATCTATATTTTTGTTTATGGCGAACTGCCTCGAAGCCATAATGCCTATCAATATAATACGCCCCATCGCCAAAAATATAGCGGATAGGAACAGGTAAAATATAAACCGGTTACCGATGAAAAAGCCCACTACCACCACATCATAAAAGCGGCCCCAAAAGGTTTTGTCGTCGCTGGTTGGCATTGGCATCAGGTCGTCTTTACTTTTACCAAGTATATCGGCAATGGTAGTAAATTGGTAACCGTTCTTTTTAAAGTAATGGATAATAGCAGGGAGTGCCTTCACGGTTTCTTCGCGGGTATCGCCACCGGCATCATGCAGTAGTATCATACTCCCATTATCTTTTTGGCGGATGGTACGGGCTATGATACTATCGGCTGTTACACCCGGTTGCCAATCCCAGGGGTCTATAGACTCACCAATGGTGATGTAGCTTTGCCTGCGGCTTTCTGCCACGGGGATAACCTCTGCCAGGGTTTGCGGCTCGGCATCGGCGTTAAAAGGCGGGCGGAATAGGATAGTGCTGCGCCCGGTAACAGATTCTATGAGTTTACGGGTAGCATTAAGTTCCAGGTTAACGCGCTCAATACTGATCGTAGAAATATCCGGGTGCAGGTAGGTGTGGTTACCAATCTCGTAACCCTCGTCATAAATACGTTTCAGCAACGGGATGTTCTTCTCCACCATCGACCCAACTACGAAGAACGAAGCAGGTACTTTTTCTTTTTTAAGTATATCTAAAATTCGCGGTGTAAATTCAGGGTCCGGTCCATCATCAAACGTTAAAACTACTTTGCCGCGTTTGTAGCCATATTTACGTATAACGTATTTGGTTGGGATGGTAACGTATTTTTGATTGGTGATGGTGTAGTTGGTGGTATCGAGGTTTACATCGATACGGCCTTTGTTTGGCACTGTGATCAGGTCCAGCACCTCGCCATCGCCGGCATAGCTGATGTTGTTACTTAAGCCAACAGTGGTAAGCCGTTTAACATCTATACCTGTTTTCCTGAGCGAATCTATTGAAAGATTTTTTTGAAAAAACGTCCATAAGCGAGGGTCTTCCCCGCCTAAACGCCATAATGCCACGCCACCTGTAGCCCAGTCATCAGCCAGGCGGATAATATTGAAATTTGTAGCAGCATCGGTAAAGTAAACAGTATGTTCTACACCGTCATTCCCTAAATAAGTATAGTGCAGGTTTGCCGATAGCGGGTCATAAATTATCTTTTGTTTTTTCTGGTCTGCCGTACTAATGGCTTGCTGGTAACCTATTGGCTGGCCAAGGCTACCTTCGGGCCAGTCAAAACCTTCACCTGCAACGGTAAGGATTACTTTCTCGCTTGGGATAACAGAACAAACCTGGTCTAAAATTTCTTCTACCCAATGTTGGTGAGATACATCGCCTGCGTTGCTACCTTCTGTATGCTCATCTATGGCCATAACAAACAAAAAGTCGTTTAGGTACTGCAGGCGTTTTAAGTCGTAATCATCATCGTTAGGAATAACGTTTTGGGTAACCATTAGCCCCCGTGCATGAAATATATTATAAAGGTCGTTTTGAAACGCGATGTAATCTTTAGTGTTACGGTTTTTAATATCTTCAATATCTACGTTAATGCCATTGAATTTGTAATGCTCCAGCTTATCGGCCATGCTATTGATGAAAGCAGCCCTTAGCTTTTTACTTTTAAAGATCCGCTCAACATCTTTTATGTCGTATCCGCCGCTTTTGTTATCGTAATTAACGTAATTGGATAGTGTGATTAGTACCTGTTTTTTATATCTTTTATTAAGATTTATCAGGCCGGTATCAATAACAGCTTTTAGCGTATCGGCATTTGGCGAGAACGAAAAACCTTCGGATATGACCATATCTAAATGCGGCAGGTTTTCGGCAAGTGAGGTATAAGCCTGTGCTTCCCAAGCTTTATAAAATGCCGCGTTTATACGATTTGCATTGTTGGGGTGCTTAATCTGATGTAAATGGCGGGCGCGTGCCATTACAGCAATTTCGGCCTTTTCTATCTTGAAATCTTTATACTTTTTAGATTTCTTTAAGGCATCCATATCGGATTTAGAGATTCTTTGGGGGGCAGCATCCAAGTTCGGCAACGCGGGGTATTCTGTCGATGTAATGGTAATGGCCGCGGCTATTGCGCCAACTATAAGGATAATTAATAAAACGCGGCTAAGCCATTTAAAACGGTTCCACCTGCCGGGGTTATCGGCCTGAAATATCTGCTTATTAGAAGACATGAAGGGGATTTAATACTATAATATGATTGATAAAGGTACGGTTTTAGAACAGCGCAATTATTTCAACTGCTTAGAGGGTTCAACGTTCGAAAAATCGACCCCGCACTTGCAATTGCTGCCGCAGCTTTTTTTAGAGAACAAGCTATTGTGCAGTAAGCGGCCAACGTAAAAAACTGCTGCAATAAATAATACAACGATAATAATTGCCTGTATGTTCATGTCGCAAAATTAATACTTTATTTATATACGTACAGACTGCAAAAATAGTATAAGTTTATTTGTGCATAAAAGCCACAGTACCGCCCACCCAGTCAAAATCTTTATTGTACCTAACGCCTATCATTTTACCGCGGCTAAGCCTTGCCAGGTTTACAGCAAGGGTAGGTTTGGCATCGCCATCGGGCCATAGGTACAACAGGCGGATCTCTATTTTAACCCCGCCATCCGGCGATTGCAGTACGGGCTCGTAAGTTACTTTCTCCTGCAGGATCCAGTTCTCGGGGTCTTTGATCTTTTTAATGTCGCCATCCATGATATCAATGATGACGCCCTGCCCGGCAAAGCTAAATAATGGCTTAAGCACGTAGTTCTGCAGGTCTTCGGGAATTTGCTTTACCTCGTGCAAAAACTGTGTTTTGGGAATGTAGTCGCCTTCCAGGAAAGGCATGGTAAATTTGCTGATGCGGTAAAACCAGTTGGGATGTGCTATCCATTCCACATCTAATGGCTTGCGAATGTCAACCACTTTGTTAAACATCTCCGGGTCGCTTTCTATCTCGTCAAATATCAAACGGTTATAGATCCTGCGGATGCGTTTCTTTTCGCCTGATGCCTGTTTGTAAAAAAGCCGGTCGCCTTCCTGTATCAAGTCGGCAAGGGAAACTACGGGTGTGCCAATGTAGCCTTCGGTGATGTAAAAATCTACCGCCGTTTTTTGGTTTGGGGCATCTACATCCATGATCACTACCTCATCCGGCTCGTAAGGGCCTATGATGGTTTTCTTAAACAGATCCAGGTAACCGCTTTTGCTTAGACCGTTAAAAAATATGGTTTGGTTACCGGGTATGTTAAACGCGTGCCTGTAATTTTCTGCCAAATGCACCTGAAAACCGTAAAGCGACGGGAAGCCCTGCATCTCTATCAGCTTGGGTACAATGTTGCCCGCTTCATCCTTACAAACACCAAAGTCTAAAGCGATAAAATGGGAGTGGTCGTTCTCGTTTGCTACACGCCATTTATCAGGAATGGCACGTTCACTTTGTTCCTTAAAATCGGGGTTTAAAATGGTGGCCACTATTTCCTCACCAGCTTGTAACAGCTTATTCCTAAAATCGTCCGTTAAAAATACCGGCGTTTCTGCAATGCGAAACTCTATCGGTTTTTTTAGGCCCGCGTTAAGGTCCACCAAAAAATCAGCATACTTTTCTTCTGTGAAGTTTTGGTTGAATATTTCTCTGGCTGATGGGTTCATGGGTTAAGTTTTAGTACGATAACGCCTTCAAGATCGCCTCATCCAAAAAGTTGGGGATAATGGTATTTTGGGTATGCACTATTTTGTCCGGATCTTCCAGCCGTTCAAGCATCTCTTTATATTTGGCTTCGCCGTGCTCATTTATCACATCCTCTTTCTTATCATCGCGCAACAGCATGGTTTTTATGCCCGATGCATCCGCCTCGGGATGAAACTGCGTGGCGAAAAAGTACTCGTTAAAACGGATAGCCATAATGGCACGCGGAAGGTCAACATACGGGCGCTCTTTTTCCATCGCTAGTATCTCCATGCCTAACTCTTTAAAGCGGACCAGATCGGGGTTGGTTACCTGCCAGCTGCGCGAATCTACAGTGTAGAACGGTTCTGCCAAGCCATCAAAAACCGACTCATGGCGGCCCGCTTCGGTTAAATGCACCGGCAAGATCCCGAACGATGGCGACCGCCGAAGCGTGATATCGCCCAGGCCATATTTGCGGCACATTAGCTGGAACGAATGGCATACAAAAAATACATGCTTTTTTTGAGTGCCTTCCTGTTTGTTATGGGCTTCCAGTTTGTTTATCAGGCGAAAATACTTTTTTTCCCACTCGGTACCCTCACTCTCCAGCGGACTGCCCGGCCCGCCGCTTGAAATGTACAGGTCGAAACTTGTATCGGGTACCTGGCCTTTTAGGCGTACATCAAAGGTTTGGTGACTTAATTCGAGGCCGTGTTTAGCCTTATAGCGGTCCAGTATATCCCGGAAACCCCGCATCCCTTCGTTAGCCACGCCTTCGTAAAGGTCTAATATGGCTACTCTCACTTCCGGTTTATCTGTGTTCATTAAGCCCCCTCTAATCCGATAGCTATCGGATCTCCCCCGATAGGGGAGACTGTACTTTTTATTTTGTTGTTAAAACTATTTTAATTAAGCCCTCTCCTTCGGGGAGGGTTTGGTTGGGGCTACTATATTCCCTTTAAAGTTTGCGATGTAATGTAATCCACCACATCTACAAAGTTATTATTTTGGTTGTAAATAGCCAGTTGCCTATCAGCGCCGGTACCATTCTCCAATATTTTGTGTACATATTGCAGGTCGTCGCGGCAGCCAAGGTCATCAACCACGTCGTCAATAAAGTCTAAGAGCTCCAGTATCAGCGCGCGGGTATTTACTTCAAGCTCCTTACCAAAATCAATCATTTTACCATCAATACCATAACGGGCAGCACGCCATTTGTTCTCGTTGATCAGCGCACGGTTATAAGTAATAAACTTCATGTTGCTTAGGCGCAATTTATAAAGCTTGGCGCAAATACATTGGAACAGTGCCACAAAGGTCATGGTCTCGTCTATCAGCATTGGGCAATCGCACACTCGGAACTCGATAGTTTCGAAGAAGGGGTGCACCCTAAGATCCCACCAGATCTTTTTGGCGTTATCTATACAATTTGTTTTCACCAACAGCCTGATATACCTGTCGTAATCTTCAATACTATCGAAGTAATCGGGGATGCCCGTCCTCGGGAATTTATCAAATACCTTAGTACGGAATGATTTGTAACCGGTATTCCTTCCCTCCCAAAAAGGAGAATTGGTTGATAATGCGTAAACGTGTGGCAAAAAGTAGCGGGCCTGGTTAGCAATATGGATAGCCATATCGCGCGATTGGATACCCACGTGCACATGTAAGCCAAAGATCAGATTGGAGCGTGCGGCTTCCTGCAATTCGTCCACTATCTCAAAATACCTGGGGTGGTCGGTTATCAGCTGGTGTTGCCAATGCGAGAACGGGTGCGTGCCGGCAGCGCCAATGCGCAGACCGATATCGCCGGCCAATTGGGCTACAGTTGTGCGCAGCTTGCCCACTTCTTTACGTGCTTCTTCTGTATTGCGGCAAATGTGGGTGCCCACCTCCACAACTGCCTGGTGCATTTCGGCCTTTACCTGGTCCTCGTGAATCTTTTGCGCGCTGTCAACAATTTTTTGATCGTGCGATTGCAGTTCCCTGGTTACGGGGTCAATCACCATAAATTCTTCTTCAACACCTAAGGTGAACTTATTCATAACTGGTTAGGGGTTATTGGTCTGTAATAAAATAAATGTCATTTCGAACGAGATACGAGGAGAAATCTTCTACATCATCAAAGCGGCCTTGCAAGTTCGTTATATCGCTTGTAGAAGATTTCTCACTATCGTTCGAAATGACAATTAGGTAATCTTATTTCTTAGCCACCTTCTTCGGGGCAGCTGCTTTCTTTTTTGGTTTTTCTTCTTCTGTTATAGCGTGGTCAACGTTGCCGGCACTAACATCAGCTTTAGCTGTTTTTGCTGATGCTACCAATGGTTTACCGTTGACGCCCGTGCGTACATATTCGCCCCAGGTTAAGTTGTCCTTATCATCTTTTTGTGCCTTGGCGCGTTCTATGGCATAGCTTGCGGCAGTTTCTACTACCCACTCAAAGTTGTCCTGGCCAACGCTTGTTACTTCGGCATCCGGGGCGGGGTTACAAAAATCTATGGCATAAGGGATGCCATCGCGCACCGCAAACTCTACGGTGTTAAAATCGTAACCCAGGTATTGGTTTAGCTGCAATACATATTTGGTGATGGTATCCAGCATTTTTTTAGATGCAGGGGCTTTGCCATGCTCGTAACGCAAATGGTGCGGGTTGCGTGGCTCGTACTGCATAATGCGCACGTGTTTGCCGCCAATACAATAACAACGGAAGTAATCGTCAAAAATGATCTCTTCCTGCAACAGCATTACCAGCTGCCTGGTTTCGGCGAATTTTTCCCAAAGATCGTCCTTATCGCTTATTTTGTAAACATCGCGCCAGCCGCCACCGTCAAACGGTTTCATATATGCCGGGAAACCAACGTAATCAAATATAGCATCCCAATCCAGCGGGAACGCCAGGTTACGGAACGAACGGTCGGTTGTGCTTGCCGGGTGGTCTTTTGATGGCAGCAATGCAGTTTTTGGTACAGGTATGCCAAGCTTTACGGCTAATGCGTTGTTAAAGAACTTTTCATCAGCGCTCCACCAAAAAGGGTTATTGATAACCGCAGTGCCGGTAATAGCCGCGTTTTTTAGCGATGCCCGGTAAAACGGTACATCCTGAGAAATGCGATCTACTATGACCGAGTAGCCCAGTGGTTCGCCCTGCATCATTTTATCAATGCGTACAAATTCGGCAGATATGTTTTTTTCAGCCTTCTCGTTTATTTTGTCAACAAATGCCTGCGGGAATGAATTTTCCTGCCCGAATAAGATGCCTATTTTCTTTTTCATGGTAATATGTTTAGTATGCAGTTGGCGGTTTGCAGCCGTACCGCGTTTTACTTTTTATGTGGTTAGTTTTTTGTCTTGACTCTTAATTCTTGCCTCTATTTAATCGTGCTCAAATAATGCGGGAACATCTCCTTCCATATCGGCCAGTCGTGATTGGCAAACGGGCGGATATCCAGCCAGTTGTTTATACCCTTTTGATCCAGAATGCCTGCCATACGGAAGTTGTAATCCTTGCACATATCATGTTCTGATGTGCCGAGGATGATATTCATATTCCACAGGTCGGGCTTGTTGCTGCCGGGCAAAAAATCAACCGGGTTGTTATAAAATATATCGTCGTTATAAAAGCCGTCGGTAAACATTTTAATGTCGAAGGCGCCGCCCATGGTAAACAGGTGTGCCACCATTTCGGGGTGTTTAAACGCGAAGTTTGCCGCGTGGTAACCGCCAAAGCTGCAACCGGCCACCGCCACTTTGCCAACGCCGGTTTCGTGCATGGCCCAGGGGGCAAGCTCATCTACCAGCATTTTATCATACCACGCGTGGTTGCGGGCACGGTCGGCAGGGTGGATGCCTTTATCATACCAGCTTAGGGCATCAATAGTGTCCGGGCAATAGATCTTCACCAGGCCTTCATCCACAAACCATTTAACGCTTTCTATCAAACCAAAATCTTTATTTTGATGATAACGGCCTTGGGTAGTGGGGAAAAGTATCACCGGGAAGCCCCTGTCGCCAAAAACCAACATTTCGAGGTCCATGTTTAAGTTTGGGGAGTGCCAGCGGTGATGTTGTTCAGTCAAAATGTTGTGTTTAAGATGGTAAGATAGCAGGATTGTGTGTAAATGTCAACATCGTGCCAAATAATTATGTTTTCGATAATTTTTAAAACTATAAAGGTATTTTTGTCCCCTTAATTATTTTGATAACAATGCCTTACTTCGCCTGCTTTAAAAGAAAGAGCTTTGGAAAGTGTCTTAAAGTCCTCTACTTTGAAGAGAATTTAGGTGAGGCCAAATTATTTTTACCCCTATGTACTACAGTACAGATTTTGAAATGAAAATAGCAGAACAGGAACTTACCATACCCTCAACAATACTTGAACGCGACGTTACCTGCACCCTGCTGATGCCCGAAGATGGCGGCGTAGCCGAACCCCTTAATTTACTTTTACTGAACGACGGACAGGAACTCGAAAACCTAAAAATGGTTGACACCCTGGAGAACCTATACGAACGCAACTGCATAAAACCGCTGCTTACCGTAGCTATCCACGCCGGCGAGGAACGTATACAGGAATATGGCATTGCCGGCATGCCTGACTTTAAAAAGCGCGGCGCCAGCGCTAACCTTTATACGCAGTTTATTACCGAAGAACTTTTACCATATATCCACGAGCATACCGGGATAGATGATTTTGAGACCACCGCTTTCGCGGGATTTTCGCTTGGCGGGTTAACCGCTATGGATGTTGCGTGGAACAACCCCGCGTTGTTTGATAAGGTTGGTGCCTTTTCGGCCTCGTTTTGGTGGAGAAGCAAAGACCTGAGCAAAGGCTACACCAACGAGGACCGCATTATGCACAGCATGCTAAGAAGCAGCACCGGCAAACCCGACCTTAAATTTTGGCTGCAAACCGGCACAAAAGATGAAACCGCCGACCGTAACAAGAACGGCATCATAGATTCTATTGACGACACCATAGACATTATAAAAGAACTACTTGCTAAAGGCTATCAGCGCCCCGCCGATATCCAATACCTGGAAGTTTTAGGCGGCACCCACGACCCCGAAACCTGGGGAAAAGCCATGCCTAAGTTTTTACAATGGGCGTTTGGGAAGTAAGGGGGAAACAAGGCGCAAAGTATGTGTCTATAAGTTTGCATATATTGTAGAGACGCGAACTTCGCGTTTCCGATAAAAAGGTGACACTGAATTTTCGTAACCTTCCCATTACCTAACAATTAAGTAATAATCAGTTAATTGTAAAAAGCCGCCTGCCCTTTCAAATACCATTTGTAAAGCGTATCTTTGCGCCAAATTTAGAGGCCGCATTTTATGCAAAAAATAAGAAATATCGCGATTATCGCACACGTTGACCACGGTAAAACCACATTGGTTGACAAAATTTTACACAGTTGCGCCATCTTCCGTGATGGGCAGGAAACTGGTGAATTAATACTTGATAACAATGACCTGGAGCGTGAACGTGGTATTACCATCGTATCAAAAAACGTTTCGGTAATGTATAAAGATGTTAAGATCAACATCATTGATACCCCCGGTCACGCCGATTTTGGTGGTGAGGTAGAGCGTGTATTGAAAATGGCTGATGGCGTTCTTTTACTTTGTGACGCGTTTGAAGGTGCTATGCCTCAAACCCGCTTTGTAACCCAAAAGGCTTTAGCATTAGGCTTAAAACCAATTGTGGTTGTAAACAAGGTAGATAAAGAGAACTGTCGCCCCGAAGAAGTTTACGAGCAAATTTTTGAATTGTTCTTCAACCTTGAAGCTACCGAAGATCAACTGGATTTCCCTGTTATCTATGGGTCGTCTAAACAAGGTTGGATGAGCACAGATTGGAAACAACCTACCGAAGATATTTTCCCATTGATGGATGCTATTTTGGCAAACATCCCGCCGGCACCTATTAATGAAGGCACATTGCAAATGCAGATCACCTCGTTAGATTATTCATCTTTCGTAGGCCGTATCGCGGTAGGCCGTGTTGCCCGTGGTGTTATTAAAGAAAACATGCCGGTATCATTGGTAAAACGCGATGGTACTATCCAAAAATCACGTATAAAAGAACTTTATACTTTTGAAGGTTTGGGTAAAGTGCGCGCTACTGAAGTTAGCGCAGGCGATATTTGTGCTGTAGTTGGTATCGAAGGTTTTGACATTGGCGATACCATTGCCGATTTTGACAAACCGGAGCAACTGGCAGTTATTAAAATTGACGAGCCTACCATGAACATGTTGTTCACCATCAACACTTCACCATTTTTTGGTAAAGAGGGTAAATTTGTAACATCGCGCCACTTACGTGACCGTTTGTACAAAGAGATGGAGAAAAACCTGGCGTTGAAGGTTGTTGAGACCGAATCACCGGATTCATACTTGGTGTATGGCCGTGGTATCCTCCACTTATCCGTATTGATCGAGACCATGCGCCGCGAAGGTTACGAGTTACAGGTAGGCCAGCCACAGGTTATCGTTAAAGAAATTGACGGTGTTAAATGTGAGCCGGTGGAAACATTAATAGTTGATGTACCGGGTGATGTTGCAGGTAAAGTAATTGAGTTGGTAACACAACGCAAAGGCGACCTGTTGGTAATGGAGCCTAAAGGCGACTTACAACACTTAGAGTTTGATATTCCTGCACGTGGTATCATCGGTTTACGTAACAACGTATTAACTGCAACAGGTGGCGAGGCTATTATGGCCCACCGCTTTAAAGCATATGAGCCCTGGAAAGGCCAGATCCCTGGTCGTTTAAATGGTGTATTGGTATCTATGGATACCGGTAAAACTACTGCCTTTGCTATTGATAAACTGCAGGATCGTGGTCGTTTCCACATCGATCCGGGAGTTGATGTTTACGAAGGACAGGTTTTAGGCGAGCACATCCGCGATAACGACTTGGTTATTAACTTAACCAAAGGTAAGCAGTTAACCAACATGCGTGCATCCGGTAGTGATACCAACGTGCGTATTGCACCTGCCATTAAATTCTCGTTAGAGGAATCTATGGAGTACATCCAGGCCGACGAATACATTGAGGTAACCCCGCAAAGCATCCGTTTACGCAAGATCTACCTTAACGAGAACGAACGTAGAATTAACGCTAAAAAATTCCAGAGCCAGTAATTGGTTTAGGCGATTCAAGAACAAAGAATCAAGATACAACACAAAGGGCTTTCCTAACGGAGAGCCCTTTGCTTTTTATATATTTGTGCAAATTATGCGCATACCTACTATCCCCGGTTTTGATAAGGAAGCTTTAGATAAGTATTTTAAAAATACCGGGATGGCGCTTGTTGGCAAAATAGGCAGCCTGTTCATTAAAATGCTGGTGAGTATTGCCGTTGCCCGATACTTGAGCAAGGCCAACCTGGGTATCATAACAGGGGGCATCACTTACATCTACCTTTTCTCGGCATTAGCCACCTTGGGCCTCGATCAGTTTATTGTTAAAGAGCTACACCAGTTCCCACAAAATCGCGACCGTATTTTAGGTACTTCTTTTTGGATGAAGCTTTTTGCAGGTATGGGTTGCATCCCGCTGATATGGCTGGCTTACCAGGTTTATCCTGCACACGGTACGCCATATACTTATGTACTCATCTTCTCCATAATAGGCATCGTACAGGCTTTTAACGTTATCGATTCATATTTCCAGTCGGAGGTGAAATCGAAATACATCATGCAGGTGCAAATTACCGGCACGCTGCTATCTGCTGCCATAAAACTGGTATTAATTTATCTTGAAATGCCGCTGATAGCGTTTGTGTATGCTTACGCATTGGATTTTTTGCTGTTAGCTGCGGGATATTTTATTACCTATAACCGCAAGGGCCGCAACATATTTAACTGGGCTTATAACAGCGAGCTTGCCAGGAAACTGCTGCATTACTCCTGGCCGCTTATTATCTCGGGCGTAATGGTGTCCCTATATATGAAGATAGACCAGCTGATGGTACAGAATATATCGGGTGTAAAAGAGGCAGGAGCGTATGCAACCGTAGCCACCCTAAGCGAAGCTTGGAATTTCATACCAACCGTTATCATCACCACGCTTTTCCCGGCTATATTAAATGCAAAGCGGGACGACATCAACAGATACAAGAAACGGATCCAAAACCTGTACGATCTGATGATCTATCTCAGCCTGCCTGCCGCTGTTATTATCACCTTTACATCTCATTTAATATATAAGGTTTACACACCCGAATATGCCTATGCCGCGCCGGTATTATCGGTGCATATCTGGTCGGGCGTGTTTGTGTTTTTAGGTGCGGCCAACAGCCAGTATTTAATAGCAGAGGGGTACGTAAAGCTTACTTTTTGGCGCACAGGTTTTGGGGCGATAGTAAATATTGTGCTTAACCTTGTCCTTATCCCTAAAATGGGGATGATGGGTGCAGCCGTAGCCACGCTGATAGCTTATGCAAGTTCGGCGTTTTTTGTGCTGTTAATTCCAAAAGTTAGCCACCAGGGAGTGATGATGTTAAAATCATTATTCTTAATTTCACTTTTTCAAAAAATCATAAAGCGTTGAGCACATTTTCGTCACTAATAAAAGTATTAACTAACCCGTCGCATTTGCGTGCGCTGCTATCTTTCGATAAAAAAGGTTACCTGGATGATATAGGCTGGTTCAAAGCATTCGACACCCGTTCGCCGGTAGATCAGGATGGTAACCCCATACCATGGGTAACTTATTCGTTTATCGATTTTATAAAAACAAGGCTTACCAAACAGCATACGGTATTTGAATTTGGATCAGGCAACTCCACTTACTTTTATGCAAAATATGCAGGTAAAGTAGTATCGGTAGAACATGATAAAGAATGGTTTGATAAAATAGAAAAATCGGCCGCTAAACCTGGTAATTCTGAGCTGATATTTTGTGAATTGGTACGCGATGGCGATTACTGCCGAATGCCTGTTAAGCTCAACCAAAAATTTGATATAATTATAGTTGATGGCCGCGACCGCGTTAACTGCTGCAAGCAAGCTGTCGAGGCTTTAAGCCCAAACGGCGTTGTCGTATTGGACGATTCGGAACGTGGCGTTTATAACGAAGGTGTTGATTTTCTGATAGGCAAAGGCTTTAAGCATTTGCTGCTAAGCGGGATCTCGCCGGGTCTTTTCTATCGTAAATCAACCTCGATATTTTACAAGGCCGATAACTGCCTGGATATTTAAAACTATGGCAAAAGATATTATAAGCGACAACGTAAAAACCGCGTACGACGAGTTTTACAAAGCCCATGACGAGGCCTGGCGAATGCTTGGTGCCAAGTATAAAGCCTATCATATTATTGATGTTTGTAAAGGGCTGTCGTTTAAAAAAGTGCTGGAAGTTGGCGCGGGCGATGGTAGCATATTAAAAAAGTTATCCGGCTATAATTTCGCGCCTGAGTACCACGCCGTAGAGATCTCTGATAGCGGGGTACAACATATCAAAGCACGTAATATAAAGGACCTGGTATCCGTACAGGAATTTGACGGTTACAAGCTGCCGTTTGAGGATGATAGCTTCGACCTGATCATCCTGTCTCATGTGTTAGAGCATGTGGAGCACGAGCGCCTTCTGCTGCGCGAAATTAAGCGCGTGAGCAAGCATTTTGTGATAGAAGTGCCTATTGATTATAAAGCAAATGTAGATAAGCGTATAAAGCATTTCCTGGCGTATGGGCATATTAATATATACACGCCAACCTCACTAAGGTACCTGTTGCAGACTGAAGGCTTCGAGGTGCGGAAAGACCTTACCTCTATCATTGGCCCCGAGGTTACCCGTTTCAATACTTTTATCAATCAAAAAAAGCCGAAGAGTTTTATCAACAGGTTTAAAATACTTGCTCAATTCGCTGTGAAAAACACCCTTGTTGAATTGAGCGATAAATTAAGGGAACGTTTTGCAAATGCCTACACCGTATTGTGCACCAAAACGGATAAGCAAGCGGATATCTTCTAATTGTAAATAATCACCATCCCGATAGTTATCGGGACAATAAATCACTAATTGAATACTGCACCTATAGCGCTATTTGTTTACAACCGGCCCGATCATACGGGCCAAACGCTGAGCTATTTGCAGAAAAATTTCCTGGCTGCAGAGTCTGACCTGTTCATTTTCTCTGACGGGGCCAAAACTGATGCCGATAAGGCGGCGGTTGAAGAAGTAAGGCAAGTTGCGGCAGCGGCCAGCGGTTTTAGATCGGTACGGGTTGTAGCCCGCGAGCAAAACATGGGGCTCGCTAATTCTATTATCGCCGGGGTAACGCAGTTGGTAAACCAATATGGTAACGTAATTGTATTTGAGGACGATTTAATATCATCGCCCTACACACTTCAATATTTTAATGATGCCTTAGCCCGTTATGCCTATGAGGATAAGGTGATGCACATTAGTGCCTATATGTTCCCATTGGCGGATGTTGCTTTGCCAGAAACTTTCTTTTTTCGGGCCGCATTTAGCTGGGGATGGGCTACCTGGGCAAGTGCCTGGAAAAATTTTGAGCCCGATATTGATAAATTGATTGCCGCTTTTGATGATGAGAAGATAAACCAATTCTCGATAGAGGGCACCATGAATTTTTGGAAACAGATGCAGGCTTTTAAGGCCCGCAAAAATAATTCGTGGGCTATCCGCTGGTATGCTTCCGTTTTTCTGAATAACGGGGTTACGCTTAACCCAAGCCAATCGCTTATCCACAACATAGGGCATGACGGCACCGGCGTTCATTCAAATATCGAAAACATGTACGGTGTGCAGGTGGCAAAACAGCCTGTTAAATATTTTCCTGAAATATTACAGGAAAATAAAAATGCTTATGAAGCTATAAAATATTTCTTAAAAAATCGCAAAGGCACCCTTTTACAACGCGGTTTACGCTTCGCCAAGCAACTGTTGTTTAAAACAGCACCCCTTAAAAGGTAGTTTATTAACAATTTACCAAACTTTATTGCTGTTGTTGATAAAAAATATCATTTAAATATTGTCTACTTAGTATATAGATATTATATTTGGTCAATTATTATATATCCTACCCAACCAATTGTTCTTTATGATATAATGAGGTCAGTAAAAACACAAAAAGAGAGAGCCCAAAAAGTTTTCTCTTTTTTGTTTATGAAACATTGGTAAGCTCTTTGGTGTTATATCTAATATTAAAGGAACTAAACCATGATTGAAGAGAAAGACACTACCCCCGCAGATAAAGACGGCAAATACGAGTTTGATATCCATTACTCGGGCCGCGAAGTGCCTTGTCGCGTAGAAAAGGCTCAAAATAAGTTAACAGTACACATCGATGATAATATTGAGGCCGAACTTACAGTTCAGGAAGACGGCTGCCTGGTGCAAACCGGCGGTAATGACCTGGCCGATTCTGCCGTAGATTATATCAAGAAACGCATATTGGGCTAATCAGCCTTTAATAGGTTTCACAAAGGGCGCGGGGTGCAGCGATTAAATATCTGTTAATGTTGATATCGCTACATAAACTCAGTGCCCTTTGTGATTTTATTTCTTGTGCGCATTTTCAACTTGCCACGAATAAATATGCTTGTACTAACCAAATATTTACATTTTACTTTACAAGCTTTTTAAGGCAGACAATTGACCTTTTAGAACACTTCACGTATGAATTTTTCGGTATCATCAATACATAGCAAGATAGCTGTATGAAATTCATTGGCACCGTATAGTTTTTCAATTACTACAGGTTGCTTAAAAGTAATAAGGATATTACCGTTTTTAATAATCCCGCCTTTATAATGTTTAACTTCAGAATTGTAATCGTTTGTTATGCATTTTATTTCGCTGATGTTGGCCCTATCTACTATTGCCCGCCAGCGCATTCCGGTACGCAATACTATAATATCTTTATTTATTAATACTTTACGTTTTAACATCGCTGAAAGATCAGCCACGAACAATATAAGGCCATAGCAGCTTAAAACGGTTAAAATTATTGCTGCAGTATTGCTCCATTTCATCAGCAGTAAATGCGTTGCAGAAATTTCTATCAGCGCAGCAAATAACATAACGCACCAAATGGCAACGTATCCAAATTCTTTGTGAGTAGTAAAATAATGGGTGTCAGCGTTGATGTTTTTTTCTTTTTTTGTAACCAGTAAACCATATCGTAAAACGGCAAACTCTGCAGCAATTATTTTTACCCCGATAGATTGTCCCACGGTAATAGCCAACGCCGACCTTAGGTTAAATATAGGATCGGCAAATATGTTTCGCTCGGTTTTATAAGCTGCTCTTATTTGTCTTAGCTTGGTTACAGCATAAACGATAAATGCAAGTTCGACAATTGCGGTTAACTTGCGTATTTGTAAAATGTACTTGCGTTGTTGTTGAGGCAATATTAAAAAAGCAATGCTACAGCATATAGTTGAAACAAATAACATTTGCTTTACAGATACTTTTAAAGGCCGCACAATGATTAAATAATACAGTGCCGGCAAAGTAATAATACAATCTACCAACAGGCCATTAGCTACTCTGTTTTTTGAAGTAGGCGGTACAACGTGCAGAATAAAAGCCCCACCTGCAAATATTAAAAATGCTATTACGGCTATTGAATAAATATTTTTCTGCGGTTTACTAAGGGTTATTGTCATTGCTATAGTACTTATTGTTAGATAGGTTACCGGGTTATCTGTTACAAATAATTATTATTTTGCGGCCACAAAACCCCTAACTCTTACCGAAATAATACTGGCATGTTTCATCCCCAAAGTTTTGCCGGGTACGGTAGTAAGGAATAACTTCAGATAGGTATTCATAATAACGGTTGATATACGGATGAATGAGGCTTCGGCTACTTTATCGTCTAAAAAGCCACGTAAAGGTTTGTTATAGTGCCAGGCGCCGGCAGAATCTATGGTAGCCTCAAATGCATAGTCAAAATTCTGATAGGCCTTGTGGATGTCAATATTGTAAACGGGGTTCAGGTAATCATCGTCGGTACTATATTTATTGTCCAAAAGGCTTGGTGTTGCTTTCTCTTTCTCAACCGTTAGGTTTGGGTTTTTGCTGATGAGTTGTACCGGCTGGGATGCCGCGAATGCCTTTTTGATATCTGCATTTGCTTTGGCAACCAAACCACGTACATAAATGCTGTCCTGCTTGCCGGCGCGTTGCAAGGTAGCAAGATCGGTATGTAGTTTGTTCTTGATATAGTCTTCCGAATATAGCCTCATGGTGACCCGCGATTTATTCAGATTTATGGAGTCGCCCTGTGCCTCCAATAACTGGAACACCAGGCTATCTTTACTCAATACCTTCATCTTTAAAAAGGCATGAGCGATATTAAAAACCGAATCTGTACCCAAGGCCAGGGGGAAGTTAAAGAACTTACCTTTTACCGGGCTATACAACGCTGCCGAGTCGGCAGATGTAAAGCGAAGCTTCCAGTCAGGTGTTAGGTGGAAACCATACTCGTTGTAAGATAGGCCATTATTCTGCTTACGCGATACCTCTAAAAAGGTAATGCCTTCGATGCTTTTGAACGTTATTTTAGATTTCTCGGGCTTGCCCGGGCCGCAAGCCGCAAGCGCAATAGCTACGAAAAATGGAATTATTACTTTTAAGTTTAGCTGCTTATTCACGCGGTCAATTTAGTAAATATCTGTCAATATCACCCCAACACCTCTTCCAACACCTCGTGCGAGCGGATACTGCCGAAGCCCTCTATGTGCATGGCGTAATACTCCATTAATTTATTGATTAGGTAACGCCGTTCGTCGTTGCTTAGTTTTACTTCATCGATATTACCAAAATTGCTTTTTAGCAGGGTATATAAATTTTTGGTATGCGGCGGCGACAGGTAACTTACGCTGTCGGGTTTGTAATTGGTGAATACGCCATCTTTCATGTCAAAAAAATCGGCCTCGGCCAATAGCTTACCGTGGGGGTAAAAACCCAGGTAACGCGTTAGCTGCACCAAAAATAGCAGGTGGAAATTTGCCAGCCCGCGGGTTTTATGGTCCAGCAGTTCAATAGCATTAAATACAAAATCAAAGGTAGCCTCATCGGGCGTTTGCTGCTTTATGGCTTTATACAGCACCTCGTTCAGGAACATAACTATGCAGCTTTTGATCACATCGTACGAGATGGTTTGCAGGTTGGGCGAGTTCTTCAACTCGGCTATGCGCTGCACGTTGCCGTTGCTTTTGTGGTAAACTACCAGATCTAACAAATGCAGGGGCTGTAGCATGTTGCTGCTTATTTTGGCCTTGGGCTTTTTCGCCCCGTTTATGATGTAAGACTGCAAACCAAACTTCTCGGTAAAGATTTGCACTACTACGCTGCTTTCACTGTAGTCAGTGGTTTTAAACACAATGCCACGGGTTTTATGCAGCATGGAAAAGCAAAAATATTTTTGGTAAAAAAATGGTGGCGCCCGTCACTAAAGTAAATATCGCAACTATTAATACCGCTGCCGCGCTCACATCTTTAACATGCCCGGCCAGTTCGTTATATCCCGGCGATACCAGGTCTACAAGTGCTTCAATACCGGTATTGAAGAGTTCCATCATCAGCACCAGGGCAATACAAAGGGTTATCCAGTGCCATTCGCTCGCGCTGATGTTGAAATATAAACCCATCGCGATAGCAAGCAACGCGACAGAGGTTTGTATCCTGAAGTTTAGCTGTGTAGCAAAGGCATGCCTGATACCTTTAAGTGCAAAACCGACACTTAGGATAAATTTTTTCATTAGCGTTTTTTAAAGTTTTGGATCAACAACATAATGAAACTGATGCAGCCTGCAAGCGCGAAACCTGCCGAGCCGCCGTTCATAAAATCCTGAATTTTGCCGGGTGGCACAAAAAGCGCTGCGCATGCAAATAGTATTAGTGCAATTCCGAGCAATAAATACGTACGGGCAACCTGGTTTTTCATATTAAAGTATCAATATTGAGTAAGCCGTTAAGCTTAGTACAAATATATTTTATTTATGTTAGCAACGGTTTAACATTAGTAAAATGGACTTAAAACTAAATAACAAGGTAGCCATAGTGCTGGCTGCAAGCAAAGGTTTAGGCAAAGCTATCGCGATGGCTTTATCTGCCGAAGGCGCTAAAGTTATCATCGGTTCGCGCGATGAAGTAGCATTAAATAAAACCGCCGACGAAATTACGCAAGCCACGGGCAACAAAGTGGTAGCCATACCTGTTGATGTGGCTGACGCCGCGCAGGTAACCGAATTTATCGGCAAAGCAGCCAATGCATTTGGCCGGATAGATATTTTGCTGAACAATGCCGGCGGCCCTCCTTTTGATAAGTTTGAGAACTTTGACGACGCGAAATGGCAACATGCGTTTGATCTGAACTTGCTTAGCATGGCGCGTACCAGTCGTTTAGTATTGCCCCATCTGCAAAAAACAGGCAGCGGGCGTATCATCAACATCATAAGCGGCTCGGTAAAATCTGTGTTGAGTGGTTCGGTACTATCTACCGCTATGCGGATGGGCGTAGTGGGCATGGCAAAGCTTATGGCTGATGAGTTTGGCCCCTACAACATCACTGTGAACAACGTAGCGCCGGGGCTGATCCTTACAGATCGCATCAAGCAGACTATGCCAAAAGATATGGACCCCGACGAGGCTATCAAACAAAAAGCTAAAGCCATACCACTTGGCCGCATTGGCAAGCCAGAGGAATTTGCCGCGTTGGTAACCTTCCTGGCATCAGAACAGGCAGCCTATATAAGCGGGCAAACCATCCAGGTTGATGGCGGGGCGGGGCGGAATATTTATTAAGATTTTTTATTTTAAAGCCTTTTCTTTTTCATCACGCGGAAACCTATAGCAAGCAGGCAGCCAATGGCCGCGCCTATGAGTACGCTGCCCCATTGTTGGTTTTGCGCGCCAACGGCAAACAAGCTAAAGGCGGCAAACAATATAATGAGTACCCCTACAAATATCACCACGTAGATCTTTAAATTCATACCGCGAAATTACAAATTCCCTTCCATCCACGCTATGCGTTGTATAAGCCATGCTTTAAGCTGGTTCACTTCTTTTGGATAAGTACCTAAAACAATAGGGTTAGGCCATACATAAGTGTTCAGGATATCCCATTTGGTAAAATTTTGCTCTGCCGGCCGGGTTAAATAGGTTTGGGTATCATCAATGCTTTTAAACATAGCCGGGATGCCATTAGCTTTAAGGAACTGCCAGCGGGTACGCACTTTGGTAACAAAAGCAGGGTCCTGGAACAGGCGGCTAAACCACGGGCCATCTTTCACCCACCAGCCGTTTGGGTTAGTAGCATCGCTGTAATCCACATTGCCGGCAGCCAGGTCAAAATCCCAAGCTGGCCCCATGCCCAGTTTACCATCGCGGTCTTTATAATAAAACATGCTGCTATAGTTGGCGGCATCCTGGTTCTTAAACAACTCGTTTACTAAAAACCAATTGATGAACGAATCTGAATTGATGTATTTGGAGTAGCCATTAACCGGGTCGGCAAAATTCGCGGCAAAAATGGCGTTCTCGGTTTGTTGCATGTAACCTGTAATATAATCCATCTGAGCCGTGCTTGGCACATCCGGCGATTTAATGGTGAACGGCAGGTTACCCGCTGTTTTAAACCTGTAAGGGTCTTCCTGGCGCTGGTCCAGCTCCAAAAGGTAACCGCCTGTTACAACAGACGCGCTGTTATCGGCCGGTTTAAGTTCGGGGATATTTACACGGGCGGCATTAACTTCAACTTGCTCGGTAAGCATATAAGTGCCAAGATATTCTCCATTCATTACCACCTCTACAAAAATGCCATGCGGCGCAAAATCACTTTTAAGGCTTTGAGCCACACCATCGGCAATGTAGTTGCGCATTAGGGTTTTATCAGAATAATTGGCCAGCAATACCCAGTTTTTTGCAGACGGCATGCCTAATAATTGAGCTTTGGAATCAAATTTTAAGCGATAAGGTTTTTTAGGATGTAATGCCCAGGTGGAGTTACCGCGGCCTTTTATCTGCAGCTTAATATCATTGGTTTCCTGGTCGGCATAGCCATTGGCATTTATGTTTAGCGCGCCGGTAACGTAATCATCTTTCGAAACCACCGAGCTTGCCGTGGTTATCTTAAATATGGGCAGGCCTGTAAAGTTGTAAATGCTTACCGTGTAATTTATACTTGCGCCCTTGCTATCGGTAATGGTGTAAACAATTGGCTTTGTAAAATCGTTTACAGTAACACCGCTTACTTGAGCTATATCTTTAATTTTTACGGTTGATGCCGCATCCTTGGTTTTAAAAGTAACCGCAAAGCTGTGGCTTTCGGTAGTGCCCGATGTATAACCTTTTAGGTTAGTACCATCTAAAGTGAGCGCTATATCATTGGTTATTTTGCCTTTGTTCTTTTCTTCCTCTAAACTAAAGGTAACAGGCGGGGTGGTGTCTACAACAACCGGTGGTATAACAACGGGCGGGGTTTTAACCTCGCTATCTTTTTTACAACCAAAAACTAACAATGTTAAACACAGGCAGGTAAAGCTTTTTTTCATGAAAGTATTTATAATTGGTAATACAATATATTAAAAAAAGGTTAACACCATGTTAACAACCTGCTGACTTAAACATTACAAATATGTTTGAAGGTTTATATATACTTGCAGCCATGATGGACCAGGCAACTTCAATTAAAAAATATAAGGCTTTAAACAAGCTTTCATCCGGGGACTTTAAAGCGTTTTTATATGATTGCGACGGCACTCTTGCCGATAATATGGGCGCGCACAAGGAAAGCTACATCCGTGTTGCTGCCGATGATGGTTATGTGATCGAGGGTGATATCATTGATGAATTTGCCGGCTTGCCTATCCTGAATGTGGTGGGCGAGATAAATAAACGGTACAACACTACATTTGATCCTGTTGATTTTGCCGCGCGTAAACACAAGGTGTTTTTTAGCGAATACATCGAGAAAACCCAACCTATTGATTACGTGGTGAACCACCTGATAAACCATGCGAGTAAGGTACGTATAGGTGTGGTATCCGGCGGGAGCCGTACTTCAGTAGAGAAAACATTAAGCGTTTTAGGGATCTTAGATAAAGTTGAAGTGCTGATATGTGCAGGCGAAACCACCCATGGTAAACCCTACGCCGACCCGTTCCTGGCCGCTGCGAAAAAGCTTGGCGTAGACCCAGAACACTGCCTGGTATTTGAAGACGGCGAACCCGGCGTACAAGCCGCCGAAGCCGCAGGCATGCAATGGATTAGAATAGATAAGGTGTAAATAAGTCGCCATGCTAAACTTGTTTCTGCATCTCTCAAGCAAAGTAAAAAGAACGCTAATTACCTGTCCCGTGGGATGCCGAAACAAGTTGGGCATGACGGGCTATATAACTATTATTTCGCCATACTTTATCCCTTATCGGATAGATTAAAGCATTACCTTTAGTGCCTCCAATTTATTGTTTAATAGCGTAATAATTTGGGAAAGTTGTAATTCATCAGATCTAAAGCCATGATGATCATTTGTACAACTATTACAAAAAGTTAACTCCATCGCATTTGAGGTGCCGCATGTGCAAGTCCATACTTCTTTTTCAGTAGAAGATAAAAATCCTTTTTTTAGTCCTATAGTAACTTTCGATGGAAATGCTTCCTTTAGATGAACGATCGTTTTTTCTAATGCGGCTATATCGTCAATATTATAAGTTGGCTTATCAGCTTGCAATATATTTAAGGCAAGTTTTCTTTTCTTTAAATCGCTATCTAAAAGTTGATTTATGAAGTTGTAATCCACAAGGTCATTGTTTTTTATTAATTCTAATACCTTGTTCAAGTAATGGCTTTCTGTCTCTGATAGTAAGTCGTTGTAAAATAATGGTATGGCATCTTCTGCGTTTAATGTCGAAAAATAATCATTGTACAGTTTAACCGCCTCTTTATAATCATCATTATTATTGAAATTTACAGAATCAAGTTTTTTAAATTTACTTAATAATATGTCTTTGAACATCGCAGAGCGGGTATCTACTATTATTTGAAGATCTTTTAATAAAAGTTTAAATGAATCGTTTGCCGAGGCCTTGGCAAGACGAATAATATTAGCCCGTTCGTTTATTTTGTCTTTATCAATTTCTTTAGAATTTGAATGCTGAATAGGGTTTACAGCGTTTTTCACAATAACGGCTGTTCCCCATGCGGTTATCACAAACATCTGCATGTTTTTACCACTTACTTCGTCAACATCTACTTTTAACCCAAGTATGCAGTTGGCGCCTAATCCGCGCGCTTTAACTTTTATAAGTTCAACGGCTTTTTCGTTTAAAAGCTGTATGCTTTTCTTATAGCGGGTTGCCCTGCCTCCAAATATATCTGTAAACGAGGCCCCAAAGTCGCTAAAGAAATTTGCCCCAACCATTAAGTTGGAATATACGGGTTCTATATAATTGACAATTTCCCAGCCTTTCTGTTGTGGTGACTAATACTTTTTTCATAATAAGGTTTGCATAAATCTAATACTAAACTGTATAAAAACAAAAACCCGGCTGATTATTGAGCCGGGCTTAGTAATTGGGTGATTCTCAATCAAATTTATTTCGCCATTGCTTTATCCCTTATCGCTTTAAACTCCGAGCCTTTTTTCCAACCGGGGAAGGTAGTTTCGTTGCTGAGTTTTACGCCGAGTTGGTACATCAGGTTAGCAGTTTGGGCCATGCCTTTGGTGTCCATCGCTTCGCTGTACTCGTCTGATGGTTGGTGGTAGTGCTGCTCGTTATATACTTTGGCTTGTTCCTTGCCAAATTCTTCGCCACGCTGGATGCTTTTTGAGCCGTTGTGGAGATCAAGCGCTGGTACGCCAACCTTGGCAAAGTTAAAGTGGTCCGAACGATAGTAGCTGCCCGAGCCGGGGTTTTCATCGCCCACAACATCCCAGCCCTTTGGTTTGGTTAAGGCTACCACGTAATCGTCCAGGTCGTTTTGGCCCTTGCCCGTGATAGAGAAATTGCTGGTTTCGCCGAAGTCGGATAGGGCGTCAATGTTTAGATTGGCCACGGTTTTATTTAGCGGGTAAACAGGATGGGTGCCATAATATTCAGATCCTAAAAGCCCTTGCTCCTCGGCAGTAACGGCCAGGAAAACAATGCTGCGTTTCGGCTTGTCTTTTTGCAGGGTAAATTTTTTGGCAACCGCCAATATCGCTGCAACGCCGCTTGCGTTATCTATAGCGCCGTTGTAAATGCTGTCGCCTTTTGCATCGGGTTTGCCAATGCCGAAGTGGTCCCAATGGGCGGTGTATAAAATGGTTTCATCCGGCTTAGCCGTGCCTTTTAACGTGGCAATCACATTGTGAGATTTTGAATATTTAAGCGTGTTTTTTAACGATAACGATACTGTGCTGTTCAACGCTACGGCCTTAAAATCTTTCTTACGGGCATAGGCGCGAATATCTCCTGTGATGCCTGCCGCCAACAATAGTTTGGTAGCTGCTTCTTCGCTCATCCAACCTTCTACCTGGCAACGGTTCATGTGTTTATCGGCCTGTTGCAGGTAAAGTTTGGCCCCGCTAAAACTGTTTTGGATTACCTGCCAGCCATAGCTTGCCGGCTCGGTTTGGTGTACGATGATCACACCCGCGGCGCCCTGGCGTGCGGCCTCTTCATACTTGTAGGTCCAGCGGCCATAGTAGCTCATAGTGTCGCCTTTAAAAAGTTTTTCCCCGGCTTTAAAACCAGGGTCGTTCACTAAAACCACAACGGTTTTGCCTTTAACGTCAAGGCCTTTGTAATCGTTCCAGCCGTACTCGGGGGCAACAACACCAAACCCTGCAAAAACAAGCGGGGAATTTTTCAGGCTCAGGCTATCCACCTCTTGGCGGGTAGCGGCAACAAAATCAATACCCGGCTTTAGGGCAACGGTAGCCGCGCCGCTAATGTTCATATCCTGCGCGGCAGAAGTTATTTCTACCAATGGCACTTCCTGGAAATAGCTGCCGTTATTACCCGGCTCAAGGCCTAACTTTTTAAACTCGTCGGCTATGTAAGCTATGGTTTTATCCTCGCCTTTGGTAAATGGTTTGCGGCCCAGCAGGCTGTCGTTCGCTAAAACGGCAATGTGCTGCCTTATATCCGCAGCCATCCCGGTATCGGGGGTAGTGGCAATTGTTGTTTTCTTATCGTTACCGGCGCAGCCCGCTAAAAGCGCGGCAGCAGCCAAAACGCTTATGAAGTTTAATTTCATGAGTTAGATGTGTTTGTTAGTCAAATATAGGAAAGAAAGATATTGTTTGATGCCGGCTATTTACTCACCCCTACTTCGCTACGCTCGTCGACCCTCTCTCCGCAAGCGGAAAGAGGGTGAGAATAAAAATATATATTTTATCCCCTCTTTGCGCAGCAGAGAGGGGACAGGGGGTGAGTCAACTCGTAAAGCGGACGGCCAACAAATTTAATCATTTATGTTTTTACTTCCTCTCCTTCGGAGAGTAGCGGTGAGAGGCTGAAATCTCTCCGTCATAATTAGGCAATTACTATCATTTAATAATAAAATTCGCTATTTTTGCAACCTTTAAAATTCGACGCGAACACATTGATGTACAAGGAATATAAGCAGTTAAATCTATCCCAAACAGGTAAAGACGTGCTGGATTTCTGGAAACAGAACAGCATATTCGAAAAAAGTATCAGCAGCAGGCCGGCAAGCAAGCCGTACACCTTTTATGAAGGCCCGCCCAGCGCTAATGGTATGCCCGGTATCCACCACGTTATGGGGCGGAGTATCAAGGATATTTTTTGCCGTTATAAAACCCTTAAAGGTTACCAGGTTAAGCGTAAAGGCGGCTGGGATACCCATGGTTTGCCTATCGAACTGGCTGTAGAAAAATCGTTAGGCATCACTAAGGATGATATCGGTAAAAAAATCACGGTTAAAGAATACAACGACGCCTGCCGTAAAGAAGTAATGCGTTATACCGATGTTTGGAACGACCTTACCCTTAAAATGGGTTACTGGGTAGATCTGGACAACCCATACGTTACTTACGAGAACGAGTATATCGAGAGCCTTTGGTGGATCCTAAAGCAACTTTACGATAAGAACCTGTTGTACAAAGGCTACACCGTACAGCCATACTCGCCAAAATCGGGCACGGGACTTAGCTCGCACGAGCTGAACCAGCCGGGTACCTACAAAATGGTAAAGGATACTACCATTGTAGCCCAGTTTAAAGTAAAGAACGATAAAGATTCGGCATTTTTATTTGACGGGGTAAGCAGCGATGTATTTATACTGGCCTGGACCACCACCCCGTGGACGCTCCCGTCAAACTGTGCTTTGGCCGTTGGCGAGGGCATCAACTACGTACAAATAAACACTTTCAATCCTTATACTTACGATGCGGTTAGCGTTGTATTAGCTAAGGACCTGGTAAAAAAATATTTTAAGGCCGAGGGCGAGAACGCTTCTTTTGAAGAACACAAGGGCGGCGATAAAATTATCCCCTGGACTTTAACCCGTGAGTTTAAAGGCACCGACCTGCTGGGCATCCACTACGAGCAGCTAATGCCGTACGTAACCAATGCCGATCTGGAAGCAAATGCTTTCCGGGTTATCCCGGCAGATTTTGTAACTACCGAGGACGGTACCGGCATTGTGCACACCGCCTCTATTTTTGGCGCAGATGACTTTAGGGCATGTAAGGAAAACAACGTGCCGTCGGTACTGATAAAAGACGAGAATGGTAAAGATGTGCCTTTGGTTGATAAGCAGGGCCGCTTTGTAGACGAGGTTACCGATTTTGCAGGCCGTTACGTTAAAGAAGAATATTATACCGACGCGGACCGCGCAACGGAAGGTTTTAAACCGACGGATGTACTTATTTCCATAAAATTAAAAACAGAGAACCGCGCATTCGACGTTAAAAAATACGAGCACAGCTACCCGCACTCATGGCGTTCTGATGAACCTATCCTATACTACCCGTTAGATAGCTGGTTCATCCGTACCACCGCGGTAAAGGATAAAATGGTTGCGCTTAACAAAACCATCAACTGGAAACCCGAAAGTACCGGTACGGGCCGTTTTGGCAACTGGCTGGAAAATTTGGTAGATTGGAACCTGTCGCGTTCACGCTACTGGGGTACCCCGCTGCCTATCTGGCGCGAGGAAGATGGTAAAGAAGAAAAATGCATAGGTTCGATAGAAGAGCTGAATGCTGAGATAGAGAAATCTATCGCCGCTGGTTTAATGCCTGCGGGCTTTAAACTGGAAGATATGCACCGCCCTTATGTAGATGATGTGATCCTAACCTCATCAACCGGTAAACGCATGCTGCGCGAACCCGACCTGATAGACGTTTGGTTTGATAGCGGCGCCATGCCATACGCGCAATGGCATTTCCCTTTCGAGAATAAAGAGGAATTTGCTGCCGCCTACCCTGCTGATTTTATTGCCGAAGGTGTAGACCAAACCCGCGGCTGGTTCTTTACCCTGCACGCCATCGCGGTGATGCTAAGCGAAGCCAGCGACGAGGTAAAAGCCGTTAACGAAAAAGTTGGCAACAAAGGTGTGGCGTTTAAAAACGTGGTGTCAAACGGCCTTGTGTTGGATAAAAACGGTAACAAAATGTCTAAACGTTTAGGCAATGGTATCGATCCGTTTGAAACTATTGAGCAATTTGGTGCCGATGCTGCCCGCTGGTACATGATCAGCAACGCATCGCCATGGGATAACCTTAAATTCAATATCGATGGTATTGACGAGGTGCGCCGTAAGTTCTTCGGTACGCTGTATAATACCTACTCGTTTTTTGTGCTTTATGCCAATATCGATAAGTTTAAATACGAAGAAGCCGAGATCGCTTTAGATAAACGCCCGGAACTTGACCGCTGGATCATATCATTACTAAACACCCTAAGCAAAGAGGTTGACGGCTATTACGCCGATTTTGAACCAACCAAGGCCGCCCGCGCCATACAGGAATTTGTTGACGCGCACTTTAGCAACTGGTATATCCGTTTAAGCCGCCGACGTTTCTGGAGATCGGATAATTCTGAAGACAAGCTATCGGCATACCAAACGCTTTATACGTGTTTGATAGCCATCAGTAAATTAATGTCGCCAATTGCGCCATTCTTCGCAGAGCGTTTATACACCGACCTGAACAGCGTTACCGGTAAAGAGGAGTTTCAATCGGTACACCTGGCCTATTTCCCTGAGTATCATAACGAACTGGTGGATGTTGCCCTTGAAGAGCGTATGCAAATGGCGCAGGATATCTCATCACTCGTATTATCGCTTCGTAAAAAAATAGAGATCCCGGTTCGCCGCCCGTTAAGCAAAATTTTATTGCCTATACTGGATAAGAACTTTAAGGAGCAGATAGAAAAAGTTAAAGAACTTATCCTTTCTGAAACCAACATTAAGAATATCGAATACATTACCGATGCTGCCGGTTTTATCAAAAAGAAAATCAAACCAAACTTTAAGGCCCTGGGCGCTAAAGTTGGTAAGGACATGAAGGATGTGGCTGCTGCCATCAATGCTTTTGGCCAGGAAGAGATCTCGGAACTGGAGTCGAAAGGTATTATCGCTGTACTTGATAGCAAGTATGAGATCCTGATTTCAGATGTAGAAATCATCGCCGAAGATGTTCCGGGATGGCAGGTTGCAAATTTAGGCAAACTAACCGTGGCTTTAGATGTTACGATAACCGACGAGCTGAAAGAGGAGGGTGTTGCCCGCGAACTGATAAACCGCATACAAAACTTACGTAAGGCTAAAGAATTTGAAGTTACCGATAAGATAACCGTGGCCGTGAATTGCGGTGCCGAGATCTGGAAAGCAACCGAGAATAATTTATCCTATATTTGCGCCGAAATTTTAGCTGATAGCCTTGTGCTTGATAACCAGCTTACTGAAGGCGAAAAGGCCGTTATTAACGAATATGAAATTTTGATTGCTATAACTAAAAGTTAAATGGAAAACCAAAAAACAAGGTACTCTGATTCGGAATTAGTAGAATTTAAGGACCTATTATTAGAAAAACTACGCAGCTCTAAAGAAGAGCTGAGCGCGCTGGCTACTTCATTAAGTTCGCCTAACGCGAACGGTACGGATGATACTGCCGGTACCTATAAAACACTGGAGGATGGATCTGCCACGTTGGAAAAAGAACAAATTAACCAGTTAGCTGCCCGTCAAAAGAAATTTATTGAGCAGTTAGAGGCCGCTTTGGTACGTATCGAAAACAAGACCTATGGTATTTGCCGCGAAACCGGTAAGCTTATCCCTAAAGAACGCCTGCGTGCCGTGCCGCACACAACGCTAACTATGGAAGCAAAACTGAAGCAATAAATGAAGGCTGCTTATACAAAACCTTTTTTTACTGCCGCTTTAATTATCCTGCTCGATCAGATCATCAAGATCTGGGTGAGGAAACACATGTTCTTGGGCGAAGAAATTCATTTCCTGGGCAACCGCGGGATGTTGCACTATACTGAAAATAACGGTATGGCCTTTGGTATGGAGCTGGGCGGGGAACTGGGTAAACTGGTTTTAACGCTGTTTCGTATTGTTGCGGTTTGTGGTATAGGCTATGCACTGGTGTTTTTAATAAAGCACAAATATCATCGCGGTTTAGTGATGATGGTAGCTTTGATATTGGCCGGCGCGTTGGGTAATATCATAGATTCAACCTTTTACGGCATAATTTATAATTACGCAGGCATCTTCCATGGCCGTGTGGTAGATATGTTTTACTTCCCGCTGTTAACAGGTCATTTCCCGCACTGGGTGCCGATATGGGCTGGCGAGGAATTTATCTTCTTCCGTCCTGTATTTAACCTGGCTGATGCTGCCATATCTGTAGGGGTTATTATGATATTGCTAAACCAAAAACGCTACTTTAAGCAAGAAGAGCCTGAGGTGAGCAGCCCAAATAGTGAAATGGTAGAGGAGTAAAGCCTTATTTATATTATTTGAAGCCCTCTTGACGATAGTCGTGAGGGCTTTTTTGCGCGTTCATCTCACGGCTGTAGATACTCGATACTTCGCGTCTCTTTGCATTAGAAGGGCGCATTAGGGATTGCAGCGGATACCTGTCCTGTTGTTAAGGCCTGCGCAGCGCGAGCGGAACGCCCGCCCGAAGGGCACTCCTTGATGAAATTAAACCAATCATACATATTCCGGTCTGATAAAAAATGCTTTTAAAATTCTGTTAAATCCTAAATTCTGTAAATTCTGGTTCATACATATTTTATTAACTTGCACATATAAACCAAATACTCCTGATGAAAAGAATATTTATAATGATAGCTATGTTATCACCTGTTTTAGGCATCGCGCAGCAAAAGCCTAAAAAATCGCCATACCCCAAAACCTTTGATATTGTTGTTGGTGCTTACACAAGCGGCGCCAGCAAGGGTATCAGCGTGTACCGTTTTTATACCGAAAGCGGCCGCATGGCGTACCTTAACCGTATTGATGATGTAAGCAACCCATCGTACATAGCAGTATCTGCCAACAACAAGTTTGTTTATGCGGTTAACGAGAACGATAACGGCGAAGTAAGCTCATTTAAATTTGATGGTAAAACCGGCGAATTGACTTTTATTAATAAAGTATCTACCCTGGGCGGCTCACCTTGCTATGTATCGGTTGATAAGGATCAAAAAAACCTTTTTGTGGCCAATTACTCGGGTGGCAACATCGCGGTGCTTCCTATTAATGTAGATGGCTCTATAGGCGCAGCAGTGCAAACCATTAAAGAAGATGGACACGGCCCTAATAAAGAGCGCCAGGAGAAACCACATGTGCATACGGCGGTATTATCGCCCGATGAAAAATACGTGCTGTACACAGACCTGGGTACCGATAAAATAAACATTACTAAATACAAGGGCGGTAACCAAAATCCTATTGTACCTGCAAAACCGGCGTTTGTAAGTGTAACCCCCGGTTACGGCCCACGCCACTTAGCTTTTTCTAACGATAAAAAATACCTGTATGCCATTATGGAGATGGGAAGCGCTGTTTTAGTTTATGATTATAACAACGGCAAGCCCAAGCTGAAACAAGACATTACTTTATTGGCTGATGGCTTTAAAGGTGCAACAGGTGCTGCTGATATCCACATAACGCCAAACGGAAAGTTCTTGTATGCTACCAACCGTGGGGATGCTAACGATATATCGGTATTTGCCATCAATCAGGAAAATGGCGAACTTACTTTTATAGAACGCAAGCCTACAGGTGGCAAAGGCCCGCGTAACTTCGCTATAGACCTAAGCGGGAGGTTCCTGGTTATAGCCCACCAAAATAGCGATACCATTATTGTTTACAAAATAGATGAAAACACCGGCAAGATATTACAGGCCGTTAACCGTGTGGTAGTTGGTAACCCGGTTTGTGTGAAATTTGCATCGGCTTTATAAGTCAAAAGTTAAAGTTAAAAAATCAAAAAACCTCAAAGGTTTAAAACAAAGAAGCCGAACGTGGATAACACTTTCGGCTTCTTTGTTTTACTTTTAATTTCGACTTTTAACTTAACCCTTACTGCGCTTTGGTAAACGTGTAAACGATGTAGCCCGTGCCACTGTTACCAATTGGTACAGGTGAGCGTAAGGTCATGTTTGCATTATCAATGCTGCCAATATCTAACCGGTAACCTTCGGCTACGTTTTTAGCTTTATCGCCCTGGAAAAGTTTTTTGAACTGGAACTGTGTACCGGTGCTGCCACCGCTAAATACCGACCAGAAAATGGTTTGCGATGCGCCGTTTTGAAGTGTGTAAACACCGTTACCGCTGTTAGTAAATTTCCAGGTGCTGCCTACAAAATCTGCCGGCGATGCCTGATCAAATACGTTCTGTACAGCGCCGGGAACAAGGCCATCGTAACTTACGTTAGTAATAGTCCAGGTGCCTGTAAATTTACCGCGGGATACATTTGCAGATGATGTTGTACCGGCATTGGTTTGCTGCGGCGTTGAACAAGCCGAAAAAATAAAGGCTACGGCTAAAATAGCAATGGTTGTTTGGAATATCTTTTTCATGGTATATGTTATTATAATATATGTTGATTGTGTATGAACACAAATCAAGCCAAAAGGTTATAATAATATCATACTATTTATTTGCGCAAGCAGCTATATCCTGTTTGTTTTTCTCAATTACCTCTTTATAGAAGTTTTCATACAGGGGCATAATATTGGCAAGTTCCAGTTCTTTGGCACGTTTAAGGGCGTTTTCTTTAAATTGATTAAGCCTGGTCTCGTCCTCTAAAATGTAAATCGCTTTCTCGGCCATGCCATCAATATCGCCGATGTCAAGTAGAAAACCTGTTACACCTTCAATATTCAATTCGGGTAAGCCACCCGCGTTGCTGCTTATAACAGGTACTTTGCAAGCCATGGCCTCTAACGCTGCCAAACCAAAACTTTCTGACTGTGATGGCATCAGGAATAGATCTGATACCGACAGGATCTCTTCAATAGCATCCTGCTTACCTAAAAAGCGTACGTGCTCGGCAATACCCAAGTCGCGGCAAAGGCGTTCGCATAAAGAGCGTTCGCCGCCATCACCCACCATCAGTAGTTTCGCCGGGATCTTTTCAATAACCTTTGCGAACATTTTTACTACATCTTCGGTACGTTTCACCTTACGGAAGTTGGAGGTATGCACCAAAACCTTTTCGCCATTTGGAGCTATGGCTTTTTTGAAGTGATCTTTTGGTTTGAGGCTAAAACGGGTAAGGTCAATAAAATTTGGGATCACCTTAATGTCCTTCTCTATCTTAAAATATTTATAGGTGTCGTTCTTTAAATGTTCGGACACCGCCGTTACGCCATCGCTTTGGTTGATGGAAAACGTAACCACCGGCTTATAAGTGCTATCCTGCCCAACAAGGGTAATATCTGTACCGTGCAGGGTGGTAATAAACGGGATAGAAATGCCGTAAGTAGCCAATATCTGTTTAGCCATAAACGCTGCCGAAGCATGCGGGATAGCGTAGTGTACGTGCAAAAGGTCCAGTTTTTCAAACCTCACCACATCTACCAGGCGGCTGGCCAGGGCCAACTCGTAAGGCGGGTAATCAAACAACGGATATTGCGATACCGACACTTCGTGGTAAAAAAGATTTTCAGAAAAAAAATCGAGGCGCGCAGGTTGGTTGTAGGTAACAAAGTGAATTTGGTGCCCGCGGTCTGCAAGGGCTTTACCTAATTCTGTAGCAACAACCCCGCTTCCGCCAAAGGTGGGATAACAAACTATTCCTATTTTCATTTTGTGTAATACGCTTTAAGCCCTTGCCACCGTCACTATTTAACGCGGATATTGAGCATGCAAGTTTAACAGCAATTTGTTGTAAAAGTGTTACCCGTATGTAAAATGATTGACAGGAGAAAAATTCAAAAGAATTAAAGATGACAGGAACGGATGCTAATCCGCAATGAACAAATGAATAAGTAACCAATGAACTATTACACCACCCCGGCAATCTGCTTTAAAAGGGAAGCGTTTACCAGGTTATGTATAGCATTTATCGCAACACTTCCTTTAAACTATTGTTAGTGAACAGATTGCGCGTTTGCGGTATCATTGGGATTACGCTCTACGGTTACAACTTGTATAGTATCCAATCGCAATCTAAAAGGGTTAGCCTCTGTCTTAGGCCCTTTTGCTACAGTATCAGTAGTTGTAGTATCGGCCGCTGAACTTTTACCGTTACTGCTGCATGCAGCAATAACCGTAGATAACAGACCAGCCACTAATAAGTATCGCAAAGGTTTCATAATAAACTAAGTTGCAGAATATTAATGAACAGGTCGCGCGTTTAGCGTATCGCTCGCGCCACGGCCACTTGGGTCGGCGTTGCCTTTATTAACGCTATCCATTTTAGTAGAATCTGCCGCATGGGTGTTGTTTGGGTCACCTGTGCCCATTTTGGCAACGGTATCTGCCGAGCCACCCACGGCTTTGCTGCCGCTATCTTTACAAGCGGTTATCGATGCTGATAATAAAACTATGATGGCAAAATATTTTAACGCTTTCATAATGGTCAATTTACGTATAATAATAACACAGCCGTAAATTAAATGTTTTATAGCCCTAAACAAAAACAGCCCCGACTATGCGGGGCTGTTTTAATATATATAGGGTCACTTATTTTATCTCGAAAATGGCGTTGATCTGGAAGCTTAGTTTAATCTTCTTAACGTCAATGTCAGATTCAGGAGCTGCACTATCAGCCATCGATGCTTTAGCCATGTACATTACGTTACGCGGCTGCGGGAAACTGCTGTTATCGCTTTCGGTAATATTTAGCGCGCTGCCCAGTTTATCTCCAAGGCCATTCACTAAAAATGCTGCTTTATCGCGTGCGGCTATTAGGGCTTTCAACTTCAAGGCATTTTTGATCTCGCTTATCTTAGAGTAATCGTAGCTATCGATATTAGTGCTTTGGATGCCCTTTCCATCAACCTTGCTTAAAATCTGATCAAACTTATTCAGGTCGCGAAATTTAATGCCATATTGTTTGCTGGCCAAAAAGTCCGGGTTTTTCTTTTTCTCGGTTTGGTAATTCCATGATGATAAGCTGTTGATGGTAAAATCCTCTTTGGCTATACCTGCCGAGGCAACGGCATTTTCCAACTGTTTCTCCAAAGTAGAGATGGTTACCTTGGTTTTACCATTCATATATTCCCTTAACGAGATAGATACGTTGATAATATCGGGGGTAACTTCCTGCTCGGCAATGCCGGTAACTTCAATTTTACGGCGCAGATCTGCGTTTTGAGCGAATGCCCCAAAAGTGGTGGCTACAAGTGCTGCTATTAAGAATAATTTTTTCATCGTGTTTAATGTTTGTATAATGTAGAGTGGATTACGTGCCAATAGTTTAATGTGCAACAGGCAATAAACACAAATGTGTAACCGTAAACACCGATTGGTGTTTTAATAAGGTGATAATAAAGGCTTAAGCTAATAATATCGGGCGAGAAATATTTAATAATATATTTTGAATACTCCTGTCACTGCAATGACGGGCGGGAGAAAGCCCGTAAACAAAAAAGGCATCACGTAAATGATGCCTTTTAATATTATGTTGATGATCCTTATTTGATCAAATGTTTCAACTGGATCACTTCTTTCTCATCAAGGTATCTCCAACGTCCACGCGGAAGATCTTTTTTAGTAAGGTTAGCATAAACCGAACGGTCAAGTTTCACCACATCATAACCAAGCGATTCGAAGATACGGCGCACAACACGGTTTTTGCCGCTGTGGATCTGGATGCCTATATCTTTTTTAGTGCCACCTGTAACGTACGATACGCTGTCCGGTTTTATAACACCATCTTCAAGCTCTATACCGTATTCTATCTTGTTCAGATCGCCTTGTGGTAATGCCTTGTTAAGTTCTACCAGGTAAAGTTTGGTAATGCTGTTACGCGGATGTGATAGTTTGTCGGCAAGGTCGCCGTCATTGGTCATCAATATTAAACCGGTTGTATTACGGTCAAGGCGGCCAACAGGGTAAATACGTTCTTTACTGGCTTTATCAACCAATTGCATAACGGTACGGCGCTCCTGAGGGTCGTCGGTAGTGGTGATATAATCTTTTGGTTTATTAAGTAGTACATAAACCATTTTCTCGCGTTTTAAAGCTTCGCCGTTGTAGCGTACAAGATCTTTGATCGGGTCAACTTTGTGGCCCAGTTCAGAGATAACCTCGCCGTTTACCGATACCACACCTGCCGCGATCAGCTCATCAGCCTTACGACGGCTACAGATGCCTGCATTGGCAATATAACGGTTAAGGCGTATCAGGCCATCATCTTTAGCTTTTACAACCGGGTTTTTACGGCCGCGCATAGTAGGTTTTGATGGTGAATCGTCGCCCTCGCGTTTGCGGAAACCCGTTGATGTACTCGGGAAATCTTTTGTGCCGCCACGTGTGCCTGCAAATTTCTTGTCGCCACCAAAGCTTTTCTTTGGCCCGCCTTCGCGGGTGCCGTATGGTTTTTTATCAGCGCCTTCGGTTTTTGGCCCGTCGGTACCGGCTGGTCTCCTGTTAAATGGTTTATCGCCTGCGGCAGCGTTTTTACGCGGGCCGTATGATGCTGGGCCTAAACTTGGCTTGCGGTATGTGCTGCCACCTTCGCTATCGCCACCCGGTGTGCGGCCACTGTATGGTTTATCACGAGGGGTAAACTTACGGTCGCCTTGTGGTGCATCGCCGCCGAAACTACGTTTTGGGCGGTCGTTATCTGCCGGCCTGCCGGTATATGGGCGGCCTTTTGGCGTAAATGATTTTTTTTCGCCACCGCTAAATGATGAGGACTGGCCGTAGTCTTTCTTTGGCCTGTCGCTGCCTTCAGCATCTGAATTACCGGTGTTGGGTTTTGAGTAGGTAGATCCGCGTTTATCTACCGAGAAGTTTTTTTTGCCATCTGTACGGCCTGTGCCGAATGATTTTCCTGTCGAGGATGATGATGGCCTTTTGCCGTTTTCGCCACCACTTTTAGAGCGGTTTTGAGAGTTGTTCGGCCTGTCGTCGCGACTACCTGCTGGTCGTTTAAATACCATAATTTTTTGTTTTGCGCTTTCGCAGCGTGAGGGTCAAAAGTACAACTTTTTAACTAAAAATACAACTTTTTAATCGGGTGCAAAAAGCAGGTTTAAAGCAGTTTAAACCACGATTTTCGCGCTATTTTAAAATTCTCAAAACACTAAGGTTTTACTAAGTGTTTGACAATCTGATTTATATAGCTTACCTTTGCCGCACATCATACCAAAAAGTATAATTAATGAGTAAAATTGAAATGACTAAAAAACACCTAATTACGTGCTCCGTAATCTTCGTGCTGGTTATCATTTCCAGGCTTAACATTTACAGTACAAACCCTGTTTTCGTCGCCAAAACTATCGTTAATAAATCTTCAAATTACATCTTTAACAAACACACCGAAGATGCTGAAGCAGCGTATAATTTTGCCAACGAAGCACTGCCTGTAAACGATAAAAAAGTAGATTTTAAATTAAAAAAATCAATAGCAAAGCACGGGTACAAAACAGTTCAATCGAACGTTTTGCATGCAAAAGCCGACAAGATGTTCCCAATTATTGAGCCTATCTTAAAAGCCTACGGCATCCCCGAAGATTTTAAGTACGTGCCGTTGGTAGAATCGGGCTTGTGCGAAGGTACATCGCCAAAAGGCGCACGTGGCGTATGGCAGTTTATGCCGGGCACCGCACGCACTTACGGTTTGAAGGTTGGCAAAGGTAAAGATGATCGCTTAAATTTGCGTAAATCAACCATCGCGGCCTGCAAGTACATTAAAGAACTGTACGGTGAGTTTAACAGCTGGACATTGGCTGCTGCTGCTTACAACAACGGTTCGGTAAAACTGGAACGCGCCATGAACAAGCAAAATGAGGATAACTATTTCCGCATGGTGCTTAACCGCGAAACCGGTTCGTACGTTTACAAGCTTATCGCGATGAAAGAGATCATCAATAAGCCTGCAAAATACGGGTATAAAAACTTTTATACCTACATGCATAAACCACTGCCATTTTTGGTAGCATATAACAATTAAAGTAATTTAATATTACGGAGCACATTTAAAAAGCCATCCCTGGTTGGGGTGGCTTTTTTTGTTTTGGATATAGGAGTACAAAAAAGCACGCTCGGCGCAAAGAGGGGCTTAAAAGTCATGGAGGTATTATCTTACTACAATTTCAACTTTACAAAGTATAACCTGTTATGATCTACAGTTTTTGTAGCGGGGAGTATCTTTTGGGCAAAGCCGCTCGCGCCGTTATCAACCACTCCAAAATCGTCATCGTTAGATATTACCAGGATATTGCCTTTTAACAGGGTGATACCTTCTGCTTTATCATGCGGGTAAACGGTTGGCAGGTCTTTCAACAGGTCAAGTTGCAGAGTTTTGGTAACCGGGGTAATCCCGGCAGTTTGCAGGCCTGCTGCATCATTCAATTCTTCAACAGTTTTACCGCTGTAAAGCTTGCCTGTCGCGCTGTTAGTAGCATCAGAAATATCTGTAGCGTTGCTAACATCTATCTTAAAGATTTTTTTAAATGCAGATGGGTTAGTTGGTGCGCCACCGTAAAGGCCGTCGCGCTCGATAGTTAAGAATGTTGTGGCGTTAACCGCTAAAATTTCGCTGCAACCGGTAAGCGTAATGTTATCCATCAGGTAAACGTATTGTTTAGTGTTACCCGTTGCAATTTCATAAGTCAAGATCCGCAGCACTACCGAATTTGCAATGGCGGCTTTTGTAGGGTTGTACATTGGCGATTGCATAATGCCTACAAGGGTTTTACCATCGGGGGTGATAGTTAAACCTTCCATACCACGGTTGGCACGGCGTTTTGCAAATACCAAAGGCAGCTTGCGTCCACCTGTGCCACTGCCAAACGGGTTGATGCGCTCTAAGGTTTTACCTGTCGCGTCAAAATGGGTAATGTGAGGGCCGTACTCGTCGCTGATCCAAAAAGTACCATCGGCAGCAAGCACCATACCTTCCGAGTCGATACCATCGGCACTGGTTGGCAGTATGTTACCATTCAGGTCATACGGCGTTTCGCCAGAGTTGCCTTGCCCTACAGGGTTCGGCAAACCGTTTAGGTTAACACCCGCAGCATTTTTAAGGTTAATAGTCTGCTCAAGGTATAGTTTACCATCCTTTAAACGGAACTTACCGATAGCCGGGGTAAAATCAGATTTACCTAAAATGATCGAGTTTGCGATAGTACCTGCGACGTTTGGCCCGCGGTCGGTAAGCATATAAAATACGGCAGGGTCGTTATGGTAGGCAGCCACGGCAGATCCAAAACCACCGTTGTAAACTTTTACGCCACCGGCGGTAGTAAACAATATGACGGGGTCGTTGGCCTCGGCCATATCAGGGTAAATTATAGGTGGCGTTACAACCACGTCATGGTTGTTTTTTTTACAAGCAGCCAGACTTATGGCAGCAAATGCAAATACGCTAAGTAAAGTTCTTTTCATTTTTAATGGTTTGGCTTGTTTATTTGCCGCAAATGAAGCCATGTTTTATAAATACATTGTTAACCTAAAAACATTTATTTAGCGGCCTTAATAAGGTGTTGATGCTGAGGTTGTATTTTTACATTAACAGGTACTTCAGATCTGGTGAAGCGTATAAATCGACCTCGTTTTTGCGTATATTTGCGAACTTTTTTAGTAATAACGCGGCCAATTAAAACCAAGCCGCATCTGTCTTGTTTTCTGAAAAATATATGAGCGAAAAAACATTAGACCTGGGCGAGCAAAGTGAAGTTGAAGTTTATGGTGCCCGGGTACATAATCTAAAAAATATAGATGTTTCTTTCCCCCGCAATAAGCTGGTTGTAATAACCGGGCTTAGCGGTAGCGGCAAGTCATCCTTAGCTTTCGATACCATTTATGCCGAGGGGCAGCGCCGCTATATGGAAACATTTTCGGCCTACTCGCGCCAGTTTATGGGCGGTATGGAGCGTCCCGATGTTGACAAGGTATCTGGCCTTAGCCCGGTAATTGCAATCGAGCAGAAAACGACCAGCAAAAACCCGCGCAGTACCGTTGGTACCATTACAGAGATCTACGATTTTATGCGTTTGCTTTTTGCCCGCGCGGGTGATGCCTACAGCTACACCACCGGCGAAAAGATGGAGCGCATGAGCGAGGAGCAGATCCTGAAAACCATTTTTGAAAAGTTTGACGGGCAGCCCGTCAACATTTTGGCACCCGTAGTAAAAGCCCGTAAAGGCCACTACCGCGAGCTTTTTGAACAGATCCGCAAGCAGGGCTACCTGAAGGTTTATATAGATGGCGCTATTGCCGACGTTGAACCAAAAATGCAGGTAGACCGTTATAAGATCCACGATATTGACATTGTGGTTGACCGCCTGGTAGTAAGCGAGGCTGATAGCAAGAGGTTATATACCTCCGTACAATCTGCCCTGAAGATCGCTAAGGGCATTATCCGCATTGGCGATAAGGACAATAACGTAGCCTACTTTAGTAAATATTTGATGGACCCGGTGTCGGGCATCTCGTATGATGAGCCGCAACCAAATACCTTCTCGTTTAACTCACCCTACGGTGCCTGCGAAAAGTGTAATGGCCTGGGTTATATTTTTGAGGTGGATGAAGCATCGGTAGTGCCAAACCCGAAACTGAGTATCCTAAATGGTGGGCTTGCCCCTATTGGCGAGTACCGCGAAACCTGGATCTTCCAGGTGTTAAAGGCACTGGCTAAAAAATATGAGTTCTCGCTATCTACCCCGATAGAAAAACTGACCCGCGAACAGCTGGATATGATATTGAACGGCACGCCGGATATGATAACTGTTGCTGTAGAATATAATAAATGGAATGTTCAAAACTACCAGGTAACGTTTGATGGCATCATCCGGATGCTGGAAGAGCAGCAGGAACGCCGTAACGATGAGGGTATGGACGATATGGAAAACTATCGTGTATTGCGTATCTGCCCGGTTTGTAGCGGTGCCCGTTTAAAGAAAGAATCGCTGCACTTTAAGATTGACGAGAAGAATATTTTTGAGCTGGCCTGCATGGATATTACCACGCTTAGTAAGTGGTACACCGGCATTGAAGACCGCCTTAACGAACGCCAGAATATTATTGCTAAAGAGATCCTGAAAGAGATCCGCGCACGTATCGGTTTCTTGTTGGATGTGGGCTTAAGTTATTTGACTTTAGACCGTACCGCTAAAACACTTTCTGGTGGCGAGGCGCAACGCATCAGGTTGGCAACTCAAATTGGTTCGCAGTTGATGAATGTAATGTACATTTTGGATGAGCCAAGTATCGGCCTGCACCAGCGTGATAACGAACGGCTTATAAACGCCCTTAAAAACCTGCGCGACCTGGGTAACACGGTTTTGGTTGTAGAGCATGATAAGGATATGATACTGGAAGCCGACCACGTAATTGACATGGGCCCGGCAGCAGGCGTACACGGCGGCACTATCGTGGCGCAAGGTACACCTGCCGAATTGATGTTACACCACACGCTTACTACATCGTACATCAACGGCGAGCGCGAAATTGCCATACCCGAGAAACGCCGCGAGGGTAACGGTAAAACCTTATCACTTAAAAAAGCTACAGGCCATAATTTAAAGAAAGTTTCTGTCGATTTCCCGTTGGGTAAACTAATAGGGGTAACGGGGGTGTCAGGCAGTGGTAAATCGAGTTTAATAACCGAAACATTATACCCGATACTGAACCACCATTTCTTCCGTGCTAAGAAAGTGCCATTGCCTTATGATAAAATTGAAGGCCTGGAACATATCGATAAAGTAATCGAGATAGACCAAACGCCAATTGGCCGCACACCTCGTTCCAACCCTGCCACTTATACGGGGGTGTTCTCAGATATTCGTAACCTGTTTGTGGCACTGCCAGAGTCGAGGATTCGCGGGTATAAGCCGGGCCGTTTCTCTTTCAATGTAAAAGGTGGGCGTTGCGAAACTTGTCAGGGTGCAGGCCAAAAGGTTATCGAGATGAATTTCCTGCCGGACGTACAGGTGCCCTGCGAAGAATGTGGAGGCCGCCGTTACAACCGTGAAACATTAGAAGTGCGTTACCGTGGTAAATCCATCAGCGATGTGCTGGATATGAGTATCGAAGATGCTACGCCATTCTTTGAGCATATCCCATCCATCTATCGTAAGGTTAAAACCTTATTTGATGTGGGTTTGGGTTATATCACACTTGGGCAATCATCAACCACATTATCCGGCGGTGAGGCGCAACGTGTTAAATTGGCAACCGAACTGAGTAAAAAGGATACCGGCAACACGTTCTATATATTAGATGAACCAACAACCGGCCTGCACTTCGAGGATATTAACGTATTACTTGGGGTGATAAATCAATTGGTTGATAAAGGGAACTCGGTATTGGTTATCGAACACAACCTGGATGTTATTAAGGTTGTAGATCACGTGATTGACCTTGGTCCAGAAGGTGGATCTGGCGGTGGCAAGATACTCTTTAGCGGCACCCCAGAGGGTTTGTGTAAAGTTAAAGATAGTTTTACAGGGCAGTTTTTGAAGAAGGAGATGAAGATAAAGTAATTTACATTTGTCATACTGAACATAGTGAAGTATCTAATCGTCGGTTTGCATTCATGATTAAATCCTTCGTTCACTAGAATGACAAATCTTTTTCTCCCCAAAACAAAACGCATAAATCCTATCTTTAGGATATATGCTGCCTTTACTCGTATCCAAGCAAATCCGTGAAGCCGACGCTTACACTATAACTCATGAGCCAATAAGTTCTGTCGACCTGATGGAGCGCGCCTCAAAAGCCTTTGTGGGTTGGTTCATCAACCACTTTCAGGATAAGAAACAAACTATTGCGGTTTACTGCGGCACTGGTAACAACGGTGGCGATGGTTTGGCTATCGCCCGCATCCTGTACAATCATGGTTATCGCAATATTGATGTGAAGATCTGCCGGTTTAGTGATAAGGCCAGCGACGATTTTAATGAGAATTTAAAGCGCTTAAAGGCGACTAAAATCGCCATGAAAGAGCTAAAAACCGCCACAAAATCGACCGTAGATAAGGCTGATATAATTATCGATGCCATGTTGGGCAGTGGGCTAAACAAAGCCCTTGCCGGCGATTATAAAACGGTGGTCGACTACTTGAACGGACTGGATAAAACCGTTGTGGCAGTTGATGTGCCTACCGGTTTTTACACCGATGGTGAGATACCCAAAGATGCCACAGTTTTAAAAGCGGACCTGGTAATTACCTTCCAGCAACCCAAACTCAATTTCTTGCTACCCGAAAGTGGCCTGTTTATCAAATGCTGCGAGGTGGTAAAAATAGGATTAGATGAAGACTTCCTAAATACGGTTGCCACACCTTATTACCTGTTAGAAGAAAAAGACGCGCAGCAACTTATAAAACCACGCCATCGCTTTAGCAATAAAGGTACATACGGCCACGCTTTGATTATTGCAGGTAGTGATGAAACCATGGGGGCTGCACTGCTGTCGGCCTCGGCTTGCGCGCATGCAGGGGCTGGTTTGACTACGGCATGTATCCCGCGGAGTGGATTGGTTGCCTTAAATAGCTCTATTCCCGAGGTTATGGCGTTCGTGCGCGATGAAAACAAGCTGCCCAAAATTGAGTGGGAGAAATTTAGCACCATTGGCATTGGCCCGGGCTTGGGCCGGGAGACCGACACATTAAAGTTGCTTAAAGCCATATTAAAAAATTATGATAAGCCGATTGTGATAGATGCGGATGCGCTGAATGTATTATCTGAGAACCAAAGCCTGCTTAAAAAACTACCGGCCGGGAGTGTAATTACCCCACACATGAAAGAGTTTGACCGCTTGTTTGGTAAATATACCAGTTGGTGGCAACGGCTGCAAACAGCGAAAGCCAAGGCAAAAGAATTAGGCATTTACATCATCCTGAAAAACGATTATACGATTACGGCTACGCCAAATGAAAAACTTTATTTTAATTCGACAGGGAACGCGGCTATGGCAACCGGCGGGATGGGGGATGTGCTTACAGGAATCATCGCCTCGTTATTAGCGCAAAAATATTCGCCACTGGATGCCTGTATTTTAGGTGTGTATATCCACGGTAAGGCGGGCGATGAGCTGGCTCTTCCTAACAGGTTGAATGTGGTATTGCCTACAAAGATCATTAGCCAGTTGCCCTTCACAATGGCAAAACTAAAGGCATAAAAAAGCGAATGTCAGTATCAAACATTCGCTTTCAAACTATTAACTGATCTTATAAAGAACTATATACTTCTAACTAACTATACATATGACGTGTGAGTCATGTATTAGTTACACTAACAACGCTAAATATTTATTTGTTTTATATAAGATGCTTTTTTTAACAAAACTTTAACAAAAAAGCCGCTCTGCGTAAGGCAAAACGGCTTTTTCACTATTGAAATGTCTTATTAAAATGTACCTATCACCACCATTTGATCCATGGTTGGGTTAATGCTGCCACCGTTTGGTTCAAGTGTTACGGCAAAGCCCTGTGCGGATGCTATAGCCTTCATTTCCTTAACACCGGCAGTATCTGCCTTAGGCAGATCAAATACGCCCATATCTACAGGTTTGCCATTTACCAGCGCCCATAATTGGTACTGGTGTTTCTCGTCGTGTTGTGGTAGTTTCAGGCTTGGTACATCTACCATTACCTTTTTGCTTACCGAATTCCATGCTAATACCATAGCAGCGGATGGTGTTTTGGCGGTACCTTTAAGCTTTAATACTTTAAAGGCGGTATCGCGGTAAACCTGTAATTCGTTATCGCGCAGGCTAACCTGGTTAACAATCTTAGTATTGTCGGTTTGTAAAGCGGCAAGCTGTGTGTTAGACTCCTGCAGTTTGCTATATAGGTTTACCAGGCCGTATATGCTTGTTAACAATAAGGTAAGGCAGGCAGCAAAGGCGTATTTGTAAAAGCTGGTTAAACGTGCGGCAGGGATTGTGCGGATATTTTCATCATCCTGCCGGGTAATAGCTTTAGAGAAGGTGTTATCATCGCCAAGGTTAACAATAAGGCTGTTTAAAACCTTTGTGCGTAAATTTTCTGATGGTTCAACGGCATGCTCTTCCGCATAAAACTCCATTGATTTTTCTATTTCGGTAATTTCGGCTCTTATCTCAGGATATTTCGCAGCCATCTCTTCCACCTGCGCTTTCTCAGTAGCGCTGGTGTCACCCATGACGTAAAGTTCTAAGATGCCTGATTCGATATATGCCTTAACGTTTTCCACTATTAATTAAAATGTTTTCTGAGTTGTATTATGGCCATCCTTAATCGTGTTTTAATGGTGCCCAGGGGTATGCCAAGTTCTTCGGCGGCCTCTACGTGGGTATAACCTTTAAAATACACGAGATCAAGAATCGACTTTTGCTCAGGTTTTAGGGTAGATACTAATTCCCTGATGCCCAACAATTCAGGCTTGTAAACTGTATTTCTTTGTTCGTCAATGAAAGTTACGTTATTTTCAAGCTCATGGTTTTTGCTCTGGTTCTTAAAATCCTTCGATCTAACCTTGTCTATAGCTAAATTGCGTGCGATATTTACCATCCAGGTAAATAAACGCCCTTTTTCGGCACTATAGCCGGAAAACGAATGCCAGATCTTTACGAAAGTTTCTTGTAACACATCTTCGGCGATGGCCTCATCTGTAATGATTCGTGAGATAACACCGAACAGGGATGCGGAATACATATCGTACAATGCCTCAACCGCGATCTTCTCTCGGTTGCGCAAAGCGAGGACTAAATCCTCTTCAGATAATGATATTTTACGTTTGGGGCTCAACTCGATGAAGATATAAAGGATAACTTACATTTCAAACAAATGTTTTTCGGCATGATAAGAAGAGCGTACCAGCGGGCCGCTTTCTACATACCTGAAACCTTTTTTCAATCCCCATTCCTTGTAGCTTGCAAACTGATCCGGGTGGATCCAGTCAATAACCGGATGGTGGTTACGTGTTGGCTGCAGGTACTGGCCTAACGTAAGGATGTGTACGCCAGCTTCCAGTAGGTCGTCCATTGCTTCCAGTACATCTTCCTCGCGCTCGCCCAGGCCAAGCATAATGCCCGATTTGGTACGCACGCCTGCAGCCGATGTTATTTTAAGCGCCTCGAGGCTGCGGTCGTATTTTGCCTGGATGCGTACTTCGCGGGTTAGGCGGCGTACAGTTTCTAAATTATGTGACACTACCTCCGGGCGTGTTGCTAATACGCGGTCAAGGTTGCCCCAAATGCCACGGAAATCGGGCAGTAAAGTTTCAAGGGTGGTATCCGGGCTTTCGCGGCGGATGGCATTGATAGTTTCGGCCCAGATGATAGAACCGCCGTCTTTAAGATCATCACGATCAACAGAGGTGATAACACAGTGCTTAACCTGCATCAGTTTTACCGAGTTCGCTACACGGTTCGGCTCATCGGTATCAACAGCCAAAGGCCTGCCGGTTGCTACGGCGCAAAAAGAGCAAGACCGGGTACAAATGTTGCCAAGTATCATAAACGTAGCTGTACCGGCTCCCCAGCACTCGCCCATATTGGGGCAGTTGCCGCTTTCGCAAATGGTATGCAGCTTATGTTCATCAACCAAACCACGTACGTGGGCGTATTCTTTCCCTACCGGAAGCCTAACCCTTAACCAATCGGGCTTGCGCTGCGGTTGGATGGCGGGTACTACTGGCAAATCTATCATGATACAAAAATAGTTAAAAACCCCCTAACCCCCTAAAAGAGGAATAGAATTAGTACAATATTACAGTTTGTTGATGCAAAATCAATCAGACACAAAAAAATCCGCAGAATAACTCCTGCAGATTATATATATCTGAATTTAAAAACTCTTGATTCTCTTATGAAAGCACACTCATGGCCTCATCAACCGAAATAGAGCCGTGCGATTGATCAAGCACACATTCGCCATCTTTTACTAATAGCATCTGTGGCGACTCGTGGTGTACCATAAAATCTTGCGCTACTTTGGCAGATAGGTCGCGGTGTTTTATAAGGTCTAAAAAGTATAACGGCATATCCGATGGCAGGTTCTGCCAATCCATCTCAAAGCGCCTTTTTGCCATCATGCTGATAGAGCATCGGGTGCTGTGTTTAAAAATTAAGCTGTAGCCAGCTTGTTGTTTAATATTATATATCTGTTCTGCCGTGTCCAACGATATCCATTCCATGAAACAAAAATATAAGTAATTGCCTGTTTAAAAGTAAAGACAATGTAAAACTGCTTTTAGTTTTAACTTAAAGGTAAAAAAATGACAAATTGCTGTGTTAGCGGCGGCTGGGGTATGAGCCGTATGCAGGGCATAACTTGTTAGAGCATGACGACATACTGCCAATTGCAAGTGCTATGATTGCTATGTATAAGATATTTTTCATGTGCTTGTTAAACTTGGTATTTATACGGGTTTACCCAATTAAAGTTTCGTTCAATTTGGCCATTTTAATGGCGGTTACAGCAGCTTCGTCGCCTTTGTTGCCGTGTTTGCCACCACTGCGGTCAATAGCCTGCTGCTGATTATCAGTAGTTAACACACCAAATATAACAGGTTTTGAATATTTTATAGCAACATTAGTTACACCATTTGCAACCGCGGCGCAAATAAAATCAAAATGTCGGGTTTCGCCCTGTATCACACAGCCCAATGTAATTACAGCATCAAGCTTTTTGTTTTTCAATAACAGTTCGGCACCGCTGGTTAATTCAAAGCTGCCCGGCACCGGGAATGAGTGTATATTTTCGGGCTTAGCGCCGTACTTGATGAGGCTATCGTAAGCCCCCCTGTACAATGCATTGGTTATTTCTGCGTTCCACTCGGCAACCACAATACCAAAGCTATAGCCTTCGGCCGATGGGATCTCGCTCGCGGTCGAAAAATCTGACAGGTTTTTTAATTGAGTAGCCATTTTTTATTTTAGATTTCGGATGTTCAATTTCGAATTGCTATACTATCGGTCTCGGATTTGCTTTTAAATAAAAATGTCCGATTTCTGATCTATTGTGAATGTATGCATTCAACTTATAAATCCGAAATCGAACATTTGAAATCCGATATTGATGTTTTATTACTTTGTGTCAACGCGTGCAATGTACTCGTCAATGTTTTGAGCCTCGGCACTTTCAAAATAATCAGCTTTTATTTTTTTATATGTATCAGCAGCAGCTTGATTGTCTTTTTTTGCTTCGTAAACCAAGCCCAGTTTTTTTAGGTAAAACGGGGTAAGGAATTTGTTGCTTGCTTTATCAGCAGCTTTTTTGAAAAAGGTCTCCGCTTTTTCTAAATCTTTCAATTCAACGTAAGCATCGCCTGTGCTACCTAAAGCTTCAGCAGCAACCATATTGTCATCGCCACGGTAGTTGGTAAGGTTATCAATTGCCTGGCGGTATTCGCCTTTGTTTAAATAAGCGGTGCCTAAGTAAAAATATGCAAGGTTAGCAACCTTAGTGTTGCTGTAATCAGTTATAATTTTTTTGAAACCAGGGTAGCCGGCATCGCCATTAATAGCTTTGTCCCAATCTTTTTTAGCCCAAAAATCTTGTGCTACGTGCATTTGGTTTGCAGCGGTAACTTCCCTTGGTGCAAGGTAAAGTTTAAGGTATGCTATGTAAATAACAATCATCACAACAATAGCTGCTGCAATAAATAATAAGCTTTTTTGGTTCTCCTGAACAAAACTACCGCTCTTTACAACACTTGTTTTCTCTGCTGTAGTTTTTGTATTCACCTCGGTTGCTGACATCTGTATTTAAAAATTAAGTTTGCAAAAATACGGTTTTCAATCCTTTTAGCAAATTTAAATTTTGGATAGTTGGTATATGCGTAAAGGGTTTGTTATTAGTGGGTAATAGGGCTGAAAGATAGCGGGGAAATTGCCTTTCTGCAGTGAGACGCAAAGTATCGCACCCCTATATTATTCATCCCGTAGAGGTAAGATACTTCGCGCCGCCAAACTTCACATCTATAAAAAGAATGGCTGCAGAATCCCCAATAAACTAATGAACCATTGAACAAATAAACCAACCAAAAAACACTAAATTTGCTCCCCGCTTATGTACTTGCAGCACCTATCATTTATCAACTTTAAAAACTATACCGAGGCCGAAATTTCGCTCGCCGAGGGGGTGAACGCCTTTGTTGGTAATAATGGCGCGGGTAAAACCAACCTGTTAGATGCGGTGCATTACCTGTCGCTTTGTAAAAGTTATTTTAACCCGATAGATACCCAGCAGATAAAGCAGGGCGCCGATTTTTTTATGATAAACGGCGTGTTCCAAAAAAACGGGAACAAAGAGGTTGTGGCCTGCGGGGTAAAGCGCAATCAAAAGAAACAATTTAAACGAAATAAAAAAGATTACCAGCGCCTGGCAGATCATATCGGGCTGTTACCGCTGGTGATGATCTCTCCGTATGATATCAGTATCATCATAGAGGGAAGCGAAGAACGCCGCAAATTTATAGATAACGTTATCTCGCAAACCGACCATAACTACCTGGACGAACTGATCGTATATAATAAGGTATTAACCAACCGCAACGCTCTGCTTAAGCAAATTGCCGATACCGGCCGTTACGACCCGGAACTGCTGTCCGTTTTCGACGACCAACTAATCGCATCCGGTACCCGCATTTTTGAAAAGCGCAGGGCGTTCATGGAACTGTTTACCGGCATTTTTAACAGGCATTACCAGTTTATTAGCGAAGATGCCGAACAGGTAGAGCTGAACTATGAGTCGCAATTGCTGAATGAAAGTTTTGCCGCTTTACTCAAGAAAAGTATGGAGCGCGACAGGATCCTGGAGCGTACAACCATGGGTATCCATAAAGATGATCTGCAGTTTAACATCCACGGCATGCCTATGAAAAAGTTTGGATCTCAGGGGCAACAAAAATCTTTTTTGATAGCATTAAAGCTTGCGCAATATACCTTCCTTACCCAAAAAAATGGTTTTAAACCTTTGCTTTTGTTGGATGATATTTTTGACAAGCTGGATGATAGCCGCGTTACCAAACTGATGCAAATGGTGTCCAACAATGATTTTGGGCAGGTGTTTATCACCGATACCAGCAGCGCAAGGGTAGAGGGGATATTCGAGAAAATAGATGTAGGGGTGAAATTATTTAAAGTAACGGAGGGTAGTATAGATGCGTAAGGCAAACGATAAATCGTTAAAGGATGCTATTGAGCAGATGCTTAATGTTTACAAGATAAAACGAAAGTTTGACGAAACCGCAATTGTAACCCTATGGCCCGATCTGGTGGGAAAATCGGTAGCTAACCGTACCAAAGAATTATTTATAAAGGATAAGAAATTGTTCCTGCGTATAGAGTCATCAGTTATTAAGCACGAACTTGTAATGATGCGAGAGCAGATCATCCAAAAAATAAATGAGTTTGCAAAAACCGAACTGGTTGCAGATATCGTATTCCTATAAATTACCTGTTACGAGAAAAACGTAACCGCTGGCTAACCTTACGGAAGCTATCGTCCATTATCTGCGAAAAGGCTAATAAAAAAATACCCGGGAATATAAATGCGAATTGTGCCTCAGGATGGTCCCTGAAAATATCCATTGAAATTACAATAATAGCCACGATAACTATAGAATAGATAAGGTATTTAATAAGTGACTTCATAGTAATCGCATTTAATAGGCAGACGTTAAGTTGCCCTGATATGAAAGATACATACTATTTGTTTATTAGCAAGTAAACAACAAAAAAGCGCTTTGTAATTAATAGTTTACAAAGCGCTTTTTTATTTGAGCCTCAATAGCTTAGAAACGTTCGAAGGCCGAGAAAAAGAAGTTGCCTTCTATCGCTGCGTTTTCGTCAGAATCTGAACCGTGTACGGCGTTTGCATCTATAGATTTTGCAAATAAGTTACGGATAGTGCCTTTGTCAGCCTTAGATGGATCTGTTGCGCCAATAAGTTTGCGGTAGTCGTCGATAGCGTTATCTTTTTCTAAGATAGCCGCAACGATAGGGCCCGATGACATAAAGCCAACAAGGTCTGCAAAGAAACCACGCTCGGCGTGTACCGCGTAAAACTCACCTGCTTTTTCAGCACTAAGTGATGTGTATTTTAATGCTACGATTTTAAAACCTGCTTTGCTTATCTGGTCTAAAATAGCACCAATGTGGCCGTTTGCAACTGCATCGGGCTTTATCATTGTAAAAGTTCTGTTATTTGCCATTGTATAATGTACTTTGTTGATTAAAGAGGCGCAAAAGTAGCGTTTTATAACTGAAACTTGAAGCTTTTGCCACAATTATGCTATACGTATTTAATTAATTTACTTAGCTTTGCAACTCTTTTAAAATTGATGTTGGATTTAGCCTCGCTTACTGCACTTTTAAGTCAGCCCCGTAAAATAGTAATTACTACCCATCACAAGCCCGATGGTGACGCTATGGGCTCGTCGTTAGGGATGTATAACTACCTAATACAGCAAGGGCACCACGCCAAGGTGATTGCACCTACAGATTATCCTGAGTTTTTACACTGGATGCCGGGCAACGAAGAGGTGATAATTTTTACCGAAAACCGCGATCTTGCTGCCACGTTAATTGCCGATGCCGAGATCATTTTCTGCCTTGATTTTAACGCCCTGAACCGCATTAACGATATGGGCCCGCTGGTTGGCGAAAGCAAGGCCTACAAAGTGATGATAGACCATCACCTGGAGCCGGAAGATTTTGATGATTACCGCCATTGGGATATCAATGCTTGTGCTGCTGCGCAATTGGTTTATACATTTATAGCAGACCAGTTACAGCACGCCGAATTAATTAATAAAGATGTAGCTACCTGTTTATACACAGGTATCATGACAGATTCTGCATCTTTCCGGTTGCCAAACACCACATCAACCGTGCACCGCATAGCGGCACATTTGATTGATGCCGGCGCCAATAACTCACGCATCCACGAATTAATATACAGCAGTTCGTCAGAAAACCGTTTGCGCTTTTTGGGCCATTGCCTTGCAAATTGTTTAGAGATACTGCCCGAATATAATACAGCCATAATGGCCGTTAGCAAAGCCGATATCGCCAGGTTTGATGTAAACACCGGCGATACCGAAGGAATAGTTAACTATGCACTTTCAATTGCAAGCGTGCATTTGGCAGCATTTATAGTTGAGCGTAACGATAAGGTTAAACTATCCTTACGTTCAAAAAATGTGTTCCCGGCAAATGAGATCTGTAAAAAGTATTTCCAGGGGGGCGGTCACCGCAACGCGGCAGGCGGCCAGTCTGATGAATCGCTGGAGGCAACTGTAGCAAAATTTAAATCAATATTACCCGAGTATAAAACACTATTATTACAATAAGAACTAACAGAAAAAATGAGAAAAAACTTAATGATCATAGCAGTTGCGGCATTAGGGCTTGCAAGTTGCAAAGGTGGTTTTAAACAAGGTGCCGGTGGCATGTTGTACAACATCCGTACAGATAAAGCCGGGCCAACTATTAAGCCGGGCGATTTCATTAGCCTTAACCTGATATTAAAAACAGACGGCGACTCGGTATTAGGCAGCACCTATGAATTAGGCCGCCCTGTACCACAGATAATGGAAAAAGAAAGCCGTAAAGGTGATATTTCTTCTTCGTTTTTGTTGTTGAGCGAAGGCGATAGCGCTACCGTAAAATTAGCTGTCGACTCAATGTTTAAGAAAGGCGCACCAAGGCCTCCCGGCATCAAAGGTAAATACCTTATTTACGAAATTAAGGTTGAAAAAGTAATTGCAAAAGGTAACCAGTCAGATCCTGTTTTCCAGGCACACGTTACTGATTACTTTAAAGCTCAAAGCGAGATCATCAAGAAAAAAGAACCTGCTAAGATCAAGAAGTATGTAGACGATAAAAAACTTAAAACTACTACTACAGCATCTGGCTTACAATATGTAATTAAAACCCCGGGTAGTGGCCCTAATGTTGCTGTTGGCGATACCGCCGTTGTCAATTACACAGGCAGGTTATTAGATGGTAAACTATTTGATACCAGCGTTAAAGAAGACGCTAAAACCGACACTAAAATTTACGATGCACGCCGCACATACGAGCCTATTAAGGTGCCTGTTGGCGAAGGCCGTGTAATAGCAGGTTGGGAAGAAGGTTTGCAGCTTTTAAACAAAGGTGCTAAAGCAACTTTCGTAGTTCCTTCGGCCATTGGTTACGGTGAGCAGGGTTACCCGCCACGTATCGGTTCGTTTGCTCCAATAACTTTCGAGATAGAGTTATTGAAGATCATCAAACGTGACCCTAACGCGCCAAAACCGGTACAACAACCGGCAATGCCACAACCACAAGTAAGATAATTTTATAAAACTTATACAGCCTTCCGGAGTAATCCCGGGAGGCTTTTTTTATTATGAAGAATATTATTTTTTTTAGTTTGATGCTTTGCCTGTTTGGCTTTGAGGCAAGCGCGCAATTTCAGCGTACCGCAAGGGGCGTGCAATACCGGATCATCAGCACAAAACCGGGAGCAAAGTTAAAGCAAAACGATGTGATCACCTTTAACGCCACCCAGGCAACGGAAACAGATTCGGTATTGTTTAGCACTTATAAGCAAGGCCAGCCAATAAAAACGCAGATCGTCCCATCTACCAATATAGCCGACCTGATGGACATTTTCCCGCTAATGGCGGTTAATGATAGCGCGATAGTAAAAGTACCGGTCGATTCGGTATTTAAAGGGCACGAAACAGAGATGCCGCCAATGTTTAAAAAAGGGAGCAACCTGGTTTTTAAACTGCGGATACTTTCTTCGCAAACATTAGAACAAGCCATGGCCGAGCGTAATGCCGCTATGGAAAAAATGAAGGCCGAAGGTGAAAAAGTTAAAGCGACCGAAATGGCAACTTTATCAAATTACATTAAAACCAAAGGCCTTGTTGCTAAAACTACGCCATCGGGTTTGCATTATGTGGTTAAAACCGTAGGTGCAAAACCTAAGCCGCTTAATGGCGATACCGTGTATGTAAACTATACAGGCCGCACGCTGGAGGGTAAAATGTTTGATAGCAGTGTTGAGGCCGATGCAAAAGCAGGTGGCTTAAACCAGCCGGGCCGCAACTATGAGCCCATCAGCTTTGCATTAGCTACCGGCCGCGTTATTAAAGGCTGGGACGAAGGTTTGGCCCTGCTCAACGAAGGTTCTAAAGCAACGTTCATCATCCCATCGGCATTAGCTTATGGCGAGCGTGGTGCAGGCGAGGACATTAAACCATATTCTACCTTGTTATTTGATGTAGAATTGGTGAGGGTAGCGCGGATCAAGCATCCGGCTATTAAACCGGCAACTAAAGCGCCGCTAAGTAAGAAAGGCCCTGTTAAGAAACGGGTAATAACCAAAAAGAAAAATTAATTCAATTGAAAAGCCTTCCGCAAAGAAGGCTTTTTTACTTTTGTACCATGGTATTTACTGACACACATACCCATTTATATTACGAAACGGAAAAAGAGAAGCGTACCGCTTTGATGCAGCGTTGCCTGAATAGTAACGTAAGCCGTTTATTTTTGCCAAATGTAGATGCTGCTTCGGTACCGCTGATGTTTGATCTGCTGGCGGCTTATCCAGATAATTGCTACGCGATGCTGGGCCTGCACCCATGTTCTGTAAAGGAAGATTGGGAACATGAACTGTCGCTTATTGTAGCATCCTTACATAAATACCCCGTGTATGCCGTTGGCGAAATTGGGATAGACCTTTACTGGGATAAAACCTTTTTAACCGAACAGATCCAAGCGTTTAAATTGCAGATAGATTGGGCCAAAAGCATGAAAATGCCGATAGTGATCCATTGCCGTGATGCTTTTGATGAGGTTTACCAGGTTTTGCAGGAAACCAAGGACGGAAATCTGCGCGGAATATTCCATTGTTTTACCGGCACGCTGGAGCAAGCCAATAAAATAACCGAAATGGGCTTTTATTTGGGTATAGGCGGGGTAGTTACCTACAAAAATGGAGGACTGGATAAGATATTACCTCAAATTGATTTAAAGCATGTGGTTTTAGAAACCGATTCTCCGTACCTTACACCCGTTCCGTACCGTGGTAAACCTAACGAAAGCTCTTATTTAACTTATGTAGCCCAAAAAGTGGCGGAGCTATATCAAATATCTATCGAGGAGGTGGCTGCTATCACCACTCAAAATTCGAAAAAGATATTTGGTGTATAAAAGGACGCGAGACTTAAGCCTGAAGAATCAAGAAAACAAGTTGACAATTGAGTTTTCTTGATTCCTGCTTAATTCAAATAAATTAATATTAACAGCATAAACCTGACCTGAATGAGCCAGATACTGATCATCTATACCGGAGGGACAATAGGTATGATGAGCGACCCGGTTACAAAAACACTGGTGCCCATTAACTTTGAACAGATAATGGATAACGTGCCCGAACTGGAAAAGCTTAATTGCAAAATTAAGGTGCACTCGTTTGAGCATATCATCGATTCATCAAACATGAACCCCGAGGTTTGGGCAGAACTTGCCGCGCTTATAGAAGCCAACTACAACGAGGTGGATGGCTTTGTGATACTGCATGGATCTGACACTATGGCCTTTACTGCATCGGCGCTTAGTTTTATGCTGCAAAATTTGGATAAACCGGTGATATTTACCGGGTCGCAGTTACCTATCAGCGCGGTACGTACCGATGCCAAGGAAAACCTGATGACCTCTATCGAGATTGCCAAAGCCAAAAAGAACGACAAAGCGCGCGTGCCCGAAGTTTGTATTTACTTTGATTACAAGCTGTTCCGCGGTAACCGTGCATTCAAATATAATTCTTCAAAGTTCGAGGCCTTCCGCTCGCCCAATTACCCGATATTGGCAGAGTCCGGCGTACACTTGCGTTTTAGCGTGAACGATATTCGCGAGCCGGGTACAGGCCCGCTGAAAATTCATAACACTTTAGTTAACGATGTTGCCGTATTAAAACTTTACCCGGGCATCAGCCCTAAGGTTGTCGAAACCATTTTAGGTGCAGATGTACGTGGCATTGTTATGGAAACATTTGGCGCGGGCAATACTACCACTGATCAATGGTTTATCGACCTGCTTAAAAATGCTATCGATAGCGGTAAGGTGATCCTCGATATCTCCCAATGTAAAGTGGGTACTGTTGAACTTGGCCGTTACGAAACCAGCAAGCAACTTAAGGACATGGGCGTTGCCAACGGTTACGACATGACCTACGAAGCAGCCGTCACCAAAATGATGTACCTGCTTGGCGAACTTGATGACCCGCAAGAAGTAAAACGCTGTTTAGAAAAAGACCTAAGGGGCGAGTTGACGGAATCGTAAAGAGCATTATTACCGCTTTACTCCATCCAGCGCGTTATTGAAATGACGTGTATAGACAGATTTCTACCCGCTTTTAAAACAAACGCTTCCTAATCAGCCCCATAAACCCATCCCTAAACTTTTCGCTTACGGGGATCTGTTTATCGCCAATGTAAATATGATTGTCCTGAATCTTGCTTAGCAGTTTTGTGTTGACGATATACGAGTTATGTACACGCACAAAGGGTGTGGACAGTTGCTCTTCTATATCTTTTAAACGGCGGTATATCAGCAGTTCCTCATTTCCCGTAACCAGGCGAACATATTCTTTTTCCCCCTCGAAATAAAGCACTTCATCCAACAGGATCTTGCGTAGCGTTTTACCCGATTTTACAAAGAAGTAACCCTCATCGGCCTTGCTTTCTGCCTTTTCAACTACCGGTTGCTTAGCAAAAGCGGCCTCAATTTTTTGCGTGGCTGTTACAAAGCGTTTTAGGGTGATAGGTTTTAAAAGGTAGTCTATAGTTTGGAAAGCGTAGCTTTCCGCAGCATGTTCTGCGTATGCGGTAGTGAATATGATCTTGGTTTCTTTAGGTAGCAATCCCGCCAGTTCCATCCCGGTTAGGTGCGGCATATTGATATCCAGAAAGATAAAATCTACCGTGTGTTTTTTTAGGAAATTCATTGCTTCCAACGCGTTGTAGCACTTGCCTAAAAGCTGCCATTGGGTGGTTTGCCCTATAAGCACCTCCAGCAGGTTTACCGCATTGGGTTCATCGTCAATAATGATACACCTTAAATTCATGCCAGCGGGATATTTAGGTTTGCCACGTAAATATCGCCTTTATTTTGCACCTGCAATTCAAAATTGCTGCCATATAATAGCACCAGCCGTTTGCGCAGGTTATCAATCCCAAAACCTGTCGAGGAGATGCTTAGCGGGGTTTGCGGTAGCGTATTGGTTGTAGTAAATATCAACCTGCCATTTTGCTGTGTTAGCGAGATCTCTATTTTATTTTCGTTGCTGCTTTTATCAATTCCGTGCTTAAAAATGTTCTCGACGAAGGTCATCAGTAACATGGGCGGCAGGCTTTGGGCGGTACTGGAATCCTTATGGAACGTGAGATCGATATCATACCTAATGCGGATCTTTTCTAACGCGATGTAATTCTCCAGAAACTGGATCTCGGTACCCAGGTTAACCTGTTCTTTGGGGCTTTCGTCAACAAAGTAGCGCATAATATCGCTCAAACGTTCTATTAACGCAGCCGTGCGTGGTGCCTCGAGGTAGGCTTCGTAATAAATATTATTGAGGGTATTGAAGAGAAAATGTGGCTGCACCTGTGATTTTAGCAGGTTGATTTCTGCCTGTGTTTTTTGGGTAAGGATCTCTTCCGACTGCCGTTTAAGGGCGAAATAAGCTATAGCTATCCTGAACACAAAGCTGAGCAGGAAGATCATAATGCCGCCGACAATCATGCTGATCACGGCCTTCATGGTCATAGGCTCGGGGTGTTTGGCGAATAAAAGGTTGTAAATATTTAAGGTGATAAATGCACGCATAGCGCCCACGGCAAGCAGGAAAATAACTACCGAAAGTACATAATACATAGCTTTTCCCTTTAAATATAGCCTTGGGAACAGCCATAAAATGTTACCATAAATAATAGTAGCATAAAAGCAGGTGTTCAAAAGAGCGTAGGTAATGGCCTGCCAAAAGCTATCCATTGCCAGTAACGAGAGGGTGATGACCAGGAAAACAAAACCCCAAACCATCCATTGCAATTGCACAATGGTGGGTTTACTTTTAAACGATAACATGCTTAAAAGTACAAAGCTTTTTCTGAGAAGCCTACCTGTTTAAACAATAGCGGCATTTATTTAAATGCATGCCGCTTTTTCTTAAACGAATGGGTTAAAAGGCAAATATCACAGGAGTAAATGACATCGTTGAAAATATCGCTCTATTAATTAAATACATAGCCAACAAGGTTGAAACAGTTTCATGTGATGGGTGATGAATTGCAGATTTGTAGCAACATGAAAACTTAAATGCACACAACATGAAAATTCAAACATCAATAACGGGCATTATCATATGCCTTTTAACTACATTGTTTTTATCGGCAAACCCAAAATTTGCATTGGCACAGGTAGATACCATAAGGCTTAAAGATCGTCGCTTGAACACAGCGACATTAAAACCCGGCTTGCGCCAGTACCTGGTTTACTTTCAATCGCCCAAAAAAGCCAAAAGCCTTGGCTTTTGGCTTTGGCTGCGCGATACCAAAATAGCAACCCGCAATGGCGAGCAGGTATTAGTTACCAGCCAGCACTGGTACGGCAGTGATAGCACCAGTCACCGCACGGTGTATTCCGTAAACCGGATGAGCGATTTTGCGCCGATCTATCACGTCGAAAACGTTGGTGGTAAAAACAGCGCTTACAATTGGGGTGCCGATAAAATTAAGGGCGCCGATACCGTGGCTAATAATACGAACAAAGATTTTTCGCTTGATTTTAGCTCGCCAAACTTTAACTGGAATTTGGATATAGAAACCTTCCAGATGCTGCCATTGGCCGCCGGTAAAACCTTTGCCATTAACTTTTACGATGCTGGGCTTGGCAAACCCGATTATATTATTTACAAGGTGATAGGCAGCGAGGTGATCATGACCATGGATAACCAAAAAGTAGATTGCTGGAAACTATTTAACGAAAGTGACTACAAAGGCCAGCATGCTACCGAAACTTTCTGGATCAGTAAAAGAGGCCACGAGTTTATAAAAGAGGAAGATGCCTTTCCGGGCGGCTACCGCTACAAAGTAAAGCTGCCTGCCGCCGCTTATAATGTTTTATCGAGGTTTGGTAAGTAGAACAATTTGCCCTTAAAGCATGTTTTAAAGCCATGCATCCCAAAAGTATAACGCTCATTTTTCCGCACCAGTTGTTTCAGAAACACCCGGCCGTGAAAAATGAGCGTTTGGTTTACCTGGTAGAGGAAGAATTGTATTTTAACCAATATACCTTCCACAAGAAAAAGCTGGTGCTGCACCGGGCCTCTATGATGTTTTATGCTGATTTCCTAAGCGAAAATGGCATCCAAGTAAAATACATTGAAGCCACAGATGAACTGTGCGATGTACGTAAACTTATTCCTTATTTAGCAGGGCAGGGGGTGGATAGCATCCATTATGCCGATGTAGCCGACGATTGGCTGGAGAAACGCTTGGATACTCATTGCGCCAAACACAACATCGCATTAGCAAAATATCGCTCCCTTAATTATTTGAATAGTGCCGGTGATGTAGCCGAATATTTTGATGGGCGCAAAACGTATTTTCAAACCGATTTTTACATCGCGCAGCGAAAGGAGCGAAAAATCTTATTGGAAGCCGACGGCAAACCCCTCGGCGGTAAATGGACCTACGATAGCGAGAACCGTTTAAAATTCCTAAAGAACGAAGTTGTTCCTGTGTTGGATGTTCCAGCCGACAACAAATATGTAACCGATGCACAGCAATGGGTAGATAGCTACTACCCCGATAATTATGGCAGCACGGCATCGCCATTTGGAAACCTTGGCGGGTTTTATCCCGTTACTTATAAAGAGGCAGAGCATTGGCTTGGCAATTTCCTGAAACAGCGTTTCCATAGTTTCGGAATCTATGAGGATGCAATGGTTGCGCAGGAGGGTTTTCTGTATCACTCCATACTTACCCCGATGCTAAACATTGGCCTGCTAAACCCGCAGCAGGTAATTGATAAAGCCCTTGATTTTGCTGCGGATAATGAGATCCCCCTCAATTCGCTCGAAGGTTTTATTCGGCAAATTATGGGCTGGCGCGAATTCATCCATATTGTTTACAAGCGCGAGGGCGTAAAACAACGCACCAAAAACTACTGGGGCTTTAAACGGAAGATCCCCGCATCGTTCTGGAAAGGCAAAACAGGGATTTTACCTATAGATACTGTAATTAAACGGGTACTAAATACGGGTTACAGTCACCATATAGAACGGCTAATGGTAATGGGCAACTTTATGCTGCTTTGCGAGTTTGATCCGCATCAGGTTTACCAGTGGTTTATGGAGATGTACATCGACGCCTACGATTGGGTAATGGTGCCCAATACTTATGGCATGACGCAATTGGCCGATGGCGGCCTCATGATGACCAAGCCCTACATCAGTGGCAGTAATTATCTTATGAAAATGGGCAATTGGCCCAAAGGCGACTGGCAGCAAATTTGGGACGGCCTGTTTTGGCGGTTTATGCATGTGCACCGCAACTTCTTTTTACAAAACCCAAGACTGGGAATGCTTATCAAAACCTTTGATAAAATGCCTTTAGATAAGCAGGAGAAACATCTTGCGAATGCAGAATTTTTTTTAAAAGAACTTGATAAATAAATAAAAATAAACTTTCAATATATTTTGAAAGTTTAAAAAGATATGTACATTTGTATATGGAATTACCGGAGGCAAAACAAAAGTTTATTGAAGCATGGGGCAGGTTGGGATCTGAGTGGGGGATAAACCGCACCATGGCGCAGGTACACGCTTTGCTATTGGTAACCCCCGGCGAGTTAACTACCGAAGAAATTATGGAAAGCCTGAGCATTTCTCGCGGTAATGCCAACATGACCCTTCGCGACTTGATGAGTTGGGGCCTTGTTGAAAAATTACATAAAGCAGGCGAACGTAAAGAATACTTTTTTGCTGACAAAAATACCTGGAATATTGCCCGCCAGGTTGCCAAAGAACGCCGCAAACGCGAACTGGAACCCGTACTTAAAATTTTAGACGAGCTTACAAAAGTAAAAGGCAGTAGTAAAGACCCCGAGTTTGCAACTTTCAATAAATCTGTAACGGATATAAATAAGATGGCTAAAAATGTGGATAAAACTTTAGAGGCAATGCTTAAAGCCGAAGAGAGTTGGTTTTGGGGCTCTATTTTTAAAATGTTCAAGTAACATTTTTTTTGCTTTTTAATTTCAATTATTACTGAAAATATAAATAATACCATAATGAAAACCCTTGCCAATTACACCATACTTTACGATGCGGAATGCCCCATGTGCAAACTTTATACAAACGCTTTTATACAAACCGGCATGCTTGATAAAGATGGCCGCGAAGCTTACCAGCAGCTAACACCGGATGCTTGCCCACTGGTTGATAGGCAACGGGCTGCAAATGAGATCGCACTGGTAAACCGCCAAACCGGCGAGGTTACTTACGGGATAAAAAGCCTGTTCAAAATTATTGGCAATGCTGCACCGGTTTTTAAACCGCTCTTTAATATCAGTCCGTTTGTGTGGATAATGAGCAAGGTTTACGCCTTTATTTCATACAACCGCCGTGTAATTATCCCAACCGTTGGTGATGAGGCAGATGTACAACCTACCTTTAAATTGAAATATCGCGTAGCTTACCTCATATTTACCTGGGCAGTTACCTCATACATCCTAACTATTTACGCGGGCCTGCTGCAAGGCATTATGCCGGTTGGTAATTTATACCGTGAGGCTTTGATTTGCGGTGGGCAGGTGCTGTTTCAGGGTATCATTATTAGCATTGTGGCTCTCAATAAGAAATGGGAATACCTGGGCAACATGATGACCATCTCTTTTGCAGGCGGGTTGCTGTTGCTGGTGATGTTACTTGTAGCTAAAATAATTGGCGCACACCCGTTTATTTACGCTGCGTACTTTATGATGGTAGCCGGGCTGATGTTTTTAGAACACATCCGCAGGAGCAAACTACTTAACATTGGATGGGCGTTGACTATCACTTGGGCAATCTATCGAGCGGCTATCCTGGCGGTTATTTTATTCCTTTAATTATACACGATCATGAAATACCAAAAAATAATATTAGCGGGTGGTAGTGGCCAGTTAGGCAAAGCCCTTGCCGAGCATTATAAGTACGATACCGAACAGATCATTATTTTGAGCAGGCGGCCCCAGCCGGACAAAGGGAATATTAAAACTTTGGTGTGGGATGGCCGAACCATGGGCAGATGGGTAACAGAACTGGAAGGTGCCGATATGCTGATAAACCTTTGCGGTAAAAATGTGAATTGCCGGTACACGCAAAAGAATAAAGAGGAGATCATTATTTCAAGGGTAGAGCCTACGACTTTGTTGGGCAAGGTTGTGGACGGACTGATAAACCCGCCAAAGCTTTGGATAAACGCGGCATCTGCAACCATATACCGCCACGCAGAAGACCGCCCGCAGAATGAGGCGACCGGCGAAATTGGTTATGGTTTTTCTATCGAAGTTTGCAAGATTTGGGAGAAAACCTTTTTCGACCAGCAAACGCCAAGCACCCGCAAAGTAGCCTTGCGTATTGGCATAGTGCTTGGTCGTAACGACGGCGCTTTACCACGGCTGGTAAACCTGGTTAAAACGGGTATGGGTGGCCGACAGGGCAACGGGCAGCAGTATGTATCATGGGTGCACGAGCAAGACGTGGTAAAAACTACCAAATGGCTGATGCAGCACCCCGAAATTGATGGTGTAGTAAACTGCACAGCACCTGAACCCGTTAAAAATACCGAACTGATGAAAAAACTGCGGCATGCTATTGGCATCCCGTTCGGTTTACCTGCACCGGCCTGGCTGTTGGAAATGGGCGCAGCAGTAATAGGTACCGAGACTGAGTTGATCCTGAAAAGCCGCTGGGTGTTACCCAAACGTTTGGTGGATGCCGGCTTCCAATTCCAGTTTGCCAAAGTGGAGCATGCCCTTAAAGATATCCTAAGTATTCGTTTTTAATTATTCCTAAAACATGAAACCTACACAAGCACAGTTAACAACAAAAGCCCGACGTTGGATCATCTTCCTAATCGTCGGCTTGGTATTAAGCGGCATAACCGCGTTCCCGATAGAGAGCGAACTGGCCATTGCAATGAACAACCTTGCTGCCTTTTCACCCAAAATGCAGCATTGGCTAACCACTATTTACACAGCGATAAAAACCACTAATGCCCAATACCCCTATTTAAGTTACGGTACCGACTGGCTTGCCTTTGCCCACATCATTATCGCGCTGGTATTCATAGGCCCAATGCGCGATCCGGCACGTAATATCTGGGTGCTGCAGTTTGGGATGATCGCTTGCGTGCTCATCTTTCCACTGGCATTTATCGCCGGCGCCATCAGGCATATTCCGCTGTTTTGGCAACTGATAGATTGCTCCTTTGGAGTGATAGGAATTATACCTTTGTATATTGCTTACCGGTATGCCCGGAAACTGGAAGATATTCAAATCACAACACAAACGGTCAAATAATTTAAACATAGTTCGGTAGCTGCTGTTCTAATTACTCAACTAATCAAAATTATCATGAGTGTTACATTAGAACAGGCAGAACAATTGTCTAAAGCTGCTAAAGAAAAAGCAACTGCGATTGGCGTACCTATGAACATAGCAATTGTAGACGAAGGTGCAAACCTGGTAGCTTTTCACCGTATGGATAACGCGTGGTTGGGGTCGATAGATATTGCCATTAAAAAAGCTAAAACCGCAAGATTTTTTGACATGAACTCGGGAGAGATAGGTAAACTATCGCAACCGGGCGGCCCTCTTTACAACATCGAACACTCAAACGGCGGGCTAATCAGCTTCCCGGGTGGTGTGGTTTTAAAGGATGGCAGCGGTAAAGTTATTGGTGCAATCGGCGTATCCGGTGGTTCGGTAGACCAGGATCATGAAGTAGCATCAGCAGGTGCCGGTGCTTTACAATAGTCGTCTACAAAACTTCTTGAGGTCAGTTTAATTAAAACTTTGCCCAAAAAAAGCCCCGGCAATAATTATTGCCGGGGCTTTACTATTAGTACTTGTCGCGGATTTTAGCGTTTAGTTGTTTTAGGTCCAAGCACATAATCGTAGGGTGGCTCGGCACCTAACAGGTTTTTTACAAAATAATCCCATCGGCGGCGCATCATGTAATAGGAGTATTGGCCGTAACCATGCGCGCTGTTGGGGAATATCACCAGGTCGAAGCTTTTGTTGGCTTTCTCCAATGCTTCGGCAACCAATAAGGTGTTGTATGGCGGTACGTTGTTATCCATCATACCATGTGCAAGCATTAGTTTACCTTTTAAATTTTTAGCGAGGTTTTGGTTCGCCTGCGCATCGTAGTTAGAGTTTTCTACCAACCCGTTGTAGCGTTCGCCCCAATCATCCTCATAGTTGCGGTTTTCGTGGTTGCCGGATTCTGAGATACCAACCTTAAAGAAATCGGGGTATTTAAACATCGCGTTAGCAGTAGCAAAACCACCACCCGAGTGGCCCCAAATGCCCACTTTCGCTGTATCGATAGGGTATTTTGCAGCTAATTGTTTAATGCCCGTGATCTGGTCTGGCAGCGTATTATCACCCATGTTGCCATAGTTCATATCATGGAAACTTTTTGAACGCAGCGGGTTGCTGGTGCCTTCTATCAATACCACAATAAAGCCCAGTTCGGCAAGTGCCTGGTGGTCGCCACGAGATGCGGAGAACGACCAGCTGCCAACGCTACCACCCTGCGGGCCCGGATAGATATAATCTATAACAGGATATTTTTTACCTGCATCCATTTTGGTTGGTGTAAACACCAAACCGTAAATATCTGTAGTGCCGTCATGTGCCTTTAGCTTAACAGGAGTTGGGGCTTTCCAACCGGTGGCGGCAAGCCTCGATACATCTGCTCTTTCTAAAGTAGCTAAAAGGCTGCCTTTCATATCGCGAAGCACGGTAACAGTCGGTACATCTGGCTGTGAGTAGCTGTCTACAAAATATTTATCATCGGGAGAGAAGCTAACACTGTGGTTGCCATCCTCGGGCGTTAAAAGCGTTAAGCCTTTTCCGTTGAACCCTATTTTATAAAAATGAGAAAAGTATGGGTTGCCCGGCTCGCGGCCGCCCGCAACAAAGTATAGGGTGCGGGTTTTCTCATCAACCTTAAGCAGTTTGGTAACAACAAAATCGCCTTTGGTGATCTGGTTCTTAAGTTTGCCGGTTGTGGCATCGTAAAGATACAGGTGCCCCCAATTATCACGCTCCGAAAACCATATGATCTCTTTAGATGCAGCAAGATAACGCCAGTTGATAGCGCCCCAGCCAGATTCGTATTGTGTTTTTACGGTTTCTTCAAATACCTCACGCACCGCGCCGGTAGTAGCGTTAGCGATGCGGAATTTCTCATTCTTGTGATCGCGTGAGGTTGATACGAATGCAAACTCGCTGCCGTCGGCTTTCCAGTCGGCATCATCAAAACTGCCGCTGCTGGCAATATCATCGCTTAGTGTTGCACGATGCGGATCAGGCGCGATGTTAAAGCGCACCACTTTTGGGTTATCAATATCAATAATAACACGTTGTATAGTAACAATGTCCTTATCGCCCGGCAGTGGGTATTTCCATGCCATCAAAGTTGGTTTGCCTACGTTGGTGGTAACCAGGTACATATCGCTTACCTTACGCTGGTCTTGCTGAAAGGTTGCCACTCTTTTAGAATCCGGCGACCATGAAACAATCGGCCTGTCGCTCATGGTCCAGCCCGCGTTATCGGTAGCATAACCAAAATCTTTTACGCCATCTGTAGTCAGTTGGGTTTGTTTGCCGCTGGCAACATCACGCACCCAAAGATTGTAATCTTTTATAAAAACAGCTTTGCTGCGGTCTGGCGACATTACTTCGTTGCCACCACCACGTGCCGCACGGCCGGTTAAGGCAGCGGTTTTACCCGCAATAGCTTTTGAGGTATCGGCACTTACCTGGTTGCTTACCGGGTTATAAGCCCATTTTTTAGCATCCGCAGAAAATAATACCGATTTGCCATCGGCAGAATAGCCAATGCTTTGGAATGGCAATTTGTTTGCATCATAAGTTTTGCCTGATGCAGTTGATAAAGCGGAGGCAAGTTTTTGCGGGTCGAAAGCCGAGGTACGTGTTTTTTTAATTGGGTCTACCAGGACATATTCGCTGCCCTGCGCGGTTGATACGCGATACCAGAATTTATCGCCGGAGAGCCAGTTAGGGAAAACGTTTGCCCTATCAACCAAGCCGGATGTGTTGTAGCTTAAAAAGCTTTCGGCACGCTCATAATCTTTAGCGGTTATTGGAGCGGTTTGCTGCGCGCCGGCTGTTAATGCCATCGCGAAAGCAGATACCGTAAGTAAGTATTTATTCATTTTTGAAGTCAGTTTGTAAAACAAACCAAGGTAAGGCAAATTCTTAAATTATGCGATAGCTATATAGTATAATGTATGTTACAGAGAGGGCAGCATTTTATAACTGGTAATAATTGTTGATCGGGCCTAAAAAGGAGATAGGCGACTCAAAGTTTCGCGCGATACACCGAGATAAGAGGCTATCATGGCTTTTGGGATGCGTTGAAAAAGAGAGGGGTATTGCGCAAAAAGTTGCTTGTAACGGGTTTCGGCATCGTTACTTAATAGGGAGAGGATGCGGTGCTGTAAAGCCACGTAACCACCGGTTGCTTTTATCCTGAAAAAATGCTCCATTTTATGGCTTTCGGCGCAAAGTTTATTTTTATTTTGGATAGTGATGGTTAATAGTTCGGTGTCTTCAATGCAATCAATATCAAAAGCTGATGGTGTTTGGCTGTTGAGGGCCTTATAGTCAGACACCCACCAGTTTTCCATTGCAAACTGCAGTATGTGTACTTTGCCTTGCTCGTTTATAAACGATGATTTAACAAGGCCGCTTAATACGAAGTAATCAAGCGTTACCAAATCTCCGGCTTGTACAATGTACTGGTGCTTTTTAAGCTTTTTGATTTTAAAAAAAGATAAAACGTGGTCAAACTCAGCATCGGTAAGCGTTATTATTTCTTCGATATGATGTCTGAATGCCTGGCTCATTTAATTGGTATAAATACCCCTGCAAATTAAGTATAATCTGCCATTGCCCCAATATTGATGTGATATACATCACATTTTATTAGTGACTTACTTCCTTGTAGTGGGTAGCCAAAAGCAACACCTTTGCACAATAAGAGTTATGAAAATTTTATCCAATATTTTACTGGCAATGCTGTCGCTTATTGATGTGGCGGCTTACGGCCAACAAACAAAAACTACCATGAATACTCCAAAAAAAGTACTAATTGTTGTTACCTCTTTTGATGAGGTAAAAAGTGTGGGCAAAAAATCGGCCTTTGGCTGGAAGAATTTTCTACCCCGTATTATTTATTTACAGGTAAAGGTATAGCGGTTACCATTGCATCGCCAAGGGGTGGCAAATCGCCAATTGACCCTAAAAGTTTATTGCCTGATTACATTACCCCATCTGCAAAACGTTTCCTGGATGATAAAGAAGCGCAGGAAAGCTTAAACAATACGGTTGAACTAACATCTGTAAACGCTAACGATTACGATGCTATATTTTACCCGGGTGGCCACGGCCCAATGTGGGACCTGCCCGAAAACAAAAAGTCGATTGAACTGATAGAAACCTTTTATAACACCGGCAAACCTGTTGCCATGGTGTGCCATGCGCCCGCGGTACTTAAAAATGTTAAAGCTAAAAATGGTGATCTGCTGATAAAAGGTAAAACTGTTGCCGGCTTTACCAATACCGAAGAAGCAGCAGGCCAATCTGAAGATATGGTGCCCTTTTTATTAGAAGATATGTTGATAAGCAACGGTGGCAATTATAAAAAAGGCGAAGACTGGAAAGGATTTATGGTGAACGACGGCTTGCTGATAACCGGCCAAAACCCGGCTTCGGCAGAATTAGTTGGCGAGAAAATTGTTGAATTGCTAAAAGTTAAATAAGCTTGATTAACAATTAAGAAGGGCCGGTTTATAATATAAACCGGCCCTTCTTAATTGTTGGCTGAAGTATTAATTAAAGGGTATTAGGTGTGTAAACTTTTATAACACCATCATTTTCGCTGCTTACAACCAAAAGGCTTTTTTTGGTAGGGCTGTTTTTTGCAGGGATGATCAATACACCTTCGGGTGCATCACCGCATTTTAGCAGTTGTAAAAACGAGGGTTTGGTTGGGTCGGTAACATCATAAACGGCAACTGCATCGGCACGTTCCATACCTACAAATGCTATGCTTTTATGGCCAATTTTTCCAATTGTGATACCCTCCGGCTCAACCGATTTATCGTCGCTACGGCCATCATCATAAGCATTTGCTGCAATGGTTTTTGTATCAAGTTCGTTCTTGCTGTCAAATACTTGTTTACCATCAAGCCCGTTCCACACACTGAACGAACGTGCGCCTAATGAATACAATGCGTCAAAGTCGCCATCGCCATCGGTATCACCCAGGGTGGTTGTAATATTTAAACGGCCAAGTTGCGCGTCTTTTTTCAGGTCGGCACCGTTAGGGAACAATACGGCATCAAGCTTAATATCTTTAATACGTTTTATCTCGCTAAACCCTGCGTACTCTCTTGCATCGCCTTCATTAGCGGTAAATAAGTAGGGTATTCCACCTTGCTCTAAAATAGCGATACCATCGGGCATGTAAATACCTTTTACCGGCCATTTTGCGGCAGCTATTTTATCATCTTTATCGCTTGGGTCTATTTCGGTACCGGCTACGTTATAATCTTTAAAGCCCAGCGGGAATATGTTGGTTATGGTTTTGGTAGTGATATCAATTTTAGCTATACCGTTGTTTTCCTGCAGCGTAACCCAGGCGGTTTTAGAGTCGGCAGATATGGTGATGTACTCAGGTTCGATGTCTTTTGCAAAATCGTTACCCAAACCAAATATCCTGAAACCTTTAGCCACTAAATCGGCCTTTTGGCCTACAAAAGATGAAAAATCTATTGTGGTAACGGCATAATCATTAGCTACCGATATAATAGATACCGTACCTACAGGGTCATTAGTATAAGCGTCATTTGGTTCACCTTCATTAGCGGTTAATATAAATTTACCGTCGGGCGAGTAGGTGATCATATCCGGCAATGCACCAACGTTTATCACTTTTACCTGGCTAAGGTCATCCGTTTTAAAAACAGCGACCTTGCCGTTTGCCTGTTTATCGGTAGCCTCAATAGCCGCGGCTAATTTACCACCAGATACAGCTACGCTGTTAACCGCACCGCCATAGGGTGCCACACTTATAGAGTTAATGACAGACATGTACAGCGGGTCTTTAAAGTCAATCACGTCAATTTTATTAACAACGCCATTATTAACCACAAAAAGGCGGTTGGTAGCCGGGTCGAAGGCGCTGATCTCGGCTGCTCCTACGTCGCCAATATCAAGAGAGCCTATTTCTTTAAAGGTGGCAGGATCTTCATTTACAAAAAATTCGGGTTCAACCGGGTCTGGTGTGGTGCTGATCTTGTCTTTTTTACAACTAAATAAAAAAAGGCACAGGAATGCCGATAGTAAGTAATGCTTCATAGTATTTGTTTTGTTTGAACCGCAAAACTACCTGTACAAGGTTAATACAACTTACGGCCTGTGTTAAAGATATGTTAACACACCTATGTTAAAAAAAAGGAAAGCCAACGCATGATTTATACGTTGGCCTTTAATATTTATAACGTGTTCTATTACTGCACCTGTTTTTACTCCCCTAAAAATTATTTATTTTTAAAAGCTTAAAACGCCAGCGTAACGCCGCTTTTAAGCCCCTCGTCATATTTCTCTTTATCAAATTTATATAGGAATGGCGAACGATGGGCGCCTATCTTTTTGGTTTCTTTTAATTTGATAATGATACCGGTAGCCATTAAACGTTTAGCAAAATTGCGGTCATCAAGCGGTTTGCCTAATATGGTTTCATACAAGTTATGGATTTCGGGAAGGGTAAATTTCTGCGGAAGCAACTCATAACCTATCGGGTAATGCGCAATGTGCAGGCGCAGGGCACGCAAAGCCTCGTTAATAATATGCTGATGATCAAACATCATAACGGGCAGTTCGTTTACTGGCCACCACCTGCAATCTACTTCATGCTCATCTTTTTTGGTAGCCACCAATGAAAACTCAGTTAACGTATAAAAGCCAACCGACACAAAGTAATCAAACGCGAAAAAATCGTTAGGAACTTTAGTGCCCAAGAGTTCGCTTAATCGCTTTCCATTAAAATCACTGTCGTTTGCCCTATCCGGGCTGCCAAATGCTCCAAACTGCTGGAAGTAGAGGTTATCTAACCCTGTCCTGGTAAGAGCTATCCTGTTGGCGGCTTGTTCAATGGTTTCAGTCCTTTTGATGTAACCCCCGGTAACTGTCCATTTAGATGATGTGAAAGGTTGCTGCAACAATACCTTCAGTTCTTTATCGTGATAGCCAAAGATCACGTTATCAACCGAAACGTTGCGCAGATATTGTTCAGCGTCTTTAGTAAGGTCCTCAAATTTTAGTGCTTCCATTGTTATTACAAAGCTAAATAAAATCCATTACGTAAAAAGTACGGAATAAATTTGATTTGTAAATTTTGTTATCTACATTTAATCCGTCATTTCTACGGAATGTAACCAGCCAATTCTTAACCTTTAATAAACCAGTATGAAAAAGATCGTTTTAATTTTTGCGGTATTTGCCTGTATGTGCTTATCTATAAGTGCAAAAGCGCAATCAACAACCGACTACTTTGCCGGGAAATGGAAGATAACCATTTTAGGCACCCCCAATGGCGATGCCACCATGAACTTTTTGTTTGAACGGAAAGATGGTAAACTAACCGGTAGCATGCGCGACTCTACCGACAAGGAAATCTCTAAAATTACGCAAATTGATGAAAAGGAGAAAACGATAACCGCTTACTTCAATGCACAGGGTTACGATGTAAACCTATTGTTGGAGCCCATTGACGCCGACCGCGTAAAAGGTAGCCTGATGGGCATGTTTGAAGCCAAAGGCGAACGCGTAAAAACCAAATAGATCATCATAAAATATAAACCAATGTCGACTATACCCCTTCGTAAAGCATTGCTTTGCGCATTCGTACTTTATGGCGTATCAGCCCAGGCGCAAAAAGCACCGCAGTTAGGTAAAAGCCCTATACAACAAATTATTAACGCCATGACGCTTGAGGAAAAAGCAAAACTGGTAGTAGGTAATGGTTTCAGTATGCCGGGTGCAGGCCCCACAATTGGCCAAACGCAAGACAAAGTGTCAGGTGCAGCCGGTACAACCTATGCTATACCACGCCTTGGCATCCCTTCTATCGTCGTATCAGACGGCCCAGCAGGTGTACGTATCGATAGCGTGCGTAAAGGCAACCCCGGTAAAACCTATTATGCAACCGCATGGCCGGTTGGTACTTTACTGGCCTCGAGCTGGGATACCGCCCTTGTTAGAAAAGTGGGCGCAGCTTTTGGGCACGAGGTAAAAGAATATGGTATTGATGTATTATTGGGACCTGCCTTAAACATCCACCGTAACCCACTTGGCGGCCGTAACTTCGAATACTTTTCTGAAGACCCGTTAGTGGCGGGTACAATGGCTGCAGCAATGGTAAACGGGATCGAGTCTAACGGTGTGGGCACCTCTATTAAACACTTCGCGGTAAACAACCAGGAAACAAACCGTAACACAGTTAACGCTATTGTAAGCGAGCGGGCGTTAAGGGAGATTTACCTTAAAGGATTTGAGATTGCAGTGAAAAGATCACAACCGTGGACAGTGATGAGCTCTTATAACCTGCTTAACGGTACCTATACATCAGAAAGCCACGACTTGCTATCAACCATCCTTAGAAAAGAATGGGGCTTTAAAGGATCTGTAATGACAGATTGGTTTGGCGGTAAAAACGCGGTCGCCCAGATGAACGCCGGTAACGACCTGCTTATGCCGGGCGGCAAAGCCCAAACGCAAGCCATAATGGATGCAGTAAAAAGCGGCAAGTTATCTGTTGCGGTACTTGATAAAAACGTAAGCAGGTTGTTATCGTTAGTGTTAATGTCGCCAACGTTTAAAGGCTACAAACACTCCGATAAACCCGACCTTAAAAAAGACGCCCTTATTGCAAGGGCTGCAGCTGCAGAAAGCATGGTGTTATTGAAGAACGATGCACAATCGTTACCGCTTAAATTAGCCACGCACAACGTAGCTTTATATGGCATAAATGGTTACGAAATGATTGCCGGTGGTACCGGCAGCGGCGATGTAAATAAAGCATACAAAATTTCGTTGAAGCAGGGCTTAGCCAAGGCAGGCTATGCAGTGGATAAGGATATAGAAACAGTGTATACTGATTATTTAACCGATTATGCTAAAAAGAACCCTAAAAAAGGCTTTTTCCAGGAGTTTATGAACCCGACGCCGGCTGCGCCCGAATATGCGATGGATAAGGATATGATGGCTAAGAAAGCCGCAGTAACTGATATCGCGATCTTAGCAATTGGCAGGAATGCGGGTGAGGGCCGCGACCGTAAAACTGAGAATGATTACGAATTATCCGGCGCGGAAAAAGATATGTTAAAAGACCTTATTGAGGCCTATCATGCGCAGCATAAAAAAGTTATTGTAGTACTTAACATAGGCGGGGTGATAGATATACAGCCTGTTAAAAAGTATGCTGATGCCATATTACTTGTATGGCAGCCGGGATTAGAAGGCGGCAATGCGATTACCGATGTACTAACGGGTAAAGTTAACCCATCGGGCAAGTTAGCAACTACTTTCCCAGCCAATTATAAGGATGAGCCAAGCGCTAAAAACTTCCCGGGTAAGGAGTTTCCTGAAAAGGCAACAACCGGGATGATGGGCATGAAAGCCATCCCTGCCGAGGTAACTTACGAAGAAGGGATTTATGTGGGATACCGTTATTATAACACGTTTAAAAAGGCTACTGCTTATGAGTTTGGTTACGGATTATCTTACACAGGGTTTGCTTACAGCAACCTTAGTCTAAGCAACCCAACTTTTACGGGTAAAATTACGGTTAGCGTAAAGGTTACCAATACAGGCAAAGTTGCCGGTAAAGAGGTAGCACAACTGTATTTAAATGCCCCGGCAAAAAGCATGGATAAACCCGCAGAAGAACTTAAAGGCTTTGCCAAAACTGCTTTACTACAGCCGGGCGCTTCGCAGGTGTTAATGTTCAGTATCAATGCCAAAGATCTTGCTTCGTTTAACACAAAGCAATCGGCATGGGTTGCTGAGGCGGGTACTTATAATGTAAAGATCGGAGCATCGAGCGACGATATTAAGCTGCAAAAGATATTTAAACTGGCTAAGGATATCACGGTACAAAAAGTGAATAAAGCATTAGTGCCACAAATAGCTATAGACGAGCTTAAAAATTAACAGCTAATATATTTAGTACTAAAGGCCTGCGTACTACGAGTATGCAGGCCTTTGCGTTTAGGTGGATATTTAATGAATAGCAAACCATCTGTGTAGCAACGGTGTTACTTGATTGGATAGCAAGCCATTGCCGCTATTATTAAAATTGACAAAAGCCTTTTATTATGAGCCAGATCAACAAAGAAGATATTAAGCAGGAAGTGTTTGACTTGTATGATGATTATGCGCACAACCGCGTAGATCGCCGGATATTTTTAGAGAAACTGTCACTTTATGCGGTTGGTGGATTAACCGTTAATGCCCTCATGAGTTTCCTGATGCCCGATTATAAAAATAACATACAGGTAAAGGTTGACGATCCCCGTTTAGATTCGGGGTATATCAACTACGCTTCGCCAAAAGGCGGTGGCAGTATAAAAGGGTTGCTATCAAAGCCTAAAGGTGCAAAAGGCAAATTGGGTGGTGTGATAGTAGTCCACGAGAACCGCGGCTTAAACCCATATATCGAAGATGTGGGCAGGCGTGCTGCTGTTGCAGGTTTTATTTCGCTGGCGCCGGATGCGCTTACCCCGCTTGGCGGCTACCCCGGTAACGACGATGCAGGGCGCGATTTACAAAGCAAACGCGACCCAAAACAAATGCAGGAGGACTTTATAGCCGCTTATGAATACCTTAAAAATCATACGGACTGCAACGGCAAAATTGGTGTTGTAGGCTTTTGTTATGGCGGCGGCATAGCCAATATGATGGCCGTGCGTATCCCGGAATTAGCTGCTGCAGTACCTTTTTACGGTGCACAGCCCGAGGCTGCCGATGTACCCAAAATTAAAGCCCCGCTAATGTTGCACTATGCATCGCTTGATACAAGGATAATCGGGGGCTGGCCCGCATACGAAGCCACCCTAAAAGAGAATGGTAAAAAATATCAGGCTTTTATTTACGAAAACGTAAACCATGGGTTCCATAACGATACCACACCACGGTATGATAAAATCGCTGCCAAACTGGCTTGGAAACGTACAATAGATTTTTTCAGCGAGAATTTGAAATAAGCTATTCGGATCTAAATAGAAATCCCCCTTAATGATATTTTAATAATAAATATAAAGTCTATAGGACTTGCTTACCGCGATATCGATGATCACCAGGTTTATATCCAAAAACTTAAAAACAGAATGATAGCGAAATTGCAGGAACAAATAGCCGATGTACAGGTTAACGGTAATTCGGCCATTGCAGATAAAAGCCTTTACACCGTGCTAAGCGCGAGCCTACCTGTTAGCCATGCAACCGGCGACTTGCTGGCCTACCTCAACCAAAACAGTATTTCGGTATCAGGCGGAAGTGCGTGCTCAACAGGTTCGGCTTCGCATGTTTTAAAAGCAATTGGTGCCGATGTTTGCAGAAACACCGTCAGGTTCTCATTTAGCAAATACAATACGGCGAATCATATCAGTGTGCCTAATAATTACGTTATTTAACCCTTCAAATCAGTTATGATTTTTAGACCGTAAACAAATTACATCGTCAAAACATTAACTTTACGATATGCGAAAATTTAAGGCGAGGCGACTGGCTTTATGACTTACGACCCAAATTTATAACCATACCTATAGAAAAATTACTTCAGGAACGCGTAAATTGTATAAATTAGAGTTAGTAAAATAAAAGCGGCCGAATGAATCACTTAAACACTATTGGTAAAATTTTTAGTTTATCGTTAATACTAAGCTGGGCAGGTATGGAAACGTCCCCGGCTCAAGCTGTTAGGGTTGCCGTGCTTAATAAAATAAATAATAGCACCTTAAACGCTAATTATGTAAGCAACCGTGCACCATTGCAAAAGGCATATTTTATTAAGTTGCCTGTAGGTAGCATACAAGCCGGAGGCTGGCTAAAAAAAGCGCTTGAATTACAGCGCGACGGGCTTACCGGCAACTTGGGCGAAATAAGTATCTGGCTGTCTAAAAACAATAATGCCTGGCTCAATAAAGAGGGCAAAGGAGAATATGGCTGGGAAGAATTGCCATACTGGCTTAAAGGTTACGCCAACATTGGCTACATGCTGGGCGATAAAAAAATCATTGCCGAAGCTAAATTTTGGATAGACGCCGTATTAAGTAATCAGCGCGACAATGGCGATTTTGGCCCCGCCGTTGAACATGATGGTAACCGCGACCTGTGGACCAATATGCCGATGCTTTGGTGCCTGCAATCGTATTACGAGTACAGTAAAGACCCTCGCGTTGTCCCTTTTATGACCAGGTATTTTAAATTCCAGTTGTCGTTGCCTGATAATAAATTGTTGCAGGATTACTGGGAAAACAGCCGCGGCGGTGATAATATTGCCAGCGTTTACTGGCTTTACAACCGTACGGGAGATAAGTTTCTGCTGGACTTAGCTACCAAGCTCGATAAAAATACCGCTAACTGGCGCCAAGCCAACAACCTGCCCAACTGGCACAATGTAAATGTTGCACAATGTTTTAGGGAGCCAGCTACTTTTTACCTGCAAAGCCACAAACCGCAAGATCTTGCGGCATCATATAACGATTTTAAGCTGATCCGTAATGTATATGGGCAGGTGCCGGGCGGCATGTTTGGTGCGGATGAGAATGCCCGCAAAGGCTACGATGACCCCCGCCAGGCCGTTGAAACTTGCGGTATGGTTGAGCAAATGACATCAGACCAAATGCTGCTGGGTATTACAGGCGATAGTTTTTGGGCGGCAAATTGTGAGGATGTGGCTTTCAATACATTCTCGGCAGCCTTTATGCCCGACTATAGATCGTTGCGATATTTAACAGCGCCAAACATGGTGGTAAGTGATGGTAAAAACCATAACCCGGGTATTGATAACAGCGGTCCGTTTTTAATGATGAACCCTTTTAGCAGCCGTTGCTGCCAGCACAACCATGCTGCAGGTTGGGTTTATTATGCAGAAAACAGCTGGATGGCCACACCCGATAATGGCTTGGCGGCCCAACTTTATACTCAGGGGCAGGTAAACGCAAAAGTTGGCGATGGCACAGCTGTAACTATTACCGAAACTACCCGTTACCCTTTTAGAGACGAGGTGAACTTTACGGTAAATACGGCCAAAGCCGTAACCTTCCCTATGTATTTACGCGTGCCTCAATGGTGTAAAGGAGCATCAGTTAAAGTGAATGGCTTGGCTGTAAAAGTGAGCAACGTAAAAGGCGATTATATACGCCTGGCGAAAACCTGGAAAAACGGCGATAAAGTAACCCTACATTTACCAATGCAAATTGAAGTGCGCCAATGGGTTAAAAATAAAAATAGTATTAGCGTAAACTACGGCCCGTTAACATACTCACTAAAGATCGACGAGAAATACATTAAAGAGGATAGCAAAAAAACAGCTATTGGCGATTCGCGCTGGCAGGCTGGTGCCGATCCTGAAAAATGGCCTTCGTACGAGATCCACCCGGTATCAGCATGGAACTACGGGTTGGTAATTGATGAGCAGCACCCCCAAAAGTCATTCAAAGTTATAGAACAGGAATGGCCTAAAGACAATAACCCATTCACCAACACTGGCGCGCCAATACGCCTTGTAGCCACAGGTAAAAAAATCCCGGAGTGGACCGTTGACCAGTATGGTTTATGCAGCGTATTGCCTCAAAGCCCTTTTAAAAATACCGAACCTTTAACACGGTTAACGTTAGTGCCTATGGGCGGCGCAAGGCTAAGAATTTCGGCCTTTCCGGTAGCCGAATAGTTGTCAGGCTCTAACACGTTTAAGGAACCTTTTATTGATGGTGTAAATGTTTTTGATTAAAGGCTTCTTTTTTGCTACGCCTATTAATTAATTTGAAAGTAAGTTACGAGAGCTTTTAACATCTATAACCATTTTAGGCGGTTTGCTTTTAGTGGATGATGCTTTAACGATAGGCCTACACTTATTCTCATTTTCAGTAGATCCCAGCTATTTGAATAACGGCCAGCTACTTGCTAACCCTTTGGGGTTATTACAAATAATACGTTATTGGTTACCGTTGGGCTAAGATGTTTATTTAGAAATATCTATTACGACTTTTAATTATATAAAGTAGCTGTTTCGGCACACAAAAAAGGGTGTAATTAATAATTACACCCTTTTCAATTTTTAATAAATTATTATACTAATTTATTTCCCCTTTAACTGGGTCATAACTTTTATGGTTTTAAATATCAAACGCATTTCATTATTAAAATTAATATTATTTAGGTATAACAGATCATACCGTACACGATTACACATTTGGTCAACATTTTCAGCGTATCCGTAATTAACCTGCCCCATTGAGGTTAACCCTGGTTTAAGGCGCAATAATTTCTTGTAGTTTGGAGACCTTTGCATAAGCTGATCGATAAAAAACTGGCGTTCTGGCCTTGGCCCAACAACAGACATATCACCCTTTAACACATTCCAAAACTGTGGCAATTCATCTAATCTGGATTTTCTGATCATACGTCCCCATTTAGTGATTCGTGGATCATAATCACTTGAAAGTTGTGGTCCAAGTTTTTCCGAATCTATAAACATGCTTCTAAATTTATAAATTTTAAAAGGCTTATTATTTTTACCAATTCTCTCCTGTGCGTAAAAGGCCGGGCCTTTTGAAGTTAACTTGGTCGCCAACATTAATAAAATAAAAACAGGCATACCAGGAATCATCACAGCTAACGAGAAGACAACATCAAAACATCTTTTAAACACAAGGATATTAAAACTAAGTTCGACGTTGTTAGATAATTGTATAACCGGGAAATTGCCGTAATTGATTATTGTTGGATTGGCACTTTCAAGCATCAGGTCTGGTATAAACTTTACTTTAATTAAGTTTTGATCTCCAAAATCAACAAGATTTTTTAAAAAGATCCGATCCATTGATTTGTAGCATATAAATACCTCATTAACATCCGTGCTAATAATCTGTTCAAATAATTCCTGTTGAGTTAAAAGTGAAAGTTCCTCTTCAGAAATATTTTTCGTAAAACTGTACCCGTACTCGGGATGTTTTTTGAATGAATTTCTTACTCTGGTAGCGATGTCGTTATTACCAAGGACTAAAATGAATTTGTTGTTAAACCCTTTTTTACGGATATAGTCCAGAATTTCAAAAATCAGTGAACGTTGGATAATTATTAATATAAAAAACAACAAATAAGTAGCAACCATTTGTAGCCTGCTCACCTCAAAAATTTTAAAGAAATAAACTACTCCTAATACAAGAACAAGATGGTAAACAACTGTTTTCAAAAAATAGTTAAGATTCTGGCTTAATACTAATGGCCTGTTAATCGTGTAGTTTCTTGTTAATGAGGCTATAGAAATCCAGGTCAAATTAACCAATAAATAAAATTCGCTTGTCTCTATCTCTGCTGAATAGTATTTTAGAACCAGCAAGCTGGATATAGATAAAGAAATATTTAATATTAAAAGATCACATAAAAATGTAAGGGGCTTAAGCAATTTCGAGTAGCGCATTTTGAGGGGGTAAAATTTTTGCAAATATAAGTTTCTTAAAATGACTTTAAATTAAAAAGTACGATACTTATTTAAGTATATACGGTGGTTTAACTCGAAACGCTACAGCGCACTCAATTGTTTTTCATTTTTTTATCGATGTAGTTAACTATCTGATCTTTAAATACTTTCGTTGAAAATGATTTAGCATGGCTTACAATTTCATGATAGTCAAATAAATTTTTATTTGATTCGAACTTTATAACCGCACTTTTTATTGCTTCTGTAGTCTGTTCATAGAAGAATATGCCTGTTTTATTTTCTACAACACTTTCTAATGCGCCGCCTTTGCCGAACGCAATTACAGGCGTCCCGCAAGCCTGTGCCTCGACAGGTAAAATCCCGAAATCTTCTTCGGCGGCAAAAACGAAAGCCTTTGCTTCACCCATGTATTTTTTTAAAACATCAAAAGGTTGGTAACCTAACAGAATTGTATTTGTGGCTGCCAATTTACTCACTTTTTTAAAATCAGGGCCTTCGCCTATTACATACAGTTTTTTATCGGGCATTTGTGCAAAGGCCTCAACTATAAGATCAATTTTTTTATACGGTACAAATCTGGAGCAGGTAACGTAAAAATCTTCTTTGGTAAATACGGGCGAAAAGTCGTTAGTAGCAACGTTCGGGTGAATCACTACACTCTCCCTTCCGTATATTTTTTTTATTCGTCTGGCTATGTAATTAGAGTTAGCTATAAAGTGGTCTACCCGGTTAGTGCTGATAATATCCCACGTACGAATACGATGAAGCAGGTATTTTGCCAAAAAACCTTTTAGGCCTTTGTTAAGCCCCGATTCCTTTAAATACTGGTGATGCAAATCCCACGCGTACCTTATAGGCGAGTGGCAATAACAAATATGCATTTGGTTTGAATGTGTTAATGCGCCTTTGGCCACCGCGTGAGACGACGATATTACCAAATCATACGAAGAAAGGTCAAACTGCTCTATGGCCAGCGGAAAAAGCGGAAGGTAAGACCGGTATTTAGTTTTTGCGAATGGCAGCTTTTGTATGAACGAGGTAGTTATCTTGTGGCCCTCAAGGCTAAGTTTTTTAATGGTTTCACCGCGGGCCACAAGGGTGAAAATATCAGCATCGGGGTAGAGGGATGCAATTTCTTTAAATACGTTTTCGGACCCGCCAATAACGGTAAGCCATTCGTGTACTAATGCTACTTTCATTATTAGCTATATATCAATTTGTTAAAAAGGTTGATGTGTTGTTGCGCACTTTTATCCCAAGTAAAATATTTCACACGTTTTGTGCCATTTGTTACCAGGCTGGAATGCAAGCCTTGGTCTGATAACACTTTTTCTATCTGGGCGGCAATATCAGCCGGATCATGCGGGTCGAAATACAAGGCCGCATCTCCGCATACTTCGGGCAGGCTGTTTTGATTGGACACCAGCACGGGGCATTTATTCAGCATAGCTTCAAGGGGCGGCAAGCCAAACCCTTCATATAAGGATGGCAAAACAAATACCGACGCTTTGGCATAGATCGTGTCCATATCATCGTCATCAACAAAACCTGTAAACACGATACTCCGTTTCAAAATATCGTTGTTGTTAATTATGCGTAGCAGATCTTCGTCACCCGTTATAAAACCGTCAATTTTACCAACCACTACAATTTTATATGTTTCTTTTAATTCTTCTGAGAGTTTTAAATAAGCCTCTGCAAGCGTTTGTAGGTTTTTATGGGGTTTGACATTGCCAACATATAAGATGTATTGTGAAGGTAGCTTATATTTAGCTTTAACATCTTTCCAATTTCCAACCATTGGATATTGTTTAACACCATTGTAAATGACGTTTATATCAGCCCCCTTGGCGCTGCCAAATCTAATTATCTCATCTTTAGAGAAATTAGACACAGTGATAACTTGATCACTTGCACTTAATGCCCGGTTTATTACCAACTTAGCGTATATCTTTTGTTTGATGCTGAGCTGTTTGATGAATGCCAGGTGGAAAACATCATGAATTGTTGCCACCCTTTTACGGGCTTGTACAACAAAGAGCGGAACATTATAATGCGGCGACCAAAAAAGATCACATTTTGGGATCAGCTTTCTGTATTGTTTTTGCTCGCCTATAGAATAAATAGGCGGCAGGAAAGAAATTATTTTGGCCGAGTCACTGTAAGCCGACAATAACGCTGGGTCTCCAAGTAATATACTATTATACTCTGGTAAAATTATTGGCAAAAGCATACGCAAGTACATGCCAATGCCCGAATGTTGTATCATCCTGGCATCAATACATAAGGATGGTTTATTTGATAGTAAGCTTGAGGTTAGTTTCATGTTTATCAGGCAGGCTAATCTTATTTTTTACTATAATCTTTTTTTTCGCGGACTTGGCGTTAAAACGAACTGAGGATACTATTATATTGATCAGTCATCGTATCGATATTAAATTTACGAAATACTTTTTCTCTTGCATGTTCGCGCACATGGTTCAGGGAACTAAAATTGCCTATCACGTATTCCAGTTTTTTCAAAAGCGCGTTTTGATCGTTGTACTCAAATAAATAACCGTCGGTATTGTCAGTAATAATCTCCGGGCTACCGCCGGTGTTTGATGCTATTACTATTTTCTTGATCGCCATTGCCTCGTAAATGGTTGTACCGAGTGGCTCACTACCGGTTAAATTGCTATTATTAATAAGAATATCGCAGCCGTTATACATTTCGGGCATGTCGCTTATTTTACCCAGATATGTGACGTGCAGGTCACTATTCACCGCATTTAACACTTCATCAACATATTGTTGGTGATCTGCCGAAGGTGGGCCCGCTAACACCAAGCGCGCATCCGGACTTGTATTATTTAAGTTTTCGAATATCTTGATAAGTGGCAACTGACCTTTACGCGGCTCGATAGTTCCTGCAAGCCCTATAACGATTTGATGTTCCGTAAAGCCATGCTTTGTTCTGAACAAACTCTTACTCGTCTCATTAGGCGTAAATTCAGATAGGTTAATGCCATTATATAATGTTAACACTTTTTTACTACTGGGGTATTTTGCCTTTACTGCATCAGAAACTACCAGCGTGCGGTCGAAAATTTTGAAAGCTAATTGGGCCAGCTTATTTTCGAACGCCGAAAAGTATTTCAGGTCGTGATCTGACCATATAAATTTTACTTTTTTATTGAATACTTTGAAATATGTAACTGCCGGGATCAGGTAAAATGCAGGCACTATGGTATTGGCATGCACAATGTCGATTTGATTTCGGTTAATGTATTTTATGACCTGTGCAGCAACTTTCAGGTTGTTTGTTATAGCCTGCCAAAAAAAAGTAAATTTAGCCGAACTGCTTCTGTTAAGCTTTTTCAAAGGGTTGACAATAGTAATCTTAATATCACCATTACGGCTAACCAGCTCGTCAGCATAACTTCCGGGGGCCACAAATAAATGTGGTTTTACAACTTCTAAATTGTGATTAATAAGGCGTTCGATCACTTTCTCGGCACCGGAGGCTTTTTCGCCGCCAAACACATAAAGTATATTCAGCATTATAAATATTTTAGAACTTTAGCCGGGTTACCTGCTATTACACAATTAGATGGCACATCTTTAACGACAATAGAACCTGCGCCGATCATTACATTATTACCAATAGTTATGGGTCCTATGACACACACATTTGCCCCTATATCTACATTGTCGCCAATTACCGGGCAGCCGCTATTATAATCCCCCTCGGCGCTTTTTTTATTGCCCAGGGTAGTGCAATGCCTTAAAATGCAATTTTTACCTATTTTAACCCCTGGGTTTACCACCAATGAAAAGCCGTGATGTAATTGGAGGTTTTCGCCGGCCCTCACGTGCCATGATAATTCAATGGCCATAAACCATTCTACTACAAAAATATATATGATGAGATACCAAAAAAAAAGTATGGTAAGCAACTTATTGCTTCGCACCCAAACTGCGAGCCTGTATAGTACCAATACAAGTTGCCCTTTTACGTTTTTTGAGTTGGCTCTAAAATCTTGAAATATATTGTAATTGACGGGCATGATCTTTTTATTGTTAAGTATTGGCGCGTATCCGTTTATATGCAACGTATGGGCCGTAAATAGAAAATGGTAGGATACACACCGCCGATGCCAGCACAACCCCTGCAGAACCCAGATTTAAATGGATAAAATATATACATAAGGGTATGTTGGCTATAATGGTAAAAAACAGATAAGGCAGCTGTACGCGTATGGCCGAAATGCTGTTTAGAAATACCGAATAGTTGTAATTCCAGGCATAAAGTACGTGATATACCACCATGCCTGTTATTAATAATACTGGTATATCGTAATTTTTTTGTACCCATAAGTAAAGGATAGGATTTATAAATACCCCCATTAAAATGAATACTATAGCAACCCCAGCCACAAAATAATTAAATCGTGTAAATACGTTTTTTATCCAAACGTTGTCCTTTTTTTCAAATGCTTCAGTAAAAACTGTCCACAAGGGCATAGATATAAGGCTCAGCATCACTATAACAGCATTAAAGAGTTTATATACCAGGCTATATTTGGTCACCTCAATGTTGCCAAGATATTTATTAATGATAATGGTATCGGTAAAAGATATCACTATCACCTGGATCTGCACAATAAAAAAACCAAAACTTAATTTCAGTATGTTATTCAAATAATCAGACCGAAAGTGCCTTAAAGCTGGCAATAGCGAAGGGTTTTTTTTGTAAAATATAATATTGGCTGTTACCATACTTACAATGAGGGATATGGCCATAACTTGAGCCATCATATTGATGTTTGCTTTTATTTTTAATACATTGAACGTAATAAGGATCAATACTGTAATTAAATTATTGAGCACCATACCAAGGTTAGAGAACGATATGTTTTGCATAGATGCTGCAATGTTGTACACAAAGTTGAGTGTAAAGGAAATGATAATGATTGTCCCTATTGTTAAAATAGATCGTTCCACATCTTTAGGAGAAATACCCGCGGTATCGATAAATGATTTTATATCTATCAATTTGGTGGTTAAGAATAAGCCGGCTATAAGTATTAGTGATAATGAAGCAAATACAATATATCCTGTACTGATGTAGCGCTTCACCTCTTCTATCTCATTGTTGGCCAAGGCTACTGTAATTTTATTTTTTAAGCCGTTACCTAGCCCAAGATCAAAAAACAAAAAGAAGTTCACTAACGAAAATATGGTTAACCAAAGCCCATATTCAGTTGAGCCCAATAAATTTATTGATAAAGGTACAATAGCAAAACTTAAGATCATGGACAGGCCCTTATATCCAAAAGATAATCCTAACTGCACCAATAATTTAAGATTTCTTTTTTTGCCATCAATGACGTGAATTCCATCATTGTCTTTTTTGAAAACTTGCCGTAAGAGGCTTTTAAACTTTAACATTACCGGCATTTCAGGACTGCTGACTTTTTTGAGTGAAAAACTTCAGTGCAAACCACGCTGCAGCTAAAAAAGAGAATAACATAAAGCCGGCAATAAAGGCTATCTTTTTTGGTATTTTATTGCTTTCGAGCGGAAGAATAGGTGCATCTATTACCTGTATAAGCGGTGTTTCTTTCAACAAGCCAAGTTTTGAAATTTCCAGGTTTTTCACTATTTCCCCATATACAGCCACGCTTGCCTGAACGTCAACCTGTTTACGTTGTGATGGAACCCTTAGCGTTAGCATCTGCGGGTTAGCATTGGGTGCAGCGTCAAGTGAGCTTGCTACCCCGCCTATAGATTGATTAACAACGCGCTTAACGCTATCAGCTTGCTTTTGCAAAAGCTGAACATTAATCGTTGATTTTTTTGTTTTAGTTTGCACATAAAAATCATTTACATCTTTTACAATTTCGTTTGCGAAAGCCTGAGCAAAAAGCTCGTCCTTGGACTTAACAGTTACGTGGATAATGGCAAGTTTTTTGTCAGGTTTTATAACAGTTAATGCTGTTTTATTAATACGTTTTACAATATCTGTCATCAAACTGTCTTGGACGCGCGAGAATCGATCAACCCGGGTATTGAAATTTATATTGCCCAACTTTTGATCCGCCCAAGTTTTTCTAAACTTATTTTCCTCAATGTAGCGGTCAATCAATAATTGTGGTTTTCCATTAAATAACACCTTTTTCAATAGTGTTTTCTCGAGCATCGTGCGCGATTTATACAATTCAAAAATATTATCGCCCTGGAACAATCCGTCGCCGCCGCCATCAAGGCTTATTCCAGCCAGGGATGCCAAACCAGCATATTGTCCAAGGCCGCCTTTATCTCCGTCCTGTAAAACGAAAGTACATTCCGCTGAGTAGGTGTTTCGTTTAACTTTTGCAAAAAAATAACCTGAAGCCGCACCTATTGACCCGCATACCAAAATGAAAAGCCATTTTTTTATTAAGTAGGCAAATAACAGTTTTACCCTGAGTATAATGTAACTTAACGAAATTACATCTGAGTGTTTATTATCCATTTTCTTACAGGTACTAATCGCTATCTGCGTAAACTTAATATGCCCAAAATTACAGCGCCTAATGAAGCCAGCCCTGTTGATAACCCTAAGATTGTTTGCAACGAACTACCTCTGCTCTCAGGTTTTTTTGGCACAAATATCTCGCTGCCAGGCTTTACTTCGGGATGGTTGTTGAAAAATAAAAATTTGCGAGTGCCTTTTACTGTACCGTTAGGATACACAACGTACGCAGCACGCTTTAAAGCTTGTGGTGCATACCCTCCAGCATTAGAAACAAAATCATTAAACGATTTTGACTTGTCATAAACAACCGCGCTTGGGTATAACACTTGGCCATTAACACGCACCACTTGCTGTTGTTTTGGGATTCTCAATACGTCGCCATCTTCTAATAAAAGGTCTCCGTTCGAGCCGGGTTTTTTAAGAATCTTATCAAGTTCTATCCCTACATAATTATTGCGCTGCTGATTATCTTCGGTATTTGTAGAGTCGCGATATGTTCTTTTTAACCGGTTGTTTTGGTTGGTACGTTCAAATTCAATTGCTATGGTATCAGATTTATTTTTATCAATACCCAGGATCGCAATGTTCTCTCTTTTTAAAGAGCCACCTGTAGCATCGGCAGAGGCAGTGAGCCCACCGGCTCTTTCTACCAGATCCGATACTTTTTCGTTTTTATTCTTTATGGTATAGCTACCCGGATACAATACCTCACCCTCTACTTTAACAGTTTTTTGTTTTTCATAACCAGGCAGGTTGTAAACAGAAACAATATCGAATGGGGATAATACAAAATTCGCATCCGCGGGCTTAAGCGCGCCATCAATATTTACACTAAACACTTGCGCAACCGAGCTGTTTTTTGAATTAGGATCGGCATCAGATATACGGCGTGCCACCTCAACTCGGTTAGTGCTGGCTCCTTCTGTAAAACCGCCTGCTTTTAAAATGAGATCCTCTACCTTCATGTTTGCGGCAAAAGCGAATTTCCCCGGCCTGCGGACATTCCCGTTGATCGTAACAACGTATTTATCCCGCAGATCAAAAATTGAAGATATGTTTACTACATCTTCGCGCTGCAACGGGATATTAATTTTTTTATTGATCACATCACGTACGTTAAAGCTAATTATCTCGGTACTATTGTCTGGTTTCAACCGGGTTATCACGCCACGTTCGGTAAATGCGTCTTCTTTTAACCCGGCAGCGTTGGTGATTAATTGCAGCAGGGTCAATCCGTCTTGCAATTCGTAAATGCCGGGTCTGAAAACCGCGCCATTAATAACCACTCTGTTGGAAAACCTGTTTAAAATAGGCTCCACAATATATTTGTCTCCCCGTAAAGGCATGTAATTTTTATAATCGGCTTCAACAACATCCGTTATTTTACGTTGCTGGTCGCTTATTTGCGAAACCTTGATACGTGCAGTGTAAGCGCTGTCTGTAAATCCACCAGCGAATGCAATCACATTGTCTAAGGATTCGCCAGGTAAAACCTCAAATAGAGCCGGGATTTTTATTTCACCAGAAAACTCTACCCTTGTGCGGTAAGTTGGCACACGCACAATATCCTGGTCCTGAAGTGTGATGTTGTTTTTTTGATCAGCTTTCAAAATAAAATCGTATACATCAAGGTGTCGGATGATACGATTGTTTCTGATGATTTCTATCTGTCTTAAGCTGCCATTTTCATTAGGGCCGCCTGCAGCATACAAGGCATTAAAAACACTTGCTAAAGACGGTAAGGTATATGTGCCTGGTTTTACAACTTGCCCTATCATAATTACCTGTATGCTCCGAATATTTCCGAGGGTTACCTGTACAGTAGTTCCCTTATCAACTGAATAATTATTGGCTGCAAGTTTATTTTTTATAGATGCTGTAGCCTGTTCAATAGTTTTACCGCCAACGTTTAAAACACCGGCACCAGGTATGTTGATATTTCCTTCTGGGCTAACCTCCAGTTTCCAATTTACCAGCGAGCGCCCATAAACGTTTATATTTAATTGGTCGCTTGGCCCCAAGATGTAATTTACAGGTGTAGCCAACTTTAAGTTAGGCTGAAAAGTACTGTTCTTATTTTTGAAAATATCTGCGCCAAATATTTTAGGTTTTAACTTCTCTGACAAATCTTTTCGGTTTCCTGCATTATCCTCTAAACTATCCGGCTGATAATTTAAACGCCTTTGAGTGAAGCCAGTAGTATCGCTGTTATTTGAACCCTCGCCGATGTTATTATCCCTGAAGGCTTTGATGCGCGCCTGTAATTTTTGTACCTGGCCTTCTGACAGGCCCTTTGCCTGTGCTTGCTGTAGTATATCCGCATCGCTTAAGCCGGCTTTAGAAGCCTGTTGCAATATTTGGTTAATCTGCTGGTCTGAAAGGTTATCTACATTAACAGATGAGATGTTTTGCAAACTACTTTGTGCGTGAACTTTTGAAAATATGCCGCAAGAAATATATAAAGCAAATAAAAGTACTAAAAGTCTATTCATGGATTGGAGGATATCATGCTCAAACAACCTTTAGTTAAATGTTGTTTTGTGCAAAAGTAAATGAATTTATCTCTAATAATTAAGGTGTCGATTTTTTTAATTGGAAATATCATCGTGAACCGAATAATAGTTTACCACGGCCTGTTGCCCGTTTTCAATCAATAAGTTTATTTCATAGTGTAATACAACGTTATGCTGTAATAAACGTCAGGGTTCAAAATTTTATATTATTCGGATTTAATTATTTTTCACGGTTGGTTCAATTACTTGTTTTTGTTTCTAATCGTCGGTTGCTCACTATAGATTATTTTTTTGAGTTTCAAGATTTACAAGGCGCGCCGGTATAAGTCCTGGTTTCTGGGGGCAAGTTTATTCCTCAATTTGAGCATACATTTTTTTTAAAAAATGTTATAGCAGAACGTTTGGCGCCTAAAGTGAACTTTGCTTTTATGAACTACAACGCTTTATCATCTTTAGAATTGCTGTTGGGTTGTACCATAGATTTCCAACAAACACTTCCCCTGGATTACCTAATATCGAAATCATTGGGCCGGAATTTAAAAAAAATAGACACATGTTATCTTAAAAACATGATTCGCGCAAAAAGTACAATTCCATTGTGTTTAAGATTGATACAATGGTTTTCAAAAACTATAAGCTTTTATAAATAATATATTAAAAACACCTCACTATTCAGCATGTCCCTCTTTTTTTATTAATTTGTAATCTTGGCTATGAATGCCACAATCAGTTTAATTAGAAATTTGAATAGTCGTATATGACAAAGCTATTGAGGCCGGTGTTTTACAGATCAGAACTTGGGATCGTTTTGCTTTGTACGGTGTGCCTTCAGTTGCCCGATTTAAAAATTGCTGGGCTGCAACTGGCAGAAATTATAATGCTTGCGTTATTCCCCTTTTTTCTTAAAAAAAATTTAAAAAGTAAAACTACAATATATTTTATATTATACTATGTCGCGTTTTTTTTAAAGACTTTGATATTCAATTATTTCACTGATTTTTACATCAACGATCAGGAACTAACTTTTATCAAACATCCGGGTTTAATAAGCCTGGCCAGGCTTATAGAAATGTTTGCCTGCGTTACTTTTTGTGGCTTTATCGCAAGCGTGTTTTCAAACTCGAAAGATCCGTATAATTTACTCAAGACAGTCTTGTTTGTACAATTGTTTATTATGGGTGCTGTATTTATCAGTGTTTATCTACTATATGCTGCACGTTTGCTATCTACAACAGATTACGAAAATCTAATTGTGTATGACGCCAGTCAGGGAGATGGAATTTATCGTTTAAAAGGCTTTTTTGTAGAGGGGGGGCCTTTCGGGCTTTTCTATGCATTTCTGTTTACCATTTGTATCGCTTTTTATAAAAAATTAAATTTAACTCCTTGGTACTTGTTAATCAGTTTGTTACTGATAATATTGGCGCAGTCTAAAGCTGGATATGTGCTGGTGTTACTAAATGCGGGCGTATTTTTAATATCTAAAGTCAACGTACTTTTCAAAAACTTAGGCGCGAAAATCGTGCTGTCAATACTTATTATTGCGGCATTAACGGCTGGCTCTATTTCTGTATTCAAGATATACATCAACAGTTTGTCGGAAATAGAACAGCGGGCTGCATTGTTCGGTCCTGGGGAAATAGATCCTAATTTTATGATGGGCAGGACATCAGCAACGGTTATTGTGCCTAATATGCTTAAAAGTAACGCTGTGAAAGGAATAGGTTGGGGGAATTATCCTTTGACACGTAATAACCCTGCTTATAGGGATTTTATGCCAGAAATTCCGGTAAGTATGTGGGACGGGACTGGGTTTGGTGGAATTACGGACATGTTAATTGAAGCCGGGCTAATCCTTTTTCTGATTTATATAATCCTCTATATACGGATAATTAAGCTTATCAGGCAAAACCTACAACAGCCAAATTACCTAATTTTGGCGCTCGTAGGCCCACTATTATTAGGAGTTTCTATTTACTTTTTTTACACATGGTTTTTATTAGGGGTTTTGCTGTTTTATTTTCAGTATAATAATGGGGATTCCTATCAACTTGTAACCTCGGCCAACAAACTTTCTGAAGATGACTTTTCCGCCTTGTAACAATTGATAACTTTGTAATAAGAAGGTGTTAAACAGCAGGAACTATAATTCTGCTTTAAGCGGGATACGTTTTAAGATGTCGTTTAAACTTTATAAGTCAATATATATATATTGAAACAAACTATTTACAAAATTGCACCTGAATTGTTCAGTTGTAGCAAATAGTTTCATAAAAGCTTAAGCGATTATATTCACATCTCGCATTAAGAACGGTAGATTATGGTAACCTCTCGTTCTGATTTATTTATTTCCTTTAATGTAATATGCTTCCAGCTCTTTTAGTCGCTTTAACTGGCTCGGTCTCGGATTAATGAAGGGACGGGCTTTCCGGATTAAGACCAAGGCATCTTCAACAGTCAGGCCGCTTTTTAACAGATAAGCAACCGTCATGGTTGGACCGCGCCCCAGTCCCTGGCGACAGTGGATATAAACCTTGCCGCCTTTTTTAATTTCGGAATCAGCAAAGTCAGCACCCCGGATTAATGTATTTAGCGGCGGAGGGGTGTTGTCTGGTGTAGGCAGGTGCAGGTAATGGAAACCTTCATATTGGGCTTCGGTATATACTGAATGCATCCGCATATTGATAATGGCTGTAATACCCAAGGCTTTCATTTTTCGCAAACCCACTCGATTATATTGACTGCCTAAAAACAAATTAGCTGTTATCTCGCAGCGTTTCAGTCGGGGCATCCCGAATATTACCCGGTAGGTATTATCATAACTATACTGTAGGAAAAGCGAGCTTAATTTCAACAAGCTTTTGATTTTAGTTAGTACCATGGTTCATTTCGTTTTGGCGGGTACCAGCATCCGGATTGAGCCTGGCGCAATCTCCAGTTTAAGTGTTTTCGCAAATTTTTCGGTGTCATCACAAATATAGGATTGTTCTTTAGGCATCTTGATCACCACTTTTTTGGCTTTCCAATGCTGTACGGCATCGGTTTCCTGTTGCATTAGGGCACTGCCAGCTATTTTTAAAACGGAGGAAAAGTTATTTTCTTTCATCAAAATTACGTCTAAAAATCCGTCGGTTATACTAATCCCGGGCTGTAACGCAAAATTACCGATCCCGATATTTCCGGAATTGGTTACAGTTAAAGAAACGCCGGTTGCTGAGATTTTTTCGCCATCGATATCGAGCTCATAGTTAATGCTTTTCGCCTCGATCAAAGTTTTTACTGCCGTTACACCGTAAGCCAGTTGACCAATGCTATCCTTTAAGTCACGGTCGGCGCTGGTCACCATGGCTGCCATAATTCCCATGTTAATCCGAAGAAGGAACGGCGTTCCGTTAACCAGTCCCATATCCACTGCAATGATGCGATGTTTTCCTTTACCCAGCAAAGCTAATGCTTCAACAGTATCCAGGGGAATGTCAAGCTCTTTAGCCATTACATTTGCGGTCCCTCCGGGTATAATAGCTATGGGCAAGTTGCTTCCAAGCAACGCCGATGCCACGGATGTTACGCCGCCATCGCCGCCATAAACCGCTACGAGATCCGTTTTACCGATCAGCTTCCGGGCAAGTTCACCGGCATTAAGGTTTTTTTTAGTGACCGAAATATCCCAGTCGACTTGAGCCCCAGCCATCGCTTTGTTTATATATGACAAAATGGGCTCTTCCTTACCGCTTGCCGGATTAATGATAAAATGAATATGTTTCAACTTCAACGTTTGCTATGTATTTACTTACGCAACAGGTGTGTGACAGATAAGTTTAACCAAGTTCTTAAATTCATTGAATGGTAATGTTAAATTAATTTTTTATCTCCTTTTAAATTATTTGGTGTAGATAATTGGAGCCGAGCCTTCATTATTCATTCGTGAAAACATAAATAGGGGGCAGCACCGATGCCTGCCCCCTATCTATGGGTAGATATTGACCACTATTAATTTATTTACTGCCGGCAAACAACGGGTTCTTCCTAAAGTAGCTTCCATCAGCAAAGCTGATGATGTAATCAGACTTAAAGTGTGTGCTCTTTTTATAGTAATCGGTAGAGATGATCTGCGCGCCTGATTGCTGAGCTGCTGCAAAACTGCTTTTGTCATTAGTCCTTGCCTCCTGGGTATCACTATCGGCGCGGGTACGGATGATGTAGCCTTTTTTCACAAGGTTCTTAATTTGAGCCAGTTGTTTTTTTGCGTCATTCATTACGTAAATGGCGGCCTCCGGTGTACCAGGCTCCGAATTGGTAAAGAAAACCCTTCCTTTAAGTGAAGGATGACCGCTGATATATATGGCTGTTTTAACAGGCGGCTCGTCCAGCAGGAAAATGAATTTTCCTTTGGCTTGTTTTAAGGTTGGCCAGTTTTGGTGTAATACGGCCTGCTCTAATGTTTTGTAGGTACCACGTACATTGTCTGGCCTTAGCACATGATCTATTCCTAAATTATCAGCGATCTCTTTATCCAGCTTATCATAAATGCGCGAATCAAATTTGTCAGGAATGGTAAAGCCCGGCTTTTTCATTGCTTCGTCTTTAGCATTCATAGTAATGTAGATAGGTGGATGTTCCGGGTGCGCGTCCGACCACTTTTTGAGTTGTTGCAGGCATTGTTTAAATGTGGCACACTGGCTTCTGAAATCTATATCCTGGATATGAAAAACTTTAAATCCAGGTTGCTTCATCACACCTTCAGTATCATAGGCAGGTTGGCCGGGCACCCAGTCCAATCCTTTGGGGTGTGCATATTTACCGCCAAGGGTATCGGCATAAACATCTATCTCAAGGTCCAGCAGCCCCAGGTCCAATTGGTCTGTAAGGCTGCTGTGCTCGTAATCGATCTTGCTCATCGCAACAGAATCCCGGCTCTGCAACATTTTAAACAGTCTTGGGTCGATAGCCTTTTTGTAGCTGTTATGAGAGCCGATTACCTGTACATGGTTAATTGGGGTGTCGTCGCCTGGTACGTTGGTGCCGATGAAAGAGCTTGCTGCAATTAGTAATAAACTTAATGTAATTTTCATAAAATTATAAATTTAAAACAGCCCTACTATTATAAAGCGGGGCTGTTTTTATGTAAAACTTAATTAATAACCCGGGTTTTGCACCAGGTTAGGGTTTAGTTTTATTTCTTGTGCAGGTATAGGGTAAAGCCTGCGGTTAACATCTTTATTTAAGGTTAATACATCATTAGGCAGCGGATATTCTTTTTCGAACTGGCCAAAACGTATCAGGTCGTTTCTGCGCCACGCCTCCCATGAAAACTCCCGGGCACGTTCATCTAATAAACCGTTCAAGTCTATACCGTTAACACCCGGCGCACCAGCACGTACACGGATCTTGTTTATCAACACATCAGCAGTTTGTAACTCGCCATTAACATTTGTTGCCGGTGCACCGCGCAAAATGGCTTCAGCTTTCATCATCATCACATCAGCCAAACGGAAAACCGGTACGTCATTACCGTTTAAACGGGTAGCCTGGATTATGGTAGGGTCTGGGTAGTATTTTAATGAGCGTACACCTTCGGACTGGCTGGCAATGGTGTTACCCAGGTCCATAGGTTTGCCCGGTACCAGGGTCAACTTAGGCTCTATAAAAATTTGCGTGTTTGTGCTTGGATAATAAACCGGCTGACTGGTAAAGCCACCGTTGCCATCAGGAAAGAATTGGGGGCCTGCTAACCATGTTTTATTTCTAACGTCATTTGGCAGGTTAAACCGTGCATAAAACTCGGGCGTAGTGCTTATGGCAATACTTAAACCAACGTTAAAGCCGTAAGCATTAACCAAATAGTAAAAGAAACCAAAACGGGTGAACTGGTTACCGGGGATCTGCTGATCGTAAGGGATAGCGAAGATGGTTTCATTGATCTGCGGACCGTTATTGGGTAAGAATATGTCGCGGTATTTGGTATCCAGGCTATAGTTATTATTTTTTAAAACACTATCAGCCATGGCAACGGTCTCGGTGTATTTGGCAGTACCTGTATAAACCTGCGCGTTCAAATACATTTTTTCTAACAAAGCAAATACAAGCCCTTTGGTTGGGCGGCCATAATACAATGTAGCGTTTGCGTTTGTTTTTGCAGGTAGCAAAGGCAGCACAGCTTTCAACTCGGTCTCTATAAATTCAAATACTTTTGCCCGTGGCTGTGTAGCCGGCTGGGTGGTTACCGGGAACTCGGTAATGATGGGGACGTTACCATACAAGTCCATCATAAAATACATGTACAAGGCACGCATGGCTTTAACCTCGGCAACAGACGCAGTTTTTTTTGCATCTGATGCCAGGCTGGCGTTAATTACACTAATAATACGGTTACAAGTATTTACACCACCAAAACCCCACTGCCAAATAGCGGTAACATTCGGGTGATCAAACGTCCAACTGTGGTAATGTAACTGGCGGTACTGGCCACCATCGTCAAAATTACCGTCACGGGCCGGCAGGATAGCCTCGTCTGTAGAAAGCTCCTGCATGCGCCAGTAAGGCACGGCAAATTGTGAAGATAGGTTAGAATATATAGTACCTATCAAAGCGTTATAATCTGCATCTGTTACCGGGAAGTTTGATTTTACGTACTGCGATTCTACAGGTACATCTAATTTGGTGCACGAGTAGCTGCTAACCAGCATAGCTACCGTGGCAAATAATATGAATATCTTTTTCATCTGTATAGAGTTTATTGGATGTTATTAAAATGTAGCGGTTATACCTGCGCTGAACGTGCGGGTTTTAGGGTAAAAGTCGCGGTTATCAATACCCGGAGTTAAGCCGCCGATATTGATCTCCGGATCTACACCGCGGTATTTAGTGATAATAAAGATGTTGTTGCCTGATAAGTACAAGCGTATGCTTTTAACACCTTTAAATGTTGGCCTAATGGTATAGCCTAAAGTGGCATTATCTAAACGCAGGTATGAGCCGCTTTCCAGAAAACGGTCTGATACCAGGTAGCCGTTAACATCCTTAAACGATTCGCCTAAAGTAAATCTTGGGATGTTTTGGAATTTTGAATCGGCCGGGTTATTCAGCGCTGCTAGAGTAGCATTCAGGATCTGGTTTCCATATACACCGCGTATCAGAAAGTTGAAATCAAAGTTTTTGTAGTTGAAGCTGTTGCTCCAGCCGTATATTAATTTAGGCTGAGCGCTGCCAGTGATTCGCTGATCTGTAGTTAAGGGCTGGCTGGAGGTTGTTGTGCCATCGGCCTTTTGGTAGGTACTTACGCCGTTTGCATCTTTGCCAAGATAGTGCCACAGATAATAAGTGCCTATAGCGTATCCCGGTTGAATAACCTGGCTGCTAAGGAACGACTGGCCCTTACCGCCAAGTTGCGCGGTGAGAATGTTGTTGATAGTAAACTGCGAGTTCGACAAGCTTTCCACAACGTTTTTGTTGTGCGATGCATTAATGGATGTGCGCCAGGTAAAGCTGTTTGTTTTTACCGGTATTGCGCTTAAAACCACCTCAATCCCGCTATTCTTTATTTTACCAACATTGGCAGTTAACAAAGGCACAAAGTATTGGGTGGTTGATACTGTGTAATTGGTGATCAGGTCGGATGTTTTCTTTACGTAATAATCTACTGAACCGGTTAAACGGTTACCGAATAAACCAAAATCCAAGCCGATGTTGGTGGTAGCTGTGCTCTCCCATTTAAGGTCGGGATTATCGTTACGCACAGGGCCAATAGGGTTGGTAATAACACCATTGCTCAAAAATTTGCCACCACCGGGAGGAATCCCATAGATCAATTGTGCGGTAAAGGCATCAAAACCAAGGCTGTTGCCGGATACACCGTAGCCTGCACGCAATTTTAAATCGCTTATGACAGGAAGTTTTTCCATGAATTTTTCGCTGATGATTCTCCAGCCTGCCGAAACGGCCGGGAAGTAACCATGGCGTTGGTTTAAACCGAATGCCGATGAACCATCTTCCCTTAGCGATGCTTGCAATAAGTATTTATCATTATACTGATATTGCGCGCGGCCATAGTAGGATATTAATCTTAAAGTAGAAATATAATTTTGATTAAATGCTATTTGAGAAAGATTGGTTGGATTAGATAAGTACAGGTTGTTATAGGTAAGGTTATCATTGGAGAAGTTTTGGGTTTGAATACCAAACCCATCGTTAGTACGATCTTGCTGGTAAGAATAACCGCCTAATAATTTGATGGCGTGCAGGCCAAATTCCCGATCATAGTTTAAGAAAGCCTCCACTACATTGCTTGTGCTTTTGTAAGAAGAGCGGTTAGCCACGCCTCCTAAATTTACAGCAAGGCCAGATTTGCTATTGTAATAGGTATTAACATTATTCTGATCTTTTTGGGTAGACCCGTTTAGTGTAAATTTCAAGCCCTTTAATATATCAACCGAGGCAAAGCCGTTGATTAAGGTTTTATTGTTATCGGTTTTTATAAAGTTGTTATCTATTAACGACAACGGGTTTAAAGTACCGCTGCCTGTACGGGCGAAGTTTTCTTTATAACTGCCATCCGGGTTAAACGGGCTTACAGTTGGAAGATAAAATAAGATACCCGATAAAACCTGGCTTTGGATAATGTCATCGCTTTTTGTACCGCTATTAGTAAGGGTGATGCCCAGTTTCAACCTATCGTTAAAGAAACGTTGATTGATATAGCCTTTAAAAATGGTACGCTCCAGGTTGGTGTTTTTAAGTACACCATCATTTTTAAAGTAATTTACACTGGCCCCGTACTCGGCATTGTTGCCTGCGCCGCTGTATGATAGGTTGTGGCTTTGTGAATAGCTGGTTTTCTCGGCCAGTTTTTGCCAGTTGGTGTTAGACCCATCATCATCCAGGGGTTTTGCCAAGGGAGCCACGCCATTGTCTGAGAGGTATTTGCGTAATTCGTCGGCGGTTAAAACATCTATATTTTTTGAGATCTTCTCCACCGCGCCATATGCACTGTAAGTAAGCCTGGTTTGGCCGGCGCGAGCTTTGCGCGTTGTAACTATTATTACGCCATTTGCAGCACGCGAGCCGTAAATAGCCGTTGAAGATGCGTCTTTCAATACATCGATACTTTCGATATCAGCAGGCGCAAGCAAATCGATAGAGGCACCGGGCACACCATCAATTACATAGAACGGCGACTGTGCTGCACCTTCGCGCAGCGTGGACGGGCCGCGCAGAATAGTTGTTGGCTGCTTGTTTGGGTCGCCGCTTTTAGTGATATTTAAACCGGCAACTTTACCCTGCAAAAGCTCGGCCGGGGTAGTCAAAACACCGGCGTTAAACTCTTCGGCCTTTATCGAAGTAATAGCACCCGTAACATCCCTTTTACTGGATGTACCGTAACCTATCACTACAACATCTTTAAGTTGCCTTGCATCTGGCAGCAAACTGATGTTTACAGTGTTATCGGCACCAACTTTTATATCCTTTGACGTATAACCTATGAAGCTAAACCTTAAGGTAACAATGTTGCCGGATACGTTTAGGGCATACTTACCGCTTGCATCGGTCATTACCCCGGCGGTGCTGCCCGTGAGTAATACAGAAACACCCGGAAGGGGTTGGTTTCTTTCGTCGGTCACGGTACCACTTATGGTACGCCCGGTTTGGGCAAATGCAGGCAATACGCTAATGAACATAGCGCAGAGCAACATTACCCATTGCCTTGAATGATAGTTTTTACCATTAATAAAGCGCTGGTAGATTTGTTTCATAAATTAAATGGTTTGGGGTGATGAGTGTTCGATTAAATTAAATGCAAAGTAACTGCCAGGCTATTATCAAATTATCAACTGGTGGTTAGCTTATTAATAACATTTGCAAAGAAGGAAGCAGCTTTTTTTTAAGTGACCCTGTTGGGTTAACATTATTTTAATATCTAATTAAGATTGTATACAGCTGATGGCATAAAGCAAAACAGGCGACCATTCTCATGCCCGCCTGTTGAAACGTCTGATGCTGCTTAGCTTAGTCGTCAGTATCTTTGCCCGCTAAATTTGCCGGATAAGCTCTTTTTCCTTTTGCGGCAAACCACAGTATTCGATTCATTATATCGTCATTCCCCCCGTCTATATGATCGTACTCCGGCCGTAAGGAGAGTTTGGCATAATGCAGATCAGCCCCTTTTAATTTCACTATACTTGGATTGATCTGGTCTAAGGCAACTTTGTTGGGCACGCTTTTATAAGGTGTTGTAATTTTCCGCTGGTTAAAGCAGTTAAACATAGGGAGCGCGGTTGCATCCATAATGTTCATAGGGGGAATGCCAAGGATTTGTTCAATAGAGCGTAGCATGCTTACCTGGTTGTAATTGGTGCTTACTTTTTGTTGAAATACGCTGTACGGACTAATAACAAACGCGGTAGTGCGGTATGCGGATACATGGTCCCATCCTGCTTGTGAATCATCTTCGGTTATAAAGATCACCGTATTTTTCCAAAAGCGGCTTTTAGTTACCGCTTCTACTATCCGGCCCACGGCCAAATCATTATCAGCCACCATTGCATTAGGTGTGGGCAGGCCGGGGCGGGTACCCGCGGTATGGTCTGCAGACAAGGCCATTACCATCAATTGTGGCAAAGCATCGCCGGGTTGGTTCTCGTAATCCTTTAGCTCCTTAATAAAGGAAGAAGCCCTTACTTGTTCAGGGATACGATGTTCGTCAGATCCGGGAAAATTTTGAGATAGCATGGGCCTAACACGAGATATGGTACTGGTATTTATAAATTTAAGTGGCTTGCCTGCTTTGTAATCGTTATAGATAGAGGTCCAGGTTTGGGTGTTATCCATGTGGGGCTGGCAAGCTTCGCCATAAATGCGAACGGTTTTACCATGGTCGGCGGCGTTATTCCAAATGAAGCCGTTGCTGCCGTATACCAGCGCATCCTCCTGTACATGCGGATAGCTGCGAAACCAAGCCCTTACGTTCTTCTCCACGTAATCGGTCACCATTCCTGCGTCCGTCCATTGGTGCCCCTCTGCAGAACATTTTCCGGACGCATAATAATTATCTAATAGCAGGTATTTGCGAGCCAGGTTATGCTGGTTTGGTGTGATACTATCTCCATAGATACATAAGGATGCGTTGCCATTGCCCTCCGGCATATCGCCTAGTACCTGGTCATAAGTGCGGTTTTCTTTGATGATGTAAAGCACATGGTTAAAAACCGATGGCTCGCCTATACGCTCGGGCATGGGCTTGGGTGCCACATTTCTCCGGGGAAGCAATCTGGCTATTTCCTGCCTGAAGGTGAGATTAAGCTCCTTTACCTTTTTGGTATAGGCCTGTAAAGTACTGCCATCAGGGATGCCGATGATTGATACAGTAGCTTGTTGGTGGTGCGAGTTGAAAGACGCTACGGGACTGTCGCCCGATTGGTCGCTTCCGCTTAGCTCTTTACTGCTAACGCGTGCACCTTCTCCTTCAAGGTTGGTAACAAATAGGTTATTGCCACCTATCGCCAGGCCGCCCGGATAGGCTTCAGTTGGGATAAAACCTTGAACCCGGCTTGCGCCGGCGCCCTTTGTTGCCGCCTTGCGGCCGAATTTTACCACAGCAACGGCATTATCCATTCCATTGGCTACATATAAAGTAGTGCCGGCAGCGTTAATAGCCAGCGCGTTTGGCGTATCACCAATAAAGCTTTTTTTGCCGGGCATTAATTTAACAGGTATCGATTCGGTTGGTTGAAGTGTGTTGGTTGATATAACAGATACTTCGTCGCTATTACCATTGGCTACGTAAACATGCTGCCCATCGCTGCTTGCGATAATTGCATTGGGATGGAGGCCAACAATAATCTGCTTAACAGTGGCGCCTGTTAATGAATTAATCACAGATACAGTGCCCATTGAAGTAGCCCCGGTTTTTGGATCTATATAACTTTTACCATAAGGTATACCGGCGGTTTCTTTTATATCTGTGCCGGTATGCACCGGGCCTGCCCAATTGGTAACAAAAGCTTTGTCTTTTACAATCACCAGCCCATATGGAGCAACACCTGTAGGTACCGTGTAAATTGTTGCGTTGGTGGCCAAGTCGGTTTTTACCAATTGATTATTGCCGTTCAATACCACGTAGAGATAATCTTCGCCATTTTCTTGGGTAATGGCTATTTCATTCGGCAGTGCCAGCGGTGCTGGGCTTTTAGGCATAAATGCAATGCTGTTGATGATACTTATCTTTTTGCCTTTTAATGCCGCCCGGAAAACAACTGATCGCGAATTTTTGCCATCAGACAAAGCGGCGCTCCAGAATATATTGGTCTCCCCGTTTATTTGGGCAACCTTTAAACCGGAGTAGGTGCTCATCAGTCCGCGGTATTTGCTGTCAGTATTGTAGGTCCAACGGCTGGCAAGTGTTTTTGTAACAGTGTCTATTATGGCTATACCATACCTGTCTTCTATAGCCAAAAATGTTGTGCCTTCTATCAATTTAACGTCTAAACTGTGATTTTCCTCTTTCGGGTCGCCGAAGCGTACTACTTTGCCCGCAGGATCTATTAACCTGTTATAAGGCATCATTACAGGAAGAAGTTTATTAGTTAATGTGCTATCGTCATATGGGTGATGCATGTTCAGTACATCGTTGTTAATACTGTTGATTTTATTTACAGACGATTTGCAAGTTGTTAATAAAATTGCTGCAATAATTACCGAGGATACTGTTAAGAATATTTTATGGCCCATAATTAAGTTACAAATTAACGTAACTAACATGTTGATAAAAAGTTATTAATGTTAATTTATAGTTAGTTGATCACTTTTTATTGAACAATCAGGATTCGTTTAGAAAAAACGCCTTAAATGATGCATTAAGGCATTTTTGAATTATTATAGGCGGAGAAGGAGGGAAACAAAGACGATTATCTTGCGCTGTCTAAATCAATGCTTTATTTATCTTAAAGTTACTCACCTCATCAGAGGCGAGTAACTTTTAATTAACACACATTTAAATTTAGCCTTTAAGTGCCTTATCTAAATTCTACCCCTTGCCAGATTCGTTTGGCGAAGCCGCCTTTGTATTGATAAATACATTATTCCTGCCGTTAACGAAAAAAATAGTGCGGCGATTAATTTTCCTTGGTTGTATCCGGTTCAATAGTCGATCCCTAGCAACGGTTTTAGCTTTGTCCCCGACCAAAATTTAGCGACAGCAGTGATCGGGCGAACAAAATTGATACGCATAGGCAAAAAAGGTTGTCAGAATAGAGTTTCTTGAAGAATAGACGCTTTCCTGAATGTAGCAAAATTCCGGGATAAAGCTTACTTTAACCGGGAATTAATATCTTATTCTTGAAAAATCGCACTCTTATCATAATGGAACAAAGTAAAACCCGGCATGACACTCACAATAAAGCTTCTACATACGGGCAACGCCTGGCTGACTCGGTGGCTAACGGCATGGGCTCATGGCGCTTTATTATTATTCAAACTATTATTATCGTCCTTTGGATGGGACTTAATGCGGTCGCTTTTGTGCATCATTGGGGCGTGTACCCGTTTATCCTCTTAAATCTATTATTTTCCACACAGGCAGCCTATGCGGCGCCGATCATTATGATGGCGCAAAACCGCCAGAGCCAGCGCGACCGTGCACAAGCCGAAAGCGATTATAAGATAAATATCGCAGCGAAAGAGGAGATCGAGGAACTCATGACCCGGCTCGATAACATCGAGCTCAAAAAACTGGACAAAATCATCTCAATACTCGAAGAAATGGAAGAAAATAGAACCAAGGCTTTTGCCAAATAATACACCAAACGATGGAACTTAAAAATTTTACCGGCTTGCCTTTTTATATTAAACTTGCAGCTGTGCTGTTCAGCCTCTTCGCCATTGGCTACCTGGTCATCCTGGCCAAGGATATCCTGTCACCGCTAATCTTTTCCTGTTTATTTTCTATCCTCCTGTTGCCTGTTGCGCAATTTTTTGAGTTCAAGCTCCGATTGCCCCGAAGCGCGGCTTCTATGATTTCCGTGCTTCTCCTATTAAGCTTAATTGAAGCCTTGATCTATGTTATCGGATCGCAGATAGCCGACCTCGTAAAAGACTGGCCTGAATTCCAAGCGCAGATAAGCCGTTCGCTTTGGGAATTAAGGGGCTGGGTACAGGATCATTTCCATATCACCCGGGGTAAACAATTAAAGGTCGTTAATTCAGCGACCAGTAAAGTCCTTTCGCCGGACACGGCGGCAGTGGGTGCTACCATACTCTCTTTATCATCAATCCTTTTGTTCCTCATATTTACTTTTATTTATTCATTTTTCTTTTTGCTTTACCGTAGCCTGATCTTGAAATTTTTGGAATCAGTTTTCTTAAAAGAAAACAAAGCGACGGTTTATGAGGTCATAGAGCAGGTACAGTACATCATTCGCAAATACATCATCGGTTTGCTCATTGAAATGGGTATCGTGGCAGCGGCAGTTAGTGCAGCCTTTTCATTGATGGGTATTCAATACGCCATCCTGCTGGGGCTAATCACCGGCCTGTTTAATATCATTCCCTATATCGGGATATTTACCGCGCTGGTCATTAGCGTGCTGGTTACCCTGGGCACTTCACCCGATAGTACCAAAGCGATCTGGGTTATTGTAACACTGGTACTGACGCACTTGATCGACAGCAATGTGCTGCTGCCCCTGGTAGTAGGGTCCAAGGTCCGCATTAATGCGCTTATCACTGTATTGGGCGTCGTTGTCGGAGAAATGATCTGGGGCATACCCGGCATGTTTCTGTCCATTCCCGTGATCGCCGTTTTAAAGATCATCTTTGACCATGTTGAAAGCCTTCAGCCCTGGGGCATTATTTTGGGTGATGAAGAGAAGAAACAAAACAAACTGGCGGCCAGGCTTCGGGCCAGAAACAAAAAAGTAAAGATTGATGGAGGTTAGTGTCGTGCTTCAAACTTAAATCTACACCATATTTCTTGAGTGCGAATCGCCGCATGAAGGGCTGCCTTTTTAATATCGCTACAAAGTAATTAATTATTAATATGGACTGCAAATCAGTGCTTTTTCATTATGGAACGTAATCATAATTGATATTTTCGCGCCTTTCCTTGGGTCAGTAGTTAATTCGAATGTTCACCACAGCAGGTAGTTTTTGCTTTCAGTGAATTATTACGAACAATAATTAATTATGAGCTGAATTAACACTTTATTGAACCATAAACTTATATTCTTAAATGGTTCATTGAGTCTTATGATAACAGACCCGGTAAAAAGAAATAACGTAAAAATAATTGGTAGTGGCGACCAAATCTTGATTTAGCACATGGCTTCGGTTGCGACCAAAACGTATGGCGACATCTCGTCGCTGCATTTCAAACCAATTATACCTGCGTTATTTTCGATTACGCAGGGGCTGGAAAATCAGATCAAGCACCTATCAATCAAGAAATATTCCTCACTTGAGGCACGCTTAGTGCTATGGCTGTTGTAGCCTTTACTTTTAAGAAGTTAACGCTTACATTGGGTGATAAAGATTTAGTTTATTCACCAATTTGGATCAGGTTCTTTTTATTCAGCCAGCCTTTGCTTACCTCCCCCTGTTCGTTTTTATAAATCACGTATATGTAACCGTTTTGATCATCTATAGCCTTTAGGCGGGCATTATTCCAGCGGTTAATATTAGCCTTTCTGATACTGGCTTCATCAGGGCGGTCATGAAAATAAGCGTATGTCGAAAACAGAGTGAACTTTTTACCCACGTCGCTGCTGTTAGTAGCAGTAGCGCTAGGCTCAACTACTTTTTTAACAACAGGCTTTGTTTTTAAAGGATTGCTTTTTTTCAAAGGCGCTCTTTGTTTTTTTGTAACAGTTGCTATAACAGGTCCTTCGCTTTTAACAGTAGCTATCGGCGTAGTTGCCGGTTTTGAAGAAAAAAGCAACCGCCCCGCAAATGCGCCGCATCCTAACAGCAATAATCCTATACCGAACATTGCTGCTTTGGGCATCGCCACTGGCGATTTTATATTTCCGGTGCTAGCAAGTGTTGTTTCCAGTCTAACTATCTCCAGATGCAGCATTTTTACTTTATTTTGTTCCTCATACAGGGTAGTCAGTAAGCTTTCGTTCTCATTCTCCAGTACTAATGCCCTTTCTGTGTCGTTTTTTATGGCAAGGGCGCTATTCTGCAACAATATTGCCTGTTGTAGTTCCATGCCGTCAGCATAACGGTCCTGAGGTTTTTTCTCCAGACATTTTCTAATCAGTTCCAATAACCATTCAGGTAAGTGCATTTCCCTTTCTCGCTTTTCTTCGGGCCATTCTTGCGGTAGGTTTCGCCTGCGTATTTCCAAGAGGTCCGGAACTGGCATTTCTACATGCGCTATCATTACATTGTTGCGTGCCGAATTACCGTTATCTGTTAAAGGGAAGGGGACAACGCCGGCCACTAACTCGTATAAGATGATTCCGTAGCTGTATACGTCCGACTGGGGAAGCATATTTCCTTCATTCTGTTCGGGGGCCATAAATTCAACTGCACCGGCATTTTTCAGGCTGTCGCGCCGCTGTTCATCAGACATGATAGCCAGGCCAAAATCGAGTAATACATAGTTTCCGGTGTGTATATTAAATTTAACATTATTGCTTTTAATATCGCCATGTTTAACCGATACTTTATGGCAATGTGCCAAGGCGGCGGCCAGCTGGTTAGCCACCTTTATAATTTCTGGAACAGTAAAAATTGGGTCATGCGGCTTTTTTAATAATTCTCCCAGATCTGGCCCTTCAATAAATTCCATCTCAATAAAAGGCAGTGAACCGCTCTCGGTTATGCCGGAATTTAATATTTTAACCACATGCGGGGTAGGGTTCTCGTTAACCTTTTTTAGTTTTTCAACCTCATTAATAAAGTCTTTAAAATTCTTATCATCCTCGCTTTCGGCATGGATAGGGGTAGGAAGAATCTTAACTGCCACAAAAATCTCTCCGATACGGCGGCCTTTGTAAACAGAGCCTTGGCCGCCTGTACGCAGGGCACCCAAATTTTCAAGGCCCGCTGTTATTGTAAATATTTTACCCATCAGTAGCTATCTATGCTCATTAATGTAAACGGTGCTACAACTAAATAGTTTGTGTTATTGATCAATCTGCGCAGGGCATAGATACAAACTGAAAAGGAATGCGAATAACTGAAAAATGGTGTTGATATTTTGTAGGTGGTTAGACTTAATTCAGGTTTGTATCGCAAAAAAATACCTGAACGCCTAATCAGGGAGTAAAGGGTAAGTCACCTAAAAAATAATTCAATTTCGCTAATGCTTATTATCTAATATCATAAAATTTATTGTTAGATGCAAATTAAAACTGGTTACGGTAACTTATTAGAGGTTTTAAATAAGTTTCTATAGCTGTGTTAAAGCACATAAGAAACATATTTTAATATTTTCCTTAATTTTTCCAAGGCAATACTCATGTGCCTCTCCACGGTTTTGGAAGATATCTCTAGCTTCATGGCTATGTCCTTGTACTTCATATCCTCATAACGGCTCATGATAAATACCTGGCGGCACTTATCGGGCAGGCTATCAACAGCAAACTTAATTTGTTGGGCCAATTCTTTATCATTATATCCAGCTTCTATATCGGCAGCACAGATATCCAACAAGTTGTTTTTTCGCAGATAATTTACATACAGGTTTTCTATTTTTTGATGCTTTAAATAATTGATGCACCTGTTTTTGGTCATGTTGTAGAGGTACGCACTTACAGAACATGTTATATTTAATTGTTCGCGTTTTTCCCAAAGTATAACAAATACTTCCCCGATTATCTCTTCGGCGATATTCATGTCATCAACAAAGCGGTTGGCAAAAAAGGTAAGCTTTGGATAATAGCTATTAAAAATCCATTCGTAGGCTTTCTTGTCGCCTCCAACCAATTTTTTTATCAAAATCTCATTTTCTTCTGACATTTACGTCCTTTTAAAGGTGCCTGGACTTTTTAAAAAACATTAACAAGTTACAATTAATCCCCAATTCTTGCAAGTTTGTTAATATAATTTTATCATGGTGTTAATTTACATAGCTAATCGCTAAAAAATTGTTACCGAATGCAAATTGCTAAATAAGAAATTTTTATTGGGGGTATTTTGATAGTTAGTTGTCTTAAAGGTATTAAATGAGGGAAGAAGAAGATATAAAGATGTTGCTGGTAAAGTATATTACTAAGCAAGCTACGGATGAGGAGAGTGTTGTTGTTAAGAACTGGGTTAATGCACATCCGGAGAATGAACAATATTTTGCCCAATTGTATGAGGCGTGGCAAAATAGTTTATTATCAAATCCGGATAAGGTAGTTGATACAAAAAAGGCTTTCAATTTATTTGTAAGCAGAACTCGCCCTCAGGAAAACAGAATTAAACACTTAAAAAAATGGCCAGCTATGGCTGTGGCAATTGCTGCTTTAGTTGTAATAGTTACGGTGATCTTTAAAAATATAACCCCAAAAATTGCGCCCCTTAACCAGTTGGCAGCAATACCTGGTAAAATAAGTAAGGTTACATTAACAGACGGTACCGTGGTTTGGCTTAATTCAGGGTCCGTACTTAAGTACGGCGCAGATTTTGGCAAAACAACGCGTACGGTTTACCTGGAAGGGGAAGGTTTTTTTGATGTCGCACCGGGTAAAAAACATCTTCCGTTTTTAGTGCACACCAAAAATTACATCATCAGGGATATTGGTACACGGTTTAACCTAAAAGCTTATCCTAACGATCCATTTTTTGAAACAGCAGTTGTAACTGGCGAGGTATCTATAGAGGATAAAGGGCAAAAGGATAATGCAACTAACCGCATTTATATTAAGCAAAAACAATCCCTGCGTATCTGGAACCGGGGAGTGGAAAATGTAGATAGCTTAACAGGCGTTAACAATACTTCCGTAAAAAGCTATAACGATATACAAATCACACAGTTTACTCGAGATAAAGAAGATGGCTATATTGGATGGAAAGATAACCTGCTTGTGTTTGATAGCAGCACAATGAATGATATAGCACGTGTTTTAGAACGACGCTATAATGTAAAGATTAATATTGCTGACACCACGCTGCAGCACATTCGTTACTCGGGCAATTTTAAGAATGTAAAAAGTATTGATAGGGTGCTGGATATTATTAAACAGAACACGCCCATTACCTACTCTGCTAATACCGGAGGAGTAATTACCATAACTAAGACTAACTAACTAAATAGCATAACTAAAAAAACAATATGGGGTAAGGCTAATAAAACAAAAACCCGGACTGCGTTAACAATCCGGGCATATTTATCAAATCGATTAATAGCTAATACCCTAACGCTTGGGGAAGCATTGTATTAACTAATTAACTAACGCAAATTTATGATTAAATTTTACAGAAAAGCTGTGACGGCCAATGCCGTATGGCGAAAAACGCTCAAAATTATGAAGCTTGTAACCGTTTTGCTCCTGACGGGGATGATGCAAATACATGCTGCGGTTTATTCTCAAAACGTTTTCAACTTTAATGAGAGTAGCATCACAGTAAAGCAAATGTTTAAGCAGATCGAAAAAAGCAGCACATACAGTATCTTTTACCGCCTTGATCAGGTAAACCAGGATAAAAAGATACAGGTTATTGCAAAAGACGCCACGATTGATGATGTAATGAAAATGGTATTGCATAACCAGGCGCTTACTTACCAGATAATGGATAACGTAGTAATTGTAAAGCCCGCCGGCGATAACGCCATAACCGTATTAAGTGTTACCGGCGTGGTAACTGATGTAACAGGCCAGTCTTTACCCGGAGTTACCGTTAAACTTAAAGGAAGCAGCCTTGCAGTAACTACCGACATTACTGGTAAATATAATATTACCCTGCCAGATGGTACCGGCACGCTGGAGTTTAGCTTTGTAGGATTTACACTACAAACAGTGCCTGTAAACGGCCGCCAGGTTATAAATGTAAAACTTACAGAAGAATCAAAATCACTGAACGAGGTTGTAGTAGTAGGTTATACCACCCAACGCAAAAAAGACCTTACCGGTGCTGTAACCGTGGTTAATGTAGCAAACTTAAATAAAACAGCTTCCTCATCGGTAAACTCGCAGTTACAGGGGCAGGCTTCAGGTGTTACGGTTATAGGTTCGGGCCAGCCGGGCGAAGAGCCGCAGGTGCGCATAAGGGGGTTTAATACCTTTGGTAATAACACTCCATTGTACGTAATTGATGGTATCCCTACACAGGATGCAAGTACGTTAAACCCAAATGATGTAGAAAGTTTCCAGATCCTGAAAGATGCAAGTTCGGCATCTATTTATGGTGCAAGGGCCGCAAATGGTGTAATTATTATTACCACAAAGAGGGGTAAGGGCAAAGTAAACATCCAATATGATGCTTACTATGGTACACAGGTGCCTAAAAGTGGTAACGTTTGGAACACGCTTAGTCCACAGGAAATGGCCGACTTAAAACATCTGGCACAAACCAGCTCGGGCATTACAGATTTTACGGACGAGCAATATAACCCAACCGGAACAGGCTCAACTTACACTTTGCCTGATTATATAGTACCGGCGGGCACCAAAGCAGGTAATCCATCTGTAGATCCATCTTTGTACTACGTTAATCCGTATTATACAACCGGGGATGATTTTAACAGCTTTTACAGGATAACCAAAGCCAATAAAGCGGGTACAGATTGGTATCACGAGATTTTTAAAAGCGCGCCTATAACCAGCCATAACGTGGCCATCAGCGGAGGAAATGATCAGGGTAACTACCTGGTATCGGCCAATTATTTTAACCAGCAGGGTACACTGATGAATACTTATCAGAAGCGTTATACTTTAAGGACTAACACCAATTTCAATATTAATAAACACGTTAGGGTTGGCGAAAACCTGGCATATTCGTTAACCAAAAATCCTAAAGTTGGTGGTAATAACCCGGATGGTGTTATTACAATGGCTATTAGACAACAACCTATTATCCCGGTTTATGATATAGCGGGCAATTATGCGGGTAGCTACGGCTCTGGCTTGGGCGACGCTAATAACCCGGTTGCTATACAGCAGCGTTCAAAAGTAAACGGCGATGTAGGTTACCGCCTTTTTGGTAACGTATATGCCGAAGCTGATTTTTTGAACGATTTTAATTTCCGCAGTACTTTTGGCGGCGATATAGGTAACGGCAATTCGCATTACTTTAATTACCCTACTTATGAAAGTAAAGAGAATTCCCAAACCAATAGTTATGGTGAAGATTCTTACAGTAACTGGAATTATACCTGGACAAATAATTTAAGTTATCATAAAAAGATAAATAAGCACGATATTAAATTTGTTGCCGGGGTAGAAGCCTTTGAAAGTTATGAGAATAGCATTGGCGGTACCAGGCAGGGCTATTTTAATTTTGATCCTAATTATGTTAACCTGAACACGGGATCAGCAAATGGATCAAGCAATTATGGCTCACATAGTACTTATTCTATTTTTTCTGAATTTGCAAGGTTAGATTATACATATAATGACAAGTACCTCTTCAATGCTACCATTCGCCGCGATGGCTCCTCACAATTCTCCAAAGAACATCAATATGGTTACTTCCCGGCTTTTAGTGCCGGCTGGCGCCTATCTCAAGAGAGTTTCTTAAAGAGTGTTGCATGGTTGTCTGATTTGAAGATACGTGGTGGATGGGGAATTATGGGTAACCAACTTAACCTTACGCCAGATAATGCCTACAATACCTATGGCAGCAGTATCGGCCAATCCTATTACCCAATTGGTGGTGGTACTGCTATACAACCCGGTTTTTACCAGCAACACATAGGTAACCCCGATGCAAGGTGGGAAAAAGACATCAACAGCAACCTTGGGTTCGACGCTACCTTCTTTGGCGACAAATTATCCGTAACTGCCGATTATTACCGTAAAGATATTAAAGACCTGTTGTTTAACCCAGAGCGTTTAGGAACCGAAGGTAATGGTACCGTTCCGTACGTAAATATTGCACAAATGAAAACCGACGGTTTTGATGTATCTGTAACAGGTAACTTCAAAATAAATGAGGATCTTAAATTAAATTCTACTTTGTCTGTTACCACCTTTAGTAATAAAATTACAAAAGTATCAAACAGTGCTACCTACTTTTATTCAGACATTTCGCGCCGTTTTGATGTAAACATGGTACGCAATGAAGTTGGCCACCCTATAGGCCAGTTTTATGGTTATCAAACAGCCGGTTTCTGGAATTCGCAGGCAGAGATTGACGCTGCAAATGCTAAAGTACAGGCAGCAACAGGTAACCCGGATGCTGTTTATCAAACAGATGTTAAACCGGGCCGTTTCCGCTATGCGGATGTTAACAGCGATGGTATGATAGATGATTCTGACAGGACGTTTATTGGCGATCCTAACCCTAAATTCACAGCTGGTTTAAATTTAGGATTTACCTATAAACGTTTCGATTTTAATATGTTACTGTATGGTTCTTTTGGTGGCAAGATCTGGAATAATGTAAAATACTGGAGAGATTTTTATTCCTCATTTGAAACTGCCAAAAGCAAAACAGCCTTATATGATTCCTGGACGCCGGAAAATCACAATGCTAAAGCGCCAATACAAGAATTAGATGCATCTACAAGCAGTGGTTCTACGCCAAACTCGTACTTTGTAGAAAATGGCACTTATTTACGTGCCCGTAATGCTCAAATTGGCTACACCTTTAACATGTCGAAAAAATCCGGGATACAAAAATTAAGGGTTTACGCATCTGCTACCAATTTGTTTACCATAACTGGGTATACAGGTACCGATCCGGAGCTTAATGGTGGGGTACTAAACTTCGGTATAGACGAGGGTACTTATGCAAGCCCGCGTACTTTCTTGATAGGTGTAAATTTCTCTTTATAACCAGTTGATAATTGTAAAATATTGATAGATGAAAACAAAAAATTTGATCATAATAACATTAGCCGGTGCCTTAGCATTTAGCTCATGTCAAAAATATTTAGAAAAGCCATTAACCGGCTCGTTGGAAAGCCCGCTTTTAGTATCAAAAGAAGGCGTTAACCAGTTATTAATAGGTGCTTACGCTACACTTGATGGCCAGCAGGGCGGCGATGCCGCTATTGGCGGCGGTGGCGCATGGGAAGCATCGCCAGATAACTGGATCTATGGTGGTGTTGCCGGCGGCGATGCTAACAAAGGTAGCGACCCGGGCGACCAAACCCCCATAGAGCTAATCCAAAAATACAACAGTGATGCAACCAATGGCTTTTTTAACAGTAAATGGAAGGCAGATTATGAAGGAATATCACGCACTAATGTTTTGATAAATACCATAGGAAAGGTTACCACCTTTTCGGCGGAAGAAAAAGCAAACCTGCTAGGACAGGCCCGTTTTTTACGCGCCCACTATTACTTCGATCTTAAAAAAATGTTTAATAACGTGCCTTACATTGATGAGCATACAACTGATTTTAATCAACCAAATAATACTGATATATGGTCTAAAATTGAGGACGATTTTAAGTTTGCATACGAAAATATGCAAGGCGAACAAGTTGATGCAGGTCGGGCTAATAAATGGGCCGCGGGGGTATATCTTGCTAAAGCCTATTTGTATGAGCATAAGTTTGCGGAGGCCCGCGACCTTTTTGAGACCGTTATCAATCAGGGTACAACAGCATCAGGCGCCAAGTATGCTTTGAACGATCGTTTTGAGGATAATTTCAGGGCAGCTACCAATAACAGCCCCGAATCTGTTTTTGCAGTACAGGCAGCCGCCAATGCCGACCCTAGCGGGCCGTCTAACGCTAATAACGGCGATATGCTAAACTTTCCGTACGGTACAGGCAGTCCGTTTGGTTGTTGTGGCTTTTACCAGCCATCCATAGATTTGGTCAACCATTTCAGAACAGATGCGACGGGGTTACCTTATTTAGATAACTACAACGATCATCCAATAAAGACGGATATGAATTTATCCTCGGCGCAGCCCTTTACACCTGATGCCGGTAATATAGACCCCCGTTTAGACTGGACAACAGGACGCCGCGGGATTCCATATCTTGACTGGGGTAATCATCCTGGAAATGATTGGGTAAGGAACCAACCTTATGCCGGCCCGTACTCACCTATTAAAATGGTGTTTGGCCAAGCCGCTCAAGGTACCGAAGGTGATATGCTTTCCTGGGCGCCGGGCTCGGGTATTAACAACAACATTATCCGCTTTTCTGATGTACTGTTGATGGCCGCAGAAGCAGAAGCACAAACAGGAGGCTTAACAAGGGCTTTGGCCTTGGTAAATATGGTGCGCGACAGGGCATCTAAGCCGGTTGGCTTCGTTTACGAATACAAAAATCCGGATAAACCAACCGCAGGTTTTTCAAGTACTCCTGCGGCTAATTACAAAATAAGAACGTATCCTTCTGGTTATTTTAGTAGTAAAGACTTGGCTTTGAAAGCTATCTATTATGAGCGTAAAATCGAGCTGGCTTTAGAGGGGCACCGGTTTTTTGATTTAGTGAGGTGGGGTATCGCCGCACAAGAATTGAACGCTTATATAAGTTACCAGGGCCAGTTTACCCAAGATGTTAGAGGAGGCCATTTTACAACTGGCAAAAATGAATATTATCCTATACCGCAAAGGCAGATAGACTTAAGCGGTGCTGGTGGGGCCGCTATTTTAAAACAAAATATCGGATATTGACGAATAACCGGATCGTAAATCAGGCTATTTATAGAGTTAGCTTGGTTTACGATTATTGTTGTCACCTCGAATACTTAAATGAAAGTTTAAGGTAAATATTCATTTAAGATAGATGAGAAAGATGAGTGGATGAAAAAGAAGCTGGTTAAAGTCCAGTCTAAACACAACCTGGATTAGGCTTATTAGTCGTTATTAATAACGATGTGACGTTGATTGGATAGACCTTACGCTAAAGAGTAAAATTGCACTCTCAAAAATTGACAATAAATCATCCTATATGGTGGTCGGAATTGAATTAACACAAATCCTTCAAAGCACAAAAATTAGACAATTAAGTACAGCCTTATATAAGACTTAATAGTTTGGCATTATCAATTTATGCAGTAAGTACTGCGGCGTAACAAAAATGGAGCGGGGGGGATTTAAACAGTTTTTCGCCAGTTGTTGTATTACAGGGGTTTGTATTTCACCGTTACGTACAGGTCTCTAATAGGTAGCTAGAGGGGAATAATAAACTGTTTTCTCTACAACGGGCCAATTTGATAAACATTTCTATAAATGCTATAGGTTCCTAAATCAAGAAGGTTTTATTAGCTTTGGTTTATGCAGGAAACTATGCAGTCCCGGTTAGAGTCTTCCAGAAAGGAACTGCTGGACCTGGGTCTTAGAAACCCTTTAAGCTGTAATCAAGATGTTCACTCACTGAACAGATTGTATTACAGTAACTTATGATATTTCGGTGACCTGTTTTTGAATTATTATAGGCGGAGAAGGAGGGAAACAAAGACGATTATCTTGCGCTGTCTAAATCAATGCTTTATATATCTTAAACTTACTCGGGTCACCAAATAGGGTACCTGAAAAAAATATTCAAAATTGCTAATGCTTATAAAGTAAATGTCGTTATAGAATTAAAGACTATCAAGTATTGCTCCGTATCTTTAGTATCAACCCCAACTTACTAAAATCTTAATATTATCAACGCCTGCTTTCTACAGTGTACACAAAGCTATCTGCCTTGTAATAACCCAGGTTATATTCAAGCGGGCGCTCGCCCTGGTCAAATACAAACCTTTTACGTAATAAAACAGGGCTGCCTGCTGTTATGCGCAGTTTTTCGGCAATATCTTCTTCGGCGGCATGGGCGCTTATTTCTTCTTTTGATAAGGTAGCTACTGTAGAATATTCCATCTCCAGCAGTTCGTAAAGCGGTCGTTTAAAATCCTCGTCGCCGGTTAGGCCAATACGGGGGTGGAAGTAGGAAACGAAATATACGAACGGTTCATTGGGTTTACCGCGGACACGTTCCATTTTAAGTACTTTACGGTCTGCTTTTATTTCAAAAAAATTAGCCAGTGCTTCATCAGCATCAACCCACGTAACGTGTAGTTCGAAGTTTTTTATGGTGATGCCTCGCAATTTCATCTCTTGCGAAAAACTGAGCCAGTTGTTTGATTTTGAGCTTACCGTAGCTTGGTTAACTTTGGTACCTACACGCTTCTTGCGGATCAATAACCCCTCAAATACCAACTTGTTTATTGCCTGGCGCAACGTAGTGCGCGATATGGCAAGCATTTTGGCAAGTTCTACCTCGTTAGGCATCAATTTTCCATTCTGAAATTCATCCTCGTTAATTAGTTTCCTTAAAAGTTCTTCGGCCTGTATATGCAGGGGGATAGGGCTTTTATGATCTATAGAATATTTCATGACGGTTTATAATTACACAATAATAACGAATTTAATTAAGTGTATAATTTGTACATACATATCAAATGGCTTGATTTCGCATAATTATAGCTAATGTGTACGTTTTACACCATCTAAAAAATATATTTAGATAAATTTGGTATTTTAAATTTTGTTCATATGTTTGTACATTATAACCACAAGCCAATTATAAATTTGCATTTCCTGATAACATAAAGAGCCCTTTCGAAGGGGTTTTATTTAGGATTTATATGTGCATACATTACTATAAAAATGAATATCGATTTAAAAGATTACAAGCAACTACCAGATCTTAAAAACCAAGGCAGGAAAACATCACAGTTTTTAATGCCCGCAAAATTAACGGATACATTTAACGATGGGGGCGGTTATAATGTGTACCCGGCATCAGCATTAGGTAACGGTAAAATATTTAACGGTTTCGATTCCCTTGCCAAATATATCATCGGTAACAAAACAGTACTGATAGATGGTTACGTGGGTGTTTTTTGGGATAGAATACAGAATGGCCTGGAGAACTGCTTTGCCGAACAAGGGCTTACCGTTAATTGGATCCACACGGCCGATCACCTAAAACCTGCAGATGAAGTAAATAAATTGGTTAACCCATTTTTGGGCGAACAATCGTCTGTATGGGGTACTAAAACTACGCTATCGCTGAAAGACCTGTTCGAGGCCGGCATTACGGAACAAGTTGCCGATAAAAATAGCGACATCAATATTATTATAGGTACAGGCGCTGCATTATCCGGCTGGGATGTGCCTGTTATTTATTTCGATATCCCTAAGAACGAGATCCAGTTTAGGATGCGCGCGGGTAGCATCACCAACTTAGGGGCCACTGAAGCTAACGAGCCATTCCAGATGTACAAACGTTTTTACTTTGTGGATTGGGTGATGCTTAACAATTATAAAAAAGCGCTCCTTAATAAAATAGCCGTAATAGCCGACGGCCAATGGCCTGACACCATTAACTGGATGCACAAGGCTGACTTTGCCGAAGGATTAAGCAAATTAAGCAAATCTGTACTTCGGGTGCGCCCATGGTTCGAGCCCGGTGCCTGGGGTGGCCAGTGGATGAAAGAACACATCAAAAACTTAAACACCGATGTTGTGAACCTGGCATGGTCGTTTGAACTGATCGTGCCCGAGAATGGTTTGGTTTTTGAAAGTGACGGTAATTTACTGGAGGTATCATTTGATACCATCATGTTCAGTAATAATCAAAATATTCTGGGTAAACATGCCGCCCGTTTTGGTGATGAGTTCCCTATCCGTTTCGATTTCCTGGACACTTTTAAAGGCGGTAACCTTTCAATCCAATGCCACCCTAAACTAAAATATATTCAGGAGAATTTTGGCGAGAACATCACGCAGGACGAAACCTATTACATTTTAGATTGCGATAACACCGCGCAGGTATATCTCGGTTTCCAAGATAGCATTAACCCCGATGAATTTAAAAGCGTGCTGGAAGAAAGCCAGAACTTGGGCGAGGCAATAGAAATAGAGCAATACGTACAGGCCCATCCAGCTAAAAAGCACGACCTGTTCCTGATCCCTAATGGCACCGTGCACAGCGCGGGCTCGGGTAACCTGGTGTTAGAAATAAGCGCTACACCTTATATCTTCACCTTTAAAATGTACGATTGGGTGCGCCTTGACCTTGACGGGAACCCGCGCCCCATCAATATAGACCATGCCTTTAACAACCTTGATTTTAGCCGCAAAGGCAAACAGGTTTACCGCGAACTGATCTCGAAACCAGAGGTAATTGAGCAGGCCGAAGGTTACCAGCTGGTACACATGCCAACCCATGCCGATCATTTTTATGATGTGCACCGTGTAGAATTTGATAAGCAAACTACTATTGAAACCCATAATGTTTGCCATGTGCTGATGCTGGTAGAAGGCAAAGCTATAGCTATCGAAACCGCCGATGGTACAAAACACGATTTTGCCTATGCAGAAACATTTGTAGTGCCCGCGGCAGCCGGTTCATATACCTTAACCAACCTGGGTAAAGGGCGTGCAAAAGTTATTAAAGCCTTTTTAAAATAAACAAAATGATTGACACGATAACTCATATCCAAAATAAAAAAAGCACCACCTATTTATACCTGGTGTGTGTAGTGGCCGCGCTTGGCGGTTTCCTGTTTGGGTTTGATACCGCCGTAATATCCGGCACGGTTAGCCTGGTGAAAAACGATTTTAGCCTGAATGCCGTAAGCGAAGGCTGGTTTGTTAGCTGCGCATTGCTGGGGTGTATCATAGGCGTAAGCTTTTCAGGTAAACTGAGCGATAAATATGGCCGCAAAATAGTATTGATACTATCGGCAGTAATGTTTTTAACATCGGCGCTGGGTTGTATGTTTTCAAACTCTTTTACGGTATTGATCATCTTCCGGTTAATTGGCGGGCTTGGTATTGGCGTGGCCTCTATGGTGTCGCCATTATATATCTCAGAATTTTCTCCATCGCGCTACCGTGGTATGATGGTGTCGCTTTATCAACTGGCTTTAACAATTGGTATTGTACTGGCTTATTTCTCCAATGCTTACCTGGCAAACCATGCGTCAGATGCTTACGGGGATGGCAGTATGCACACCATTTTTTCGGCACAGGTTTGGCGCGCAATGCTGGGCCTTGGCGCAATACCCGCGGCTGTGTTTTTGGTAAGTCTATTTGTAGTACCCGAGTCGCCAAGATGGCTGTTGCTTAATGGCGAAGAACAAAAAGCGAAAGACATCCTGATAAAAATTGACGGTGCAGAAGCTGCCGCCAACGAAATTAACGCCTTTAAAGCGCAGGACGATAACGACGATACTTCGTTAAAAGAATTATTTAAACCCGTTTACCGCAAAGCATTGTGGATAGGGTTGTTACTGCCGTTCCTGTCGCAGGTATGCGGTATAAACGCGGTGATCTATTACGGGCCAAGGATTTTGGAACAAGCCGGGTTTACCTTAAATAACGCCCTTGGCGGCCAGGTAACCATAGGCCTGGTAAATGTGGTATTTACTTTTGTTGCCATTTTTACTATAGATAAATGGGGGCGCAAACCCCTGTTGTTTGCAGGCGTAGGCGGCGCGGTGGTATCGCTGGTTATCATAGGGTCGCTGTTTGCGTTGGGCGTAACTTCCGGCCCCTGGATCCTGATATTCATATTGGCTTTTATCGCCTGCTTCGCGTTTTCATTTGGCCCGGTATGCTGGGTTGTGGTAGGCGAAATATTCCCTAATGCCATTCGTGGTAAAGCAATGGCACTGGCAACGTTATCCTTATGGATAGGTAATTTTTTAGTTGGGCAGTTAACCCCCTTAATGCTGGAAGGCCTGGGCTCGTCATGGACGTTCTGGATCTTCGCCATCTGCTGTTCGCCGGCATTATGGATCACATGGAAACTCATCCCCGAAACTAAAGGCCGCTCGTTAGAAAATATCGAAAATTACTGGAAAGAAACCTATAAACGCGAAGCATAGAGAAGAATGCGCGCACCAATAACCTCTAAATAAATAAACCAACAAAACCCATTAATTATGAGATTAAAACTATTACACAAACTAAAAAAATTAAAGCGGCTTTATACAAGGCCACTTGTAGCCGGGCTGCTTGGTTTGGCTGTGCTGCCTTGTTATACGGCAAATGCCAAAGCGGTAAGTATAACCCATAAAGTAAGCAAAAGTGCTTTCAATATTACAATAACAGGTAGGGTTTTGGACGATACAAACCAACCGTTACCAGGTGTTAGTGTGGGTGTATCAGGCACAACTATTGGTACCGTTACGGATGTTAACGGCCGCTATTCTCTTAGCATCCCCGATACTGATGCCGGTAAAAGTTTAACATTCAGTTTTATTGGATTTGCCAAACAGGAAGTTGCCATTGCCGGTAAAACCGAGATCAACGTTAGCCTTAAGGCCAACAACACCAGCCTTAACGAGGTGGTGGTTGTAGGTTACGGTACACAAAAACGTATCAACGTAACCGGTGCGGTAAGTACCATCAGTTCAAAAAACATCGAGAACAAACCGGTGCTTAATACCTACCAGGCGCTGCAGGGCGAGTCACCCAACCTTATCATCCAGCAAACCAACCTTAACCCGGGTAGCGATGTAACTGTGAATATCCGCGGTGTGGGCACGCTTGGCGACAACACGCCACTTGTGGTTATCGATGGTAACTTAAACACAATCAACCCAAATGATATTGCAAGCGTATCCGTATTAAAGGATGCGGGTTCGGCAGCTATTTACGGTTCGCGTGCGGCTAACGGGGTTATTTTGGTTACTACCAAAGGCGGTAAATTTAACTCGAAAGCCACGGTTAGCTATAATGGCAGCTATGGTATACAGGATGCAAATGTATTGGTACACAAGGTTGATGCCTGGGATAATGCTTATTACAAAAACCAGTCACTTATCAACTCAGGGTTGCCGGCTGCCTACACGCCCGACCAGATCCAGGCTTTAAAAGATGCGGGTAACGGTACGTGGGATATCGAACACTTGTTGAAAAAAGCACCGTTGCAATCCCACAACGTGAGCATTACTGGTGGTGGCGAAACCAACTCGTACTACATATCTGCAGGTTACCAAAACCAGGGCAGCAACCTGATAGGTAACGGCGGCACAGGTGCCGATTTTGGCTACCAGAAGTACAACCTGAGGTTAAACCAAACTTCGATAATTGGCAAGTTCAGGACCAACATTATCTTAAACTACACCAAAACGCGCAACAAAAGCAACAGCGTTGGCGATAACAATATTTTTGCCGATGCAAACCGCGTACCTCATAATTATAGTTGGAAAGACGAGAATGGAAACTATCTGACTAACCCCGTTGCATCTCAATACAACGAGTATGGCGTGCTCGAAAAGGGCGGTTACAACCAGGCTGATAACGATGAGATCTTCGGTGCGTTCAACGGTCAGTTAAGTATCACCAAAGATTTGAAACTTACTGGTGAGTTTGGTGGAACCATACAAAACAATGGCACTTTCTTTCGCCGTACACAGGTTAATTACCTGCCTGCCGGTGTATACGGTAACGACCTTACCGTGTTAGACGGTAACAGCAAATCATTACTTACCAACACAAAACTTTACGCCGAGTACAACAAAAAAATAAGCGACCACACGTTTAAGATCCTTGCAGGTGTATCAAGCGAAACGTATAACCAAAAGGGGTTTCAATTGCAAAAAACACTAACAGACCCATTATTAGGCACCCCTACCACGGGTACTATTGTTGATACGCAAAACTCAAATAACAGTATCGCGGTAAACTCAACCAGCTTGCTGTCAGCATTTGGACGTGTAAATTATTCGTACAAAGACAAATACCTGTTAGAGGCGATGTTCCGCGAGGATGCCTCGTCAAAGTTCGCTGCAGGAAACAGGGCAAGTTTCTTCCCGTCGGTAAGTGCCGGCTGGATAGTAACCCAGGAAAGTTTTATGGAGCCTGTTAAAAACACATTAAGTACTTTTAAAATAAGGGCATCATATGGTATTGTAGGTAACCAAAACGTGGGTAACTACCAATATCAAACTACCTACTTTAACTACGCCAATGCATATGGTTTTGGTAATAATATAGTAGGCGGTGCAGGTACCAATATTGCTAACCGCGATATCACCTGGGAGAAAGCAGCTAAACTGAACATTGGTTTTGATGCCGGCTTATTTAACGACAGGATAACCGCTACCTTCGATTACTTTAGGGCTACTACCAGCAACATCCTTGCACCAAGGGCCGATGTGCCGTTCATTTTTGGCGCGGGTTCTCCAGACTATAACGTAGCCAAGGTACGCAATACCGGTTGGGAAGCATCTTTAACCTATAACTTACGCAGTAAAGACCTTACCCAAAGCTTTAGCGTTAACGTTGCCGATAACCAGAACAAACTGCTGCAACTAACCGGCGATGCAACCCAAACCATTTACAATCAGGATGTATTCCAATTGATCAGGAAGGTAGGTGAGCCGGTAACCCAGTACTACGGTTACGAAACAAACGGTTTTTTCCAAAACGAGGATGATATAAACAACTCTCCGAAAATTGCAGGTAACTCCGTACAACCCGGCGATTTGAAATTTAAAGACCGCAATGGCGATGGCATCATCGACGAGAAAGATAAAACTGTTTTGGGTAACCCGTTCCCGCGTTATACGTTTGGTTTTACCTACCGCGCGTCTTATAAAGGTTTCGATCTTTCGATATTCATCCAGGGGGTTGGCAAACGCGACGAGTTTTTGCGCGGCGAACTTATAGAGCCGTTCCATTACGGGTACGGTGCAACAGTTTACGAGCACCAAACAGATATATGGTCGCCAACTAACCCCAATGCCCGGTACCCCATATTGGCTAACATTGGGTCGCCGTCAAACACTAATAACTGGCGTACAGGATCTGACTTGTATAAATACAATGCGGCCTACGTACGTCTAAAGAATGTAAATATTGGATACAGCTTTAGCCCGACAGTGACAAAGAAACTGGGTATACAACGCCTAAGGTTGTCGCTTATAGGCCAAAACCTGGCAACGCTAAGCAAACTTAAATTCATTGACCCGGAAACCTCAGAGTTTGGTAACAACCTAAACCCCGGTTCGTCATCTAACAGTGCAAGGCAATACCCGCTGCCGGTATTTTATGGTGCAGGCCTCGACTTAACATTCTAAACAGATAATATTTAAAACATATAGATATGAAATTTTTAAAAAAGCTTTTGATCGTATCTGTTGCGGTTTTTGCGGCATCGGGTTGTAAAAAACTCGACATCGCGCCAACAGACCGTTTCTCTGACCTTACCTTTTGGCAGGTAGAAGCAAACGTTTACAACGCCCTGTATAATAATTACAGCCTTATTTATAACAGCGGCTTATATTTTGATGCCGAGGCGATATCTGATAACGCTTATTCGCCATCGGGCGACCTTAACCTTATTGCCAGTGGGAATGCCACATCGCAAACAGGTAAATTTGCCGGCGATTGGAACAACTATTACTCGGCCATAAAATCGTGTAATATTTTCCTGGCAAACGTGGATAAAAACACAATTATATCAGCGGCAACTAAAACAAGGCTAAAGGCCGAAACTCGTTTTATCCGCGCGTTTGAGCACTTTAACCTGGCTAAATGGTATGGCGATGTACCCATTGTTGACCATGATGCCACGCCCGAAGAAGCGCAAACCATTGCCCGTTCACCAAAGGCAGAAGTTATAAAATTTGTGATGGATGAACTGGAAGCAGCAGCTAACGATCTGCCGTCAAAAGATGCTATCGCTGATACAGAAAATGGCCGTATTACTAAAGGCGCGGCACTGGCTTTAGAGGCCAGAGTGTTGCTTTACCAGGGCGACCGTATGGCCGACGTGGTAACCGTGTGCGAGAAACTGATGAACAACCAGGGCACCAACGGTAACTACGCTTTAGAAACCAGTTACAGCGCGTTATTCAGTGACCCTAACGTAAATAAAAACACTAAAGAGAGCATCCTGTCGCTGCAATATGTGCCTACGCTTCGTACATGGAATAACTTTTGGGATTTTGCGCCACGCACAGTGGGTGGCCGCGTCAGCAATATGGCCCCAACGCAAGAGCTTGTTGACGATTACATTATGCTGAACGGTAAAGGCATCAAGGAAACAGGTTCGGGCTATGTGGAAAGCAACCCGTATATAAATCGCGACCCACGCTTAACCGCTACCGTTGTGTATGACCGTTATACCTGGGTAAATGCAAATAACTCAACAAAAACCATTTACATAAAACCGGGCACAGACCCTGTACAACCCGGCCTGGATGAGTACAACGCGGGTTCGCAGGCGGCATCTGCTACGGCTTACTACTGGCGCAAATATTTCGACCCAAGCGCGCTGGCAAACTTTGTATCTGGTAACAACCTGCACCTGATAAGGTATGCCGAGATCCTGTTGGATTATGCCGAAGCCAAACAAAGCCTTGGCCAGATGGATGCAACCGTTTGGAACAAAACCATTGGCGCTTTACGTGCAAGGGCCGGCTTTAACGAAGCTGGTGCATTAAACTACCCCGGGGCTGCCGATATGACCAACATCATTCGCCGCGAAAGAAGGGTGGAACTCGCCATGGAAGGCTTGCGTGTTGACGATATCAGGCGATGGAAAACCGCCGAAACTGTTATGAACGGTTACGCGCACGGTGCCAAATTCTCGGTAGATCAAAATACCGATAACGGGTACATCCGTACTCAGTTACGCAAGTTTAACCCGGGTAGGGATTACCTGTGGGCTATACCCGCGCATGATATCGACCTGAACAAAAACCTGAAACAAAACCCGGGTTATACCAACTAAACCAATTAAAAAATTACAACGATATGAAAAAATTGATGAGGGCAGGTGTAATGCTGCTTGCCGTAATTGCAGTAAGTTCCTGCAAAAAAGAGAACCGGCCCCTTGACCTTAGCCTTACCCCGGTTGGTACACTGGCTACGCCTAATGATAATGCCGATGTAAAGCTCGACCCTACCAGTGCGGCAAATGTGCTGTTCAAATGGGATGCCGCGTCTACAGATGATGGCGGGGTGATCTTATATGAAATTGCCTTTGATAAAGAGACCGGCGATTTTAGCAAACCGGTGTACAAAGTTGTATCAGACGGTGGCGGTGCCAAAACGGAAATAACGCTAACCCATAAAGATCTTAATAAGATAGCTAACTCGGCAGGCATTGCCTCATCAAGCACTGGCAAGTTAAAATGGACGATTATCGCATCAAAAGGTACCAATGCGAAACCATCATCGGCGTCGCGTACACTACAATTAGAGCGCCCGGCAGGTTTTGCAGAAAACCCTGCGGAACTTTACATCACCGGTTCGGCGACCGAAGGTGGTGCGGATATTTCTAAAGCTGTAAAGTTGAGAAAAATAGAAGACGGCATTTTTGAAGCCTATACCTCTTTAAAAGCAGGCGATTATTACCTTACGGATAAAAACACAGACGGCGGGAAAAAATATTATATCGAGAACGGCCTGATCAAAGAGGGTACAACTGCAACTACTGTAACAGGGGCGCAAAAAGCGTTTCGCTTAAATTTTGATTTTACATCGGCAACTGCCAAATCTGTCGAGATCCAGTCTATCGGGTTGTTTATGTCTGCCTACAATACCGAAATAGGTACATTAAACTACATTGGTAACGGTACATTCGAAACGCCTAAAACCGCTGTAGAATTCTACCAGTTTTCGTGGGGACGTGATGAACGTTATAAGTTTATTATACATACTGCAGCCGGTCTGGAGTATGTAGGCAGCAGCGCTCAAAACAACGATGCGCCGGCAGGTAAACCGGCTTCTTATTTTTACTTATTACCGGTAACCAACGATCAGTGGAACAACACCTACAAGTTTGATCCATCTGCCGATAAGAAAAACGTTAAGGTAGATGTAACCTTTGGCCCAGATGCTTATACACATAAAGTAACGGTTATATAAACCGTTGCAAACCAAAGCGCCTGCGGCCTAAAGCTGTGGGTGCTTTCTAATTCTATCATCAATGAAAAAAATATTATTTGGGTGGATAGCCGTTGCTTCGTTGTTAGCGGTATCGTGCAGTAAGGATAAACAAGTTACACCTGGTAACGGTGGTGGTACAAAGCCGCCCGTTGTTGTGCCGCCGGTTACAACCACTTCATACCTCGACCAGGCTAAGCAAACGCGCAGTTTCATTAGCAATAACCTGCTTACCTCGAGCTTTAGCTACAGGGCAAATACCACCACGGGTGTCAACGCGTGTTACGAGTGGTATAACGTAAGCCAGATATATGCCGACGCTGCTTTGGTGGCGGCAGGCGATGCATCGGCATTAACGTACATGAACAAAACCTTTGCTTTTATGGATGGCTTTTGGGATAAGGCCGATCTGCGTGGCGGTTACTTTGCATCTGTAAACCTGAACGGTACAGGTGCCGCCGGCGATAAATATGTTGATGATAACGGCCTTACGGGTATGGTTTACCTGGAGGCTTATGAAATTACCACCGGGGCAGATAAGGCAGCGTACCTTGCCAAAGCCAGGGCATGTGCCGATTGGCTTATCAACAGCGGCCTTTGGGATAATACCTATGGTGGCGGATTTTGGTGGAACACCGCCAAGCCGGATAAACCAACACAATCTAACGGTGTAGCCATGCAGCTATTTGCCAAACTATATACCATTACTGGCGAAACCACCTACCGCGACTGGGCAACCCAGGTAAATAACTGGCTGCGCAATACCATGTACGATTCGGCAAGCGGCTTATACATCTGGAAGATAGACGGCAGTGGCTCAGGTACCAAGCATTTCGAAAAATTTACATATGATAATGCAGTTATGTTAGAGGCCGATATCCTTTATGGCAAGGCTGTTAATGATGCATCCTACCTAACAAAGGCACAAGCCATTGGCAATGCTATGAATAATGTTTTATGGAACGCCCAATACAAAGGCTACATTTTTAATACCGACCCAACCCAAACCCGTGTTAATCCTGCCTGGTGTGGCTGGGGGTCGCAAGGGATGATAAGGTTATACGAGCAGGATAAAGATGAAAAGTGGCTTACCTTCGCCCGTAATAATATTGACGCTTTGAACAAGGCGACCCGCAATGCCGACTCGCACGCCTACTACTTTTTTGCAGCCTTTAACGGTAGCAACCGCTCGCCCGAAATTGAGGGTGTAGACCAGGCATGGATGCAGCGCGTGCAGGCAATGATGGCAAAATACGATAAGTAAATACCCGGTGGCCGCGGCCGCTGTTATAAATAACTACAAATGAAAATAAAGTTCGGTACGGGTGTTGCTTTGATGGCGCTGGCGTTGTCTGCATGCAGTGTAAAGCGTGAAAATGTTTCACGATACGTAGACCCTAATATTGGTACGGCACACAGCCGCTGGTTTTTTTATACGCCTGCAGCCGTGCCTTATGGTATGGCTAAACTGGCGCCATCTACCAACGGGCATTACGGTAACCCGTCTGGCTGGGAAGCAGTAGGGTATGATACCCGCCAAAACTCGATAGAAGGCTTTGTGCATTTTCATGAATGGCAGGTTGGCGGTGTAAGTTATATGCCAACAACGGGGACATTAAAAGTCCGACCTGGTGAGTTGGAAGGCCCCAATATCGGATACCGCTCAAAATTCGACCGGAAGAACCAGGTTGCCGAACCCGGATACTATAAAGTGCTGCTTGATGATTATAAGATAACAACCGAGCTGACCGCGACAAAACGCGTAGGCTTTCAACGCTATACTTTTCCTAAGAATGAGTTGTCGCACATAATATTGGATATTGGAAACAAACAAGGCGAAAGTAGCGATGCTACCGATGCATCCATAAAAATGATAGATGATACGCACTTTGAAGGTTTTGTAAGCACTTATCCCAAATATGTAAACATTTACGACCCTCAAGGCACGGTGAACATGTATTTTTACGGCGAGGTAAGTAAGAAACCCGCATCTGTTTATGCTTTTATTGGCGATGATGTAAAAGAAAACACTGCCGTTTCTAAAGGTAAAGGTGCCGGTTTGGTGCTCAATTATAAAACAGATGATAATGAAGTAATTGAGGTTAAAACAGGCTTGTCCTATACCTCAAATGCCAATGCCAAAGCTAATTTTGTAGCCGAAGCCAATGGCCTGTCCTTTGATAAGGCTAAGGCAAAAGCACAGGAAACCTGGGAGCAGCAATTAGGCAAAATTACGGTTGAGGGTACCGATGCACAAAACAAGACCAAGTTTTATACAGGCTTATTTCATTCGTTATTAGGCAGGGGCATAGCCAGTGATGTTAACGGCGATTACCCGAAACATGGCGGGCAAACAGGCCGCTTACCTACGCAAACGGACAAAAAGCTTAAAGCAGAATTTATAGATACCGATGCTATCTGGGGTGGATTTTGGAACATTACGCAGTTATGGTCGCTCTCTTACCCGGAATGGTACGGCAGCTTTGTGAACACCCAGTTACAGATCTATAAAGATAAAGGCTGGTTTAGCGATGGGGTTGCCAATAGCGAGTATGTATCTGGCGTAGGTACCAACTTTGTGGGGCTTGCCGTGGCCGGAGCATATAATGTAGGCATCCGCAATTACGATGTTAATTTGGCTTACGATGCTGTAAAAGCTAATGAATTAAACTACAAGAACCGCCCTGTAGGCTCGGGCAAGTTAGATACCAGGGCATTTGTAGACCACGGCTATGTGCCGTTCTTTGACCAGAAAGGCCGGGATTTTGTGACAGACTCTACAGGATCGAATTTTGCAGGCTCGCACACTTTAGAGTACAGCTACAGCGCGTTTGCTGCGGCGCAGATGGCCAAGGCGATGGGCAAAACGCAGGATTATAACCAGCTTATAAAGCTATCAAATGGCTGGCGACAGATCTTTAATCCGCAGAATAAATTAATGCAGCCAAAAAGGGCGAACGGAAACTTTATTGAAAAATTCGACCCTTACCAACCCTGGAGAGGTTTCCAGGAGGGCAATGCCGTGCAATATACTTTCTATGTTCCTCAAAACCCCGCAGGTTTAATTGATGCCATAGGTAGAGATAATTTCAACAAACGTTTGGATAGCATCTTCACCGTGTCAGAAAAATTGGGCTTTGGCGGTGGTAAAACTATAGATGCATTTGCAGGCATCAATTCCATTTATAACCACGGTAACCAACCCAATCTGCACATTAGCTGGTTATTCAACTTCTCGGGTAAACCATGGCTAACCCAAAAATGGACAAGGTTGATAGGACAGGAGTTTTATGGCATCGAACCCATCCATGGTTACGGATACGGGCAGGACGAAGACCAGGGGCAACTTGGATCGTGGTACGTAATAAATGCTTTGGGCCTTTTTGATGTGAAGGGCTTTACAGATCTGCGCCCTATTATTGAACTGGGTAGCCCGTTGTTTGATAAGGCTACCATCACCTTAGGCGATGGCAAAACACTAATCATCGAAACAAAAAATAATTCAAAAGACAATGTGTACATCCAGTCGGCAAAGTTTAACGGCGCCCCCCTTAACAATTGCTGGCTGTACCGCGACGAATTGATGAAAGGCGGTAAAATAAGTTTTGTGATGGGCAACCAGCCAAATACCAACTGGGGCACCAAAACGCCGCCACCATCGGCACAATAAAAACAGCTTTTTAACATGGGCAGGAGATAAGATGAAGAGGGCTTGTACGTAGAAACAATTTAACCGATATAAACATCTATTTATGAAAGCTAATCAAAACTCAAAGCTGCTCGCGGCATGTTTGCTGATAGGGGTGTGCCTTTTTGCGTGTAAAAAAGACCAGGCGCCATCAACCGCAAAACCAATTGTCGAAGCAACGGACGTAACAGGCAAAAAGCAAAAAGTGCAAAGTACATCATCTGCTTATTACATTAAGGCGAACGAAACGCACAATTTCATCTACGGCAACCTATTAACCAGTTACAACAGTTACCGGGTTAACACTACTACCCAAACCAACACCGCTTACGAATGGTACAACATCAGCCAGATCTATGCCGATGCTGCCATGGTAAAGGTGGGTGCCACGGCATATGCCCCGTACATGAATAACACCTTCACGTGGATGAACAACATGTGGAACGATGCAAACCCCAACGGTGGCTACTATGCCTCGGCAAATGTTAGCGGTGCAGGTGCCTCAGGCGATAAATACACGGACGATAATGCTCTTTCGGGTGTGGCCTACCTGGATGCCTACGCAGTTACCACAGGCACTACGCAAACCAATTACTTAAACGCTGCAAAGGCTTGTGCAAACTGGCTTATGAACAGCGGTCAGTGGGATAATACCTACGGCGGCGGCTTTTGGTGGAATACCGTTAAAGAAAGTAAACCTACCCAAACCAACGGGTTGGCCCTGCAGCTATTTCTAAGGCTTTACCAGATCACCGGGCAAACTTTTTATCGCGACTGGGCGGTATCGGTAAAAAGCTGGCTTTTGGCCAACATGTTAGACTCCGCCACCGGCCTATACATCTGGAAAATAGATGGCGCCGGCGCGGGCACAAAGCACTTCGAGAAATTTACCTATGATAACGCCATTATGATAGAGGCCTTTTTGCTGTACGGGCAAATTATGGCCGATAATACTTTTATAACCAAAGCGCAAAGCCTTGGCAGCAGCATGAATACCACGCTTTGGAACAGCACCTACCACGTTTACATCTTTAACACAAACGACGGCCGCATAAATCCGGCGTGGTGCGTATGGGGGGCGCAAGCGATGATAAAACTCTACCAGCGCGATGGCAACACCGCCTGGCTGGATTACGCCCAGCAAAATATTAATTATATGAACAGCAAGTTGCGCAATACTGCCAACCTGGGTTATTACCACTTCTGCAATTTTGATGGCAGTAATGTAGAGACCAGGCAGGAGGGAGTAGATCAGGCCTGGATGCAGCGTACCCAAGCCATGCTGTCTGATTATAGATAAGTTATAATAATAGACTAATGAGTTTTAACAAGAAATATTTTCGTTTGATAGTTTGCGCATTAGGGATGGTTGGGTTTTTCCAACCATCCATCGCGCAGCAAAAAAGCAATTCGTTGCTGTATAAACAACGTGCCGAGGCAATGTATGCCAATATCTGGAAGCATTATCGGGTGCCGGGGCAAAAAGGCTTGTTTACCGAAAACTATCCGTCCAATAAAAAGGCTACGCTCGACTATTTCCAGGGGAGTGGGGTAAAAGAGAAGGAAGTGAGCTTTTTATGGCCATTTTCGGGCGTTTTCTCGGCTACCAATGTGCTGATGAAAGTGCCGGGACTAAAAGCCAAATACAATATCTATCAGGATAGTTTGGTGATGGGGATTGAGCAGTACCGCGATACGGTGCGTAAGCCGGCGGGCTACCAGGCATACCCGGTTAAATTTGAAAAGGCCGACCGCTATTATGACGATAACGGGCTGGTGGGTATCGATTATATGGAATCGTACTTTAATACTAAAAACCCGGTTTACCTGCAACGTGCTAAAAATGTTTTCAAGTTTATTTTAAGCGGTTGGAACAATGATGCCGGCGGCGGCGTAACCTGGTTAGAAGGGCATAACGACCAAAAACCCGCCTGCACAAATGGTATGGCTACTTTAACCGCGCTAAAGATATATGAAGGTAGCAAGGATAAATACTATTTAGAGCAAGGAAAACGGTTTTACAGTTGGATGTATAATACTTTGCGCGATAGCACTACCGGTATTATTGTGAACGATATTAAATTAGACTCCAAACAAAACCGAGTGTTTTGGACATATAACACCGGGTCGTTATTAGAGGCCGCTGTAATGCTTTACCAGTTTACCGGCGAAAAACAATACCTGCAACAGGCACAGCAACTGGCTGCAGATAGTTATAAATATTACCGCGCCGTGCCACATGATAAAAATTTAACCTTGCACATCGATCTGCCGTGGTTTGTGACCGTGCTTTTTAGAGGGTACGAAGCATTGTATAAAGTTGACGGCAACTATAAATACATAGCCGCAATTGAGCATGATGTTAACTATGCTTGGAAAAACGCGCGCGATAGAAGTAATTTAACAACCCATAGCTGGCTACCCAAGCTGGATGAGTTAAGTAAACCCAAGTGGCTATTAGATGAAGCCTGTATAGCGGAGCTTTACGCCCGTTTATGTATCCTCAAACGAAATTAATATTGGTTGTATAATTTGATTAGTGTGAACCGTCGGTTGTGAGAGCCGGCGGTTCTTTTTTGTATTATTTGCAATGGCGTAAGGCATGATCGTTACCTTCATTATCTTTCAAAAATCATGAAATTACTGTTCAGATTGAGTTTTTGATGGTTTTGTTTTTCATTTTCGGCAACCTCAAGTTAGTTGCAAAAGTTCAAGCCATTACTATCAAAAGCCTAGATCAAAATGTAACAACAAAGATTTTTTTTGATAATACCTTATTAAAATATTATAAGCCTATATATCCGTGTCTTTTTTAACAAGTTAAGGTTCCACCTGCCGGATATTAAGTAATGACAAAAGCAAGAATGGGATTGATGGCAAAATTAAAATCGTTAAGGACAAATAATAGTCGACTTAATCCGGTGACGGACTTATGGCGATATTTAACCCTTTAAAATATTAAAGGCACCTTCTAATAATTGCTGTATGATATATTTTAGTTAAATACAATCCTATCAATATATTAAATTAAACATGAGCGGGCTGGATTTAAACAGTTTTCGATAGTTGTTGTATTACAGGGTTTTGTATTTTACCGTTAAGTACAGGTCTATAATAGGTCACTTGAGGGGAATTATAAACTGTTTTCTCTAAACTGGACCAATTTTGACAACCATTTCTGTACATGGTACTGGTTCCTAAAATCAACAAGGTTTTATTAGCTTTGGGTTATGCAGGAAACTATACAGTCCCGGTTAGAATCTTCCAGAAAAGAATTGCTGGACCTGGGTCTTAGAAACCCTTTACTCAACTTTAAGATCACAAAAGGTAAAGGTGTTCATATTGTTGATGAAAAAGCGGAGTTTATTTATGATATCCTGGTAAGGCAGCAAAAGTCGATGACCTTCTTGTCACTAAAAGAGGGTGAGAGTTTCCCGGAAGGCGAAACTAAATACCAGGACACCAAATTGCAGACCGATGAGGATGAGCAAAAACTGCAAAGCCGTTTATTAAATACTTATTATTTTGCCCGTACCAGTATCGAGGAGCAGGGTGTGAACCTTTTGTATATTGCCTTGGGGATGTTGCGTTGGTATGATGCGGGAGATAGCGAAACAATGCGTTCGGCGCCATTGGTTCTGGTGCCTGTAAGCCTGGAACGGTCAAGCGCACAAGAAAGGTTTCGCCTGAGATATACTGGTAGTGAGATCGGTGCCAACCTGTCTTTGCAGGCCAAAATGAAAAGCGACTTCAACCTCACCATTCCAGATATGCCGGAAACGGAGGAGTTTGTTTTTAACGACTATATTAACGAGATCCGGTCGCACACAACCAAACAGACTAATTGGTCAATTGATGCGGATGCTGTGGAACTGAGCTTTTTCTCTTTTGGGAAGTTTTTGATTTATAATGATCTGCATACCGGCAAGTGGCCTGCAACGGCCAAACCTGAAAATCATCCAAACATAACAGCGCTGCTTGAAAGAGGGTTCCATGAAGATGTACTGGAGGATGAGCATGACCTGGATGCGGATACTAAAGCCAATGATCTGTTCCGCGTGGTTGATGCCGACAGTTCACAACTGATGGCAATGCTTGCAGTACAGGATGGTGGTAACTTGGTTATCCAGGGCCCGCCCGGCACGGGTAAATCGCAAACGATTACCAATATAATAGCTAACGCTGTAGGGCATGGAAAAAAAGTTTTGTTTGTCGCTGAGAAGATGGCAGCGCTTGACGTGGTAAAACGCCGGTTGGATAATATTGACCTGGGCATGGCCTGTTTAGAATTGCATAGCCATAAAACCAACAAGCGAGATGTATTACAGGAGATAAGGCGGGTAATGGAACTGGGTAAACCTCAAACAGCGAAACTGGAACTGGAGATCCAAATGCTGGAAATTTATCGCGTTGAGTTGAATGACTACTGCCGGGCAATAAACCATCAACTTGCCGGAAGTGGATTAAGCGCGCAGCAGGTGATCGGTTTTTTGTTAAAGATTGACGAAAAGGCGAAAAACCGCAACCTGGTTAAACTCCCGATTGACAACATTACGAGCTGGAACGCGGAGAAGATACGGCTGGCAGAAGAGTGGGCTGACCGTGTCCAGGCCAGGGTAAAAGATACCGGTGCCCCGGCTGATCTGGTTTTTTACGGTAGTAAACTGATGCTGGTATTACTACACGACAAAGGCACCATTTTACAGCGGATGGAAGCTGCCCTTCGCTCAATTTCTGAATTGCACTTGCTACTAAAAGGCATTCAAGAAAAAACAGGGTTTCCGTTGCCTGCCGACGCTGCTAAATTGCCCGCACTGGAGAGTTTGCTAAAAAAAGCTGCCGAATCACCTGATTTGAGCGGGTTCAAAATAGAGGATCCCGCCTGGCAAACCAAAACTGAAGTTATTAAAGAACTTATTGCTACGGGAGAAGAACTAGAAAGCTTGTATCGCAATTATAAGGAAACATTTGTCGCCGAAGCATGGTCGCAGGATATCCTGGAGATCCGGCGCAACATTGTTACTTACGGCGATAAATGGTACCGAAACTTAAATGGTAATTACCGCAAAAGCAAGCAACAATTAGCAGCATTACTTAAGGTAATCTTGCCTGATGAAGCTGGCGAAAAACTAAGGTTGGTGGATGCAATTTCAGAGGCAAGGCGGCTGGAAAATTTCTTGCAGCAGTTCGATGCTTTTGCAGGCAGTTTATTTGGAAACAGATGGTTAAAACAACGTTCCGACTGGCGTTCGTTACAGTCAGCAGCAACTTACCTTGCAGACGTTAAAGACACGGCTCTGTTGCGGTACTTAAGCAAACAGGAAGAGCCATCTGCGGCTGCCGGTTACCTCTCGGCCGTACAGAACATGATGAAGATGGTAAACGATCTGAATACGCAAGCATTGGGCGCTTTAGATATCGAGACGTTACCAGCGGTTTATAAAGATCAGGAAGAAACGTGGAAACACCGGGTTGAACATTTTGCAGAACTGCAATTGGTGATAGACTGGAACCAGTTGTGCGCACAGGCTGACAAGGATGGATTTGGGTTTCTGACGCAGGCCGCTATTGCCTGGCAAGAAGCAGGCGATCTGCTCAAGATCAGCCTGCAAAAAACGTGGTATGAGTATTTGATTGGGGAGGCTTTTAAAAGAAGTCCGGAAATATCCAGGTTTGAGCGGGCAAGCCATGAAGAGGTTATCGGCAAATTTAAAAAGCTGGACCAGGTAAACCTGTATTATAACCGGGCAAGAGTAGCCCTTAAACACTGGGAGGAACTGCCCAAAGGCAATGCGGGTGGGCAGGTGAATATCCTTAAAACAGAATTTAATAAAAAGGCCCGGCATATGCCTATTCGTAAACTGGTAGAAGAGGCAGGCAAGGCCATGCAGGCTATTAAACCTGTATGGATGATGAGCCCCATGTCCATAGCCAATTATTTGCCTCCTGGGGCGATTGATTTTGACCTCGTTATATTTGATGAGGCTAGCCAGGTTAGGCCGGTGGATGCTATAGGTGCAATTGCGCGTGGGAAGCAACTTATAGTCGTTGGGGATACCCGGCAATTACCGCCAACCAGTTTTTTTGACAAGCTCAATACAGATATTGACGAAGAAGAAAATGTAACCGCAGATATGCAAAGCATCTTAGGGATGTGCGACGGACAGGGTGCCCCAACACGGATGCTGAAATGGCATTATCGGAGCCAGCATGAATCGCTTATTACCCTATCTAATCATGAGTTTTATGAAGATAAACTGGTGATCTTCCCCAGCCCGGGTTCAAGGCAAAATTTAGGTCTACGCTTCCACCATTTGCCGGATGCTGTTTATGACCGGGGTAAAACAAGGACCAATCCGCTGGAAGCGCAGACTGTAGCCAAGGCCGTTATTGAACATGCCGCCAAATATCCGGCGCAAAGCCTTGGTGTGGTAGCTTTTAGTACGGCCCAAGCCCAGGCAATACAAGCCGCACTGGAAATTGAGCGTAAAGCCAGCCCTGGTACGGAGAGCTTTTTTAACGGTAAGCCGGAAGAGCCATTTTTCATTAAGAACTTGGAGAATGTTCAAGGCGATGAGCGGGATGTGATCATGATCAGTATTGGTTACGGCCGTACAGAAGAAGGTAAAGTGCCGATGAATTTTGGCCCGCTGAATAACGAAGGCGGCGAGCGCAGATTAAATGTATTGATCACTCGTGCAAAAATGCGCTGCGAAGTATTTACCAATATCACTTCGGAAGATATAAAAGTAAGCGAATCGGCCCGTTTTGGCATCCGGGCACTAAAAAGCTTCCTTTATTTTGCGCAGTACGCCAAATTTGATAAGCCCGATACCATTGTTTCTAATGAGATCAGGCCGTTCGAGGAAGAGGTTGCAGCACAGCTTACTGAGGCAGGGCACATTGTTCGCAGTAAGGTTGGTTCACCCGGTTTTTATTTAGATCTGGCCGTTGTCGATCCGGAAAACCCGGGTCGTTATCTAATCGGTCTTATCTGCGATGGGCAAGCCTATGATAGTGCAGCTTCTGCTACCGACCGTGATCGCCTGCGTTCGCAGGTGCTGGAACTTTTTGGCTGGAACCTATATCAGGTATGGAGTGCCGACTGGTACCGTAACCCTTCCCGTGAATTAACCAGGTTATTAGCTGCTGTTGAGCAAGCGAAACAAGTTACAGAGATCATTGATAAAGAAAACGAAGCCTGGCAGCAGGAGGTAAGCCGTGAAACAGTAGCAGATACCAACATATCTACAGATGAATACCGGTTAGCAGATATCCATATCGAACACATTCGGGAAGAGTTCCAACTATATACTTTTGCGGAGCTGGGTGACTGGATAAGTGAAGTTGTACAAGTGGAAAGCCCGGTACATTTTGACGAAATGGCTAAACGAATTACTGATGCCGGGGGAATTGCTAAAGTAGGGTCCCGGATCCGCTATACGCTAACCCAAGCTTTGGAGCAGGCAAAAGATGAGAATAAAGTGGTTGTCCGGGGTGAGTTTTTGTGGCAACCGGAAATGCAGGTAGCTACAGTACGAGACAGGAGTAAGTTGCCAGCGGCGTATCGGAAATTAGCCTTGATTGCACCTGAAGAAATTTACGAGGCAATACGTCAGGTCGTAGGCAGCGCCATTGCGATCACCGAGCAGGAAGCGATTCCGCTGGTTGCAAAAATGTTGGGTTTCTCACGGGTGACGGATGAAATGCGGCAACAGCTTTCGGAAGCTATAGGCAAAACCATACAGGCAGACATATTGACTTTTGAGGGAATTAATTTAAAGATCGGTTACGTGTAATCAAGATGTTCACTCACTTAAACTATTGTATTACAGTAATTTATAAGCTTTCTGGTGATCTGGCGGTCTCTACATGCAATAGGTCACCAGAAGGATGCGATTATTGAACAATTCGGATAGGTCTTAAAACAAAAACGCCTTAAATACATCATTTAAGGCGTTTTTGAATATTATAGGCGGAGAAGGAGGGATTCGAACCCTCGATACCCTTTTGAGGTATACACACTTTCCAGGCGTGCTCTTTCGACCACTCAGACACTTCTCCGTATCTATTAAATTCCTTAGTAAAATTGGTGCTTCTGGAAAAAGACACTTCTTTGTTTTTTTTAAGGATTGCAAATGTAAAAATAAACCCCAATAAAAAAGCGGAACCTTTTGGGTCCCGCTTTTAAAACGAAAACTTTAACTCACAAAAACTAAACTTATATGCAGTTATTACTAACTATTATAATAGAGCGTAAAACCGAGTAAAGGTTTAATGGGCGTAAAAGTATTTGTGGTTTACGCATATATATCTTTTAAAGCTTATGTTTGCTGCGGATTGCCAGGTAAGGTAATTGCATAAAAAGCGTGTTTTGTTTCAATGCTGAACATCAACGAAATTAAAAAACCTATTGCTGCGGAAATTGATGTTTTTGAAGAGAAGTTCAAAACTTCTATGCAAAGCTCTGTGCCTTTGCTTGATCGTATTACCCACTACATCGTAAAGCGTAAAGGCAAGCAGATCAGGCCCATGTTCGTGTTCTTTTCGGCAACCCTTTGCGGGGGCATAAACGACTCTACCCACCGCGGGGCAGCCCTTGTTGAATTGCTGCATACCGCCACCCTGGTGCACGATGATGTGGTTGATAATTCTTACCAGCGCCGTGGTTTTTTCTCTATCAACGCATTATGGAAAAATAAGATAGCCGTTTTAGTGGGCGATTACCTGCTAAGCAAAGGGCTTTTATTATCTATAGATAACGGCGACTTTAAACTGCTTAAAATAGTATCTGAAGCGGTTAAACAAATGAGCGAGGGCGAATTGCTGCAGATAGAAAAAGTGCGCCGTATGGACATCAGCGAAACGGTTTACTACGAGGTTATCCGCCAGAAAACGGCATCTCTTATCGCATCTTGCTGTGCCTGTGGTGCGGCATCTGCAAATGCAGATGAGGAGACCATCGAAAAAATGCGACTTTTCGGCGAGAAGATAGGCATCGCGTTCCAGATCAAAGATGATATGTTTGATTTTGGTACCGATGATGTAGGTAAACCGCTTGGCATCGATATTAAAGAAAAGAAAGTTACGCTCCCGCTCATCTACGCGCTTAATAATAGTGATAGCAGCGACAAAAAGCGCATGATCCAACTGGTGAAAAACCATAACGACGACCCTAAAAAGATAACAGAGATAATCAACTTTGTTAAACAAAAAGGCGGACTGGAATATGCTGAGACCCAAATGAAGAAATACCAGGACGAAGCCTTTGCTATCCTAAATACCTTCCCCGAGGGCGAAGCAAAAACCGGCCTTGAGCAATTGGTACGCTTTACTACCGAGCGCAGTAAATAAAAAGCCTCTCCGCTGGCGAGGGAGTAATTACATTTCTAACAGTGAAAAGTAAATGTCCTGTACGTTCGAGAGATTTACGCGAGGCAAATAAATCTTTCCTAAAACTTGTTAACTTCGTAACATGCCTTCGTTTGATTTCAGTAGCTTAAAAATAACGCCGTTTGCCATATTGGATGTGTTGCTGTTAGCGATAATTATTTATCAGCTATATAATCTTATCAGGGGTACCATCGCGGCAAATATTTTTATTGGGTTAGCCATCATATACGCGCTGTACTTTATAGTGCCCGAAAGCCGGATGCCCTTACTGGCAGGCATCCTTAAAAAGGTAGCCGATGTAGGTATTATAGCCGTTATAGTGTTGTTTCAACAAGAGATCCGCAGGTTTTTATTGTTGATGGGCAAGAATGCATCCTTGCAGCGTAACAAGGCCTGGTGGCGCTATTTCTTTGGCAAGGCCGAAACTGAGAAGAACAATTACGCCCGTATCAAACCTATTATTGATGCCTGCAAAAGTATGAAGCAAACCCGTACCGGGGCGCTTATCGTTTTTGCTAAATATTACGACGAACAGTTTTATCAAAACAGTTGTGAGGTATTGGATGCAAGGATATCGAAACGGGTGCTCGAAAGTATCTTTCAAAAAAACAGTCCGCTGCATGACGGGGCAGTGGTGATATCAGAAAACAAAATCAAATCGGCCAGTTGTATCTTGCCCGTTACCGAAAAATCTGACCTGCCTGCCCAGTTTGGGTTGCGCCACCGTGCCGGTATAGGTGTTACCGAGGCTAACGATGCCACAGCTATTATTGTATCCGAAGAAACGGGCGAGATCTCGTACGCCAAACAAGGCCGTATAAAAATGGATATCAGCTTCGCCGAACTGGAGAAACTACTTAATAAAGATTTTTAGTTAGAGACAGGCGTAGCTAAAGTAACCCTTTTTGCTTTCGTCATATCCTTACCCGCCACAGGCATATTAGAATAACCCTCCAAAACCACAACAGGCATTTTAGATGTATTATTCAAGTTGAGGATAGGCATCTTATATCCTTCAACAGCAATAAGAAAAGGCTTCTGGTTTTCAAGCCTAAGTTTGCTCAAATCAATATCTTCCTGATTAAAAAACTTGTCATTAGATAACGCCGGAGGATTAGTACGCCATGTGCTGTCCGTTTTAAAGGGCTGGAATAATTTACCGCCAAAGGTAGTATCAAATGGCGCGGGCGTTGTTGCCTTTTGAGCAATTAGCCGGCCTGCGCAAAAAAACAGGGCTATAAATAGTAATGATTTTTTCATAACAGTTTTTGTTAGCACTAAGTTAGCAAATTGTACGCCCATTATAAAAACCGGCAAATGTTAAATAATATTATTTAACATTTGATTATAAGCACAAAAAAAGCCGCCCCGAAACGGGGCGGCTTTTCAATTATATTTACCCTGAATTATTCGGGTTTATTCAGTTCGATAGTGGCTTTATCAATAGCAGCAACTGTTACTGTATCGTTTAGCTTGGCGCGGTCGGCTTTTATGCCGGTTAATATACCCACCACTTGCGGGGCAACACCGTATTTTTTGTATTTCATACCAAAATCAATCATGGCGTTTGTACCTTTTAAAGCTTGTTCGTTGCTTTTGACACGGCCGGTAAAATCAGCAAATTTTTTCATGATGTTAAACTGGGTTTGTGGCTGGCCTTCGGTAAAGGCCTTATAAACGTAATCGTATTGGGCATCGGTACCGCTGGTGGCATACACGTTCAGAATAGCCTGGGTCAATGCACCTTCGCTGTCTTTCTCGTAGGTTTTAGCCAGGGTCAAAGCAGCAGCAGGGTTTAACAAACCAAGCGCAGTTAAGGCCGAACCTTGTACCGCGTATGATTGGCTCTTCAATGCATCTTTAAACAAGTTTGTATTGCCCGATGCTTTTAGCTTACCTAAAACCGTAATTGCAGCAGCCCTAACCAATGTGTTTGGATCTGTTTGTGCCAGTTTGATCAATACCGGTTGTGCGGAGTTACGTACATCATCATTGGTCATATCCGCGCCGCGGATGGCTTTGATCTGTAACTCGTAGTATTTATCGTTTAATGCAGCAATAACCACTTTACGTGCACCTGCATTGCTCTGTTGTTTAACAGCAGCAGTGATAGCCTCAGAACGGTCTAAGTATAAAGGCGCGTTAAAGTACTGGAAGGTAAACTCATCTATAGATTTACTATCCGTCTTTTTAACCAACAGCATTTTATCACCGTCTACATTTACCAGGCTTGGTTTTGTAGCCGAGTGGAATACCAAACTATCAGCTTTATTACGGATCCAGAATTTGCGGCGGTCCATTTTACCACCTGCGTAAACATCAATAGCAATTGGTAAAATAAACGCGTTACCATCTTGTGTTTGGTTCATATAAACCGTTTGCGTTTTGGTAGCGTCATCCCATTTGTAGGTGATGTTCAAGATAGGGTGCCCTGCGCCAAAGTACCATTGGTTAAAAAACCAGTTCATATCGCGGCCGCTTGCTTCTTCCATCGCTAAACGCAGTTGGTGTGCTTCGCCGTTTTTAAACGCGTTTGTTTTTAAGTAGATGTTTAGGCCTTTGTAAAATGCGGCATTGCCAAGATAGTTGCGCATCATGTATAAAATGCTGCCACCTTTTTGGTAAGTAACGGCATCAAATACTTCCTCTTTGTCCTTGTAATGGAAACGAACCAGGTCCTTAGTTTTAAGGTTTGGCTGGCTCAGGTAGTTCTGCCTGTCATCGTTAATGTGGGCATCACCTGCATCTTTACCGTATTTGTGCTCGGCCCAAATAGTTTCGCTAAAATCAGCGAATGATTCGTTAACGGTTAGGTTGCTCCAACTTTCGGCAGTAACATAATCACCAAACCACTGGTGGAACAATTCGTGTACGATAGTGCTGCGGCCCTGGCTGTAGTAAGCATCAATAAGCTCGCGTTTGGTAGCTTGTACATATTCGCCGTGCAGGGTAGCACTGGTGTTTTCCATCGCGCCGCTCACGTAATCGCGTACTACAATTTGCGAATATTTATTCCACGGGTAATCAACACCCAAAGTTTTCGAATAAAAATCGATCACCTCTGGTGTAAAACCGAATATGTCCCTTGCGTAAGGTGCGTATTTAGGCTCCAGATAGTAGCTAACTTCTTTGCCTTTCCACGTATCTTTTGTGATCTTGAAATCACCAACAGCCATCATAAACAAGTACGGCGAATGTGGCAATTCCTGTTTCCAGGTATCGGTACGGGTACCATCGGCATTAACTTTTTGCGAAGCTAAACGGCCGTTTGATAGCGTAACGTATTTAGCCGGAACGGTCATCACTATCTCGTCGGTAGTTTTTTGGTTGGGCTTATCAATAGTAGGGAACCATGCAGATGAACTTTGGGTTTCGCCCTGCGTCCAGATCTGGGTTGGCTTATCTTTTTCGGTACCATCCGGGTTTATAAAGTATAAACCTTTGGCATCGGTTATAGCCGCGCTGCCCTGTGCTTTAAGCAGGTTTGGTTTTGAAGTGTAATCGATGTAAACGGTATAAGTTTCGTTGTTACGGTAAACCCTGTCCAACCGGATGTTGATAGTAAGGCTATCGTAAGTAAATTTAAGCGGGGTATTTTTGCCGGCGTTAACAATAGATACGTTTTTGATATCCATACCCTGCGCATCTAAACGAAGCGAGTCGGTTGGGTAAAAGTGTGGTTTTAAGGTTGCCCACTCTTTACCATACATAAAACGTTTTTTGTAATCGAAACGCACATCAAGTTTTGTGTGCACCAGGTCGTTATATTTCGGCGTGGTTTCGCGGTAGATACTTAGGGCCGGGTCTGCTGCAGGGGCCGCAGTTTGCGCTACGGCAGTGCTTAGTGCACAAGCGCTGATACTACCGATAAGTACGGCAGCGTAAAGAGTTTTCATATATTTTAGTTTGATTGATATGCATGCATAATAAAAGCTAAAATATTAGTTTTTATTTGATTTAAGACTGCTAAATAATATTAATGTTACAGGGAGATTAATATTAAACTCCTAAATTAGCCGTTACCAATTATTGCGCTAATACATCACCAAATACCTATTTGTTATGCAACGCAGAAAATTTATTCAGAACGTGGCTGTTACAGGCACCAGTTTATTAATAGGCTCTAACTTGGCTGTGGCCGGCATTTATAAAGGATCGCCCGCAAAAAAAGTAGTGTTAGGGGTTATGGGCGTTAACAGCCGGGGTGCTTTTCTTGCCTCAAAACTTGCCGCTTTAGCCGATGTGGAAATAGGCTATATATGCGATGTAGATAGCAATGCCATGAACAAATGCATTGCTGATATTGAAAAGATAACCGGCAAAAAACCGCAAGGCATAACCGATGTGCGCAAGCTTTTAGAGAAAAGAGATCTTGACGCACTGGTAATTGCCGCCCCCGATCATTGGCACGCCCCGGCAACCATACTGGCTTGCCAGGCGGGTAAACATGTGTATGTAGAAAAACCCTGCAGCCATAACCCGCACGAGGGTGAGATGGCAATAGCGGCTGCCGCTAAATATAACCGACTGGTACAAATGGGCAGTCAGCGCCGCTCATTTGATAATGTGCAAAAGATGGTGAACGAGCTGCATAGCGGTATTATTGGCCGTGCTTATTTTGCACGTGGCTGGTACGTAAACAACCGCAAAAGCATTGGCATTGGTAAACAAGTGCCTGTGCCTGCAAATTTAAATTACGATTTGTGGCAAGGCTATGCCCCACGCAGGCCTTATGTAGATAACCTGATCCATTACAACTGGCACTGGCATTGGAACTGGGGCACCGGCGAGGCTCTTAATAACGGCACGCACGAAATTGACGTGATGCGCTGGGGTTTGGGTGTCGATTTCCCCGACAAGATAACATCATCTGGCGGGCGTTTTGCTTTTAAGGATGATTGGGAAACCCCCGATACGCAGACGATATTAGCTAACTTTCTTAATAACACCGCGCTATCCTGGGAAGGACGCAGCTGTAATGGTTTTAACTCCGAAGGGGTTGGCCGCGGCGTAGTCTTTTATGGCGATCACGGCACCATCAACTATGGTGGCGGCAATGGCTACCAGGTGTATGATTATGATAACAAACTGGTGAAAGAGATAAAGGACGAAACGCCGGTGGATGCAACAAACAAGGTAAGCCCTACTGAAATGCTGGACCGAGTGCACCTCCAAAATTTTGTGAATGCTATCCGTGGGGATGAAAAACTGAACCAGACCATCATCAACGGGCACCGCTCTACCCTGATACCGCAGTTGGGCAATATTGCCCAAAGGGTGGGCAGGGTGCTAAACCTCGACCCGACCAACGGACATATTCTGCAGGATGCCGATGCCACCAAACTTTGGGGCCGCGAGTACGAACCGGGATGGAATTTAAAAGTTTAACACATCAGCCTGATATACATTATGAAGAACCTGAAAACTTACCTACTGGCGATTGCAATTGCTGCCGGCATGCAAAATGCATCAGCACAAACTAAAGCCGGCTATACCAATTTGTTTAACGGCAAAAACCTTAACGGCTGGAAAATACTTGCCGGCAAAGCCGAATACAAGGTAGAGAATGGCGGCATTACCGGTACGGCGGTGCTGAATAGCGGCAACACCTTTTTAGTTACCGAAAAGCAGTACGGCGATTTTATTTTAGAGCTGGATGCCAAAACAGAAAGCACGCTCACCAACTCGGGCATACAAACACGCAGCCACTATAACCCCGCCGGGCACGAAGGTAAAGGCCTGGTCTACGGCCGCCAATGCGAGATAGACCCAAGCGACCGCAAATGGACGGGTGGCATCTACGACGAAGGTCGCCGCGACTGGCTGTACCCAATGGAGTTAAACGCCAAAGCACAATCTGCATGGAAAAACGGGCAGTTCAATCATATAAAAATTGAATGTATCGGCAACACCACTAAAACCTGGATAAACGGCATTGCTACTGCTTACGTGATAGATACCGTAGATACCAAGGGATTCATCGGGTTGCAGGTGCATGCCATTGATAACGAGAAGCAAGCCGGTAAAAAGATCTATTTCAAAAACATCCGGATAAAAATCACTAATCTTAAACCGCAGCCATTTGCTAAAGATGTTTATGTGGTTAATCTACAGCAAAACATACTTTCTACTTACGAAAAACACGATGGTTGGAAGCTACTGTTTGATGGCAAAACCAATACAGGCTGGCACAGTGCCTCGTCAGCTACATTCCCGGTTAAGGGATGGAAGGTGGAGGATGGTATGCTCTCAGTTATCGGCGCTAATGGGGGCGAGGCTACCAACGGCGGCGATATAATCAGTGATGGACAGTACAGCGCTTTTGATATGTCGTTCGAATTTAGGATGAGCAGGGGGGCTAACAGCGGGGTTAAATATTTTGTTACACTCGACGGGAAAACGCAAGGCTCGGCCATTGGGTTGGAGTATCAGGTTTTGGATGATGCCGTACACCCCGATGCCAAACTGGGCAGGGACGGCAACCGTACCTTAGCATCTTTATATGACCTTATTCAAGCCAAAAAACAGCCGCGGTTCGTCCATTCGATAGGGGCATGGAATATTGGCCGTATAGTGGTATCGCCCAACAACCACGTTACCCATTACCTCAACGGAATTAAGGTATTGGAGTATGATCGTGGCTCAAAAGAATACCGTGACGTGGTAGCACTAAGCAAATACAAGATCTGGAAAGATTTCGGTGAAGCCAAAGAAGGCCATATCTTACTGCAGGATCACGGCTTTGATGTGAACTACAGAAATGTGAAGATTAAGGAGTTGAAATAAATGTCAGTCCGAGCTTGTCGAATGCCTTTCACTCGAACGGTTCGACAAGCTCATCATGAACCGGGCTTGTTATTTCGATCCGTCCCGCATCAGTTAACCTATTCATTACTACGTTTATAACCGAACACTTAACCGTCCGTTTACGAACGCTTGGCTATCCTCCTGTGGTTTTAAGTATCTAACTATCAATAGTTTATTAAATTGGCACGTATGTTATAATATACTTGCGTAGCAAGCTTGCTTGCTACGGTTTGCCAACTAAACTATTACTATAATGTTAAAAAATTATCTGAAAATATCGTGGCGCAACCTTACTAAAAACAAGGTGCATACATTTATCAACGTAACCGGCCTTTCGGTCGGGATGGCAGTTGCTATGTTGATAGGCCTCTGGATCTGGGATGAGTTGCAGTACGATAAGAACTTTGATAACCATGCTAAGATAGTACAGGTATGGCAGCACCAAACCTTTAACGGTAAGGTAGGCAGCCAGATAGCTATGCCTATCCCGCTGGGTACGATGCTTAAAAGCGATTATACAGGAAAAGATAAAGATTTTAAATACACCGTAATGTCCAGCTGGAATTACGAACATATACTGGCTCTTGGCGATAAAAAAATAACCCAGCAGGGTAGTTTTATGCAGGCTGATGCGCCCGACATGCTGTCGCTAAAAATGTTGAAAGGTACACGTGCGGGTTTATCAGACCCATCATCTATCCTCCTGTCAGAAAAAGTTGCGAAAATTATTTTTGGTAACGACGACCCGTTGAACAAAACCTTGAAGCTCGATAATAAACAACTGGTTAAGGTTACAGGTGTGTACGAAAATATGCCGCATAACAGCTCCTTTAACGAACTGACGATCATCCTGCCGTGGGACCTGTACGTTTCGTCGCAAGATTGGGTCCAGCGTGCGTTAACACGTTGGGGAAACAACTCGTTCCAGATCTTCGGGCAGCTAAATGATAATTCCGATATAGAGAAAGTAAACGCACGTATAAAAGGCCTTAAAGAGAAAAATATCGCCCTTGCCGGCGACAAGGTTGGCGCATCGTTTAAACCTGTTGTGTTTTTACACCCTATGGATAAATGGCACCTGCACAGCGAATTTAAAGATGGTTTAAATACAGGTGGAGCTATCCAGTTTGTTTGGATGTTTGGTATCATTGGCACGTTTGTATTATTGCTGGCCTGTATCAATTTTATGAACCTTAGTACCGCCCGGTCAGAGAAGCGGGCGAAGGAAGTGGGAATCCGTAAAACGGTAGGCTCGTTACGCAGCCAGTTGATCGCCCAGTTCTTCAGCGAGTCGTTGATGGTGGTGGCGTTCGCGTTCATCTTATCAATAGTATTGGTGTTACTGATACTACCGTGGTTTAACCAGGTTGCTGATAAAACAATGGGCGTGCTTTGGGCAAACCCTATGTTCTGGCTGCTGGGCTTAGGCTTTAGCTTGCTTACCGGGATTATTGCAGGGAGTTACCCTGCATTTTATCTTTCGTCCTTTCAACCCGTCAAGGTGTTAAAAGGCACATTTAAAGCAGGCCGTTTTGCCGCGCTGCCGCGTAAGATATTAGTGGTGCTGCAATTCACCGTTTCGGTTACGCTGATTATTGGTACTATAGTGGTTTTTCTGCAAGTGCAGCACACCAAGAACCGGGCGGTTGGGTATGATCGTGCAGGTGTTGTGCAGATCAACATGAAATCGGACGATATTCACAAAAACTTTACCGCTGTACGTAACGATCTGCTGCAAAGCGGCACCATCGAAGAAATGGCAGAATCGGGCAGCCCGCTTACCGATGTTTACTCTAACAACAGCGGTTTAAACTGGCGCGGCAAAGCGCCAGATCTGCAGGACGATTTTGCCACCATTCGCTTAACCCACGGCTACGGGAAAGTTGCTAAATGGAAAATATTGGAAGGCCGCGATTTTTCTACCGCTTTTGTAAGCGATAGCACAGCCATGATCGTTAACGAAGCGGCGGCTAAGTTCATGAACTTTAAACACCCCGTGGGTGAGATAGTAGGGTGGGACACAAAATTTAAAATAATTGGTGTAGTAAAGGATATGGTGATGTCGTCGCCTTATGAGCCCGTTAAACCCAGCATTTATTTCTTGAGTAACAGGTTAGAGGGCATGGCACTTATCCGCATCAAACCAAACGTAAGCACACGCGATGCCCTGGCTAAAATAGAAAGCGTATTTAAACAATATGACCCGGGCAGTCCCTTTGATTATAAGTTTGTAGACGACGAGTATAATAAAAAATTCGCTAACGAAGAGCGTGTGGGCAAACTGGCAGGCTTTTTTACCCTGCTTGCCATTTTTATCAGCTGTATGGGCTTGTTTGGCATGGCATCGTTCATGGCCGAGCAGCGCATTAAAGAGATAGGGGTGCGCAAAGTATTGGGTGCATCTGTATTTAACCTTTGGCGTTTAATGTCTACAGATTTTATTATCCTGGTGAGTATCGCTTTGCTGATAGCCATCCCAACCGCTTATTACTTTATGCACGGCTGGCTGCAGGATTATAAATACCGAACCGAACTTTCCTGGTGGATCTTCGCCCTTACCGCGGTGGGCGCAATTGGTATAACCATTTTAACGGTGAGCTACCAAAGTATAAAAGCAGCGCTTACCAACCCGGTAAAAAGTTTAAAAACGGAGTAAACGGATTTAAATAAAATAGCTAACATTTAAAATAGTATGATTAAAAATCATTTAAAAATAGCCTGGCGGATCTTATTACATCAGAAAGTTTTTTCGCTTATCAATATAGCGGGTTTGGCTATCGGGCTGATGGCCTGTTTGCTAATTGTGCAATACATTAGCTTCGAGCTTAGCTACGATAATTTTCAGAAAAATGGGGCCAATATTTACCGGGTAAAACACGAGGCTTATAGCGATGGTAATTTAACCGAGAACCTGGCCAAAACCTATTCGGCGGTTGGCCCGGCGCTAAAGGCCGATTTCCCGGATGTACAAGAAGTGGCAAGGGTGTCAAAACTGGAGGGCCAGGTAAGTGCACAACAACCTAACGGCGAAGTAACGGCTTTTAACGAACGCCGCCTTTACATGGTAGATGCATCGTTCCTGAAAGTGTTTACCTTCCCTATGATTAAGGGAACGTTGGCCGCCCTTAACAACCCCAATTCGGTTGTGCTGACGGAATCTGCGGCGAAAAAATACTTTAGTAACCAGGATGCCATAGGTAAAACCGTCAAAATACAGCAACAGATCTCGGGCACAGATATTACGGCATCGGTTACCGGCATCTGCCGCGACGTACCTGCAAACTCGCACCTACAGTTTGATTTCCTGGTATCTCAGGACCTAAAAGCAGGCGACTGGATCTATCCCGACTTTTATACCTACGTTTTGCTTTCGCCCAACACAACCCGGCAGGCTTTTGAGGCAAGGTTGCCGGCTTTTATGCACAAGCACATTAGCGATGGCAACCCAAGCGCTAACTTTACTTTAGGTAAAACCAATATTGGCAATATCCGCCTTTCTTTACAGCCGCTAAAGGATATTCACTTATACTCCAATCTTTCGCAAGATATAAGTGCAGGCGGTAACGGCAAAATGGTGTGGTACCTGGGTATTATTGCGGCCCTTATCCTGCTTATTGCTTATATCAATTATATAAATCTTTCTACAGCTAAGGTAATCGAGAGGGCCAAAGAGGTAGGCATCCGTAAGGTGCTGGGTTCGCGGCGCATCCAACTTGTAATCCAGTTTTTGTTCGAGTCGGCACTTATCAATGTATTTAGTATAGTAATAGCCGTTATTGCAGTGGTTATAGCCATGCCATGGTTTAGTGCGTTGTGTGGTGTAAACATGCAATTTACCCTTTGGAAAGGGCCTGTATTTGTTTTAAGTTTTACCGGCATTATTATAATCGGCATTATACTATCGGCATTATACCCGGCGCTGGTGCTGTCTAATTACAAACCCATACAGATCTTAAAAGGCAAGTTCCCGAATATGGGGGGTAATATCACCCTGCGTAAATCATTGGTTGTTTTCCAGTTTGCTGCCACTATTACTTTTATGATAGGTACGCTGGTTGTTTACCGGCAGGTTAGTTTCATGAAAAATGCCAAACAGGACATGGATATGAAACAAACCCTGATTGTACTGGCACCGCAAATTGTAAGGGCAGATGATGCCGCGGCCACTAATTATGCAGCTAAAGACAGTGTTTTTCAGGCCGAACTTTTGCGCAACCCGCGTATCCAAAGCGCCACTTCATCATCAAGCATACCGGGGCAAAACATTGATTATGTTATGTCGTACAGCCGCCCGGAGATAGGTGCGGAGGGAAAAAATGTGAGGTTGCCAACATTTGAGATCGGTGGAAAATTTATTTCCCAGTTTAAAATGAAATTAATTGCCGGCGATAATTTTAAGTTTGATTTTATGGCCCGCCGGCAGCCCATGATGCTTAACGAGGCGGCCTTGTTATCATTAGGCTTTAAGAGCCCGCAGGATGCCATTGGTAAAATAGTACAAACAAAAAATGGCAGGGGCCGTGTATTTGAAAATGAAGTTGTGGGCGTTATCAAAAACTTTCATCAAACATCATTAAAAGATGCGTTTACGCCTATTGTGTTCCGGGAGATAGACCCATCGAGCATTACACATTATGAGTTGAAAGTAAATAGCGCCGATATGGCCGGCACTATTGCCCAGGTACAAAAAACTTATAAAGGCGTTTTTACCGGTGCCGCCTTCGATTACTTTTTCCTGGATGAGTTTTTTAACCAACAGTATAAAACTGAACAAAGTTTTGGGCAGGTATTTAGCCTGTTTTCGGGGTTTGCGGTTTTTGTGGCCTGTTTAGGGTTATTTGGTTTAACGCTTATTACCTTATCGCAACGCATAAAAGAAATAGGGATCCGTAAGATACTGGGGGCATCGGTACCTAATATTTTAATGCTGATAACAAAGGATTTTATCGGCCTTATAATTATAGCAAACCTTATTGCCCTGCCGCTGGCATATTGGGGCAGTTACCAATGGCTGCAAAATTACCAGTTTAGGATTCAGTTTAGCCTGTGGTTTTTTGTATTGCCCATGTTAGCCGTTTTATTAATAGCTTTAGTAACCATAAGCTTCAGGGCTATAAAGGCAGCTTTATCAAACCCTGTTAATAGCCTGCGGGCAGAGTAGTCATAACCTTAAATTATAATTATGAAAAAAACAGGATACGCCTTGCTGCTGCTGTTGGCCGTCGCATCTGCCGCAAATGGCCAAACGGCAGTTAACGATTCGGTTCAGAAAAAATATAAATCTGGTTGAGAAAAACCTGGTGGGTTTGATCCAAACCGAAGGTGACGGGCCATGGACCATACAGGACCGAATGGTTCATTATAAAGTAAATGGTATTTCCATCGCGGTTATACGTAATTATAAAATGGAATGGACTAAAGGCTACGGCTTTGCCGACGCTACCCGTAAGGTACCCGTTACCGATAAAACCCTTTTTCAGGCGGCATCCATCAGTAAATCGTTAAACGGTGTTGGTATATTAAAGCTTGTGCAGGATGGTAAGCTGGATCCGGATAGAGATATAAATCAGTATTTAACCACCTGGAAATTCCCTTATGATACTGTCGCTAAAGGCAAGATCATCAACACAAAAAATCTGCTGAGCCATACCGCCGGGTTAACCGTGCATGGCTTTGAGGGCTATAGCACTAAAGATACTTTGCCAACTATTGTACAGATCTTAAATGGTAAAAAACCTGCAAACTCAGACCCCGTCCGCTCCATGTTTGCACCAGGGTTACGCTCCGAATACTCGGGTGGTGACATCACTGTATCACAACTTATGCTGATGGATATAAGCCGCCAGCCCTATGATCAGTTTATGTATCAAAATGTGCTAAAACCCTTGGGTATGGTAAGCAGTACCTACGCGCAACCACCTGTTGATGTCAAACCCGAATTACTGGCTAAAGGTTACCGTGGTGATGGCAGCGAAATGAAAAGTAAATACAATGTTTACCCGGAACAGGCTGCCGCCGGTTTATGGACCAACCCTGCCGATCTGTCGAAATATATTATCGAAACACAATTGGCCTTGCAGGGCAAATCAAGCAAAGTACTTAACCAGGCTAACACAAAATTACGGCTTACACCTTACATGGATAAATCGGCAGCCTTGGGCGTTTTTATAAATGATATGGATGGCACTAAGTATTTTGAACATGGTGGCGCGAACGAGGGCTTCCGTTGCCAGTACTTTGGTAGTTTAGAGGGCGGCAACGGGGTGGTGGTGATGGTGAACTCTGATGATGGCGCTATTATGAACGAGATCATAAACAGCGTAGCCAAAGTTTATAACTTTAAAGGTTTATACCATTCTAAAGTTTATAAAGAAGTAGCGGTAGATAGCACAATTTTGCAAACATATGTAGGGAAATACGAAATGAACCAGGGCCGGATCCTTTCTATAACCCGAGACGGCAATAAATTATATGCACAGGCTACAGGGCAGGGCAAACTTGATATTTTTGCAGAAGCGCAAAATAGATTCTTTTTGAAAACTGTCCCGGTTGAGATAGAATTTATTAAAAATGATAAGGGTGCAGTTGTAACCTGCCGAATTTACCAAGGCGGTGTAAACGATGCAAAAAGGATAGAATAATAACCATCATGAAAATATATAAAACTTTACTGCTTGCCGCGATTATACTGTGCGGTAAAAATTGCTTTGCCCAAATAGCATTGCCAAAAGTGGGCGACCTAACCGTTGTTAATCGTCAATTAAGTTTTGGTGCCGATGGAAGCCTGCACTTGAATGAGGTAGACAATGCCGGTTTTGCATGGATCAATAACAGGCATTTTAAAAGCGGCACAATTGAGTTTGACGTTAAAGGCAACGATAAATTGCAGGGCAGTTTTGTAGGGATAGCTTACCACGGCTTAAACGATAGTACGTACGAATGCATTTACTTTAGGCCGTTTAATTTTAAAGCTGATGATGCTGTAAGAAGAAGCCACGGCGTGCAATACATTGCCACCCCAAAATACGATTGGCCTCTACTCAGGGAGAAATTCCCGAATAAATATGAACAGGCGGTTACCCCGGCGCCCGATCCTAACGGATGGTTTCATGTGCGGATCACCATCGACCCCAAAAATGTGAAAGTGTATGTTAACGGTAACCCCAAAGCTATGCTACAGGTGGAGCCATTGGTAAGCACCGGCGGCACTAAAATTGCCTATTGGGTTGGCAACGGCTCGCCCGGCGATTGGAAGAACTTAAAAATAACCGACGCTAAATAAGCAGAATGTAAGAATCAAGGGACAAGAATCAGGACTGAAAAATAAAAAGCCCGGTGCAATCGCATCGGGCTTCCTTTTTTATCTTGTTTCCTGACTTTTACAGTCTTGATTTAATTAGCAGTATTGCTCAAATGCGCCAATAAGGTTATCGGCAATCATTTGTGCAGGGCGGCCTTCAATTTGGTGGCGCTCTATAATGTGAACCAATTTGCCATCTTTAAACAAAGCCATTGATGGCGATGACGGAGGGTAAGGCAGCATCAGGTTACGGGCAGCATTAACTGCTTCGGTTTCCATACCGGCAAAAACAGTAACCAAGCGGTCGGGGTGTTTTTCATTAGCAGCAGCGGCACGTGCAGCAGGGCGCGCGTTAGCAGCAGCACAACCACAAACCGAATTTACCATTACAAATACAGTTCCTTCGCCTTTAATAGCTGTATTAACTGCATCAGCATCTTTTAACTCTTCGAAACCAACTTTGGTTAATTCTTCCCTCATTGGGGCAACTAAATATTCTGGGTACATAATTTACTTCGCTTATTTTCAGTACAAAAGTACCAATTTCAAAATAAAAATAACCCTTGTTCAGAATAATCCGTAATAATTGACGTTTCCGTTATAATAGCAAGAGGGAGTAGGCGAGCAGGATGTTATGACGGAGATCGCTATATTGCATACTAAGTGTTTTAACCCTAATTAAAACTATAGAATGAACTTAAAATTAAAGATTTAGGTATGGGATTTATAACGAAAAAAAATGACGCCCAGCCGCGTATTGTACAAGTAAAAGCCAAGCACTTTAATTCGTTAAAAGTAACAATAGCCGCCGTACTAATTGTAGTTATGGTACTAATGACCGCTATCACGCGCTTAAACACACAATCGTTACAGCAGAGGCAGGAAAACAGCAGGCTGCAATCGCAGGTAGCTGCATTACAAGGGCAGATCGACAAAGAATCGGAAGACGCCTTGCTGGTAAACGCCGAAAAAGAAGGCAACCGCAGCAAGGCTGTATCTTATATTCAAGATATTCAATCCAAATTAAAAACGATAAATAATTACATGAGCAAACGCGGTTTGCGTGGTTTGTCGTTCCGTAACCTTAACGTTGCCGAGAAACCAAAAAGCGACACTAAGTTATACTCGGATTTTAGCAACTACCTGGATAAGCTGGTAAACAACATCGCTTATATGCCTATGGGCTACCCAAGGCTAAGTTCGTTTACGTCGTTCTTTGGCGCGCGCGGTAACCCGTTCGATTTTGGCGGACGCGAGTTTCATCCTGGGATAGATTTTGCCGGACATCGCGGCGACCCGGTTAAATGTACCGCAAGCGGCAGGGTAGTATTTGCAGGCAAGGCGGGCGGTTATGGTAACTGCATTAAAATACGCCATGCTAATAATATCGAAACATGGTATGGCCATCTGTCAAAAATTAATGTGAAAGAAGGCCAGCGTGTAACCGTAGGCGACCTGATAGGTAAGGTAGGCTCCACAGGCCGCTCAACCGGGCCGCATCTGCATTACGAGATCCGTAAGGATGGGCACCCGGTTAACCCTAAACAGTATTTAAGCTTAAATATTTTATCACTATTGAGGATACTGTAATTAGTTATATTAGCTGCGTAAATTAATACCCTCATAAAATGGAAGACAACTCAAAACAAGAAAAGCCTAAAGAAACAGGCAATGTAATCGTAGTATCTGCAGAACTATTGGCTAAAAACAAAGGCGATCTTACCCCCAAGGAGCGTTGCGAAGCAGACCACGCCGGCCGTTGCGGTAGCTGCGACAACGACGGTTACTTTACCCCCTGCGCATAATGAGGATAGCTGTACTTTGTTTTTGGATAATACTAACCCGTGTTGGTTACTATTTTTTAATACAAGGTAGCCACAGCGGGTTATACTACATTCAAATGAGTAACCTAAAGGACATTTGCCAATACCTTGGCATTGCGGGTTGTTTATTTTTGCTGTACAAACGGCAGCTATCGGCGCCAATAAGGTATTTGATAGTTTTAGCGGTGGCCTATTGTATCTCCTTTGCCTGTGTAATGCTTTACCCTTTCTTAGATGGCGAGGCCCGAAGCAATAGCGACCAGTTTTTATTTGCGTTTAACATTTTCTGGGCTGTGGCATCAAGTGTGATGTTCCTGTTCATGATTTTTTATACCGAGCAATTCTCTACAAAGAATGTAAGCAGCTAAGCGTATACCTGTTGCATTTATTACAAGCTCATTTGCTACCACAACAGGTTGTGCAATTGCCCTGTAATGTTATTGTATCCAATTTCTTTTGGATATTTATATTCACTACTTTTGCATTTCATAAAAACTAATATTATGTCGACAGTAGAAACTGCATACGTTAAGTATAAAGTGAAAGATTTTTCACTGGCCGAGTGGGGCCGTAAGGAGATTGAATTGGCCGAGGCAGAAATGCCGGGTTTAATGGCTTTACGTAAAGAGTACGGCCCGGCCAAAATATTAAAAGGCGCACGTATTGCAGGCTGTTTACACATGACCATCCAGACTGCCGTTTTAATTGAAACTTTGATAGAACTGGGTGCCGAAGTTACCTGGTCGTCATGTAATATATTTTCTACACAAGACCACGCTGCTGCTGCAATTGCTGCCGCTGGTACTTCTGTTTACGCCTGGAAAGGTATGAACGAGCAGGAGTTTGACTGGTGTATAGAGCAAACATTATTCTTTGGTGAAGACCGCAAACCGTTAAACATGATATTGGATGATGGCGGCGACTTAACCAATATGGTTTTAGACCGTTTCCCTGAGCTTATCGGCGAGATAAAAGGTTTATCTGAAGAAACTACTACAGGTGTACACCGCTTGTACGAGCGTATGAAAGCCGGTACATTGCCAATGCCTGCCATCAACGTGAACGACTCTGTTACCAAATCAAAATTTGATAACAAATACGGTTGCCGCGAATCATTGGTAGATGCCATTCGCCGTGCTACTGACGTGATGATGGCCGGTAAGGTTGCTGTTGTTTGTGGTTATGGTGATGTTGGTAAAGGTTCTGCAGATAGCTTGCGTAACTCTGGCGTACGTGTAATTGTTACCGAAATAGATCCTATCTGTGCTTTACAGGCAGCTATGGAAGGTTTCGAAGTGAAAAAATTAGGCACTGCTATTAAAGAAGCTGATATTGTTGTTACTGCAACAGGTAACAAAAACATCGTTCGCGAAGAGCATTTCCGCGCGTTAAAAGACAAAGCAATCGTTTGTAACATCGGTCACTTTGATAACGAGATTGACATGGCCTGGTTAAACGGAGCTTATGGCAACAGCAAAATCGAAATTAAACCACAGGTTGATAAATATACTATAGACGGTAAAGATGTTATTGTATTAGCAGAAGGCCGCTTGGTAAATTTAGGTTGTGCTACAGGCCACCCAAGCTTTGTAATGAGTAACTCGTTCACCAACCAAACTTTGGCCCAAATAGAACTTTGGACTAACGGCGCGGCTTACAAAAACGAAGTTTACACCCTGCCCAAATATCTTGACGAAAAAGTTGCCCGTTTACACTTAGAAAAAATTGGTGTTGAATTGGAAGTTTTAGACCAGGACCAGGCGGAGTACATCGGCGTGACTGTTGAAGGTCCGTTTAAACCGGAGTACTACCGTTACTAAGAAGAAAAAGGTGCTAAATGTTCACGTTCACGGCCGTGAACGCCGGTTAAGTTTTGCAAATTGCTTATAATCAGTTGTTTCAAAATTTCGTGAACTGACAAAATAGCGCCACCAATACATAATAAAAAAGGGATATGGCTTTTAGCCATGTCCCTTTTTTGTTTTATTAATACGTCATGCCGAACTTGTTTCGGCATCCCACAAGTCAAGTCGACTTATGTTTAACATCCGTCCTGAGAGATCCTGAAACAAGTTCAGGATGACTGGCTTTTTAAAGTATCTCATAGGATCCCCTTATCCACGCAAATAACTGCGGACGCAAATCATTTACTGAATTTAATCTGATGTGGTTTTGGAAGCGCTTTGATGTGGCTGCTATGCTTTTGATGATGGGTGGTTCGTCTATTTTAGTGGCCGAGTAAAATTTCAACTCCAGCTGCTTTTGCATGGGGCGGATCACGAAGAACGTTTGCCTGTGTACAAAGGTAATGCAGTTTGGGGTAACGCCTACCAATACGTTGGGCCAGTCGGCAACCTCGGCAAGGAGTTTATCAAACGTAAGTACAAGCTCGTCAGATTTTCCTTTAAAAAGGTCATCAAGATTTATGCGGGCGCAGTGGTGCCACTGGCTTTCCCTGGTTAATTCACGGTCGCATTTTGGGCAGGTGTAAGGCATTAAAAAACTATGGTAAACTTCGTGCCAATATTTGGCTCGCTCTCTACGCTGATCTTCCCGCCGAAGGTTTCTATCTGGGTTTTGGTCATGAACAGGCCAATGCCCTTGCTATCGTGCCCGGCGTGGAAAACGCTGTTCAGTTTAAACATATCGTTGCCGTGCCTCACTAAATCTATCCCCAGACCGTTATCCTCAAAAGTTAGGGTAACATGGCCGTTTACCAATGCCGAGGTAATGTTAATAACAGGCGGCACATCCGGCTTGCTGTATTTAAGCGAGTTGCTCACCATATTGTAAAAAATACTCTCAAGGTACATTTTAGGGAACTCCATACTGGTTACCCCAAAATCTGTAGTGATCCGCGCTTTCTTCTCTATCATCTGGCCCTTAAGCATGGCATCGGTAACCTTTACCATTTCGTTTAGGTCGCAGGTATCGTAAGCGATGTTTTTGCTGTTACGCACTTCTAATACGCGCATCAACTCATTCAGGGTTTCGTTTAATGATTCGCTGCTTTGGTTCAGCATCTGCAAAAACTCATCCTTCTCCTCATCGTCCGCGCTATCGCCAATCATGTTTAATATCATGCGGATGCTTCCTGCCGGGCCGCGCAGGTTATGCGCCACAATCCGGTTAAAATCTTCATATTGGCTAATGCGGTTCTCGAGGTCCAGCGCGCGTTTGTATTCGTCAATATCATAGCAGGACCCAAACCATTTTAATATTGTACCATCCGCGGCAAGCATAGGTTGCGCCATAGATTTATGCCATTTATAAACGCCATCCTCCGCCCTGCGGAAACGGACTTCGGACTTATACGGCTCTCCGGTGGCTAAAGAATGATGCCAGTCTGCATAATCTTTAGGTGCATCATCAGGATGTATCACCGGCTCCCAACCGTAAAGCAAGGTGTCCTCCAGGCTAAGCCCGGTATAATCAAACCAATGTTTGTTATAGTAATCCATGGTGCCATCAGGGCTCGATGTCCAAATGATCTGTGGTATGGAATCTGCCAGGAACTTAAACTCCTGGATCTTTTCGATGGTTTTATCCTGCTCCTGAACAAGTTCTATCTGTTTTATCAGTGCAAGGTTAAGCGCCTCTTGTGTTTCTATCGATTTTTTAAGGGCAAGCTCGGCGTTCTTATAATCATTTATATCCTGGAAAGTACCGTATAGCCTTACACAAACACCCTTTTTTAATTCGGCGTTGCCCAGGGCGCGTACCCAAACTTCTTTGCCATCTGTATTAATTATCTGCAGTTCCTCGTTCCATGGGGTGCCATCGGCAATAGTTTTATTTAAAGCGGCGGTTATGCGGTCGCGGCTGTAGCCTTCCTTATAAAAGTTAATGCCGGTTTCTAATTGCGGTTCATAATCTGCAGGCACGCCGTGGATCTCTTTGGTAACAGATGTCCAGTAAACCTTTTGCTGTAAAATATCAACCTCCCAGCCACCTACGCGGGCAACCTGGTTGGTTTGCTCCAGCATTTCTTTGGTACGCTCAAGGTCTTTTTCAAGGCGATAGCGTTCGGTAATATCAATGGCATTGCCAATAATATAGGTGCCCTCGCGCGGGGATATTTGAAGTGTATTATTATATAACCAAACCTTCAGGCTGCCATCTTTGTGCTTGGTAAGCATCTGGCCCGACGATTGGCCCATTGTGGTTATTTCTTTTAAATAAGCGTTTAAAAACCCGTGCCTGTCTTTAGGTACAATATCAAAAAGGCTCAATTCAACTATTCAACTATTTCATCTGGCGTGTAACCCAATATACCTGCGCCCGCTGCATTCACCGACAGGAATTTACCTTTCACATCATGCGTACACATCAGCCCTTGCGAATTTTCGAAAAACACACGTAGTTTTTCTTCGCTTTCCGCAAGAAACTTATCTTTTAGTACAATGGCAGTTACATCGCGCCCGATGCCAAAAATATGACTCGTTAAAGCTTCGGGGGTAGATGTCCATTCAATGGTTTTATAATCGCCATCGATGGTTTTCATGCGCTGCAAAAAGTTGGTGGTTTCCTTCCCGCTCATCATGCCCTTAAGCTGAGCTTCGGTTTTTGTTAGGTCATCCGGGTGGATAAACTCGAATGAAGACGTGGTAAGCATATGCCGCTCGCTCCATCCCAAAATTTTGGTAAAGGCCGGGTTAACGCGCTTAAAAAAGCCATCCATACCACCCACAAAGATCAGGTCGTTTGAGTTTTGAAAAAGCTTCTCAAAGTTCTTCAGGTCCTGCTTTTTACGGCGCTCAACTATCAGGGATATAACCTCTTCAGATAATAGCTGCAGCGCGCGCTTTTGGTTTTCGTTTAGCGTGCGTGGTTTACGGTCTATAACGCAAAGCGTGCCCAGGGCGTAACCGTCGGGGTCTATTAGCGGGTAGCCCGCATAAAAGCGGATCTCGGGGCCGCCGGTTACCAGGCTGTTGTGTTGAAACCTGATATCGCGCGTGGCATCGCTCACTTCTAAAAACTGGGCATCGGTAATGGTGTAGCGGCAAAAGGAAACATCGCGCGGGGTTTCTTTTACCGGCAAACCCACGGCCGATTTAAACCACTGGCGGTGCTCGTCCAATAACGAAACCAGCGAAATAGGTACCTCGCAAATTATAGAGGCCAGCTCGGTAAGGCGGTCAAACTCGTGTTCGCTTAACGTGTCTAATATATCATAGTCGTCCAGCGCCTTTAAGCGTTCAATTTCGTTGGCTGGTTTAGGGGAGTTGCTCACGTTGCTGCTGCTGTTGTTAAGGTATACGAATATATCGAATCAATAGTTTCCAATATCCATTGGGGAGATTAATTAATAGTTAAACGCCGCTTGCTTTACGTTATTATAGATTATCATTAGGCTATCGGCATAGTTTGATTTTATTTGTAACTTGATCCCGTTTTTAACACCTTATTACAATGAAACTGATCAATAAAAAAACTATCGTAGCGGCAGTATTGTGCCTGGGCGCGGTAACGGCATTTTCGCAGGAAAGCCAAAACATCCCTAAAGATTACCTGACCAAAGAGTTCCATGCCGGCAGGCGCGAGGCTTTGCGCAAAATGATGCCCGCAAATTCGGTAACGGTGATATTTTCCTACCCCGAGCAGGTTTTCTCTAACGATGTAAATTATGTTTTTCATCAAAATCCCGACATGTATTATTTCTCGGGCTATAAAGAGCCGGATGCCGCGTTACTGGTTTTTAAAGATCTGCAGGGCGCGGGTGATACCAGCTATAACGAAGTGCTTTTTGTGCGCAAGCGCGATGCGCAACGCGAGCAGTGGACAGGCCGCCGTTTAGGTGTTGAGGGTGGTAAAACCCAGTTAGGCTTTAAATGCGTTTACAATAGCGGCGAGTTCGCTAAATTCCCTATAGACTTTAAAAAATTTAAAACCGTTATTTATGATGACCTTAATGAAGATGCCGGCGGCGATCTTAAGGAACTGATCAGCACCTTCAAAACCAAAGCGGGTGTAGTTGCTGTTGGTAAAGGCTTAAAGGCCGATCTGGATATTATTACCAAATATGCCCGCCCTGCAAACCTGCCGCAAATAGTGGCCTACATAAAACCACGCGCTAATGACGAAGCGCATAAGAATAGCGCCATCATCCAGGAGTTGTTAGCCAAGCCGGACTCTGCGACATTAGCCGGCGTTAAGGCGAAAATAGCGGCGACATATGGTGATGCCGGCTTATTTGGTGAATACACAACTGCTTTACGAGGTGTTAAACAGCCCCAAGAATTAGCGCTGCTAAGCAAATCTGTACAGCTGTCATCTATTGCACATGCCGAAGTGATGCGTGCCGTAAAACCGAGCATGAGCGAGCGCGAACTGGAAGGCATTTTGCTATACGTGCACAAAAAATATGGTGCCGAAGATGAAGGTTACCCGCCAATTGTTGGTGTAGGCGCAAATGCCTGCATTTTGCATTACGAAGAGAATAACGAAACAATGCTAAACAACCAGTTGGTACTGCTTGATGTAGGTTCGGAATACCACGGCTACTCGGCAGATGTTACCCGTACCATTCCGCCAAGCGGCAAATTCAGCGAGGAGCAAAAAGCCATTTATCAGATAGTTTACGACGCGCAGGAAGAGGTGTTTAAAATGTGTAAAACAGGTGTGCCATATTCTTCGCTTGAAGCCAAAACAGGGGAGGTATTAGCGGCCGGACTTATCAAACTGGGTATCATAAAAGATGCCAAAGAACTGCGTACCTATTACCCGCATGGTGTATCTCACCATTTGGGGCTCGATGTACACGATAAAGGATCGTATGACGGTAACCTGGTAGAAAACATGGTGATTACCGTTGAGCCCGGCATCTATATACCTGCCGGCAGCAAGTGCGATAAAAAATGGTGGAACATCGGTGTACGTATCGAGGATGATGTAGTTATTGGAAAGGACAAAGGCACCATATTGTCATTAGATGCCCCAAGAAAATGGGACGAAGTGGAGAAAATGGCTGCCGAAAAAAGTATCTTTGACGGTGCGAAATTCCCGCCGCTTAAATAGGATTACTTATTATATTAGCAAGCCCCGGTGCAAACCGGGGCTTGCTTGTTTATGGGCCAATCATAAATATGTTTTTATTGTTACTTATGGAATAGTGATATTTGCACAAACACTGCATACTATGGCCCGCTTATCTGTCAACATCAATAAAATTGCTACGCTGCGTAACGCACGCGGCGGCGATAACCCGAATTTGGTACAGGTTGCTAAAGATTGCGAACGCTTTGGGGCGCAGGGCATCACCGTACACCCCAGGCCCGATGAAAGGCATATCCGCTACCAGGATGTGTTCGACCTGAAGAAAATAGTGACCACCGAGTTTAATATTGAAGGGAATTGCCAGGAGCAAAAATTTATTGACCTGGTACTGGCCGCCAAGCCCGAGCAGGTAACCCTGGTGCCCGATGTTTTGGGGCAGATAACATCTAACCATGGTTGGGATACTATTAAAAATCAGGATTATCTAAAGGATATCATTAAGGTGTTTAAAAATGCCGGCATCCGCGTATCCATATTTGTAGACCCGGTTACTGAAATGGTAGAAGCTGCCGCCACAACGGGTACAGACAGGATAGAACTTTACACCGAAGCCTACGCCCATCAATACCCGGTAAATAAAGAAGAAGCCGTTGCGCCGTATATAAAAGCTGCCGAAGTCGCTCATAAACTTGGCCTCGGCATAAACGCCGGCCACGACCTTGATCTGCAAAACCTGCAATACTTTGCGCAAAACATCCCTGCGCTTGACGAAGTAAGTATAGGCCACGCCTTGATAAGCGACGCTTTATACTATGGGTTAGAAAATACTGTGCAAATGTACCTGCGCCAGTTAGTTTAACAGGAGGTGTTTTACGTACAAAGATCTATAGGATAGTAGCTTGTAAAACCAGTGTCACTATCGTATTACCCAATTGTTATTCAACCGCTAATTTGTACCTTTGCGGTAAATTTAAGGGATACCCATTTCAATGAAGCTGAACATAGATTACCAGGAAAAATTCCAGCAAAGGCACATAGCGCCCAACCAGGCCGATACTGATAAAATGCTAAAAACTATCGGTGTAAATACGCTTGACGAACTGATAGACGAAACTGTGCCGGCTAAGATCCGGTTGAAAGCCCCGCTTAACCTGCCGCCTGCCAAAAGCGAGTTCGATTATCTGAACACGCTTAAGCAAACAGCTTCAAAAAACAAGGTGTTTAAATCGTACATCGGTCAGGGTTACTATGATGTGATCGTACCAGGTGTAATTCAGCGGAATATTTTGGAAAATCCGGGATGGTACACCCAATATACCCCGTACCAAGCGGAGATTGCGCAGGGCCGTTTACAGGCTTTGTTAAACTTCCAGACCATGGTTATTGACCTTACCGGGATGGAAATCGCGAACGCATCGTTATTAGATGAAGGTACCGCCGCTGCCGAGGCCATGTTTATGCAATACAGCTTGCGTAAGAATACCGCTGCAAACGTTTTCTTTGTAAGCGAAGAAGTATTCCCGCAAACCATCGATATTTTAAAGACCCGCAGCGAGCCTTACGGCATAAAACTGCAGATAGGCAACCATGCCACTACTCAGCTAACCGACGATATGTTTGGGGCTATGGTACAATACCCTGCAGGTAACGGCGCGGTGTATAACTACACTGATTTCGCTAACGCGCTACACGCCAAAAACATTAAACTAACGGTTGTTGCCGATATTATGAGCCTGGTATTGCTTACCCCTCCGGGTGAGTGGGGTGCAGATATAGTTGTTGGCAGCACGCAACGCTTTGGTGTACCAATGGGTTTTGGTGGCCCGCATGCCGCGTTTTTCGCCACTAAAGAAGAATATAAACGCTCTATTCCGGGCCGTATCATAGGTGTAACTATTGATAGCGCGGGTAACTACGCTTTGCGTATGGCTTTGCAAACCCGCGAGCAGCACATCCGCAGGGATAAAGCAACCTCAAATATTTGTACCGCGCAGGCGCTGCTGGCTATTATGGCCGGTATGTATGCCGTGTACCATGGCCCGCAAGGCTTAAAACTGATTGCCCAACGCATCCACGGCTTAGCGGTGTTGCTGGCTAACTCGCTAACCGAACTTGGTTACGAGCAATTGAACGATACATATTTTGATACTATTAAAGTTGAGCTTGGCGCATTAGCCGGCCCGGTTAAATCCGAGGCGTTAAACAATGAGCTTAACCTTAACTATAAAGGTACGGTAGCTACTATTTCTATCGATGAAACTACATCGCCGGAGGATATCAAAACCATTGTACGTTTCTTTGCTAAGGTTAAAGGCAAAAACTTTGCATACTCAAACTACGAAACACTTAAGAAAAACGTTGAGGGTGTTATCCCTGCCGAATTGCAACGTACTTCTGCTTATTTAACCCACGGTTTGTTTAACTCGCACCACTCAGAGCATGAGATGCTGCGTTACATTAAAGCGCTGGAGGCGAAAGATCTTTCGCTTTGCCACTCGATGATAGCCTTAGGTTCATGTACCATGAAGCTGAACGCTACTACCGAGATGGTGCCCGTTACCTGGGCCGAGTTCAGTAAAATGCATCCCTTTGCACCAACCGACCAGGTTGGCGGCTACATGCAATTATTTGACGAACTGAATAAATGGCTAAGCGAAATTACAGGCTTTGCAGCCATGAGCTTACAGCCAAACGCAGGCGCGCAAGGCGAGTATGCTGGCTTAATGGTTATCCGCGCTTATCATAACGATAGGGGCGACAGCCACCGTAACATCGCATTGATCCCATCATCGGCACATGGTACCAACCCTGCATCAGCCGCTATGGCCGGGATGAAAATTGTTGTGGTGAAATGTGACGATAACGGTAACATCGATGTTGCCGATATGAAAGCCAAAGCCGAGCAATATAAGAATGAACTTTCCTGCTTAATGGTAACATACCCATCAACTCACGGTGTGTTCGAGGAAAGCATCATAGAGATCTGCGAAACTATTCACCAAAATGGCGGCCAGGTTTATATGGATGGTGCCAACATGAACGCGCAGGTTGGTTTAACAAGTCCGGCTAATATTGGTGCCGATGTTTGCCACCTTAATTTGCATAAAACTTTCTGCATCCCACACGGTGGCGGCGGCCCCGGCATGGGCCCAATTGGTGTAGCTAAGCACCTGGTGCCTTACTTACCGGGCCACGCGGTTGTTGATATCGATAACGGCAAAGCTATCCACGCGGTGTCTGCGGCGCCATGGGGTTCTGCATCTATCTTAATTATATCACACGCGTACATTGCCATGATGGGCGGCGACGGTTTAACCAACGCTACCCGTTACGCTATACTGAATGCCAACTATATTAAAACGCGCTTAAAAGATCATTACAGCGTATTGTACACCGGCACAAAAGGCCGTTGCGCGCACGAGATGATCCTGGATTGCCGCTCGTTTAAAACTTTTGGCGTAGAAGTGGTTGATATTGCGAAACGTTTAATGGATTACGGTTTCCACGCGCCAACAGTATCGTTCCCGGTTGCAGGTACGGTAATGATAGAGCCAACAGAATCTGAACCTAAGCACGAACTTGACCGTTTCTGCGATGCCATGATCTCTATCCGCGGCGAGATAGAAGATGTACAAAAAGGCGTATCTGACAAATTAGATAACCCCCTGAAGAACGCGCCACACACCGCCGCTGTTATTACCGGCAACGAGTGGGAGCACCCTTATACCCGCCAAAAAGCAGCATACCCACTACCTTACGTATCGCAGTTCAAATTCTGGCCATCTGTTGGTCGTGTAAACGATACTTATGGCGACAGGACATTGATTTGCTCTTGCCCGCCGTTAAGCGATTACGAGTTTGAAGAAACTGAAGTAACCACGCCTGAATACGGAACATGATTATAGATGTGCATATGCGGGAACGTACAGATGTGCAGATAAATAACTAAATTGAGGCTCCTTATTAAAGGGGCCTTTTTTATGCAATCAATTTATACCGATGATGAAATATTAATCCTAACAGCCGGGAGTTAAATCATACATGACGCTTCGGTGTCAAGATTTGATATTTACTTAAACGAGCACGGGCTGTGTATTGATGTTTATTTCATTTCAATAGAATCTAAACGTATTAACCAAACACATTTTAAACTTAGTTTTATCGATGTGCTGGAGTACGATCTTCGTTGGGATAAAAATTATAGCTTTTATAACGTAGAAAGGTATAAACTGCTAAAGTGCGATATGGGATTTTATCTTAGCCTTGCCCCGGCAGACGAATCGGTCAATGTTTTAGAGGATGACGCAGAAATTATTATAAGCACAAATATCACCGGCTGCTTTCTTTAATTTCTGCCCTTGTTGGTGTTGTCACCAACAAGCCGCCAGTGCATTAACGCATGGATAATTTGCAGTCCTAAATGTTGTTGAGACAACACCAACAACGGCGAAAGTTAGTTTTCATTCCTGTAATTACTGTCATTCCAAGCCGCAGTATTTACTTTGTATTTGTCCCCGTTTTGGATGTTGTTGGTTGAGGGTGTCAACAACAGAGAATTAGTAGCTTTGTTATTAAGAAGACATTGTCGTATATTTAATAACTGTAACCTCAGATGCCGGTTTTTCGTAAACTACTTTATATTTATTGGATACTATTGGGTGTTAGATAAAGTTGCCTGGTTATCGATAATTGTATTTTTAACAGTTGTGCCCCAAAATTTTACAGAAAAAATAGCGTTACAACTTTAAGGAATATAACCTTTTTATTTGCATTTTCGTATAAGAGAACATATGAGCCCTAATAACGACAAACCAGTAAGTGTTTTATTGGTTGATGACGACGAAATAAACAACTTTATCTCTATAAAATTGATAAAGAAGGCTTTGACCAACACGGATATTATGGCCTGCCTTAACGGTAAATTCGCGATCGATACGCTGGCTGACATTCAGTACAAAGACCCTGCAAAACTGCCGGATTATATCCTGCTGGATATTAATATGCCGATTATGAACGGCTGGGAATTTTTGGACGAGTACAAGCGTTTAAACCTCGATCCATTGGGTAAAAGCAAGATCTATATTATTTCTTCCTCGGTCTTTAGCAACGATATTAACAAAGCACGCTCATACCCGTTGGTTAAAGATTTTATTTCTAAACCGCTTAACGTGGAAAAAATAAAGGAACTTTTCGGCGTATCGTCTAATTAAACCGGAATAATCGCAAAAGTTTCATCATCGTATTCAACCTTGCCGATGGCGGTTGCGCGCGCATGGTAAAACAGGCATATATCGCCATCTGCCGCTGCTTTTTTGCCATACGCTATTCTCAGTTCTGCCGAGCGTTGCCCATCGTAGTCATACTTAGCTACAAATTTTCTGATCAGTTGCTCAGGCTCGGGTAGCTCATCGCCACCAAAAAATACTTTTTGGCCTTCGATATCGATCCAAAAAACCTGGTGAAACTTGCTGTGCCCGCCGGATAGTTCATATTTAATGCCTGGCTTATATTCACCATTGCCCGCTACAAAATCTATTTTGACAGTATTTTGCAAAGCCTGGAAGATCTCTACATGATAGGAGCTGGATTTCCCCGTCAATCCGAATTCAAACTCATCTTTTTGGATCACGTGTGTAGCCTGCGGGAAACTTGGTTCAAACTTACCGCTGCGTTCTACCACCAACCCACCTGAATGGTCATAATGCAGGTGCGACATCAATACTAACGTAACATCCTCCGGGTCGAACCCCGCGTTGCGGATATGCTGGTGAAGCAATAGTTCGTCGCGGGTATCTTTATAACCAAGGCCAGCATCAAGCAAGATAAGATCGTCGGCAGTTTTGATCAGGAAAGGGTTTACGTGAATAAAAAGTGAACCCGGACGGTCGCGTTTACTATCGGTTTCAGGATTAAAAGGAATGAATTTCTTAGTAGCATCAACCGAATACGAGCCCTCGCCCAAAGCAAAAATTTCCATAGAGAATGTGTTTGTGCAAATATAAACTACAGAATTTAAGCAGGCGAATATGGGCGGTTTAAGTACGTTTTTGTGACTAAATTGTAACGTTTTAAAACCAGTAACGTCTATTAATCAAACAAAAAATAAAAATATTTTAAATAAAATTTTGATATACGAAAACTATCGTACATATTTGTACGAAGAAATTCGTATAACTTATAACATGGATCTGAAACCGACGGAAAGCGAGCTGGAAATATTACAAGTGATTTGGAAAACGGGGCAATGCAGCGTTCGTGATGTGCACGAGGAACTGGCCAAGAACAAAGATGCAGGTTACACCACAACCCTTAAACTAATGCAGATAATGCACGAGAAGGGTTTGGTAGAGCGCGATACAACCGCCAAAACGCATTTGTATAAAGCCCTCATCAGCCGCGAACAGGCACAGCAAGGCGCGCTGGATAAAATATTATCCACTGTGTTTAAAGGTTCCACATCGGATCTGGTGATACAGGCCCTGGGCCAGCACCGCGCTTCAAAAGATGAGATAGATGCGATAAAGAACTTTTTAGATCAGTTTGAGAAGAGAGATTAGTGGCCCGATAGCTATCGGGAAGAAATTAGAGATCAGGATTGACATAGCTCGATAATTTAGGTTTTGAGTTTAGGATTTAGCTTTTATCATTTAAGACAATGGAAAATATACTGTACAACATCAGCCAGGTTTTGGGGATCACCATCATCCATTCGTTATGGCAGGGGCTGCTTATCTATTTCCTGTTAAGGGTGGTGTTGCTGTTAGCTACCGGGCTTTCGTCCTCAAAAAAATATTTGTTTGCCGTAAGCAGTTTGCTGGCAATTACCGGCTGGTTTGCTTATACCCTGATCACCGAAATTCAGCTTTACGACTGGCTGGCCAAACCAACCGATCTTAAAAATATGCCGCTGCTGGCAGGCTTTCCGCAAAACATACAGCAGTTTGGTAACCAAACCGTGCGCTACTATTACAATATCGAAAAATACCTGCCGTACGTAACCGCTGTATATATATCAGGGCTGTTATTGAACCTGGCAAGAGTAATATTGGCGCATCGCAAAATACAAACCATTAAACGTACTATGAGCCTTGGCGTGCAACTGCAGCAGCAAATAAGCGCCTTTGCTAAAAAACTGGATATCAGCAAAACGGTAAAAGTTGGCTTTAGCCAAATGGTTGATGTGCCTTGTATAGTAGGGTACTTTAAGCCGGTTATCCTGCTGCCGTTTACTTTATCAACCTACCTGGGGTCCGAAGAAATTGAAGCCATATTAATGCACGAGCTGGCTCATATTAAACGTAACGATTACGTTATTAACCTGCTGCAGCAAGTTGTAACCACGTTGTTATTCTTTAATCCGTGCGTGTTACTTATCAATAAAATAATAGGCGAAGAACGCGAGAATAGCTGCGACGATATGGTTGTAGATGCTACGCAAAACCCTGTTATTTATGCTAAAGCCTTGTTCAAGTTAGAGCAAAGCCGCCAAAACGAGTTACAGTTAGCGCTGGCTGTGACCGGTAAAAAGTACCATTTATTAAACCGAATCGAAAGAATCATGAAAACAAAAAAACAAATGCCAAGCGTGCGGCCAACATTAGTGGCCATGCTTATACTAACCTTAAGTGTTGGCGGCTTAGCGCTGCTTAACCCCGAAATTGCACAAGGTAAAATATCAGTAAAAAAGATAACTCCCGAAACAATAAAAGCTATCATAGCAGATACAATCCCCGCAAAAAAAGCGGTTAAATTTCAGGCGAGGGCTGCTAAAGCCACCACCCATAAGGCAAAGACCGAAGCCCGGTTTAGCGCCAAAGTAAGAGCCGAAGACAATGTGACGATTAACTTTGGCCATATTTACAACAACGGCATGAAAGATCCCGAGTTGGACCGCCTGAGCAAGGAAGTATCAAAACATGGCGACGCTATAGGCAGGTACTACGATAGCCCGGCATTTAAAGCCCAAAGCGATCAAATGGATAGGTTGGGTAAGGATGTTGACGCTTTTTATAATAGTGCTAAAGTGAAACAAGCTACTGCCGCGCAAGAAAAGGCCGCCGCCGAGTTTGAGAAGCAATGGGGCAGCCGTAGCGGCAAGATAGACGAGTTAAGTAAGCAAATGTCGGCTTCTGGCGATGTGATGAGCAAGTATTACGAGTCGAAGGATTTTAAGGATATGGACGCTAAGATCGCGAAAAAATATGGCGTGCCGATAGATGGTGTTTTTAGCCGCGACGATAGCAAAAACGATGAAAACTACCGCCAGTACCAGGCCGAGTTAAAAAAGAATATCCCTGCGGATGTATTGCAGCAACAGGATAAAATGAAGGAACTGGGCAAGCAAATGCGCACGTACACCAATAACCCTGATGTTAAAAAGTCGCAGGATGAGATGCGTGCAGCTGGTGATGAAATGCGTAAAGCATACAACAACCCGGATATTAAGGCTAAACAAGAAGAGATGCGTAAAGTTGGCCAGCAAATGCACCGCTTTACTGCCAGCCCCGATATTGAAAGGGAGAAAAAGTTATTACACGAAGCATCAGAAAAATTAAGGGCTTATACCCAATCGCCGGAGTTTAAAAAGAAGGCGGCCGAGTATAGGAAAACGCATCCAGAGAATGTTTACAACTGGAACAACAGCGAGGATGTAGAAAAACCCGAAGCCCCCGAAAAACCTGAAGCTCCCGAAACTCCTGAAAAAAATTAAGTTATGGTGCGTTGTGTCCCGATAGCTATCGGGCGGTTAATTGAATGAAAGGTTTTATAACTACTCACTTAATCAACCACTCACAATTCCTATTAAAATTAGTAATTTAGTATCCTCAAAAAAGGGGATACTTTTTTTATGCTTCAAAGGCTAACCATACAAAATTACGCGCTGATAGATAACCTCGAGATCAACTTTGATGAGGGGTTAAACATCCTTACAGGAGAAACCGGCGCGGGTAAATCGATCATTTTAGGTGCGCTATCGCTGATATTGGGGCAACGTGCCGAGAGCCGTTACTTTTTTAATCAGCAAAAAAAATGTGTGATAGAAGGCGCTTTTAAAATTGCCGGCTTCCACCTCAATACATTTTTTGAAGATAACGACCTTGATTACGAGGGAGAAACCGTATTGCGCCGCGAGATCTCGGCAGATGGTAAGTCGCGGGCTTTTGTGAACGATACCCCGGTTAACCTCACCACCCTAAAACAACTTGGCGAAAGGCTGATAGATATCCACTCGCAGCACGCCACTTACGAAATAAATAACCCAGAGTTTCAGCTGCTGGTGGTTGATGGCGTATGCCGCCATGATGAACTGCTTATGGGCTATCAAACCAAATACCGCGCGTATAAAAAGTCGTTGAAGCAATTGGATGACCTTATAACGCAAAATGATAAAGCGAAGGCCGATCTTGATTACTACCAGTTTCAATTTGATGAACTGGACAAAGCCGCCATTGCCGCCGATGAGCAGGAAGGGCTGGAGAAAGAACTGGCAACCCTGAGCAATGCTGAGGAGATAAAACGTAACCTAAGCGGTGCGCATTACTTAATGCACGAGGGCGAAACATCTGCCATCATACAGCTGCGCGAGGCGGGTCAGCAACTAAGTACTATTGAACAATATAACCCGGAAGTAGAAGACCTGCACGAACGCTTGAAAAGTACCCTGATAGAACTGAAGGATATTGCTGCCGAGCTTGAAAATATAGAACAGCGCACATTTACCAACGAGGCCCGCGCCGAGGAGGTAAACACGCGACTGAGCATGTTGTTTAATCTGCAAAAAAAGCATCGGGTTAACACCAATGCCGAGCTACTGGCAATTCAGGACGACCTGTCGGATAAGATCCAGCAAGCTGTATTTGGCGACGAAGCAGTAGAGAAACTGCAAAAACAGATTGCTGCCGACGAACTGGAACTGGAGGACATAGCAAGTGAGCTATCCACCAATCGTAAAAAGGCTATCCCGGTAATACAGGACAAGGTACTGGCTAACCTAACCGAAATGGGGATGCCGAACTCGGTGTTACAGATAGAGCAAACGGCACTTGAAGACCTGGCGAAAAACGGTAATGATACCATTCGCTTTATGTTCTCAGCTAATAAAGGCCATGCTTTGGCCGATATGAGCAAGGTGGCATCAGGTGGTGAGTTGAGCAGGCTGATGCTGAGCATCAAATCCATCATTGCCGAGTACACCGCATTGCCAACCATTATTTTTGATGAGATAGATACCGGTGTAAGCGGCGAGGTTGCCAACAAGGTAGGCCAGGTGATGGAACGCCTGTCGCAAAACCTGCAGGTAATTACCATAACCCACCTGCCGCAAATTGCCGGCAAAGGCAAAAGCCATTACTTCGTTTACAAGGACGATTCGGAATCTGTAACCAAAACCCGCATCAAAAAACTCAACGATACCGAACGCGTTTTAGAGATAGCCAAAATGCTAAGCGGCGATAACCCCGGCGAAAGCGCGTTGCAAAACGCGAGGGAACTTTTAAGTATTTAAGATGTACGATTTTAGATGTACAATTTGGGAAGCCAATCTAAAATCGTAATTCTAAAATCGTAAATAAAACATAACTTTGCCCCACTCATAAAACTAAAAACAATGGCTTACAATTTATTAAAAGGTAAAAAGGGAATTATTTTTGGTGCGCTTAACGAGCAATCTATCGCTTGGAAAGTGGCGCAACGTGCAGTGCAAGAAGGTGCTGAAATAGTTTTATCAAATGCTCCTATAGCTTTACGCATGGGCGAATTGAATAAGCTTGCCGAAGAATGCAAGGCACCGGTAATAGCCGCGGATGTAACAAGTAACGATGATATCAGCAACTTGATCACCAAAACAATGGAGCATTTTGGTGGTGGTGTAGATTTTGTATTGCACTCTATAGGGATGAGTGTAAATGTGCGTAAAAACATAGCCTATCCCGAAAATAATTATGATTTTACCCACAAGGGTATGGATATATCCGCTTTAAGCCTACACCGTATTTTACAGGCAGCCATGAAACACGATGCCATCAACGAATGGGGTTCAGTTGTTGCCTTAAGCTACATAGCCGGCCAGCGTTATTTCCCGGGATATAATGATATGGCCGATAATAAAGCATTACTTGAAAGTATTGCGCGCAATTTTGGCTACGAATACGGAGTTAAAAAAAATGTGCGTGTTAATACCATTTCTCAATCGCCTACCCGTACTACAGCAGGTAGCGGCGTAAAGGGTTTTGATGGCTTTATTGACTTTGCAGAAAAAATGAGTCCGTTAGGAAATGCTGATGCAAATCAATGTGCAGATTACTGCGTGAGTATGTTCTCTGACCTAACTAAGATGGTTACTATGCAAAATCTTTTCCATGATGGTGGTTTCTCCTTCACGGGGGTAACACAAGCTGTGATAGATCAGATGGGGAAATAATTTTAGTACGATGATGCTTAGTCTTCGAGCGGATCAGACTAACAAGAACTTTAAACAGAAAAGGCCTCCGGATTTCCGGAGGCCTTTTCTGTTATGCTTTTTTGGTAATTAATCAATATTAGAATCGATCAATACAATTTTAACGTCTATAGAACCTGGTTTAACAGGTGTACCTGTACCCGATGGATTTTGCGCATAAATAGAAACACGACCTACGTCATGCGTAAAGCTATACGCGCGTCCGGCATATACATTTGGAATTTGTTCCCATTCGGTACTTCCCGGTTGAGCGATATAAACCAAAACGGCACCATTTTCACTGTAGGTTTTGTCCAATTTGTCCACAGAAATGTCCATAACATATGAACCCCCTCCATCAGGGATCAATTGCCAATTAGATACGTTAGTTGCATAGACGGTTTGATTAGTATTACCGCCTTGTACAACAGTTTCTTTTTTACATGATGCAGCCGTAAGTGTAATAACAGCCACGCATAGGATAGATAATAATTTTTTCATATGAGATTTTTGTTTTTGATCGTAGGCAACGCCATAACCGTAATCATAACGCTTTTATGATGCCTTTATATATGTAAGAACAAAAAAAACAAAAAAGGTTTAATCAATTTTTTAAAAATATATGATGGATAAATAACGTGCATAGCGTTACTTGTTATAAAACTTCTTTAATATTCAATTTCACCATAAAAAAGCCCCGCTTGCAAATGCAAGCGGGGCTGTAATTTATCCCTTATCCGGTGAAGATTATTTTTGTTCTTCTTCTTCGGGTTTGGCTTCGTTCTTTTTGTCAATCACCTTGATCTGGTCGGCTTCTTTGTCGTAGTCCACCATTAGGGTATCGCCTTCGGTAAGTTCACCTTTCAGGATCTCTTCGGCAATTGGGTCTTCCAGGTATTTCTGTATGGCGCGTTTAAGCGGCCTTGCACCAAACTGCGAGTCGTAACCTTTCTCGGCAATAAAATCTTTGGCAGCCAAAGTAAGTTCGATCTTGTAACCCAGGCTGTTTACACGGCCAAATAAGAAACCAAGTTCAATATCGATAATTTTGAAGATCTCGTCTTTACCCAATGAGTTAAACACGATAACATCATCGATACGGTTCAAAAACTCGGGAGCGAAAGCGCGTTTCAAAGCGTTCTCTATCACACCACGAGAGTGCGAATCTGCCTGGGTTGTTTTAGCGGCGGTACTGAAACCAACACCTTGTCCAAAATCTTTCAACTGGCGTGCGCCGATGTTAGATGTCATGATAATGATGGTGTTCCTGAAATCAACCTTGCGGCCTAGCGAATCAGTCAACTGGCCTTCATCCAATACCTGTAGTAAGATGTTAAACACATCCGGGTGGGCTTTCTCTATCTCATCTAACAAAACAACGGCGTATGGTTTACGGCGTACCTTTTCGGTAAGCTGGCCGCCTTCTTCGTAACCTACGTAGCCCGGAGGCGCACCCACTAAACGTGACACCGCGAATTTCTCCATGTACTCGCTCATATCAATCTGTATAAGCGCGTCTTCGGTATCAAACATAAAGCGTGCAAGCTCTTTGGCAAGTTCGGTTTTACCCACACCCGTAGGGCCCAGGAATATGAACGAACCGATAGGCTTTTTAGGGTCTTTTAACCCGGCACGGGTACGTTGTATGGCACGGGTAAGCTTTTTAATAGCTTCGTCCTGCCCAATAATTTTGCTTGCAATGGTATCACCCATGGCTAATAGCTTAGCGCTATCGGCCTGGCCAACACGTTGTACCGGGATACCGGTCATCATGCTTACCACTTCGGCAACATTATCTTCGGTTACGGTGTAACGTTTAGATTTTGTTTCGGCCTCCCAAACGGCTTTAGCCTGTTCAAGCTCTTCAAGCAAATGTTTCTCGGTATCACGTAGTTTGGCCGCTTCCTCGTATTTCTGGCTGCGTACAACTTTGTTTTTCTCCAGTTTTATTTGCTCAATCTTTTGCTCGATATCCAAAATTTCCTGCGGAACGTGGATATTGGTCAAGTGCACACGAGAACCAGATTCGTCCAGGGCATCAATAGCCTTGTCAGGTAAAAACCTGTCGGTAATGTAACGGGTAGTTAAAGAAACACAGGCGTTTATAGCTTCGTCTGTATAAGTTACACCGTGGTGTTCTTCGTATTTCTCTTTAATGCGGTTCAGGATCTCTACAGTTTCGGCAGGGGTGGCAGGTTCTACCATTACCTTTTGGAAACGGCGGTCTAAAGCGCCATCCTTTTCGATGTATTGTCGATACTCATCAAGGGTAGTCGCGCCAATGCACTGGATCTCGCCACGTGCCAACGCAGGCTTAAACATATTTGATGCATCAAGCGAGCCAGATGCGCCACCTGCGCCCACAATAGTGTGGATCTCATCTATGAATAGGATCACATCCGGAGATTTTTCCAATTCATTCATCACAGCTTTCATACGCTCCTCAAACTGGCCGCGGTATTTTGTACCTGCCACTAATGAGGCAAGATCTAAGGTAACCACGCGTTTGTTAAACAATACACGCGATACCTTACGCTGTACAATGCGCAAGGCAAGGCCTTCGGCAATGGCACTTTTACCAACGCCCGGTTCGCCTATCAAGATAGGGTTGTTCTTTTTCCGGCGCGATAAGATCTGAGATACACGTTCAATCTCTTTTTCGCGGCCAACAATAGGGTCAAGCTTGCCATCTTCGGCAGCTTTCGTTAAATCGCGGCCAAAATTGTCAAGTACCGGTGTTTTTGATTTAATGTCAGAAACTTTTTTAGGCTGGCTGAAAGAGTCGTCTTCTTTAAAGTCGTCATCGCCGCCAGTTGATGAACCCGGCATTTCGTCTGTAACATCATTTTTGTTAGATTCTACTTCGCTTTTAAATACCTCGTAGTTTACATTAAACTGCATCAGTATCTGCGAAGCTATGTTATCCTCGTCGCGCAGGATAGACAGCAGCAAGTGCTCGGTGCCTATCACATCACTTTTAAAAATTTTAGCTTCGAGGTAAGTTATCTTCAAAACCTTTTCGGCCTGTTTGGTTAACGGGATACTGCCAATATGTACATTAGTGCCAATTGTACCTTTAACAGCATCTTCAACGGCGCGGCGTAATTTAGCGGTATCAACGGTTAGCCCCTTTAATAGTTTTATTGCCACCCCATCGCCATCGCGAATAAGGCCAAGCAAAAGGTGCTCAGTACCAATATAATCATGCCCAAGGCGCAACGCCTCTTCCCTGCTGTACTGTATCACATCCTTAACCCGTGGCGAAAATTTAGCTTCCATATATACCTTTCTGATTATTGATCGTCCTAATCTATAAATTTGTTTTTATCTGTCAAGACGATTGTTGTAACATTTATCAACAATATTGCCAACTTTTTTGCTTTATCGTAAACAGACAGTTTGATGATATAACCCCTGGCCAAATAAAATTTAAAGAATTGCAATTTTGCCTGTAAAACCCACAAAACGCCTGATTACTAATATTAAACGGTTAAACCCTAACTATTTGATAAGCCCGCCATCAAATAGTTTAACCCAAATCGAATTATAAATAATTACCCTGATAAAGCAGGGCAATTAGTCATTGTTTATGACAATACGGCATACACTGTAGAAAGGGTTGCCAGTATAAATGCACTTTTAACAAACCAAGCGATTTACATTGAAAGATACAAATTATAAGATGAATTTGTGGTGAAAATTAAGCACAGCCTGTTAATAACGCTCTTTTGATTATAGGGGCCTGCCTTGCACATAAATTTTGCTGGCAGTTTTTAACCGTGTTTTAATAAAAGCCTCGTCCCGTATGTATAGGGTGTTGTGCTCGGTTTTACGGTTGGCATTAACTAACTCCCTTTTAAATGGGAGGTAGGCAACTACTTTAAAGCCATGTGTAAGCAATCGCTGATGTATCGTTTCTTCATCAAAGCCAAAGTTACTACCGGCGCCGTTTAATTCAATAATAATCGCTTTTAAACCAATTGATTTTAAGGTATTTGCAGCACCATTTAAAACTTCGCTTTCAAAGCCTTCAACATCAATTTTTAATAATACAGGTGTTTTTCCATTAAGGATGTTATCGAGTGTATCAACATTTACTTTAATAACATCGGTATCGGCATCTGTTGCTACATGGTTAGCGGTATCGTATGTTTTGGTGAATTTTAGCACGCCTTTCTCTTTACCAAGGCCTATATTTAATGCCGTTGCTTTGTTGCCGATGTTATTCAGCGCAATATTTTGTGTGAGATATCCAAACGTTTGCGGGATTGGTTCTATAGCAATAGTATTTGCCCCCGCTTCGGCAGAGGCCAGCATGGTGTAGCTGCCGATGTTTGCGCCAATATCTATAAATAAATCATCGGGCCTTAACAGGTGCAGCAAAAAGGCCATATCTTCAAACTCGTGCAGGCCACAGTAAATATTGCCTGTTGCGCCGGTTAGGCCTTTCCAAACCCATAACTTACTGTTTTTGGTAAATTGATAAACAACAGGTTGTTTGCGTAAACGCGATAATAATTGCCATTTAAAAAAGCTTGCCAGTGCAGTAATACGGTGTCCCTTTGTAAATGGATGGTTTAATACAAACTGTATTGTCCTTTGCATAGCGCAAAATAGAACTTTATACCTACTCTTTAATTAAAAGAATATTGGCAATGCAAAAAAATCACTTCCCGTAGTATTATTTATGTTTTTAGGTGATATTTGCTTCCTCTAAAATTATAACCAACAATGGCTGACGAAAAGATCATATTTTCAATGGCAGGGGTAAGCAAAGTTTACCCGCCGCAAAAAAACGTGTTAAAAAATATCTACCTATCGTTTTTCTATGGCGCTAAAATCGGCGTTATCGGATTAAACGGATCGGGGAAATCATCGTTGTTGAAAATTATTGCAGGGATAGATAAGACAAATATTGGCGAAGTAGTGTTTTCGCCGGGCTATACTGTTGGCTACCTGAGCCAGGAGCCCGAGCTTGACCCCGACAAAACCGTAAAGGAAATTGTAGAGGAAGGCGTTGCTGCCACTACTGCGCTTTTAAAAGAATACGAAGACATCAACGAAAAGTTCGGCTTAGAAGAATATTACGGCGATGCCGATAAAATGGACAAGTTAATGGCCCGCCAGGGCGAATTGCAGGATCAGATAGATGCTGAAAATGCCTGGGAGCTTGATACCAAACTGGAGCGCGCCATGGATGCCCTGCGCTGCCCTGAGCCGGATACCAAAATTTCGGTTCTATCGGGTGGTGAGCGCCGCCGCGTAGCATTATGCCGCCTGCTTTTACAGGAGCCGGATGTTTTATTGCTGGATGAGCCTACCAACCACTTGGATGCAGAATCTATCGACTGGCTGGAGCAGCACCTTAAACAATATAAAGGAACCGTTATTGCCGTAACGCACGACAGGTATTTCCTGGATAACGTTGCGGGCTGGATCCTGGAGCTTGACCGCGGCGAAGGTTTGCCCTGGAAAGGTAATTACTCGTCATGGCTGGATCAAAAATCGAAACGTTTAGCACAAGAAGAAAAAGGAGAGAGCAAACGCCAGAAAATTTTGGAGCGCGAACTGGAATGGGTGCGTATGGGGGCTAAAGGCCGCCAGGCAAAAGGTAAAGCACGTTTATCAAACTACGAGAAACTGGCCAGCGAGGAAACCAAAGAAAGGGAAGAAAAGCTGGAGCTGTTTATCCCGCCGGGCCCGCGTTTGGGTAACATCGTTATCGAAGCAAATGGCGTAACTAAGGCTTATGGCGATAAAGTATTGTTCGAGAACCTTAACTTCTCGTTACCGCCTGCGGGTATTGTGGGCATCATTGGACCCAACGGTGCGGGTAAAACCACGTTGTTCCGTTTAATAACCGGGCAGGATCAGCCGGATGCAGGTACTTTCCGTGTAGGAGATACGGTTGCCCTGGGTTATGTCGACCAGATGCACGATGACCTTGACCCTAACAAATCTGTTTGGGAAAACGTTACCGATGGCCTTGATAATATTATGGTTGGTAATCGCCCGCTTAACTCGCGTGCTTACGTATCCAAATTCAACTTTAACGGTGCCGATCAGCAGAAGAAGGTTGGCGTACTATCCGGTGGTGAGCGTAACCGTGTCCACCTGGCTATCACGCTTAAAAAAGGGTCGAACGTGTTATTGCTGGATGAGCCGACCAATGATATTGACGTAAATACTTTACGTGCTTTAGAAGAAGCACTTGAAAATTTTGGGGGCTGTGCCGTTATCATCAGTCACGACAGGTGGTTCCTTGATAGGGTTTGTACCCACATCCTGGCGTTCGAAGGTAATTCGCAAGTGTACTTCTTTGAAGGTAACTACAGCGATTACGAAGAGAACTACAAAAAACGTGTAGGCGATGTAACCCCAAAACGTTTGAAATATAAAAAGCTGACGGTGTAGGTTAGAGCCAAGAAGTTAGAATCAAGAGATAAGAAAGCCCGGTTGTGTAAGCAGCCGGGCTTTCGTTATTTACACCTTTAACGCAGGATATTTCTTTTTGTATGTTTTAAAAACTATCCATAGCCCGGCTCCTGCAAGTAGTAACACCCAAAGATTTGCGAGGCCAAGTATCAGTTCAACAAACAGATACCATCCATTGCTTAAAGCCATCAACAGACGGTTACCAAAAGGCATTTTGTAAGCCGACGGATCGTCATTGGCGATACGCTCCTTATAAATAGTATTGCTTTGATAAAAGTTTAGGCTTACTACGCTATAATTTACCGCCTCGTCTATCCGCTGGTTATTGATCTGGCCATCAATCATATCATCTTTTAGCCAAAGCACGGCTTCGGGGTTTTTGATCTTTATTTTGCCGTTTTTTTGCTGGGCCACCATTTCGCGGCGGTTCTTTAGTTTAAGTTTCGCTGATAGATAATCAAGCGATTTATCCTCGATATCCATCTTGCGCGAGGTAACGTAGATCCCCATGTGGCTGATGTGGCTCATAAAATCTTCGAGTTTTTCTGACGGGATCTTCACCGTCATATCGGCGGTGGTGTTAAATGCCGATACCCGCATAACCGAATCGCTGCTCAACCTGATGTCTTCGCTCCGTTCAACAGACGAAGCCATTTGGTGATGCACTACCATGCCATTTAGTTTGGCTATGACACGCGAGATGGAGTCGCCTGTTTGCTGCACATTTTTAACCTTAAAACTCATGTCGGCGGTTTTTACGAGTTTAGTAGTTGCCATGGTATCAGCAGAGGTGCTTGCTGTGTCTGCGCTGCTGTTGCCATTGTTTACAACTTCGTAGCCACCATCCCGGCCTTTACAGGCTGCAAATAAGGCCACAGCCATTATCGCGATAAAGATCTTAGTTTTCATAATTGTTTGATTTAGTTGATTTAGTATTTATACCGATCATCAAACAATAGTAACCCTCTTAAATATTAATAACCAGAATGTTACAAAGAGAGGGAGGGGAGAAAGAGAGGTATGAAACAAAAAAAACAAACTATGTCGTTTTGCAGCGATAGCGCGGTAGTCTAAGAGGAAAATCGGATATGCTGAGATTGCCACGTTGCTAAGCTTCTCGCGATGGCATAGTTGAATAAAATAGATTAAAAAAACAAAAAGCCCCGCATCTCTGCAGGGCCTTCGTAAATCTAACAAGTCGCTATTACGACATTTTTAGTTTCTTTTGAATATCGGCTACGTAGCCTTTAAATTTTTTATCGGTATCTATCAAATCTTCAACCGTTTGGCAGGCGTAGATAACGGTAGAGTGGTCGCGGCCGCCAAAGAAGCTGCCGATAGATTTTAATGAGCTTTTGGTGTGTGCCTTTGCAAGATACATAGAGATCTGGCGGGCCTGCACAATCTCGCGTTTGCGGGTTTGTGATTTTACCATTTCGATAGGTACTTCAAAGTACTCGCACACCAGGCTCTGGATATATTCCATCGAAATTTCCTTGGCAGAATTTTTTACAAAATTCTTAAGCATTTGCTTAGCCAGGTTCAGGTCTATCTCTTTACGGTTTAAGGTACTTTGGGCCAATAATGATACCATGGCGCCTTCCAGTTCACGTACGTTATTATCAATGTTATGGGCAACGTACTCAATCACATCGTTAGATAACTCGATGCCATCCTGATAAGTTTTGTTTTTAAGGATAGCCATCCGGGTTTCCAGATCAGGTATCTGAAGATCTGCAGAAAGGCCCCATTTGAAACGGGATAGCAAACGTTCTTCTAAACCGGCAAGGTCCTTTGGAGCTTTATCTGATGTGATGATCAGTTGTTTGCCACTTTGGTGCAGGTGGTTAAAAATATGGAAGAAGAAATCCTGTGTTTTTTCTTTACCTGCAAAGTTGTGCACATCATCCATGATCAATACATCAATGGCTTGGTAAAAGTTCACAAAATCGTTTATGTTATTGTGCTTTAGGGCATCAACAAATTGCTGGGTAAATTTCTCACAGCTTACGTAAAGTACAAGCTTATCTGGCAGGGTACGTTTAATTTCGTTACCAATAGCTTGGGCAAGGTGGGTTTTACCAAGGCCAACGCCACCATATATCATCAACGGGTTAAATGATGTGCCGCCAGGTTTGGCAGCAACAGCATAACCTGCAGAACGCGCTAAACGGTTGCAGTCGCCCTCAACAAAATTCTCGAAGGTGTAGTTGCGGTTTAGCTGCGGGTCTACATTCAGCTTTTTAAGGCCCGGTATTACAAACGGGTTCTTAATGTCTTTATTTATCGAAATTGGTATTGGCATAGACTGATTTTTTGATTCAGCACCATTTCCATTCGAGGGCATGTTGGTAGTGTACGGTTTGCTTGATGATTGCTCTACAACAATGTTATACTCTAAGCGGCCTTCGTCGCCTAATTGTTTCTTTATTGTTTTGCGCAGCAAGCCTACGTAATGCTCTTCCAGCCACTCATAAAAGAATAAACTTGGTACCTGTATCGTCAAAACGCTACCTTCCATACGCAAAGCTTTTATTGGTTCAAACCAAGTTTTAAAGCTTTGTGCCGGTATGTTGTCTTTTATTATCTGAAGGCAGCTATTCCAAACGTTAGTACAAGTTTTTTCCATATAAGTATTAAGTAATATCCTGATTTACAGTCCCCGAGCAAGCCAAATTTTCAGCCGTTTCTGAACATCGAATATTCTAAAAAAAAGCGGATAAAAAAATAAATTTTAAGAAATATATTTATAAAAATTACGCCCTTTTGTTGCAAATATTAAAGTTATTAACATTATATTTCGCATGCATAAACCCGTTTTATGCGTCAGTTTCGCAGAAATGAGGTTTTAAAAGTTTAAACATCGTTACTGCTAAAAATGTGGATTAAATCCCGATAGATAGTTTCAGGAATTTCTTAATTAGCATGACAAAAATTATCAATATTCTCCAAATATTTCTCGCAGGGTATCGGCTATCTCGCCGAGGGTTGCATAGCACTCAACGGCGATTAAAATATAGGGCATCAGGTTGTCTGTTCCGCGGGCTGCAACTGCTAAATTCTGCAATGCTTTTTCAACTTCTTCATTATTCCGCTGCTCTTTTAAACGAATAAGTTTATCCATTTGTTGCCTGCGGATGGAATCGTCAACCCTAAACACCGGAGGATTTACTTCTTCGGCTTGGGTAAATTTGTTTACACCAACCAGTGTTTGGTCGCCGCTTTCTATATCGTTTTGGTACTGGTAGGCTGCGGCTGCTATCTCCTGCTGAATGTAATCCTGCTCAATGGCTTTTACCGATCCGCCCATCGCGTCTATCTTATCTATATATAATTGCGCGGCGGCTTCCAGTTCATCGGTCAATGCTTCTATAAAGTACGAACCTGCCAGCGGGTCAACCGTATCGGTAACGCCACTTTCAAAAGCAATGATCTGTTGGGTACGCAAGGCGATCTTAGCTGCAGCCTCGGTTGGTAAGGATAATGCCTCGTCGTACCCATTGGTATGCAACGACTGCGTGCCACCCAGCACCGCCGCCAGTGCCTGCATGCTTACGCGCACTATGTTGTTCATAGGCTGCTGCGCGGTTAGCGTAGAGCCACCCGTTTGGGTATGGAAGCGAAGTTTCTGCGCCCCCGGGTCTGTGGCGCCAAGTTCTTTGGTGATATGCGCCCACATGCGGCGCGCCGCACGGAACTTTGCAATCTCTTCAAAAAAGTTATTGTGGCAATTAAAGAAGAACGAAAGGCGCTTGGCAAATACATTTATATCCAGCCCTTTTTCTAAAGCAGCCTTTAAATAGGTTTTGCCATTGGCCAAAGTAAAGGCCAGTTCCTGCACGGCGGTTGAGCCTGCCTCGCGGATGTGGTAGCCCGAGATAGATATGGTATTCCACTTGGGCACTTCTTTACTGCAATACTCAAAAATATCGGTGATCAGGCGCATGGATGGAGTGGGCGGGTAAATATAAGTGCCCCTTGCCGCGTACTCCTTTAATATGTCGTTTTGTATAGTGCCCGAGATCTGCTTAAGATCGGCCCCTTGTTTTTTTGCTAACGCGATGTACATGGCAAGCAGGATGCCCGCCGTGGCATTGATGGTCATGCTGGTGGTAATATCCTTTAATTGGATCCCATCGAACAATATTTCGATATCCTTTAAGGAATCTATCGCTACGCCCACTTTGCCTACTTCGCCATCGGCAAGGTCGTGGTCGCTGTCATAACCTATCTGGGTCGGCAGGTCAAACGCTACCGAAAGGCCCATGGTGCCCTGGCTTAATAAGTAATGGTAACGCTTGTTGCTTTCTTCGGCGGTAGAAAAACCTGCGTACTGGCGCATGGTCCACGGTTTGCCGCGGTACATATCTTTCTGGATGCCCCGGGTGTAAGGGAACTGCCCCGGCAACTCCGTCATGCCCGATGGCTCTGTGTAAACCTCTTTTAACTCGATGCCCGAAATGGTGGTGAATTTTTTATCGGCCATTTGCAGTTAAAATAAATGTTCAAGGTCTTTCCTGATCATATCTATCGCGATATCGTAAGGGCTATCTTCCAGTTTGCTCAGGTGCGTTAGTACAACTTTGCCCAGGTCTAACCCGGTGGCATTTTCGGGCAGGCCTTTTACGGCGTTGGTCACCAGGTTTAAGGTATCGTCTTTTACGCGGCGAATAACTGCCCAGGCTTGCGGGCTCACATAAATTTGCTGGGTAACGTTATGCTGATATTCGGTACGAACTTCGTTTAATATAATGCTGTGCAGTTCGGCGGCGCTATAGCCGTTCCCGTTCAGGCGGATAAGCATGTTCGAGGGGTTTATCCTGTCGGCAAATAAAACTAGACGCTCGTAAGCTTGCAAACGCAGGGGCAGGGTTTGGGTTGTCATGGCTTTTTTAAACTCCAGCACCTGCAGGTTTGATGTTTTATCCAGGTAGGGTTTAAACAGGTAAAAGGCTATATATACAACACCAATGCCGGCAACGGTGTATTTTAAAATATCTAATAGTAAACTGTATAGTTGCATTTTTTATAATGTTATGCGGAGGTCATAAATAAATCGGTTGGTGCAAAAATCCGCATTTTACCTTATATTTGTGTAGTTAATAAAAAATAAGATGAGCGCGATTGTTGATACCCTAACTGCCCCGGTAACTTTCTCAGAAGGTGCCGTTAAAGAACTTTTTAAATTAAGAGACCAGCAAGAACTAAACGATGATTTTGGCCTGCGCATTGGCGTTGAAGGCGGCGGCTGCTCCGGCATGAGTTACGTTTTAGGTTTCGACCAAAAGAAAGACGGCGATCAGGAGTTTTTGATTGATGGTATTAAAACTTACATGCATAAAGCGCACGGTTTATACCTTGCCGGTATGATGATAGATTTTCAGGATGGATTAAATGCCCGTGGCTTTACTTTTAATAACCCTAATGCGGCAAGCACCTGCGGTTGCGGTACTTCGTTTTCGGTATAACCATCTGCTATAAAATATTGAAAAAGGCCTTCGTTATTTAACGGAGGCCTTTTTTGTGGGGTTATTTGTCGTTTTTGATAACCTCGATAGTCTTCCTCATCCAATCGATATAATTGCCGCCGAAACCTACCGCGCTGTATTGAATAACGCCTTTCTTATCGATGATCACATTTGTGGGATACAGGGTGATGCCATACGCATCGCAAAAACGGCGGGCATCGGCAACCTGGCGGTAATCAAAAGGGTGTTGTTTTGTAAATTCTTTGATCTCGCCGGCATCATCAAGGCCAACCGCTATAAATATAACGTTCGGGTCGGATGCGTTTTCGGCCATTAATTTGTTTAGCTCAGGGATCTCTGCCTTGCAGGGCGGGCAGCCAATAAACCAGAAATTTAGCACCACAATTTTACCTTCGGCCATTTTATTATCAACTTTTTTGCCGTCCATGTCGCGAGTGGTAAGCATGTTTAGTTTATAACCTATCGGGAATGCATCTGCCGCGCGGGGCTGCTGGCCTAAGTTTACCGATGATTGTTGCGCCGGGCTTAATGCTGGGGCTGTTCCGAGTGCGAACTGGCCGCCCGTTCTCTCTATAATATGCCGTTTTTCTTCAGCTGTTAAACGGTGCAGCATGTGGGTTGTATCTTTAACAGTATATCTGCTGTGGATGGAATAATCGCCGGATTGGATGAGTGGCTTCCACTCCTTATACTCCAGCATGCGCCCGGTAGAGTCTTTTAGGTGGAGGTTTTCATCCGTAAGGATGTTATGCGGCGCCTTTTGTTGGGCATTAGCCGCAAAGCAGGCAAATAAAATCAACAGTGTTGTTAGCAGACGCGGCATAGGTAGATTGTTTCTATGAAATTAAGTTTTGTTTTTTTAAGATGCAAATGCTGCAAATAAAATTAACAGTTTGCCTGTAACAAACCGTCATATCTCATAGTCATACTGCCGAGTTTTTTTATATTTAAGGCATGCCGGTAAAAACCACCTACAAAGAAAATATAGCCATTGCGTTGCAATCCATTAGTGGCAACAGGTTGCGTACATCGCTTACCGCGTTAATTATTGCTATCGGCATAATGGCTCTTGTGGGTATTTTAACAGCTATCGAAGGGGTAAAGCAATATACTAATGATGCCTTTGCAGGCTTGGGTGCCAACTCATTCACGATACAAAACCGGGGCAGCGGTATCAATTTTGGTAACGGTGGTCACCGTAAAATATATCCTGCCATTAACTATGACCAAGCCGAGCGTTTCGCCAAGCTTTACAAGTTACCCGCTCGTATCAGTATAGACATTAGTGTTACCGGCACGGCCATCGCCAAATACAACAGCATAAAAACCAACCCTAATATATCTGTTACCGGTAGTAATGATAATTACCTGGCTATTAAGGGCCACAAACTGGCACTTGGCCGTAACTTTTCGGCATCAGAGTTAGAGCACGGGGCTAACGTAGTTATTATTGGCGATGAGTTAAGGCTTAAACTTTTTAAAGGCGAGGACCCGATAAATAAATCGATATTATTAGGCAGCAGCAAATTCCGGGTTATAGGTGTTGTTGCGCCAAAAGGTAGCAACAGTTTTGGAGGCGATAAATTTTGTATCATCCCGGTGCAAAAGGCCAGGCAAATTGCGGCTACCTCAAAACCATCTTTTGGTGTAACGGTAAACGTGAATAGCCCCGATGTGCTTGACGCCAACATTGGCGAGGCTACATCACTGATGCGCAACATCCGCGGCATCCACATAGGCCAGCCCGAAAATTTTGAAATATCACGAAGTGATTCTATTCAGCAGGAATTATCAGGCCAGCTGGCGGGTATAACTGTGGCAGGTTTTGCTATTGGTGCTATTACCCTTATTGGCGCGGCCATAGGGTTAATGAACATTATGCTGGTATCGGTAACAGAACGTACCCGCGAAATTGGTTTACGTAAAGCCATTGGTGCCACACCATCCGTAATACGCAAACAGTTTTTGATAGAGGCTATTGTAATTTGCCTCATTGGCGGCGTTATGGGCATTATACTAGGGATGGCTATAGGCAATCTTATAGCCGTACAAATTAGCGGCACCTTTGTAGTGCCATGGTTCTGGCTGTTCTCGGCACTTATATTGTGTACTTTAATAGGCCTGTTATCCGGTTTTTACCCCGCCAAAAAAGCATCCAAACTTGACCCGGTAGAGGCGTTGAGGTACGAGTAGTAACAGAGGCAAGAATTTTAGCGTCAGGAATCAAGAAAAAATAAAAGGGCTAGATAAATTATCTAAGCCCTTTTATTTTCCATTGTTCGATCCTGTTTCTTGATTCGTGCTGTCTTTTCCCTACAGCATTATATTTTTCAGCGGATAATCAACAAGTATTTTTTCGAGGTAAGGCAGGCTAAGCACATTCTCAAAAGCTGTGGCATGGCGGGGGTGGTGCATATCGCTCGAGATAAAATCAACCATTTCGTTATCTATCATTTGTTCGGCTATCTTCTTGCTATGTTTACCATAATAACCTGCCAATGATATGGTGTTTAGTTGCAAATCGCACCCCCAGCTACGGATGGTTTTCATTTGCTCAATATCCATGTAGCCGTACCTCTCCGGGTGTGCAAGAATGGGCTTATAGCCTTTATCTTTCATTTTTTGAATAATTGATATGACGTTTGGCGGTTGATTGACGAACGAAAGCTCAAACAATACAAAGTTATCGCCCATGGTGAAAACTTTGCCATCATCAATACGTTTTTCGAAAGTCTCATCAAAGTAATGCTCGGCTGCTGCTGCTATATCAATGTCGATATTTTGTGCTGTTAGCTCTGCCTTTAATAAAGCCAGCGCGTTGCCAATGGTGGTTTCATCGTTGCGATAGTAATCTATCATAACGTGCGGGGTGGCAATTATTTTTTTGATCCCCAGCGACATCATTTTTTTTATCAGGAAGATAGATTCTTCCACGTTTTGTGCCCCATCGTCAATACCGGGTAGCACGTGCGAGTGCATATCTGTTATAATGCTGCTGTAGTCTAAATTTGCAGTTCTTGCAACTTCTTTCTTCTTGAATAATCCGAACATTTTTAGCGATTAGTGTACTGGCCGTTATAATAATCCTGGTAGTGGCCGCTGGTAACATCATTTAACCATTGCTCGTTTGCAAGGTACCATTCCACCGTTTTTTCCAGGCCTTCTTCAAAGGTAATAGATGGTTCCCAGCCCAATTCGTTTTTAAGCTTGGTGGCATCTATCGCGTATCTTAGATCGTGCCCGGCGCGGTCTGTTACATAGGTTATCAGTTTTGCCGAGTCACCTTCGTTACGCCCCAGTTTTTTATCCAGTATAGCACACAACAATTTAATAAGGTCAATGTTTTTCCACTCGTTATGGCCGCCAATATTATAGGTGGTACCTATAGCTGCTTTATGAAATATCACATCAATTGCCCTTGCATGGTCTTCCACCCAAAGCCAGTCGCGCACGTTTTCGCCCTTGCCGTAAACAGGCACAGCTTTGTTCTGCTTGATGTTATTAATGGCAAGGGGTATAAGCTTCTCGGGGAAGTGGTACGAGCCGTAGTTGTTTGAACAATTTGATATTACTGTGCCCAGGCCATAAGTGTCATAATAAGCACGAACAAAATGGTCTGAACTCGCTTTTGATGCCGAATACGGCGAATGCGGGTCGTAAGCGGTTTCTTCGGTAAACATATCCGTATCGCCCAGGGTACCGTAAACCTCATCGGTTGATACATGGTAGAAACGCTTTTTATCGTACTGGCCTTTCCAAAGGTTTTTAGCGGCGTTTAATAAATTTACCGTACCCACAACATTGGTCATCACAAACTCCAGCGGGTTGGTGATAGAACGGTCTACGTGCGACTCTGCCGCAAGGTGGATCACCGCGTCCGGCTGTTCCGTTTCAAACAGATTGTTAATAAACTCAAGGTCAACAATATCGCCTTTTATAAAGCGGTAGTTGGGTTTGTCCTCAATATCTTTAAGGTTGGCCAGGTTACCTGCATAAGTAAGCTTATCCAGGTTGATAATGGTATAATCGGGGTAATTGGTTACAAAACGGCGCACCACATGCGACCCAATGAACCCGGCACCGCCTGTAATAATTATCTTTTTCATGGACTATTTTTTATAACGGATTCTCGGCAATGTATTTTTCCCAAGCCCATGCTGATGACATCATGGTGCTTAGGTCAAGTTCTGCCGTCCAGTTCAGTTTTTCGGTAGATTTGGTAACGTTGCCCCAAACCTTTTCAATATCGCCACCACGGGGGGCACCTATCTGGTAGTTTAGTTTTACGCCCGTAGCATCTTCAAAAGCGTGTACCACTTCTAAAACCGTTGAGCCATTACCTGTACCAATGTTAAATACATCGTAACCGGTAAAAGTTTCTTTCTCCATTAACTTTAACGCGGCAACGTGAGCCTTAGCCAAATCAACTACGTGGATGTAATCGCGAATGCAACTGCCATCAGGAGTATCATATTTGTCGCCAAAAACAGTAATTTTTTCGCGTTTGCCAATGGCCGTTTGGGTGATGAAAGGGACAAGGTTTTGCGGAACGCCGTTTGGCAATTCGCCAATTAAAGCGCTATCATGAGCGCCAACGGGGTTAAAATAACGTAAGGCAATTACTTTATAGTTAGTGCCGGCAGCAACCATATCTTTTAAAATCTCTTCAGCTATTTGCTTGGTGTTACCGTAGGGAGATTCGGCCGGTTTAACCGGCGCGTCTTCGGTTACCGGTAAAACATCCGGCTGGCCATAAACTGTACAGCTTGATGAGAATACGAAATTTAAGGTTTTACCATCGTATGCCTTAAGCAGGTTTATAAGCGAAAAGAAATTATTGTAATAATATTTCAACGGGTTTTCTACCGATTCGCCAACCGCTTTTGAAGCAGCAAAGTGGATGATGCCTGCAACATCGGGTTGTTTTGCTGCAAAATCTTTTACAGCGGCTTCGTCACACAAATTAAATTCGTAAAAGGCGGGTTTGTATCCAATAATGCGGGCCAGTTGGTCAAGCATTTTTATATTGGAATTTGATAGGTCGTCGATGATGATCGGGTCGTAACCTGCGTTAACTAACTCAACAACGGTGTGGGTGCCAATAAAACCTAAGCCGCCCGTTACTAAAATTTTCATAGGGATATTTTTAATAGATTTAAGGATAGGCGCATACCTTGCAGTACGCGCCCTATGAAATGCCGAAAATACTATTGTTTATTGAAGTACTTGAAATCTTTATGCAGTATTTCTTTCTCAGGCAGCGATTTAAAGTATTCGTAAGTTATTTTTAAACCTTCGCTGCGCGATACTTTCGGCTCCCATCCCAAAATTGCACGTGCCTTTGTAATATCCGGGCGGCGCTGTTTAGGGTCATCGGTAGGTAGGGGCAGGCTTATCATTTGCTGATCAGTACCGGTAAGTTTAATGATCTCTTCTCCAAATTCGCGGATGGTAATTTCATCGGGGTTACCAATGTTCATCGGTTGTGCGTAATCGCTGTGCAGCAGGCGGTATATACCTTCTACAAGGTCATCAACATAACAAAACGAACGGGTTTGTGAGCCATCGCCAAACATGGTTAATGGTTCGCCGCGCAGGGCCTGGCCAATAAAGGCAGGCAAAACGCGTCCGTCGTTAAGGCGCATACGCGGGCCGTAAGTATTAAAGATGCGGATGATCCTGGTTTCTAAACCATGGAAAGTGTGGTATGCCATGGTAATAGCTTCCTGGAAACGCTTAGCTTCGTCATAAACCCCGCGTGGGCCTACGGGGTTTACATTACCCCAGTACTCTTCTGGTTGCGGGTTTACGTTAGGGTCGCCGTACACTTCAGATGTTGAAGCAATAAGCATCCTTGCGCCTTTGCTGCGTGCCAAACCTAACAGGTTATGTGTACCTAATGACCCTACCTTTAATGTTTGGATCGGGATCTTCAAATAATCTATAGGGCTTGCCGGCGAAGCAAAATGCAGGATATAGTTAAGCTCGCCGGATACATGTACAAATGTGGATACATCGTGGTTGTAAAACTCAAAATTCTCCAGTTTAAACAAATGTTCGATGTTGCGCAGGTCGCCGGTTATCAGGTTATCCATACCAATAACATGGTAATCTTCCTTAATAAACCTATCGCACAGGTGCGAGCCTAAAAAACCGGCTGCGCCGGTTATTAATATTCTTTTACGTTCTTCCATTAGCTAATTATTTTTCTGCCTATACTGTTGTAATAAAAACCAAGGTCAACCATTTTTTGCAGGTCGTAAAGGTTACGCCCATCAAATATAACCTTGTTTTTTAAGCGATTAGTTATTTGATCAAAATTAGGATTGCGGAAAGCCGACCATTCAGTAACAATAAGTAAGGCATCAGCATCATCTAAAATTTCGTAGGCATCAGTACCGTAGGTGATCTTATCGCCCACCAATGCTTTAACATTTTTCATCCCTTCAGGGTCGAACACGCTGAGGGTTGCCCCTTCTTTCAAAAGCTCATCAATAATGTATAAAGCAGGTGCTTCGCGGATATCATCCGTTTCCGGTTTAAAGGCAAGGCCCCACATGGCAAATTTTTTGCCTTTAAGGTCGCCGTTGTAATATTTTTTCAGTTTTTGAACAAGTACCTTTTTCTGGATCTCGTTAACTTCCATTACCGAGTTAAGGATCTTAAAGTCGTATTTGTTCTCTTCGGCCGATTTTGCCAAAGCCTGTACATCTTTAGGGAAACAGCTGCCGCCATAGCCAATACCCGAGAACAGGAAGCGGTTACCAATACGATTATCGGCACCAATACCACGGCGCACCATATCAACATCGGCACCAACCAGTTCGCAAAGGTTGGCAACCTCATTCATGAATGATATTTTGGTAGCCAGGAAAGAGTTGGCGGCATATTTTGTTAATTCGGACGAGCGCTCGTCCATAAATATCACCGGGTTGCCCTGGCGTACGTATGGTGCGTAAAGCTCCGCCATTAATTTGCGTGCGCGTTCGTCAGTAGTACCAACAACCACACGGTCGGGTTTCATAAAATCTTCTACAGCTACACCTTCGCGTAAAAACTCGGGGTTTGATACTACCGCAAATTCTACGCTGGTGTTTTCGTTCATTACCGCTTTAACTTTATCGGCAGTACCGACCGGCACGGTGCTTTTTGTTACTATAACTTTATAGTCGGTAACTAACTTTGCAATGTCTTTAGCTGCGCCCAAAACGTAGCTAAGGTCGGCAGAGCCGTCGCCACCCGGAGGGGTGGGCAACGCCAGGAAAATGATCTGCGCATCGGCAATTGCCTCGGCCAGGTTATTGGTGAATAATAACCTTTTTTGGCTGATGTTACGGTGAAAAAGTAACTCCAGGCCCGGCTCGTATATTGGAAGTTGACCTTCCTGCATCATTTTAACCTTTTGTTCGTTAATATCAACACAGGTTACCTCATTACCGGTTTCTGCTAAACATGTGCCTGTTACCAGGCCCACATAACCTGTTCCAACAACAGCTATTTTCATAAATACTTTTGTTATTAATGTTATTACTTTTATGCCGAACGAAGATAGGAATACAAATTAAAAAATGCTTGTACTGTACAACATCGGCATCAACTTATACTACACACTTGTGTATATGGTTTCACTTTATAAAAATAAAGCCAGGTTGTGGATAAACGGCCGCAAAGATCAGCAGGTACAACAGTTAGAATCCAGCATTTGGTTCCATTTTGCCTCATTAGGCGAGTTTGAACAGGGAAGGCCGGTTTTAGAGGCTGTTAAAAACGACTACCCACTGTACAAAATTGTAATAACTTTTTTTTCGCCATCGGGATACGAGGCACGTAAGAATACCCCGTTGGCCGATGCTGTGTATTATTTGCCTCTTGATACGGCAGGCAATGCCCAGCAGTTTGTGGATGCGATTAAGCCCGTAATGGCCATATTTACCAAGTACGAATATTGGTACCACTTTTTTAACGAATTGCATAAGCAGCATGTGCCTTTATACATGGTATCGGGCATCTTCAGGCCCGGGCAGGTGTTCTTTAAATGGTATGGCGGCCTGCACCGCAAAATGCTAAAAATGGTAACCTGGTTTTTTGTACAGGATATACCCTCGAAACATTTATTGCACGATGCGGGCATCACCAACGTAACCATTAACGGCGATACCCGGTTTGACAGGGTATGGGCAAACGCAGGGCAGCCAAAATCATTAAAATTTATTGCTGAATTTAAAAACGGACAAAAGCTATTCATAGCAGGCAGCACGTGGCCGCAGGATGAAAAATTGTTACCAGAGCTGATTGCCCGACACCCCGACTGGAAATTCATTATTGCCCCACACGAGATAGGCGAGGATAAGATAACCGGATTGATGAGCTTGCTGCCAAAAGAAACAACCGTAAGGTTTTCACAATTACCGCCGCAATCCGTACCTTACACTACACTCATCATCGACAACATTGGCATGCTCTCCTCGCTTTATCAATATGCGGATATAGCTTACATAGGCGGGGGCTTTGGCGCGGGCATCCACAATACACTGGAAGCCGCTGCTTTTGGTATGCCCGTAATATTTGGCCCGAAATACGATAAGTTTAAAGAAGCTAAAGATCTGGTGGAACTTAAGGCAGGGTTTGCTATTAATAGTCAGGACGAATTAAACGCCATTACAAGTTTGTTAATGAACGACGAAACCGCCCGCTATGCTGCTGCTGTAATCGCGAAAAATTACGTAGCGCAAAATGTGGGTGCAACCGAAGCAATAAGGGCGTATATAAAGGAGAGGCACTAAAAGAGTATAAACGAGAAATCTTCTACACCATGCAAGTCTGCTCAACGCTTTTATAAGATTTCTCTATCGTTAGAAAATGACACGCATATTAAGAGAGTAATTCTTAATATTGCCGCTATGGGCTTTTTGGACATCCCCGGCTTAGGTAAGGCACACTTTCATGAATACGGCAGCGGCAGCAAACCACTGTTGGCGTTTCACGGGTATGGAATGACGGGCAGGCAGTTCCATGTGCTCGAAAAATCCATCCTTAAAGATTACCACGTTTACGGTTTCGACCACTTTTTTCATGGCGAAAGCAAACTGGGCGATTGGACAGAGCAGCAAATAATTGAAGGTATGCCCAAGCCAATGGTAAAGGCTTATATGGAAGAGTGGTTTAAACTGTATGGAATGCAGCGGTTTTCAGTAATGGGGTATTCCATCGGTGCTAATGTAGCCCTGATATTGGTTGAAGAATATGCCGACCTGATTGATGAAATTATCCTGATGGCGCCCGACGGCTTATCGGTATATAAAGGCTTCAATTTTTTAACATTTAAGCCAATAGGTAAGTACCTGTTTAAGCGCGTTACCAAAAGCAAATGGCTTGCACCAACACTGCTCAAAAATCTTAAAAAAGTAAAGTTTATTGACGAGAGCCTGTATCACATTGCCTACAATGAAATTGATACCGAACAAAAACGGCAGGATGTTTATTATACCCTAAACCTTATCCGTTTGTTAAAGCCCGATACCCATAAAATAGCAGCGCTCATCAATCGGCACAATATTAAATGCAGGCTGATATTTGGCAAGCACGATAATTTGTTCCCGATGAAGGCTGCAAAACCGTTTATTGATCTGCTGCCAAATGCCGAAGTGCACGAGGTAAATATGGGGCATTGGCTGGTTACCAAACAATTGGATGAGTATTTATTAAATTTACCGCAATGATACCTGCCCGCCGCGTAAAACTTTTTAGCAACTGGTTTGCCATGTATATGCGTTACCGTATGCGCAAAGCTTTTAACCGGCTGGTGGTTGCAAATAAAGTTGTTATAAAACCAGGGCATTCTATCTTGTTGCTATGTAACCATTTTGGTTGGTGGGATGGTTTTTTGGCCAACTACCTGGCGTATTGGCACCTGTTTCGTAAATCGTATGTTATGATGCAGGAAGACCACCTGAAAAAGCGTATGCTGCTGAACCTGTTCGGCGGATTTTCGATAAACAGATCATCGCGTGAAATGGTTAAATCCTTGCAATACGCTGCCGGTTTGCTCAATGATCCCGAGAACCTGGTGGTGGTATTTCCGCAGGGCGAATTGATATCCAACCATACCAACGAAATTAAGGTAGAAAAAGGCATCGAACGCCTCATTAAAAATATAAAAGGCCCCTGCCAGATCGTGTATAACTGCGCGCTGATAGATTATTTTGAAAGCCTTAAACCGTCTGTATTTTTCCACCTGTTTGATTGCGGCGTAGCAGGCGAAGTGCCCTTTGATGAGCTGGTAGAAAAAATTAACGCCTTTCATCACCAAGCCCTGAAAGCGCAGATAGATGTGGAGCATTAATCTATAAATCCGAAATTTCATGATTTATCCGCAGAAAAATAAATTAATCACATGGTTCTTTCACAATTACATCGTGCGGATCGTAAAGGGGGATTTCCACGCGGTAAAGTTTAATGCGGTAGAGGTAGAGAGGGGTAAGTCGGTATTGCTATTAGCCAACCACTTTAGCTGGTGGGATGGTTTTTTAATGTACTACATAAACCATAAAGTATTTAGGAAGCGTTTTCATGTGATGGTGATAGAAGAAACGGTTAAAGAGGTATCCTTATTTAAATATATGGGGGCGTTTTCGGTAAGTAAAAGCTCCCGCGAGATGCTGGCTTCGCTTGATTATGCCGCGCAGTTACTGAACGACCCTGAAAACCTGGTGCTGATATTCCCGCAGGGTAAACTATATTCCAACTTTGTTGATGAGGTTGATTTTCAAAAGGGGCTCTCGAAAATAATGCACCAGGCGGCCGGAAAGTTTCGAACCATAATGGCCGCGACATTTATTGAGAACCTCCAATATAGAAAACCGACTGCAAGCGTTTACTTAAAAGTGGAGGGCGATCTGTCAGACGTACAAGCCGCCTATCAGCAACATTACGACAACGCCAAACAGCAGCAAACCAAAATAGTAGTATAGTGATAATTGCCCTATTAGTAACCTTTATATTCCTGATACTGCGCTTTACGGTTACGCTGTTCAATTTTATTTCGAACCCAAAATTACCGCGGATAGGCAAGCATTACGAGGATAAGGTTTCCATCCTCATCCCGGCCCGCAACGAGGCGAAAGACATTATCGCCTTACTGCAATCCATTGTTGAGCAGGATTACAGCAGCTATGAGGTAATTATCCTGGATGATAATTCAACGGACGATACTTATACGCTTTGTGACAATTTTGCGGCGAAAAATAAGCGTTTTAAGGTAATAAAAGGCGATGTATTGCCTGCCGGATGGCTTGGTAAAAATTATGCCTGCCACCAACTGGCCCAACACGCCACCGGCGATTATTTCTTGTTTTTAGACGCCGACGAAAAAGTTTACAACGGCTTAATAAATAGTGCGGTCCACCGTATTAACTTGTGCAGGTTAAGTTTGCTGAGCCTGTTTACAAACCAAACCATGATAACCCCCGGCGAAATGATGGTGGTGCCCCTGATGCATTATATATTATTGAACCTATTACCGCTCAGGCTGGTTTACCTGGTTAAAAGTGCCGCTGTAGCAGCAGCCAGCGGGCAGTTTATGCTATTCAACGCCGGCGATTACAAACAATACCAATGGCACCAACAAGTGAAAAATAAGGTGGTAGAAGATGTAGAGATCATGAAACTGGTAAAGGCCTCCAAGCTGAACGGCGAAGCATTACTTGCCAACGGGATGATAAGTTGCCGCATGTATAAAGGCTATAATGAAGCGATAAACGGGTTTGGAAAAAACTTTTTGGCCGCTTTCAACTACAATATCATTGGCTTTTTGATTTACCTGCTGTTGATTATTGGCGGGCCCGCCATCGTGGTCATGACCATGAACCTTAATTTTATATTGATGATGGTTGGATTGATTGGGTTAACCCGTATCATGATCTCGCTATCAGCCGGGCAAAACGCTTTGCTTAACCTGTTTTTACACCCGGTACAGATGTTTAGTTTATTGCTTATAGGCATAACATCCATACAGAAATACCTCACTAAAACTACAGTATGGAAGGGCCGCCGCATATGAGCAACCCGCCACGGATAGCCATCGGTATCATCATCCTGTTCCACATAGTTGGGTTGGTTGGCTTATCATTGCCGGTAAGCAGGCCGTTGTTTTTGCTGATAGTCCCTTTCCATTTATTGCTTATGCTTGGCGTTATTATATTCAGTCACCATAAACTGAACAGTAGCTTCGGGATATTTATCTTAATTATATTTTGGCTCGGCTTTTTAGCCGAGTGGATAGGGGTGCACAAAGGCTGGCTTTTTGGTAATTATACCTATGATAGTACGCTCGGCATGAAACTATTCGGCATCCCGCTGATGATAGGCGTCAACTGGTTTTTACTAATCTATGTAACCGGCGTAACGCTGCAACGCAGCCGTTTAAGAAGCATTTTTTTTAGAGTGATAGCAGGTGCCGGTTTGCTAACTACACTTGACGTGTTGATAGAACCCATCGCCATTAAGTTTGATTACTGGCATTGGCTTGACGGAAGCATCCCGCTAAAAAATTATCTGTGTTGGTTTTTAGTAAGCGCAGTAATGCTGTATATTTTTGAACTGTTCCGGTTTAAAAAGCAAAGTGTTGCCGCACCTGTTTTGCTGGTAACGGAGTTTGTATTTTTTGGGCTGTTAAATTTGTTGGTGCTTTTGTAATCTCGTCAATCCTGAAAATCGACGTAATTCCGGTTTAAAAACAATGACCAACCTTTTACCGTTAACCTTTCGCCTTTCACTTTATAAATAGTTATTTTTGTACTACAATGGGTGATTATCAGCTACAAGTTACTATAGACCAGGATTCGGGCTTTTGCTTCGGGGTGGTTTACGCTATTGATATGGCCGAAGAGATCTTGGCCGAAGATGGTTACCTATATTGCCTGGGCGATATTGTGCACAACGACGAAGAGGTGGAGCGCCTGAAAGCCCTTGGCCTGCGTATTATTGAGCACGAAGAACTGGTTAACCTGCGCGATGAAAAGGTACTGATCCGTGCGCATGGCGAAGCACCCGAAACTTACAAGATAGCCTTAGAGAATAATATTACACTGATTGATGCATCGTGCCCGGTAGTTTTAAAACTGCAGAACCGCATCAAAACATCATACGATAATAACGAGAAGATCCTGATCTTCGGGAAGCATGGCCATGCCGAAGTGGTAGGCTTGCAAGGCCAAACCAATGGCGATGCCTTGGTTTTCCAGGATATTACCGAGCTTGACGATGCCGAACTGCCCGCCAGCTTTACGCTTTATAGCCAAACTACCAAAAGCATGGAGAAGTTTTACAACGTAAAAGAGCAACTGCTATCGCGCGGGTACGAGGTTAAGGCCAACGATACTATTTGCCGCCAGGTGAGTAACCGTGATAAGGATTTGCCCGCTTTTGCGGTAAAGTTTAATAAGGTGGTATTTGTATCGGGCAAAAAATCCTCAAATGGTAAAGTGCTTTATGAGGTATGCCGCAAGCATAACCCGAACACTTACTTTGTATCATCCATTAGCGAGTTGAACCCAACTATGTTTAGCCAAGGCGATAAAATAGGCATTGCCGGCGCTACATCAACCCCTATGTGGTTGATGCAACAAGTAAAAGCCGAACTGGAAAGCTATTAGCAGCACGCTTATTGCTTTATAAAATTGTGGTTCAAAAATCCCCATCATATACCGGTTTATTTATTGCCCTGCTTGTGCTGGGTAGCTGGATTACGTCAACTGTTTTACTGATGCAATGGCAGATTGATTTTACAAATCCGCTGCTGTATTTGATGATCCTGGTGCAAATGCACCTTTACACCGGCCTGTTTATTACCGCTCACGATGCCATGCACGGCACTATTGCACCTAATAATGTTTTAAACAATAGTATCGGATTTATTTGCACGTTTATGTACGCCTCGTTCTGGTACCCTAAACTATACACTAAACACCACCAGCACCATAACCATGTACACACGGATGCCGACCCGGATTACCATAAAGGGACGTTTTTGAGATGGTATGTACAATTCATTCGTAACTATCTGTCCATCTGGCAAATTGTGATTATGGCGATTGTATTTAATGTGCTAAAGATTTGGATCCCGCAGCTTAACCTTTTATTGTTTTGGGTGGCGCCATCGCTGTTGAGCACATTGCAGCTATTTTACTTTGGTACCTACCTGCCACACAAAGGCGAACACGATAATAAACACCAATCGCGCAGTTTACGGCGCAACCATTTCCTGGCATTTTTTAGCTGTTATTTTTTTGGTTACCATTACGAACATCATGATGCTCCCTGGATGCCCTGGTGGAGGTTGTGGCAAGTGAAAAAATAACCAATACGTTTGTTAGTTATCTTTCTAAATTAACATTAGCCTGATATTTAATACTTACAATCACAAATACTTATTTTATTTTTGCACCCGTATAAATTATGGCAAAAAAGGGAGTTTTACTGGTAAACTTAGGTACGCCGGATAGTCCGTCGACAGCGGATGTACGCAAGTATTTGAACGAATTTTTGATGGATGGGCGCGTTATTGACGTTAGTGCAGCGCTACGCACCGTATTGGTAAAAGGCATTATCGTCCCGTTTAGGGCGCCAAAATCGGCTAAACTTTACCAGGCTATCTGGGATAAAGAAACAGGCTCGCCATTACTACACTATAGTTTATTACAACAAGCCGCTTTACAGCAGCGCCTTGGCGATGGCTACATGGTTGAGCTGGCTATGCGTTACCAAAGCCCCTCTATAGAATCTGCCTTGCAGCGTTTAAAAGATGCTTTGATTAGCGACATTCAGGTGATCCCGCTCTTCCCTCAATATGCATCAGCAAGTACAGGGTCTGTACAAGAAAAAGTGATGGACCTGGTTAAGGAATGGCAAACCATTCCTACAATATCATTCCTAAATTCGTTCCACGATAACGAACTTATGATAGAAACTTTTGCTGATAATGCTGCGAAATATCAACCCGAAACTTACGACCATATTCTGTTCAGTTTTCACGGTTTGCCACAGCGCCAGCTAAAAAAATGCGACCATACGCACAGCTACTGCCTGCAGGTTGATGGTTGCTGCAATACTTTAAATGATACCAATAAATTGTGCTACTCGGCGCAATCGCACGATACGGCCCGCCTGATTGCCGGCAAAATGAATTTGCCAAAAGACAAGTACACCGTTTGTTTTCAGTCGCGCCTGGGCAGCGACCCATGGGTGCAGCCCTACACCAGCGAGGTGATTGCCCATCTGGCTAAAGAAGGTAAAAAGCGCCTTTTGGTATTTTGCCCCGCCTTTGTTGCCGACTGCCTGGAAACCGTTTTTGAAGTAACCCGCGAATATGGCGACGAATTTAAAGCGCTCGGTGGCGAACATGTGCAATTGGTAGAGAGCTTAAACGACTCCCCAAAATGGATTGAAGCGCTTGCGGGGATGGTTGAAGAATAGAACAAGAGATAAGAATCAAGAGCCAAGAATCAAAACAAGTGCCCTTTCCCCCGCGCGTCATTGCTTCGTAACTCGCAATAACGGGTTGTTGAAATAGATTGTTATTTTATAATATCCGCAGTTATCTTTGCCGATAACAAACAGAGCGGTATCCCGCCGCCCGGGTGGACACTTCCTCCGCAAAAATATAACCCCTCCACTTTTGACGATTGATTGGCATGCCTCAAAAATGCCGCGAATTGATTGTTGGAACTTGTGCCATAGATAGACCCTTTATAAGAAGATGTTTTACTTTCGATGCTGCGCGGATCAAGGATGCTCTCGCTGACTATTAATTCGCTAATTCCTTCCCTCAAAATCCGCGATAACTTTTCAAGGATGTTTGCTTTTGCATCCGCTATCAACTTATCCCAATCCTGCCCGTTATTAGCGGGGACGTTGATCATCACAAACCAATTTTCGCACCCGGCGGGCGCATCGTCTGTTTGGTATTTAGAGCTGATGTTGAGGTAAACTGTAGGGTCGTGGTAAATATCCTGCTGTTTCCAGATGTGGTCGAACTCGGCCTTGTAGTCCGCGCTAAAAAATATGTTATGAAGGTCCAGTTCAGGGAATTGCTTTTTTATCCCCCAGTAAAATATTAATGCCGAACTGCTGCGTTCCTGGTTCAATATTTTCTGCGGATGTAGCTTTGGGTATTTGCCAAGCAGACGGTTGTAAGTAAACCAAACGTCCATATTGGAAATTACCACGTCAGCCAAAATATTTTCGCCTTTGGCGCGGACGCCTTTTGCTATTCCGTTGATGACAACAATTTCATCCACCTTATAATTGTAATGGAACTTTACATCCAGTTCTTCGGCAAGCTTCACCAGACTTTGGGTAATGCTGTACATACCGCCGTTGGGGAAGTATGCACCAAAATGATGCTCGAGATGTGGGATAACATTCAACGTGGCCGGCGCCTGGTACGGATCGGAGCCATTGTAAGTAGCATATCGGTCAAAGAATTGCACTACCCGCGCATCCTTAAACCCCGAAGCATTTGCCTTGTGCATGGTACGGAACGGGTCTATCTTAGGAAACCTGATTATAGACTTTATTGTATCCCACCGCAAATAAGTCTTTAATTTATGCAGCGATCGCTCTAAAAATACGTGGTTGGTAATGCTGTAAATATCGCTGCTGTTTGCCAGGTGTTTAATAACGGCAGTAGCAGGTTCGCCGGTTTTATCCTGGATCTCTTGCGCAAACTGTTGGGTATCGGCGTAAGCGCTTAAGCGTGTGCCATCCTCATAAAAATATTTGCAAACAACACTAAGTTTTTGGTAGGTGAAGTAATCGGCCGGGTTTTTACCGGCAAGGTGAAAAAGTTCGTCCACATATTGCGGCATGGTGAAAAGGCTTGGCCCGGCATCAAAACGGTAGCCATCCTGCTCAAATTGCGAGAGTTTACCACCGGGGTAACTGTTGGCCTCGTAAACGTCCACCGCGTAACCCTTAGCCGCCAACCGGATAGCCGTTGCTATACCAGCTATACCGGCACCAATAATTACAGCTTTTTGTTGAGGCATGGGGTAAAGATAAGGAAACCCCCTAACCCCCTGAAGGGGGAATAGAATATAAAGGATGTTTAAATGCATGGTGAGCAAAGGCATCTGCGCGCCCTTCGGCAAGCTCTCCCAAGGAGTCTCTCGGACAGGGTGACCCCCTTTACGTCATTTTCCCTCCAAAGTCCCGCCGGGATTGGTAAACCCAGGGTAACAAATTTTGATGCTGATCCTTCTGACCCGGAAAGATAAAAGACAATGACCCTCCCGATGGCTATCGGGAGAACAGCTAAGGGTAATACCTCAATGACAATGATGGTGGCGCTATTTTGTCAGTACATGTAAAAATTGAAAACGCTGATTATGAGTTAGATACGAAAATTCACGCGCATGCATGGCCGTGAACGTGAACATTTTGCAGTTACGGCGGGCGTTTAAGGGCGTTTTAAGGGCGTTTTTTGGTAGTGCTGGTCGGGTCGAAATAAAGCATCTAAATAACGCTTTTTTTGTCCTTTTGGGCAGGGTGACAACCCTCTTGACGTCATTTTCCCTCAAAGTCCCCCGGGGATTGGTAAACTTAGGATGACAAAGGGGGAAACATAAAATGACAATCTAACAGATTGTCATTTTATGTTTAGTGAAGAACTAATCTCTAACTATGCTTCTACAGCCTGCCCTATCAAATGCTTTTCAGCTAAATACTCTGCAATTTGCACGGCGTTTGTGGCGGCACCTTTACGCAGGTTATCTGATACTATCCAGCAGTTAAGGGTGTTATCCTGGCTTTCGTCGCGGCGAAGGCGGCCGATAAATACGTCGTCCTTATCGTGCGCGTCAAGCGGCATTGGGTATTTCAGGTTAGCGGTATCGTCAACCACAACAATACCCGGCGAGTTTGCTAAAAGTTGGCGTACTTCGCTTAGGTCAAAATCATGCAAAAATTCAATGTTAACCGACTCTGAGTGGCCGCCCATAACCGGGATGCGCACAGTGGTTGCAGTAACCTTAATGCTGTCATCACCCATTATCTTTTTGGTCTCCAATATCATTTTCATCTCCTCTTTGGTGTAACCGTTCTCGGTAAACACATCAATCTGAGGGATCACGTTAAGATCGATAGTATAAGGGTAAACCTTTGGCCCGTCGATGCCCTTACGCTCGTTAAATAATTGCTCAACCGCTTTTACGCCGGTACCTGTTACCGATTGGTAGGTTGATACCACAACGCGTTTAATTTTATAAGTATCGTGCAGTGGTTTTAAGGCCACTACCATTTGTATGGTTGAGCAATTTGGGTTCGCGATGATCTTGTCATCAGCGGTAAGTACATCCGCGTTAACTTCGGGCACAACCAGTTTCTTGGTTGGGTCCATACGCCACGCCGAGGAATTATCGATAACGGTAATGCCTGCTGCCGCAAATAAGGGGGCCTGCTCTAAAGATGTGCTGCCACCGGCACTAAAAAGCGCAACGTCCGGCTTTTGTTTTATCGCATCCTCAACAGAAACCACCTTAAATTGCATACCCTTAAAAGTGATCTCTTTACCAATACTTTTTGCGGATGCTACGGGAATTAATTCTGTAACGGGGAAGTTGCGTTCTGCAAGAACCTGCAACATTTTAGTGCCTACCAACCCGGTGGCACCTACTACGGCGACTTTCATTTCTGTTTTTAAATTATGTGTATGTTGATCAAATAGTCAATTCACCCCCAGCCCCTCTCTGCTTCAAAGAGGGGAGACCTTGATGATATCTCCTCTTATTTGACCCTCAATGCGCGGAGCGAAGAGAGGGTGGTCGAGCGTAGCGATGACCGGGTGAGTAACTAAACTCCAAATATGCGATTTTTTTCGGAAATGTCTACTAAATTGGTATGCAAAATTTGCCGGGGGTTTAAAGCCGTCGTCGTAAAAAGCTATGATAATTTTACAAGTTTATTGCGCTTTTACACATGAAACGGGTAAATCTTTAGGCGTTAAAATTCGGGTTCAGACAAAATAATTTACCTTTGTACCCAAACCTGTGACTGCATGAGCGAAAAGATTTTAGTGATTGGTGCCAATGGCCAAATAGGTACCGAACTGGTAACCGCATTAAGGAATATACATGGTGCCGAAAATGTCATCGCGTCAGATATAAACAGCCCAAACTACGCGCTGCGCAATACCGGCCCGTTCGAGTTTGCCAACGTGCTGGATAAAGATAACCTGCATCATTTGTTTGAAAAGCACCGCCCTACACAAGTGTATTTGCTGGCAGCCATATTGTCTGCCGTAGGCGAGCAAAAGCCCAAAATGGCCTGGGACCTTAACATGACCGGCCTGCTTTACGTGCTTGATTTTGCCGTTGAATTTAAAACTTCAAAAATATTCTGGCCAAGCTCTATAGCTGTTTTTGGGCCACATTCGCCACAACATAATACACCACAATATTGCGTTATGGACCCTAACACGGTTTACGGCTTTAGTAAACTGGCCGGCGAACGCTGGTGCGAGTATTACTTTACCAAATATGGTGTTGATGTGCGCAGCATCCGTTACCCCGGCCTTATTGGCTGGCGTGCAAACCCGGGAGGCGGCACTACAGATTACGCCGTGCATATTTTTCACGAGGCATTAAAACAAGGAAAATACCAGGGCTTTTTATCGGCACAAACCGCATTGCCAATGATGTATATGGATGATGCCATCCGCGCTACCATTAATTTGATGGATGCGCCTGCCGAAAACCTGAGCATCCGGTCGAGCTATAACCTGGCAGGAATCAGCTTTACACCAGAGCAACTGGCCGAAGAAATTAGAAAGCATATCCCCGATTTTGAAATGAGCTACGCCGATAACGACCCGCGCCAGGCCATTGCCGATAGCTGGCCAAAATCGATAGATGATACGCAGGCGCAGCAGGATTGGGGCTGGCAGTTAGATTATGATCTTCCTAAAATTACGGAGGATATGCTAACCAATTTAAAAAATGTAATTTAGAGCCCCCTAACCCCCTGAAGGGGGAACAAGTAGGCTTATGGTATAACAATAAAAAAATATCCGGCTCCCCCTTTAGGGGGCTGGGGGGCTAATATGGGAAGAGCATTCGAATTCCGTAAAGAAAGAAAATTTAAGCGTTGGGCCAAAATGGCCGTGCAGTTTACCCGTTTAGGGAAAGAGATAGTAATGGCGGTAAAAGCCAACGGCGGCGATCCTAATACCAACTCGCGCCTGCGCACGGCTATCCAAAACTCAAAGGCAGTTAACATGCCTAAGGATAGGGTGGAGGCCGCTATTAAACGTGCTACGAGCCGTGATGAAAAAGATTACGAAGAAATTGTTTACGAAGGATACGCGCAGCATGGTGTGGCTATTTTGGTAGAAACCGCTACTGATAACCTTAACCGTACCGTAGCCAACGTACGTAGCTATTTTACTAAATATGGCGGTACGCTGGGCAAAACAGGTTCGCTGGATTTTATCTTCAGCCGCAAATCTGTATTTACGTTTGACCCGGGCGACCGCGACCTGGAAGAACTGGAATTTGAATTGATAGATGCCGGATTAGAAGACCTTTTTGTGGAGGCCGACGAAGAAGGAAACGATATTGCCGTATTACACACCGCATTTGAAAACTTTGGCAAAATGCAAAAGGCGTTAGAAGAGATAGGTATCGAAACCAGATCTGCCAAGTTGGAACGAGTTGCACAATCAAACATATCGGTAACCGAAGAACAGTCTGTTGACGTTTTCAAGATCATTGACCGTTTAGAGGAAGATGACGACGTGCAGGCAGTTTATCATAATATGGCGGAGTAATAAATTTGAAGATTTGAAATTGAGGTGATTTGAAATTTGCCTATTCATTTTCAAATTTTCAAATCAATAAATTTTCAAATTCAAAACATGCCACTATTCTCATCAAGCAAACAAAAAAAAGAAGTCAAGGTAACCTTCGCTAATGGTTTGCTTTTTGTGGAAGGTGCCGATGGCAAGCAGCAAGCTTTCCCGCTGGAGTGGTTCCCCAAACTGATGAACGCTACTGAAGAGGAGCGCGGGGACTGGAAACAAACAGCAACCGGCATCCATTTTAATGCCCTGGACGTGGATGTAGCACTTTAATTAATCAATTTAAAGATGTGGCAATTTGAAAATGAATTAAATTTTCAAATTTTCAAATCAACAGATTTTCAAATTATCAAATGACTTTTGAAGAGTTTTTTAATAAGAAGCGGATAGACCTTGTTGCCTTAAGGGCGGCAGAGCCGGGCCTGTTTACCGAATTTGAAAAACACTTTACCCAAATGGGCGAGAAAAGCTTTGACCATACCAAAAAATATTGGTTTAATAAATTAAGGTTGCAATATCACCCGGCACCCGAGCAAAAGCCGGAAAAGATGCACCTTGAAAATCAACTGGCCGAGCAAACCATTGTAGAAGCGCTTACAGAAAGCATCCCCGCGCCATCCACGGGCTTTAAACCAAGATTTAAACCTGGAATGGTAAGCAAGCCTGCGCCAACCAGCGATGTAAAAGATCTGCCATATAAAGATAGCGCTACTTCAACACCGGAAGTTAACGAGGCTGCCCAGACGAAAGATCAAAATCCTCCTTTTCAGCAAGAAAAGGCTGCTATGCAAGATATGGCGGATAATACAGCGCGAACAACTGATACAGGAGAAGTAAAGGCGGAAACACCTGCATCCAAACCAGGGTTTAAACCACGGTTTAACATAAAAATGACCCAGGGAGATGGGCCGCAAACTAAAGATTTTGATAAGGAAGTTGAGCCGGGAAAGAGTAGCAATGAGCCGGAGGGATCATCTGAACCTACTACGCCAAAGCCTGCATTTAAACCACGCTTTAAAATGCAGATGGCCGCGCCCAAACCTGCGGACGCGGAGGAAGTAAAACCTGAAGCAGAATCTGCGAAAGAAGCTATCGATCCAAACCCCGAAGTAAACGTTGCCGCCCCAAAACCGGGTTTTAAGCCGCGCTTTAATATGAAGGCAATGGCACCGAAACCTGACGAGGCCGAAGCGGCAAAAGCAAAAGAGCTTGCCGAAGAAACTAAATCTGCCGAAGAAGAAAAACCCGCTGTTGAAGATGCACCTGTTGCTCCAAAGGTTGGTTTTAAGCCGAGGTTTAATGCTAAAACAACCAAACCACAAACTCCACCCCAAGAATAATAATATATACTATTGATATGGAAGCTGAAGAACTTTTTAACAAAGACAGGGGCGCGGAAGATAAACAGCCGAAGAAGGATAGCCCGCTGGTAAGTTTAGAACGCGACCTCAAATTTTTTAACGAATCTATCCGGGAGGTAGCCGTTGAAATTATGGTTGAAGGCTTGTCGTTACACCCGATATTCATTGCGCATCAGCATGAAATTAAGCTTGGTGAGCTGATCCTTGACAGGGTAGAATTAAACACTGCCTGGAGCATCCACGCTTCAACTATCGAAGAATTTACAGAACGCGGCATTATCAAAGCCGAATTAAAAGAACGTTTCCTAACCACCTACAAAAACCCCAACGACTTTATGTGCCTGTTTGTGGTAGTACCCGAGGGCGCAAATTTTGTATATTATCCGTATGTAAAAGGGTAAGGCTTGTTGAACGTTTGAAAGTTGAAATGTTGAAACGTTCCTTTATATTTACATTTCAAAAGCACCTTAACGTTTCAACCTTACAACATTTCAACATCTTCACCATGTCTGATAAAAAGATCCTGATATTAAACCAGCAGCAAATACAGCAAAAGATAGATCGTATTGCTTACCAGATACTGGAAGATAACTTTGATGAGACCGAGATCCTGATCGCAGGCATTCTGCCTCGCGGCAACCATATAGCACAACGATTAAAAACCATTTTAGATAAAATTGCACCTTTTACAAGCCGTTTATTAACTATTGAGCTGGATAAACAAAGCAGCCAGCTTCACGCTAAAACTAATTTTGATGTGCAGGAGTGCAGTGATAAAGTAATTGTTTTGGTGGATGATGTGCTGAACAGTGGTAAAACCCTTGCCTATGGCTTCGGTGTGTTTTTGGATGTGCCACTTAAAAAATTACGCACTGTGGTATTGATAGACCGTAACCACAAGAACTTCCCGGTAACTACTGATTATGCCGGTATAGCGCTTTCCACCGTTATAAAGGAGCATGTTGATGTTGTAATTGATGTGGAAGGACAGGAAGATGCGGTTTATCTGAGATAGAAAAGCCATATAAGTAAATTGTCAAACGACAAGGTTAAATTATTTTAACCCCAAAACTTCTATCAAACCTTCTACACTCATGTCAATACCGCTAACCGTGTGGGTAGCCTGCAAATAAAAATCTTCGCGTTCGGCTAATTTGTGTTCAATGAACTCTACCAGTTCGTCGCCTTTTTTGCCTTGCAGAACAGGGCGTGGGGTTTTAGCGTTTTCCAGGCGGTTGCCTAAGGCTTTGGGAGAAAGCTGGATATAAAGGGTTTGCCCATGGCTGTTCATCCAGTCCATATTATCAAAGAAGCAAGGCAGGCCGCCGCCGGTTGATATTACGGTATTCTGTGGATAGTCAGTTGTTTTTAAGATCTCACATTCCAGTTTGCGGAAGGAATCCTCGCCATGCGATGCGAAGTACTCAGCTACAGTGGAGCCAATTTTTGCTTCCAGCGCATGGTCAAGATCGATAAAATCGTAGCCTAAGCCCGCTGCCAGTTTGCGGCCCCAGGAGGTTTTGCCGCAGCCCATAAATCCCACTAAAAATATCAGTCCCATTATTACTTGCTCAGGTAGGTTTTAACAATATCGTCGTACTTGGGCATGTTATGAAAATGCCATTTATTTACCACCACGCCATTTTTTATCAGCATAATACCGGGATTAGATCGCACCATACTTTTCAGCGGAACGCCATCAGCATAAAATAATTCGCTAACCAATTTATGTTCTTTGGCGAATTTTTGTGCACCCTCGGGCGCGTTAGAGGTAAGGAATATGGTACGGGTATTGTAATTCTGGGTTAGATTGGCAGCCAACGCGTTAATGCGGTTCACTGCTTCGGGGTTGGTTTCATCCAGATTATACGCTACTACCCACAAACTATAAAATGGGCTCGACAGCAATTCTTCATTATAATTATTCCCCTGCGCATCCTGGATGTTCAGGTCGCGAATCTTAGGTTCAAATCCTTTTTTGATCAGTTTGCTTTCCGGGGTACCCTGTACTTTCCAGGTGGTATCCTTCCAAATGCCCGATTTAAGGTATTCCTTGTCCGACATCGTTTTGGTATCCTGGGTGTTCTTGTTTTTCAATACATAAGTAACCTCAAATTCATCGGGTGCGGCACCCGGCGGGGTTTTCATCGCTTGCAAAATATTAGCGCCAACCTTGTAGGGTAAAAAATCTAAAACTGGCAAAAAGTTATAAGTGTAAAGCCCAAAGCCTATGGAAATAATGGTAGCACCAATTAAAAGCCTGTCGCCGGTTTTGGCATTGGTTAAAGCTTTTACGCTTTTGCGGTTTACAAAAAGCACCAGCACCAAAAGCAATAATATCAGGTCTTTAGTGAACGATTGCCAAGGCGTAAGCGGTATAGCGTCGCCAAAACAACCACACGTTTGCACCACGTTAAAGTATGCCGAGTAAAACGTTAAAAAGGCAAAAAATATGATGAGCAACAATAACCCCCAAATAACCTGTATGGCGCGCGCACCAACAAGCAGGGCAAAACCGAGTATCATTTCCAGCGCGCAAAGCAATATGGATAAACTTAAAGCAAACCCGTTAAGCCACGTCATGTGGAATACTTCGAAATATTCTTCCAGCTTATAAGAAAAGCCAAGCGGGTCATTAGCTTTTATCAGCCCCGAAAAAATGAATAGCAAACCAACCGCTATACGGCAAAACCAGATCAGTTTGTTTCTCATTGCACCCCCAGTTTTATAAGCGCGAACACCGAGTAATTCAGCATATCCTGGTAGTTGGCTTTTACGCCTTCGGATGCAAGGGTTTGGCCCTTGTTATCTTCTATTTGTTTTACGCGGAGTATTTTCATCAAAATCAGATCGATAAGGGAGCTGATGCGCATATCACGCCAAGCCTCGCCATAATCATGGTTTTTGGCGAACATCAGCTCTTTGGTTTCTGTCACCTTGTTGTCGAAGATCACTTCCACCTCGGCAGCATCCAGTTCATAGGGTGTCTCGGGGCCGCAATCCAGTTGCATCATAGCAATAACGCAATAATTTACAATGCCAATGTATTCGCCTGTAATGTCCTCGTCAATTTTAGAAACCTTTTTTTCTTCGAGCGTACGGATGCGCTGGGCTTTAATAAAGATTTGGTCTGTGATAGATTCTGGTCTTAGGATGCGCCACGCGGTACCGTAATCGCGGGTTTTTTTGACAAAAAGCCCCCTGCAAATATTAATGACCGCTTCGTATTCTGCTGCTGTGTTTCTCAATTTTTGTTGTAATGTTTTAATGTTACAAAGTTGGAATGTTGACGTTGTGAGATAGGAAAATTTGAATAAAGTTCACTTAACTTTACAACTTTCAAACCATTCAACGTTTCAACAAAACAAAGTGGCTAAAGATACATTTTTTCAGAAAAAAGTAACCGTAAATGCGGGCGGTAAATTGATAGACCTGTCCACTCCAAAAGTGATGGGCATCATAAACATCACGCCCGATTCTTTTTTTGCAGAAAGCCGGAAGATAACTGCCGAAGATGTGCTTTTACAAGCCGAAAAAATGCTGTTGGAGGGCGCTACATTCCTGGATATTGGTGCCTATTCGTCGCGCCCCGGTGCTGAAGATATTTCGGTACAGGAAGAAACTGATCGCCTGCTGCCCGCTGTTGAAGCTATCTCAGCTAATTATCCCGAAGCCATTATTTCAGTAGATACATTTCGCGCAAGCGTTGCGGAAGCGGCCATAAAAGCAGGGGCGCATATCATCAATGATATATCCGGCGGTAGCCTTGACGAAGATATGTTTGCCACCGTTGCCCGCCTGCAGGTGCCCTATATTTTAATGCACATGAAAGGCAACCCGCAAACCATGCAGCAACTGGCGAATTATGAGGATGTTTTTGCCGAGGTGTACAACTACTTTGTGCAGAAGATATACCAGTTAAAGCAGTTAGGCGTGCACGATATCATCCTTGATCCCGGTTTCGGTTTTGCTAAGAAGGCCGAACATAGCTATGAGCTGATGAACCGTATGCAAGGATTTCAAAGCCTGCAACTGCCAATACTCGCCGGGATCTCCCGCAAAAAAATGATCTACGGCTTGTTAGATACCAACGCCCAACAAGCCCTTAACGGCACTACCGTTTTAAATACCATTGCTTTAATGAAAGGCGCGAGCATTTTGCGGGTGCACGATGTTAAAGAAGCTATTGAAGCTGTGAAATTATACCAGGCAATTACTTCTTGATCCTGATGAACTGATAGGTTGGCCCGTCAGCTGCTGAACTTCCAATGTTAATGGTGTCGGCTTTAACGGCGAAAGCATCAGTATAATCTGGGTTTGTAAATGTAATTGAACCTATTTTGTAGCCCTTATATTCATCTGTAAGGTTTAGTCTGTACTCGCCGCGTGTTTCAGTTTTAGAAGCGTCTGTTTTAAGGTACTTGCTGTTAGTAGTGAATTGGTAGGTAACTCTTTTATCAGCCTCAACTACTACAGCCGGGCCAAAGCCGCCGGATACCGACCTTAATTCCCATGTTCCATTAAGCGTAGGTAGAGCAGGGTGATCTTTTTTGCAGGATGCCAGGCAGGCTATCACCGCAACCATTAGTAAAGCTTTTTTCATTTTGTTTAGTTTATATAACCCTTACGGCTACATTCTTTGCAATGAAACACGTATAATATTAAATGATAGTCAACTTTGTGTTAAATAATTACGAGAAGCGTGATTCGCAATACACTAATTTTTGATAAGTTCTGTCATTTTTAGAATAGCGTCCACATACTCGCGGTTGTTGGCGAGGCGTGGTACTTTATGCTGACCGCCGATTTTTCCTTTTTCTTTCATCCAGTTAAAAAAGGTGTTTTGGGCGACGATCTTTACCTGCGGGCGGCGCAGGGCCATATCTTTAAAGCGTTTTGCGTCGTAATCGGAGTTTACGCGGCGCAGGGTTCCATCCAGGAGGTCAACAAAACGTTCAAATTCTGCTGGGCGTTTTTCAAATTCTATCAGCCACTCGTGCGCGCCGCATTCTTTATCGTTGAAGTAGATAGGAGCGGCGGTATAATCCCGGATGATGGCACCGGTTTGCGAGCACGCTTCGGCAAGTGCCCGTTCGGCATTGTCGATGATCAATTCCTCGCCAAAAGCATTTATAAAATGTTTGGTGCGGCCGGTTATTTGGATGCGGTAGGGCACAAGTGAAGTAAAGCGCACCGTATCGCCTATCATGTATCGCCATAAACCGGCGTTTGTAGTAATGATAAGCGCGTAGTTTTTATTCAGTTCAACCTCATCAAGCGTCAGCGTATTTGGGTTTTCCTGGTGCAGGTTTTCAAGCGGTAAAAACTCGTAGAATATACCATAATCAAGCATCAGCAGCAAGTCGCCGGGCTCTTCCAGGTCCTGGATGCCAAAGAAACCTTCTGAAGCATTGTAGGTTTCCAGGTAATACATGTCATTATTCGGGATCAGTTTCCTGAATTGTTCGCGGTAGGGCGTAAAGTTTACCGCGCCATGGAAATAAAGCTCGAGATTAGGCCAAACTTCCAGCAAGTTGTTTTTGCCGGTGATCTCCAGGATGCGTTTAAACAGCAGGATGTTCCAGGTAGGCACACCGCTGATGCTGGTCACGTTTACATCCTTAGTGGCATAGGCCATCTTTTCAATCTTTTCTTCAAAATTATCCAGCAGGGCGATGTCCAGATGCGGGGTTCGATAAAACTCGGCCCAAAGGGGCAGGTTTTTCATGATCACGGCAGATAGGTCGCCAAAAAAAGTATCAGAGTTTAACTGACCTATTTGATGGCTGCCGCCAAGTGTTAAACTTTTACCGGTAAAAATGCGGGCATTTGGGCGATTGTTAAAGTAGAGCGTAAGCATATCCTTTCCGCCCTTAAAGTGGCACTCCTCTAACGACTCTTCACTTACAGGAATAAATTTACTCCTATCGCTGGTGGTGCCCGACGATTTAGCGAACCAGCGGATCTCTGACGGCCAAAGTACATTTTGCTCGCCCTTTAGCATCCGCTCGATGTAGGGTTTTAGCGTATCGTAATTTTGGATGGGCACGCGCTCTTTGAACGTGGCAAGGTTTTCAATGCTTTTATAGCCGTATTGCTTGCCCCACTCGGTGTTTTCAGCACCGGCAATAAGCTGCTCAAACCATTCCTCCTGTACTTCGTTGGGGTATTTCATAAAAAGCTCTATCTGGTGGATCCGCTTTTTCATGAACCAGGTAAATACGGAGTTAAAAATGGTCATAGTAGAGAGTCAAGATGTTAGAATCAAGAGTCAAGATATAAAAAAATAAAGTTAATCCTAAAAGGTTTATCAGCCAATGGTGTTTACTCTTGATTCTTATTGAGGGAATGTTTTTCTTTTCAATACAAAATTGGCACCCAGATAAACCTTACGTACCATTTCGTTTTCGGCCAATACTTCGGGCACGCCCGATTCCAGGATCTTGCCTTCAAAAAGCAGGTAGGCGCGATCTGTAATGGATAGCGTTTCCTGTACGTTGTGGTCGGTAATCAAAATACCGATGTTGCGATGCCTCAATTTGGCAACCATCGCCTGGATCTCTTCTACCGCTATCGGGTCAACGCCGGCAAAAGGTTCATCCAGCAGGATAAAGTTCGGTTCGGCAGCAAGGGCACGGGCAATTTCAGTACGTCGGCGTTCACCACCAGATAGCAGATCCCCTCGGTTACGGCGGACTTTGTGCAGGCTGAACTCGTCTATCAACTCTTCCAGTTTATCCTGCTGCTGATCCTTGGGCATTTTACCCATTTCCAACACCGCCTTAATGTTGTCTTCTACAGAAAGCTTGCGAAAAACCGATGCTTCCTGCGCCAGGTAACCAATTCCTTTTTGCGCGCGGCGGTACATAGGGTCGGTAGTTATATCCTGGTCATCCAAAAATATCTTGCCTTCGTTAGGTTTTATCAAACCTACTATCATGTAAAACGATGTAGTTTTACCCGCGCCATTAGGCCCAAGCAAACCCACAATTTCGCCCTGTGCAACATTAAAAGTCACATCGTTCACAACAGCACGTTGCTTATATTTCTTGATTAAATTTTCTGCTCGTAATATCATGTAGCCCCCTCTAAATCTCCCCCGGCAGGGGAGACTTTTTGAAATAATAGTTTTAAAGCCCTCCCTCTCGGGGAGGGTTTGGGTGGGGCGCAATCCCCTTTATATTTAATTGTATGCTGCGTTGCTCGCGCCACACGTTTTCTTCAATAGTGTAACAAATATCGAAAGGTACGCCTGGTTTTAATTGCGGTAGCAATTCGCCCTGGTTAAAGGCAATGCTGCTAAACGCTGTCGATCCTGGTTGCATTACAAACATTTTAACATGCGCGCTGCCAACTAAACCCGCATTACCGCTAACATACACATTTTTGCTCAGGAAAACCGGCGCCATGTTCTCCGGCCCGAAGGGCGCAAACTGGTTCATCACCCGGAAAAACTTAGCGTCGATATCCTTCAATTCTATCTCCGCATCTATGCTTACCTGCTGTACCAGTTGCTCATCGGTAATGGTTGAACCAACCACTTCTTCAAATTTTTCTATAAAGGCAGGGACGTTCTCCGGGTGCATGGTTAAACCAGCCGCGTATTTATGCCCGCCAAATTGGGTGAGCAGATCGCTGCATCCGCAAAGTGCTTCGTACAGGTCATAACCCAAAACCGACCGTGCCGAACCTGCCACATGCCCGTTTGAGCGGGTAAGCACCACGGTTGGGCGGTAATATTTTTCGGTTAAACGCGATGCCACAATGCCAATAACACCCTTGTGCCAGTCTTGGTTGAACACCACGGTAGATTTACGGGCGATCATCACCTCATCATTATCTATCATGCTCAGCGCCTCGTCGGTAATTTGCTGGTCGTGCCCTTTACGTTCGGTATTGCGGACGTTGATCATGTCGCCTTTTTCTTTGGCGGCATCTTCATGGCAGGCTATCAAAAGTTCAACGGCATGCTTAGCATCGTCTATCCGGCCGGCGGCATTTATCCGCGGGCCTAACAAAAATACCACATCACTAATAGTATAAGTGTTGCCACGGCCTGCAACCTGCATCAGGGTTCTTACACCGATGCATGGGTTTTCGTTGATCTTTTTAAGGCCTAAATGGGCAAGCACCCGGTTTTCGCCGGTTAGGTGAACAATATCGCAGGCTATGCTGATGGCTACCAGGTCGAGGTACTCGGCAATGCTTTCAAAAGGCAGGTCGTGCTTTTCTGTCCAAGCCTGGATCAGCTTAAAGCCGATACCCGCACCGGATAATTCTTTATAAGGATAACCGCAATCGGCACGTTTAGGATCGAGCACGGCGATAGCGGCGGGCAATACCTCGCCGGGTAAGTGGTGATCGCAAATAATGAAATCTACCCCAAGGGTGTTGGCGTAAGCGATTTTATCAACAGACTTTATACCACAATCCAGCGCAATAATTAAACTGAAGCCATTTTGGGCCGCATAATTAATGCCTTGGGTAGAAATGCCGTAACCTTCTTTATACCTGTCTGGAATGTAGTATTCTATGTTTTTGTGGATCTTTTCGAAAAAGCTGTAGGTAAGTGCAACAGCCGTTGTGCCATCCACATCGTAATCGCCGTAAATTAAAATTTTTTCTTTTTGGGCGACGGCTTGCTCGATACGTTCGATGGCCTTTTCCATATCCTGCATCAGGAATGGATCGTGCAGGTGTAGCTCGGTAGGGCGAAAAAAGTATTTGGCTTCATCAAAATTATTGATGCCACGCTGTACCAATAAGGTCGATAAAACAGGCGTTATGTTGAGCCGTGCAGTAAGTTCCTGTACGGTTACCGCATCTGCCGCATCTTTTAACACCCAACGTTTAGTCATAAATAATCTGTCGCTTAAAAAGAGTAAAGATAGTTAATTCGCCCGAACCCGAATTTCCAGAGTTAACGAATTTTTGGAATTTACGGTATCGTCAATTTGATAAATTCTTCAAATTTTTTGATTCGAGATCGGTAATGCAAAATAAATTAGGAAGCTACTGAACTATGAGGTATGTTTGTGTTACATACTAATTAGTATTTAAAATATGTCGAAAGCCGCCAATACACGTACTATGATCCTGACCAAGTCCTTCGAGCTTATTTATAAGCAGGGTTACCAGGCTACAAGTATCGATAATATTTTGGCTACTACCCGGGTTACTAAGGGCGCTTTCTTTTACCATTTCAAAAATAAGGACGAGATGGGCCTGGCGATGATCAACGAGATCATTTACCCCGGTATGTTCACCTCGCTTGTAAAACCATTGCTTGATGCTAAGAACCCAATAAACGATATCCACGAAATGATGCGTGTGGTTTTGTTAAAGGTGCCATTTCTTCGCGCTAAATATGGCTGCCCCGCGGTTAACTTAATTGAAGAAATGTCGCCGCTGAATGAGGATTTTAAAAAAGCCCTTTTAAAACTTACTGATGGTTGGCAGGACGCTATTAAAGAAAGCATCAGCCAGGGAAAAGCTACGAAAGAGATTCGCGAGGATGTAAACCCCGAGTATGTGGCTTGTTTTGTGGTGGCCGGCTATGGCGGCATCCGTAACATGGGCAAGGCAATGGGCTCGGCGTGTTATAATATTTATTTGCAGGAGTTGAAAAACTACCTTAAACAATTGGGATAGTATATTTTTTTGAATTGTAACATACCAATTGGTATGTTAATTACAAGTTTATTCATGTTCGATACGCTATTATTCTTTCATTCGCTTTTCCGTTGGGCCGTGTTGGGTACGCTTGTTTATTCTATTTATAGGGCGTATACGGGGTACAGTAACAATAAGGTTTTCACCAAAAAAGATGACCAAATACGCCACTGGACAGCCACTGCCGCGCATATCCAATTGATGCTGGGTATTTTAGTTTACACACAAAGCCCCAATGCTAAGTTCTCATTCCATCCCGTTGGGCCAAACAGGCATATTACCCAGCCATTCTTTTTTGGTGTGCTGCATTTAGTGCTGATGGTATCCGCAATAATAATTATAACCATCGGCTCGGCACTGGCTAAACGCAAACACACCGATGCTGAAAAGTTTAAAATCATGCTCGTATGGTTCAGCCTGGCGTTGCTAATTATATTCGTCGCTATACCGTGGCCGTTTTCGCCGTTGGCGCAAAGGCCTTATCTGCATTAAGCCTTATCCCAGTTTTCTACCAAGGTGGGAGCGTATATCTAAAATCATATTATGAAACAATTGCTATCAACAAACATCGGCCGACTACGTATAATCGCTTTCCTGGAAGGGATCTCTTTGCTTTTATTAATTTTTATCGCCGTCCCTTTAAAATATTTTGGGCACGATGCTTCCATGGTAAAAGCGATAGGGCCAATACATGGCGCATTATTCCTGCTGTTTATAGTGAACACGGTAAGCGCAGGGGTAGAGCAAAAATGGAAATGGGAAACAACGGGCAAGGTATTGCTGGCCTGCATCATTCCCTTTGGGACGTTCTATATCGACAGGAAGATCTTAAGGAATATCAAGCCGGTTTAAGATCGTGGTTATTGGTACGGGGAGCGGTATTCTGGATTTTAAAAATGTATCCCGCTTTCAAAAACTCGCTCCCCGAAACTACTTTCCTTTCAACGCCTGGTATTTGCCGCCATTAGCTGGGTCGGCGAGGGAAAGGGTGTTCATGGCCTGCAATCTGTCCTGCGGTGATGCATTGCTAAATATGGAGACAAACTCCGCATTTTTAGCCGTAAAAAATGCCAGCGGAAAGTAAGATCCTAAGCGTTTACGATCTACCTGGTTTAGTACGGGCAATATGCTGCTGATGTATTTACGGCCTTTAGTGGCATTATCTGCCATTATATCCAAGCCGTTACGGTGATAATTATAGATAAACTCGCGCAGGTTACAGTAAATCTTATTGTTAAGGTTCTCTACCAGCCAGTAACGGTTAAGGTTATTGTCAAAGCCTTTCCAACCTTTAAAAGATGTAGTTTGCGCATTAATGGCAATGTTTTGTGCATTAGCAAAGTACTGCGTGCCACCATATTTGGAAAACGAATCATAGTCCATCCCCACAATAATGTAAGCGTAAAACGCCATTACCGAACTTAGGTTGCTCTGAAAATTTTGATCGCTATAGTCAATGGTCTGGCCTTCGGTGTAAGTGAAATCAAAATCCTTGTCATTTATATTAACCAGCGTAGCGGTGTAAGTGGAATTATAAACCGGCCTTGACGACTGCACTTGCAACTCGCCGCTAAAGTTGCTGCTGCCATCCCATGCGGTAACGTTCAGCACAAAATTACAATCGATACGTTCTTGGGGGGCAATATCATCTGCGCTCCACTTGCGTCCGTTCAGGAAATCTTTCATGGCGGTTTCCAATGTTTGCAGGGCCCGCTTGTTGGTAACCTGTATTTTTGGCGCTACAACCTTTACACGTGCGTTCAAATCCTGGGCTTTTGCAGCGCAACAGGCGAATAATAACAGGGTAAAGGTTATATATATTTTCATTTTTTCAGCAATTCAATCAGCTTAATACAAATATCGCGGGCCACTTCGGCTTTGTTTTTAAGATCGTAAGTAGTTTTATTCAAGTCGCGGTCTATCAAAGTTACTTTATTAGTATCACTCTTAAAACCCGCGCCGGCATCGTTTAACGAATTTAACACAATAAGATCCAAGTTTTTCTTTTGCAGTTTACCAATAGCGTGCTGCTCTTCGTTCTCGGTCTCTAAGGCAAAACCCACTAAAATCTGCCCCGGCTGCTTTTGCGCGCCAAGGGTTTTAAGTATATCGGTTGTTTTTTTTAGTTCGATGGTAAGGCCGTCGTCTTGTTTTTTTATCTTTTGTTTGGCAACTTCAGTAGGGGTATAGTCGGCGACGGCAGCGCACATCACACAGGCATTTGCTGCCGGGAAGTACGTTAAACACTCTTGCAACATATCTGCCGCGCTGGTAACATCTATCCTTTTAATGCTTTGGTATTTGCTGATCTGCGCGGTTGGCCCGGCCACAAGCGTAACATCAGCACCAAGCGAAACCAATTCATCCGCCAAAGCAAAACCCATTTTACCGGATGAATGGTTCCCTATAAAACGCACAGGGTCTATCGCTTCATAAGTAGGGCCGGCTGTAACCAGTATGTTTCGGCTAAACAAGGGCAATTTCTTTTTAATATCATCTGTCAGGAAAGATACTATCTCCTCCGGCTCGGCCATGCGGCCTTCGCCATGCAACCCACTTGCCAGTTCGCCATTACCCGGTGGGATAAGGATATTCCCAAAGCCCTTTAACACGGTAATATTGTGCTGCGTAGCGTCATGCTTCCACATATCCAGGTCCATAGCGGGGGCGAAGTACACCGGGCACTTGGCCGATAGGTACACGGCTGTAAGCAAATTATCAACCAAACCGCCGGCCATTTTTGCCATAGTGTTTGCGCTTGCCGGTGCTATGATCATGGCATCGCCCCAAAGCCCAAGCTCTACGTGGTTATTCCACTCACCGGTATCTGGTTTAAAATAGTCGGAATATACGGGGCGTTTAGATAGGGTAGATAGCGTAAGCGGAGTAATAAAATTGGTAGCATCGGGCGTCATCACTATCTGCACCTGCGCGCCGGCCTTAACCAGCAGCCTCACCAGCGTTGCCGATTTATATGCCGCAATGCTCCCGCAAACTCCTAAAATTATCTTTTTACCTTCTAACATACACCCTAATCCCTAACGGGACAATTAAAATCAAATATATAAATAAGCCAACGTTATTAAACAAATAAAGCCCCCATCGGTATGACAGAGGCTTAAAATGTTGTGATCCCGTAAGGATATTACTACAGATCCCTTGCTTCTTTAGCAGGGTTGCGGTAGTAGATCTTATTATCCAAAAATTCCTGCACAGCTACCAAAGTAGGTTTAGGCAATTTCTCGTAGTATTTAGATATCTCAATTTGCTCGCGGTTTTCAAATACCTCTTCAAGGTTATCGTTAGCAGATGCAAACTCAGAAAGTTTTTGGTGTAACTCTTCTTTTATATTGTTAGAGATCTGGTTCGCCCTTTTTGACATAATTACCAACGACTCGTATATATTGTCGGTTTTCACATCCAGTTCACGCAGGTCACGGGTAACTGTACTGCTGGCTACAGCTGGCTTGTTAGTTGGGTTGTTAACGTTCATGTCTTTATTATCTATTATTAATATGGTATTTTCTGATTATCTCTGTCCTTAATTGACGGCGGTTGGCCGGTATTGGTTGTATCCTTCTTAGCTAATTTCTCGGCCAGTTTAGAATCAACAGCAGCTTCGGCTAAAACGCGTTTAGCACGTTCTATACCCTGTTGGCTGTTTTTCTTATAATTATTGGCATCGCCCAAAAACTTGCTCGATGGGTATTTCTCTAAAAACTGATCTGCGTAACCAATTGTCTGCTCAAAACGCTCGGGCTGTTTACGCTCAAGGCTTACTTTAGAAAACTCGTATTGTGCACGTATGGTTAAAAACTCAAGCTCCTCGGCATATTTGGTGTCAGGGTAATCGCGCAGGGTATTGCCAAAAGCGATAACGGCCGATTGATAATCGCCGATGGTTAAGTATAACTTAGAGTTAGCGTACGATTTTTGCTCCAGCTTATCGCGTAAGTTTTGGATCAGTTTGCTTGCCTCGGTAACACGGTCGCTTTTAGGGTAAAGGTTAATAAACAACTGTAAGGACTCTATTGCTTTGGTGGTGTTCTCCTGATCTAACGAATAGATGGGCGAATCCAGGTAAAAACAATAAGCAGCAATAAAGCGGCACTCCTCAGCACGCGGGCTGGACGGGTAAGTATCTGCAAATGTTTTAAAGTGGAACCTTGCCGATGTGTAATCCTTAAGCTTATAGTTAGTATAAGCGTAATAATAAAACAGATCCTCAGCTTCGGCGCGGCCACGGTAACGGGTTACCAGGTCCTCAAATAAACCAAGTGCTTTTGTATAGTCCTTTTTATTATAAAACTTAACCGCCTCCTGGTATTTTTTAGCGTTATCGTTACTTGCTTTTAACTTTTCGTACTTGCTTTTACAACTGCCAAGCGTAACAATAAGCAGGAACATTACGCCCGAAAATATGAGTAGTTGTTTTTTAAACATTTTGCAAAGATAGTTGAATATTATAAATCAGTCAATTATTTATTTAGAGGACGAATATATAACGACAAAAGCGCTCCTTATATATATAATGCATGTATTTAACATCTTTTAACGTTGTGGGATTTTTGAGGATGATTCAGTAACGAAATGCTGCGGCAGCTTTCGGTTATATAATAGGATAAGTTTATACTTAAGTGTAAATCTAATTGGCGTACATATATAGTATATAAGCTTGCTGTTTTAATAGCTCTACTTTTACAAGTGTAGCAAGCTACAACGCGCTGTATATGCCAAAGATGTGGAGTAGTATATACTATAATAGTATGCCCCATTAATCTTTGCTTATTGCACATAGTATATATAGGTATTAGTGAAGCGGTGATATTGATAATTTGGGCGTTGCCTGCGGCCCGGGCTATCGCTGCAACTCTTCATTCCGGGTTGCCGGTAGAAGCAACCCTGTATTCGGGGTTTTCACTACTATCCCTAACGCGAAGAAGTTGCAAGTGTAAATCAATTGGTATGCCCACATTTATAAATTACCGCTATGGCACAGCTTTCCCTTAAATGGGAATACTACCGTAATTACCAGTTGCAGATGCGTTGATAAGGATAAAGCCATGTCTGAACCATGATCACTCGATTTTGAAGATTCTCATGATTTATGCTTTGCCACAGCTATCACTGTGTATTTAACACCTATCGCTACTTCAAGTTTTATAAGTAATATATAGCACTAATAACCGCAAAATGTGCCTATTTGCAACCAATAACCATATTACTCATCATTATAACGCATTAAAAGTGAATTTTTGAGCCTCATTTACTGTGTGTTACAAATACACTATCAATAAAACATTCAAAGCATTTGCTTAAGTAAAATTTGTACTTACCTTTGCAGCCCGCAAACGAAATAGCGGGACGTTCTCTGAAAATATAGCATAACATTTATTTTAAATAAAGTTTGCAAAATCAACAAAGGTTAATACCTTTGCAGCCCGCAAAAGAGGAAACAAAATTGCGTTTGTACATTGAAAAAAGCAGCTTTAAAATATTAAAAATAAAGTTTGCAAATTTAACAAAGGTTACTACCTTTGCAGCCCGCTAAAGAGGAAACGATTTACGGTTTGTACGTTGAAAAAGCAGCTTGAAAAAATAAAAAATAAAGTTTGCAAATTCAGAAAAGGTTTCTACCTTTGCAATCCCAAAACGAGGGAGAAAAAATCGGAAACGGTTTCAACAAATAACGTTAACAAACTAAAAGCGATTTTTAGTTTAAAGCATTGAGAGTTTAGGCCGCAATGGTCGACAACATAAAAGCAGAGCCGCGAGGTGAAGCACACAGTTCTTAAAAGAGATAGAGAATAAATTATGCAGCGTAACGGCAGGGAATTCGAGAGAAGGAACTGATTGTTATTAAAGCGAGCTTAAGATAGTGGATAATGTAAGAGAATATTTTTTTTTACAGATTTCTATTGATGAGTTAATAGGGTCTGGATTTGAACAAACACATTATACAATGGAGAGTTTGATCCTGGCTCAGGATGAACGCTAGCGGCAGGCCTAATACATGCAAGTCGAACGGGATTGAGAAGCTTGCTTTTCATGAGAGTGGCGCACGGGTGCGTAACACGTATGTAACCTACCTTAATCTGGGGGATAGCCTCTCGAAAGAGAGATTAACACCGCATAACATTATCGGATAGCATTTTCTGATAATCAAATATTTATAGGATTAAGATGGGCATGCGGAACATTAGCTAGTTGGTAAGGTAATGGCTTACCAAGGCTACGATGTTTAGGGGATCTGAGAGGATGACCCCCCACACTGGTACTGAGACACGGACCAGACTCCTACGGGAGGCAGCAGTAAGGAATATTGGTCAATGGGCGCAAGCCTGAACCAGCCATGCCGCGTGCAGGAAGACGGCCCTACGGGTTGTAAACTGCTTTTGTACCGGAATAAACCTTTTCACGTGTGAGAAGCTGAATGTACGGTAAGAATAAGGATCGGCTAACTCCGTGCCAGCAGCCGCGGTAATACGGAGGATCCAAGCGTTATCCGGATTTATTGGGTTTAAAGGGTGCGTAGGCGGTTCTTTAAGTCAGGGGTGAAAGACGGTAGCTTAACTATCGCAGTGCCTTTGATACTGAAGAACTTGAATACACTTGAGGTAGGCGGAATGTGACAAGTAGCGGTGAAATGCATAGATATGTCACAGAACACCAATTGCGAAGGCAGCTTACTAAAGTGTCATTGACGCTGAGGCACGAAAGCGTGGGGATCAAACAGGATTAGATACCCTGGTAGTCCACGCCCTAAACGATGAATACTCGATGTTGGCGATATACGGTCAGCGTCTAAGCGAAAGCGTTAAGTATTCCACCTGGGGAGTACGCCCGCAAGGGTGAAACTCAAAGGAATTGACGGGGGCCCGCACAAGCGGAGGAGCATGTGGTTTAATTCGATGATACGCGAGGAACCTTACCCGGGCTTGAAAGTTAGTGAATGATTCAGAGACGAATCAGTCCTTCGGGACACGAAACTAGGTGCTGCATGGCTGTCGTCAGCTCGTGCCGTGAGGTGTTGGGTTAAGTCCCGCAACGAGCGCAACCCCTATGTTTAGTTGCCAGCATGTAATGATGGGGACTCTAAACAGACTGCCTATGCAAATAGAGAGGAAGGAGGGGACGACGTCAAGTCATCATGGCCCTTACGTCCGGGGCTACACACGTGCTACAATGGATGGTACAGCGGGCAGCTACCTGGCAACAGGATGCCAATCTCGTAAAGCCATTCACAGTTCGGATCGGGGTCTGCAACTCGACCCCGTGAAGTTGGATTCGCTAGTAATCGCATATCAGCAATGATGCGGTGAATACGTTCCCGGGCCTTGTACACACCGCCCGTCAAGCCATGGAAGCTGGAAGTGCCTGAAGTGCGTAACCGTAAGGAGCGTCCTAGGGTAAAGTCGGTAACTGGGGCTAAGTCGTAACAAGGTAGCCGTACCGGAAGGTGTGGCTGGAATACCTCCTTTCTGGAGCATTATCCAAAATTACCTTGAGTACGCAAATGACAGTTTAACTGTTACCTGCATGATTATTTTCTTATTTATTCTCTAAAAAAACAACCCGGAAGATGAAGCCATCAGTGGTGCAACCGCTAGGCAACGAGATTGTAAGTAATTACGATTTACGATTTACGAATTAAGATTGATAAATCCGAAATCGAAGATCTAAAATCCGAAATCAACACAGTCCTGTAGCTCAGTTTGGTTAGAGCACTACACTGATAATGTAGGGGTCAGCAGTTCAAATCTGCTCGGGACTACGAGGTGAAGATACCAGAATAACATGGTATTAATAAACATCTGAAAGGGGGATTAGCTCAGCTGGCTAGAGCACCTGCCTTGCACGCAGGGGGTCAACGGTTCGAATCCGTTATTCTCCACCACACCCTCCGTTTCCTTAACAGGATAGGATATAATGCAAGTTACTGTACACGTTGTGTAGTATAGGGTAAAGTTCTTTGACATATTGGAAGAAGTAATTAAAAAGAGAAAACAACAGTAGAGACGTTGTTTGGCTTTAAATACTTGCAAAAGGAAGAAAGAAACAAGATAAAAGACTTCGGTCCAAGTCTTGGCTCGGATCTCCCGGCACATTTATTTGAACGAACAACATATCAAAAAGCATACAGTGATGAGCAAAAGCATCACAAGTATAGAAGAAAGTAAGAAAGGGTACACGGGGGATGCCTTGGCTCTCAGAGGCGATGAAGGACGTGATAAGCTGCGATAAGCCGCGGGGATTAGCAAATATGAATTAATCCGCGGATTTCCGAATGGGGAAACCTAACTATTTGAAGAATAGTTGCATAAATGCGCAAACCTGCTGAACTGAAACATCTAAGTAAGCAGAGGAAGAGAAAATAATAATGATTTCCTGAGTAGTGGCGAGCGAAAGGGAAGAAGCCCAAACCAGTTATGTTACGGCATAGCTGGGGTTGTAGGACCACAACATGAATATCAAAATGAACCGGAAGGGGGTGGGAAACCCCGCCATAGAGCATGAGAGCTGCGTACGGGTAAGTAATGATAGGATAGTGGTATCCTGAGTACCGCGAGGTCGGAGACGCCTTGTGGGAATCTGCCGGCACCATCCGGTAAGGCTAAATACTCCTGAGAGACCGATAGTGAACCAGTACCGTGAGGGAAAGGTGAAAAGAACCCCGAACAGGGGAGTGAAATAGAACCTGAAACCGTGTACTTACAAGCGGTCGGAGCACCTTCGTGGTGTGACGGCGTGCCTTTTGCATAATGAGCCTACGAGTTACTCCTCTCTGGCAAGGTTAAGTGTTTAAGACACGGATCCGAAGCGAAAGCGAGTCTGAATAGGGCGTATAGTCAGAGGGGGTAGACGCGAAACCTTGTGATCTACCCATGGACAGGTTGAAGGTGCCGTAACAGGTACTGGAGGACCGAACCGATAAACGTTGAAAAGTTTCCGGATGATCTGTGGGTAGGGGTGAAAGGCTAATCAAACTGGGAAATAGCTCGTACTCCCCGAAATGTTTTTAGGAACAGCGTGGTGGTTAAGTTATATAGAGGTAGAGCTACTGATTGGGTGCGGGGGAGTCAAATCCTACCAAATCCAGACAAACTCCGAATGCTATATAATATACACTGCAGTGAGGCTATGGGTGCTAAGGTCCATGGCCGAGAGGGAAAGAACCCAGACCATCAGCTAAGGTCCCCAAATTAACGCTAAGTTGAACTAACGAGGTCCGATTGCACAGACAGCTAGGATGTTGGCTTGGAAGCAGCCATTCATTTAAAGAGTGCGTAACAGCTCACTAGTCGAGCGATCGGGCATGGATAATAAACGGGCATTAAGCGTTATACCGAAGCTATGGATTATATACTATGTATATACTGGTAGGGGAGCATTCTAATTGCCGGTGAAGCAGGAAAGACAATTGACTGTGGAGGAATTAGAAAAGCAAATGTAGGCATAAGTAACGATAAGGCGGGAGAGAAACCCGCCCACCGAAAGACTAAGGTTTCCTGATCAACGCTAATCGGATCAGGGTTAGTCGGGGCCTAAGGTGAAGCCGAAGGGCGTAGCCGATGGACAACTGGTTAATATTCCAGTACTTTTTATAACTGCGATGCGGTGACGGAGTAGTGACACTGACGCGAACTGACGGAATAGTTCGTTAAAGGCCGTAGGTATAGGAGAGGTAGTTAAGTACGCCACTCTTGCTGAAAGCTGATAGTACACTGAGCCTTCGGGTAAGGTGATAGTTCAGGTAATCAGACTTCCAAGAAAACCCGCTAAGCTTCAGGTTATAAAAACCCGTACCGTAAACCGACACAGGTAGTCGAGGAGAGAATCCTAAGGTGCTCGAGTGAATCATGGCTAAGGAACTCGGCAAAATGGCCCTGTAACTTCGGGAGAAGGGGCGCTGGTAGCAATATCAGCCGCAGTGAAAAGGCCCAGGCGACTGTTTAACAAAAACACATGGCTATGCAAAATCGAAAGATGACGTATATGGCCTGACACCTGCCCGGTGCCGGAAGGTTAAGAGGGGATGTTATTCAGCAATGGAGAAGCATTGAATCGAAGCCCCGGTAAACGGCGGCCGTAACTATAACGGTCCTAAGGTAGCGAAATTCCTTGTCGGGTAAGTTCCGACCTGCACGAATGGTGTAACGATCTGGGCGCTGTCTCAGCCATGAGCTCGGTGAAATTGTGGTATCGGTGAAGACGCCGGTTACCCGCAACGGGACGGAAAGACCCCATGCACCTTCACTACAACTTAACATTGATATCGGATACAGGATGTGTAGGATAGGTGGGAGACTGTGATCATGCTTCGCTAGGAGTATGTTAGTCAACGTTGAAATACCACCCTTTCTGTATTTGGTGTCTAACTCGATAATGTCGAGAACATTGTTTGGCGGGTAGTTTGACTGGGGTGGTCGCCTCCAAAAAGGTAACGGAGGCTTTCAAAGGTAAGCTCAGTACGCTTGGTAACCGTACGTGGAGTGCAATAGCATAAGCTTGCTTGACTGTGAGGCAGACAAGCCGAGCAGGGTCGAAAGACGGATATAGTGATCCGGTGGTTCTGCATGGAAGGGCCATCGCTCAAAGGATAAAAGGTACGCTGGGGATAACAGGCTGATCTCCCCCAAGAGCTCATATCGACGGGGAGGTTTGGCACCTCGATGTCGGCTCGTCACATCCTGGGGCTGGAGAAGGTCCCAAGGGTTGAGCTGTTCGCTCATTAAAGTGGCACGCGAGCTGGGTTCAGAACGTCGCGAGACAGTTCGGTCCCTATCTGTTGTGGGCGTTGGAAGTTTGAGTGGGGCTGACCTTAGTACGAGAGGACCGGGTTGGACTAACCTCTGGTGAATCTGTTATGCCGCCAGGTGTACTGCAGAGTAGCTACGTTGGGAATAGATAAGCGCTGAAAGCATCTAAGTGCGAAACTAGCCACAAGATGAGACTTCCATTGAGGATCGTAGCAGACTACTACGTTGATAGGTTACAGATATAAAGGTGGTGACATCAAAGTCGAGTAATACTAATAATCCGAAGCTTTCTCATAGCAGGTAATGAATGGTGTTAGAGATCCGAGGCCGTAAGAAGCAAGGACCAGGAGCAATCCCGGTTCCCATATCCGATCCCTTGCCTCTAACACCGAGCAAAACAAAGCTGTTGTTTTCTCTGATACTTACTTCTTTCAATTATGTTTAAGTTTGCTATAGTAGCAAGTATATGGTATCAAGTAGCAAGACATGGTCTTCTTCCTGAACATATGGTTACTATACTTACAAAATAAAATATTGGTTAGCTTAATAGCGCGTTTAAAGTCTTGATACTTGGTACACGCTACTAAATACTAACTATAAAATATTCAGGTGCCTATATCGGCGGTGTCCACCTCTTCCCATTCCGAACAGAGAAGTTAAGCCCGCCAGAGCCGATGGTACTGCAGTAAAATGTGGGAGAGTAGGTCGGTGCCCAATCTTAAAGTTAAACCCTTCATCCAAAAGATGAGGGGTTTCTTTGTTACATACTTTTCTCATCCGCATACCTGCACATCCCCGCATCTGCACACCCTAATGCCTTCCCTTGTTCACGTTCACGGCCGTGAACGCCGCAACTTTTCCACATACCGCTCGTAATCAACTACTTCCGTTTTTGTCGCTACTGACAATATTGTGTCACCATTAGTCTGGATCATACCCGTTATATTTGTGTATCAGGTGCTGCCTGCACCGTTACAGGCCGGGCTTTTCGAGCTTCGGCCTTCCGTTTCATACACACATCATCATCAACACACAAAATGACTGAGAACCAGCCCGCCCACCGCCCGGAGTTTATTGAAAAACTGCGTGCCGAATCCAGGGGCCAGGTGTACCGCCCGGCTAAAAGGTTAAAACTGATCGCGCCCGAACCGCCCGACCCTGACGATTGCCGCTACTTGTTTACCGTTGCCACCGGCAACCGCTGGATGGAACTTGGCGAACGCGAGCCCGAGCCTAAAATGCTTTTCGGGGAGTTTTGGCACCGGGGAGAATTTTGTATCCTGTTTGCCGATACCAACGTTGGTAAAAGTGTGCTGGCCGTGCAAATTGCCAACAGCATAGCAACGGGTATAGCTATAGCGCCCTTTGCCATGAATGCAAAGCCCGCCACAGTGCTGTATGTAGATTTTGAGTTGAGCACCCTTCAGTTTTACCGGCGCTATACGCAGGAGGGCCATCATCACAACTTTACAGATAATTTTATCCGGGCCGAATTTAATATAAACAGCGACATTGATAGTGGCAGTAATAACGACGATCAAATCTTCGCCGCTATTGAATACCGGCTTAAGCAACTCAAAGCCACAGTGCTGATTATTGATAACATCAGCTGCCTGCGCGGCGGGATCGAAAACTCCACCGTTGCGCTTAACCTGGTAAAAAACCTCAAAGCCCTTAAAAAGGATTATCACCTGTCCATCCTGGTGCTGGCCCATACACCCAAACGCCGTAACCAGGGCTCGCCCATCTCTACCGACGATATGCACGGCAGTAAGCTATTGATAAACCTGGCCGACAGCGCCTTCTCTATTGGTACAAGTGCCGCCGACCCGCACCTGCGTTACCTTAAACAAATAAAGCAGCGCAGCAGCGGGCAGATCTATGGCGAAGACAATGTAAGCCTTTGCCGAATTACAAAGCCCGGTAATTTTATGCAAATGCAGTTTGAGGGCCACAGCCACGAATACCTGCACCTGCGTACCCGCATGTTAAACCAGCATATCTTAGCCCCAAAAGTAGCCGAACTTGCTGCCAACGGCTATAGCCAGCGGCAAATAAGTAAGGAGCTTTGTGTTGCTGTAGGTTTGGTTAATAAATTAATGACGAAGTGAGACCTTTATAATTTAATTTCATAGTCCGAGCCGGGGGGCTGTAGTTTGAAATACGGGTGTCAATGTTAAATATTTTTCTTATTGTAAACTCTGATCCCATTTTTTTCGAATGCAAAACTTTTTAAATACCCTTTCATCTGTAGCTTTTTTACGATGGTTATATTGAAGTTGCTCAAAGGGAGCTTAACTTGTTTACCTCTTTGGGATAATCTTTTATAAGGCTCGTCCAAATATCCGAGTAGCTCATCGGCTAGTGATAGATTTATTTGAGATAAATACTTTTCGAACAAAACGATGCTATCAGATTTGAAAATGCTTTTACTAATTATTATGGATAATAGTGGATTTGTTATAATGTAATTTGGATCTGAAGAAATAACAGATCCTGCATAACTTGCTAAAAGAATATTACCCTCAAATTTGTCTTCAGTTAAATCACCCAAGAGATTTATTTTGTTATCGTTTGAAATAGAAGATTTAAATAAATCTATATAATCTGCGTCCGCCAAAACATATAAATTTTTATTCTTTAAATAAGAAGCGATATTATGAGTAATATATTGCCCCACCAGTTTTGGAAATGTTTCTTTAATCAACTCAAATTGCTCGGTATTTAAAGTTATCTTATTCTTTTTAATCAACTCTTCTACCTTATCATCTGATAGATTGCTTACATCCAATTTGCCAGTATAATGATAGGGATTGCTTTCAATTATAGCGTCGTAAACATCAGTTGAAAATTCGTTTTTTAACAAAGTTTCTAGTGAAAATTTTAAATTTAGTTTATCGCCTTTTTTTACAGTATCAAATTTAATTCCCCGGAGATTGTTATATACCTCGGGATGACTTAAGTAATCAAATAAATGTGAATCCACTTTATCGACATACTCAAAGTAGTTTAAAATATTTAACCAAGTTATCTTTATTTTTTTATTATCGAATAATATCGGCCAAAGATCTTTTTGATCTATACTTTGTATTGTTGAAATACTAACTAATTGGTGTTTGATAAGACTTGTTTTATTTTCGATCGACAAGTTATTCACATTAAAATTGAGAAGTTCTATAACAGCGCTTTCATCTTCTTGTGTATTGTTAACATCACTCAGAATGATTGTTTCGACGTAGGTATTAAGATCTTCAATTACATATTCAAGTAAATTTTTTGCCCCTGACGATTTTATAGTAGTGTAATTTGCAGTATCAAGTAAAGCCGTATCTAGATTGGGATTACTTGCTTTTTGTGTAATCATAATTTTAATCATATCCCTATTTAATTCATACATCCAATTTTCATAGATATATGTTAAAAGTTCCTTTGATGCATCAACGTTTGATAAAATGGGGAAATAGATATTAATATTATCCAATAATTTTTTAGCTCCAGTGAATTCATTCGGCTCTTTAAAAGTCTCTATAAAATCCGGCATGGCAGTTATAAATACAGATAAAGAGCCATTTTTATTTAACGCGTCAAGGTCTTTTCCATCGACATTTGCTGCAATCAATTTCAAGTAATCGATTTGCTTTTCTCGGGAAAAATTTGAATTATCTACGATATAGTTCCAGCCTTCGGGCCAACTTTTAAAAAGTGTTTTAAAAAATTTAGATTTTTGACTTCCGTTATAATTATATGAGTCTATATACATTAAAGCTACGTCGCTTGAGGTGCTGAGTTGTTTAAATAGCTTAGTAAGCTGCTCCTTGTAAATAATAGATTTGTTAAGGATATAATCAGTTAAATTATAATTTAATATTGCCGGTTCGATAAAATCATCTACATCTAATCGACTAATTAATTTTTCCATTTTACTAAGTTTAAAATCAAATTCACGGGGTTCTCTATTGGCAACGCTTAAGGCGAACTCCATGTCGTTGATCGTTAATTGTCCTGGATAAAAATAAGATATGAGGATGTTGTAATGCTCATTTATATAACCGCTCCTGATAAGATAGACCAATAAAGGGGCATTTTGAAATTTGTTATCAAAATAACAAATAGGATCAGAATCGTTCTTGAGAATTTGTCTGACCTTTTGCTTTTGAATCGTGTTTATTTCTAATTTTATTTTTTCAATATCTGACTTTAGTTTGTTTATTCCATTTAAAATATTTTCGTTTACGAGAGTTTCCCTTTCTTTAAACGTAGACTTTGAATTGACTTTAGTTTCAGCACTTGAAAAAGACTTTCCACTTGCAGCTTGCCTATTTTGACCGTAGCTAGGATTGTAATGATAATAAGATATATTAGATTGTTTGGTGAGCCAATCAAAATCAATTTGATTCGATCTAACTTGAGCCAAAGTTTTCATTTCACCATTAATAATTATCCCGATAGCGTCGTCAAATCCAGAAATTATTTCCACAAGATAAGCGGAGCGCAACTCTTCAATGCTTAAGTGTTTATTTTCTTCAATACCAGAAATACTTTTTTCAATTATTCTTATTTCGCTAGTTTTGATTTTAACCATTTCATCTTTGACCGTTTTAACACTTTCAAAAACTCCATAAAGAATTCCAGATTTACTGTGAAGAAATGCAAAATCATTGGGGTACATGTTTTTGTAAACAATCATTGCAAATAGCTCTTCGTCTTTTAGAGTAATATCATTGAGACTTTCACGATACAATAAAAATTCGTTGAAGATATTTTTAAGCACACGCATATCATCAATAAAAAGCGTTACATCACTTAAAAACTTTTCATTTATTTTCAAATTAAGTCCTGTATCTTCAATCTTCTTTATCATAATATCAAAAGAATTTGAAGAGCTAATTACTGGTACTATTGGGATTATGAAATCAAAAAACTTGGTTCGAGTTTTATCTTTAAACATATCATCCTTAATTACATAGATAAATACTATTCTTCTATTTACTTGACCAGATTGATTAATTAAAATGTTTAACTCCCTAAGTTTTGTAAATATTTCAGGGTCATTAAAACGATCCAAATCTTCAATAAAAACCACGTTAAATGGCGTAACTTCGAAGTAATATAATATTTCGTCTAGGTGCTTATTTAAAATCGATGTTTCACTTTTGGGGTCAAATTCTAATTCTCCTTTAGCTAAATTGATCTTATTGAATTTTGAAAAATTGAATAATCTAATAATATATCGACTTAGAAAATATAAAGCTGGCGCCAAAAGAATAAAGGCGAAATATTTAAACCAGTCACAATAAGGATCTGCTAACTTGTTCCACCAAGAAAAACTTTCCCAAAGAGCAGGAGTTAAAAGTATAGAAAGCCCTGTAACTGTAAGAAAAACTATGAAAACGTACGTGGATAATCGAAAATTGCTAAGGCTTTTTATTCTATTGAATCTAGAATCAGGAATATTTCTACCTTCAACTTTGTAAAACATTTGTTGTAGTATACTTAACTCTATAAGCCTGTGTCTTTCATCATAGTTTATTGATTTTATATCAGTTTTTGTGTTTTCAGATACTTCTCCGTCGCGAATCTCAATTTCATCTTGAAACGATGCTAATGAAATATTTAAATAAAAGTATTCTGCGTGAGATTTCTGAAAAGTTTTTAAAATGCTCGTTTTGCCCGAACCATAAGGCCCAGTTAAAGCTATGTTTTGAATGTTTTGATTTTTTAAAGCCCAATCCAATGCGTTCAGATACGGTTCACTTTTTTGTACATCGTTGATAGGAGTTAGGTCTTCGTAGTTAGTTTTTTTTTCAATAAGCGGCTCACTTATGTTTTCTAACAATCTGGAAAGTTTTGTTTGAACCAATGTGATAGTCCAAAACAATATCTTTTTTAGCTTTAATTGCATAAAATTAGGTCTTATGCTAAGTTACTTAGTTTTAATCCAACTAACAATAATTAGAGGCATTATATTATACGGTCCCCCCCTAAACCCGATAGCAGCGGATACCGGCCCTCGCGGTTAAGGCCTGGTGCAGTATAAGCGCATAGCGGGGCTACCGCACCCTAAGTACCACTACAGCACCTTTACTTGTTGGTTTATTGATTCAATTGTTTATTAGTGGATTGTTCATAGATGATAGTTCATAGACTTGAAGCCTTAACTACTAAAATCTACATGCCCCTCTTCGCGGGTACCATCAACCATAACCTGACACAATACCATCCACCGCCAACCGCAGCTACCATCAACTCCCAATACCTCCCGATAGCTATCGGGAAACCAAGATCCCACCCACCCGCCATCCCCGCAGCTACTATGAACTATGATCCATCAACTATCAACCTCCGCAACTACCATCAACTTTCCGCAAAATTCCCTACCTTACATCATAAACCAATTTATGAACAGAAGAGCATTTATATACAGCGGTGGGATGCTGGCGGCATTGTCGGCGTCGGCTGCAATGGCGGCACCCCTTAACGGACGGACGAAACCCGCGCGCGGCATACAGCTTTACATGGTTAAAGAGGATATGGAGCGCGACCCTGTTGGCACGCTGAAACTACTGGGCGCAATGGGCTACACCCAGATAGAAAGTTACGGCAGCGATAAGGGCATTTTTTGGGGCAAAACCAATACGGAGTTCAAAAAGATTGCGGCGGGATACGGCCTAAACCTGGTAAGCACCCACTACAACCCCTGCACCTTACCCGAGTTTGATAAGCTGGCAGCGGATGCCGCGGAGATAGGGATGAAGTACCTGGTATGCCCATGGCTCGGCCCGCAAAAAAGCATCGGCGCGTTTAAAACCTTCGCCGATGATTTTAACCAGCGGGGCGCCATCTGCAAAAAGCACGGGCTTCGGTTTGGTTACCACCCGCACGATTACCCCTACAAACCGGTAGACGGGCAGCTGCCTATTGACGTGCTGCTTGCCGGTACGGATAAGGACCTGGTAGATTTTGAGATGGATGTGTACTACACCGTAACCGAGGGCGCCGACCCTTACGCCTACATGCGCAACCATAAAGGCCGCTTTAAACTGGCACACCTGCGCGATGTGTTGAAGAAACGACTGCCGGCAGGGAGCAAAGAAGAATCGGCATGTGATATGGGCGAGGGGATCATCAACTTTAAAAAGTTTATTGCCACTGGGCAGGATACCGGTATGCGGTACTTTTTTGTAGAGCAAAGCCGCTTTCACCACGAAACACCCCTGCAAAGCGCCAGGAAGAACGCGGGATTTTTGAAGAGAATGAGTTGAAAGTTAGGATTAGAGTCAAGAATCAAGAGACAAGAATCAAGAGTGAAAATAAAGAAAGCCTGTACAGCTTTTAACTGTACAGGCTTTTTGTTGTCTTGATTCTTGGCTCTTGTTTCTTAACTCTCTACAACAGGTAGATCTTAAAGAAGCGTTTACCGTATTCGCCCCAACCTTCCATGGCTTTGGTGAGGGTGGTTTTAAGGGCGGCAGATGTGGTTACTTTGCCTTTTACTGGTGCACGCAGGGCGGCTTCGGCAACGGGCAGGTCGGTAACTTTGGTGGCAAACCAGGTAACGTTTTCGTGCGGCAGGGCAAGGCCCAGGATCATCCCGGGTAAACCGCTAAATGATTCCGGGCCGCCGGATAGCGGGATCTCGTCGCTATAAAAAGCCACCACATATATCGAATCCATCACAATGGCATTGGCACGGCGGCACATGTAACCTGCAATTTCGCGGGTTTCGTCGGTGATTTTCCAGTTGATCTTTCGCGCGGTATCTTTCACCAAAAAGCCTTCGTCGAAAACCTTTTTAGCGGTAACGCTTAGGTTGGTATTAAGATCTGTTTGGGTAGTGTTTATTTGTTGCGCAAGGGGCATATCGCTAAACCAGCTGTTTGATGCCGGGGCGTTATCTGCAACCGGCGAATACAGGGTTTTGTTACTGCCGAAGGTTAGCGTGCTTTTAAGCACTTTAAACTGCGGGTTGTTTTTCTTGTACTGCTCAAAAGCGGGGGCGTACCAGCTTTCGTTATCCTTATTAATTACGGCTTTAATTACACCGTACATGTTCACCCTTTTCTCAAACTCGATAGTGCCGGATGTGGTGAAATGCGCGTTTTGTGCAAATAAAGCGCTGCTGCTTATTAGGCAGGTTAGTAGTAGTAATAGGTGCTTTTTCATCGCTATATATTTCTTATTGTTGATGCTTAACTTATTTTTTTGCAGGTGTGCCGCCGCCCATGCCGCTAAAATCCCAGCTTACCGATAGCATATAATACCTGCGGATGGTAGTGTAACGGTTCTCGGTAATATAGGTGCTTGATGCGCTACGGGTAAAGCCCTGGTTTTGGTTCAGTAAATCGTTACCGCTTAGGGTCACTTTTAAACCTTCACCTTTCAGGAACGATTTGATCAAGCGGGCGTTGATAATGGTTTGGCGGAAATCGTTCGCGAAAGATTGTGTAGCCGCCGTGTATTGGTATTTTCCATCGCTGCTTACTTCTATCTTCCACGGCAGGTAAACCTGCATCCAGTAACTGGCACTAAAGCCACGGCCATTATTGTTGATATCCTTATTAATGGATGATTGCCCAACGGTATAATTAGGGCCGCCACTCAGATATAGCGAATATTTTTTTTCTTTGTTTTTAGACAGTCCTAACTCGCCGCCGTATGTATTTGACTTTGTTTTGTTGAGCACGTTATCCTGCAGGCTGTAATAGGTGTTACCATCGGTATTAAGCCTCGCGTTGATGTTAAGTCCTGCAAAACCGAGTTTACGGCTCATATCAACGTTCAAGTTAAAGTTGTATGGTTTTTCGCCGGGGAGGTTAACTGCCTGGGTGGTACTTTTACCCAATGTTTTATCGGTAACAACGTTGTTAATGATAGGGTTTGTAGTGAACCCGTAGTTGCCATTCAGCCATACTGATTGATCGCTCAGTACCTTGTACATATTGTAATAACCGTAAAAGTTATTGCTGAACGATGGCTTTAAGTTAGGATTACCAATGGTGATATTCAGCGGGTTGGTGTTTACCACAATAGGCTGTAACTGATCTATAGTTGGTTGTTGCTGGCTACCGTAATAGCCTAGGTTAAACCCACTGTAGGTAGAGATCTTGTACGAGTAATTTGCCTGCGGCGCCCAGTTGGTAAAGTTACGGCTTACCGCCATGTTGGTAACCTCGTTCTCCTGCTTGTAATCAACATTGGTAACGCGTGTGCCAAAGCGCAGGTTGCTTTTGCCTTTTTTGTAGTTAAAGTTAATGCCACCCTGGTTTGAGGTTTGGTTAAAAATGTAGTGGTTGCTTAGCGCGGTATTTAGCTGGTCGTACCCGGTGCCTCCAGGGGCTTTATCAAACGATTTCCGATCCGCATCGCTGTTATTTAAACCGAAGCCATAGTTAAACACAATAGCCAAAGCTTTGGTGAGGGGCTCGGTATAGGTTATATTAGTATTTAACCTTGATGTTTTGGTGTTATCTGTTTTACGCTGATCAATGATCTCCTGGGTGGTTGGTAAACCGGTAAGGCCAAAGTAATCTATCTCCGATTTCAGGAAGCCATCCGCTTTGTTTTCGGTGCGGCCCGCGGTTACGTTAAATGAAATGGTACGGCCCGGTTTCTTAAACTTTTTATTGTAGAAGATAGTGGCATTGTACAATTGCTGGTTTACGCTGTTATTGATGCTTTTGCTGTTGGTATTCAGGAGGGTTTCATCTGCGCGCCTGCTGGTAGAAGTATCCCTGGTGTGCGTATCGCTGTTTTTTAGCGTTGCATCCATTGAGATCTTTAGGTTTGATGTAGTATCAAGCTTTACAGAGTATGTAGCATCCAGCTTTTGCCTGAAAATGCTGTTGTTGAAGGTATTGTCGGATACGCTTTTGATCACCCGGTTTGCTGTTGGGTCGGCAGGGTTTTCGGGTAAGTTTTGCTGCGTTCTGTCATTACGGGTACCGTCAACCTCTAACGAGCCTGCTTTGTAATTGGTGTTTAACGCATATTTATCGTTCTTCCATTTATCATCATAGTGCACACCACCCGTATAGGCCTTAGGGATCCCCTGGTTATTATAACGACCATCAAACGAATCCAGTTCGTCACGGTTACCGCTGCTAAAGTACATACCGCCGTCATCACTAAACTGCATGCCATCACTGGTGCCCAGTTTATTGTTATCCTGCCAACTTAGGCCTACCTTACCGGTGTTTGCACCAACGCCGTAAACACTAAATTTCTTTTTACCCTTAAATTTATTGTAAAGGCCTTGTACCTGGTAGTAGCCATCGGTACCAATACCGGCATCTACCTTGCCAAAGTAGCCGTTCTTTTTATCTTCTTTTAGTTTTATGTTGATGGTTTTGGTTTTTTGCCCGTCATCAATACCGGTAAAGGTAGCCTGGTCGCTTTTTTTATCATAAAGCTGCACCTTATCTACCATATCGCCACGGATGTTTTTGGTTACGAGGGTAGGGTCGTCGCCAAAAAATTCTTCGCCATCTACCAGTACCTTTTGTACGGTTTGGCCCTGGGCGGTTATTTTGCCATCCTTATCTACCTGTATACCGGGGAGTTGTTTCAGCAGGTCCTCAACCTTAGAGTTTGGTTGGATGGTGTAAGCCTTGGCGTTAAACTCGGTTGTATCGCCTTTTATCTTTATGGCGGCAACCGTGCCCTTAATAATAACTTCGTTCAATAACCTCGATTTAAGGTTCATGGCGATGCTGCCAACGTTAAACGTGGTTTTTGCAGAATCTAACGTGAAGTGTTCTACATAATCGGCATAGCCGGGGTAGGTCACCAACAGGATGAATTTGCCTTTGTTAAGGTTATTTAAACTAAAAGAGCCGTTTGCCGACGCCCTTGTAAACTTACGAAGGGTGGAGTCTTTAGCATTTAATACGCTGATAGATGTATTAACCAGTTTTACATGGGCAACGCTATCAACAGATACGCCTTTTACGGAATAGTTGGTTTGCGCAAGCGCAGATAGAGAGCACATGAAGCAGATTACAAGTGCTGTAATTGTGAATTTCATACTTAGGTTTGTAAGCTACTAAGATATAACTAAAATCTTAGTAGAAGATGTTAAATCTTTGTTAAAAAGTGTTAAATCTGCTTTTAGATTACACAGTCACACTTTTGTTACGGAGCCTTGATTACTTTAGCACTAAAAATCACTTTCCCTTTTTGGGTGATAACACTGGTATAAACGCCCGGCATTACGTTTATAGGCACGGTGTTTTGCAGACCGTTAAAAGTTTTGGTTAAGCTTAACCGCCCTATCGAATTATAGAGTTTTAACTCATAATCGTTTGCTTCTCCGCTTAAAATAGTAAGCTGTGTGTTAACAGGATTGGGGTATAGCGTAAACTGGTTACTTTGCAAAAGTATGGCGCTTGCAAGCTCAGAGGTTACATTGAAACCATCGGCGGTGCTAAGCTTTGCCCTGTAATAATTAATGCCCTTTTTTGGCGATGCGTCAGTAAATTTATATGCTAACAAGCCGTTAGTAACAGTGCTTGTGCCGAAGGCCGTGTATTGATCTGTGCCGGTCAATTTCTCCCAGGTGATGGTTTTTAAATGGAGTGTACTACCTACCTGTAGGCTAAGCTCAATAGTTTTATTGTCTTTCACTTCGGCCAGTAGGGTACGGATATAGCAGCCTACGCCTTGGTTGGTAGCATCAATGGTTAGGCTTTTTACACCTTCAAAACCAATGCCTTGTGCGCTAACGGCAAAGTATGTTGATGATTGTGCATCTGCCGGGATAACAATGGAAGTATCTGTAGCTATAGTTAGCTTTTGGAGCAAATTGCCTTTTATGGTGTAAACCACATAGCCTGTAGCACCAGGTTGCGGGTTCCAGTGCAGTTGCGTGCCTGTGGTACAGTTATAGCCCACCTGCATGGTTAATGGTTTAGAGATGGTAAACTCCCTGCTAATGTGATCCTGATTGTTGATGCGCATCCTTAGCATTGCCTGTGTAAACTTATCGGGAGTTTTCCATCGGTAGCTGTTGCCGCTTAATGATACCCCGTTTGCCAGCACCTGCCAGGTTACGCCATGATCGTAGCTCACACTTAAACTGCCGGTAACATTGCCAAAGGTGCTTTGCCAGCGCAGGTAGTTATCTTCATCGCCCAAAAACTCATTTTTACCCGATGGTGTTGTCCATTCAAACTGGTTGTTAAGCTTGCTTTGATACGCCACATAAAAAGCTTGCGGGCCTTGGGTTACCCTGCTGCCGTTAATGGTGATGGTGTAAACGCCTGCCGGCGGATCTTGCAAGGTTACCTGCTCGGTATTATTCAGCGTGTCGCGTTGCCTTTTGGCAGGGGCTAACAGCGAGTCGGCAAGTGGGAAGGTGCTTAGCGACCATGGCAATAACTTTGTGCCTGTAGGTGTGGTAACTGTTAGATCGAGGTCGTTTATTAAGGCATAAGGCGCATTCAGCTTCGCGGGTGCATCGTTCCAAACTAAAGAAACTTTTAGCAGGTTACAGTTTGCCGGGACGGTTATTTGGTAACTTGTTTGGCCCTTATCAACTACGTTGCCGGTTTTAAACCTGCCGTCGGTTATGGTTCTGATGGCTTCCAACCCATTCAGTTTGCCATAACCTGTTTTAAAATCAACAGCAGGTATGCCAATATCATCGGCACTGTTTATCAAAACAGCTTTTATTAGTGCTGATGAGGGGAGTGACGTAAACTGTTTTTTATAAGCCTGCTGCAACAAAGCCACCGCGCCCGATGTAAGGGCTGCCGCACCCGATGTGCCGTCTTCACCATCGGCAACCAACTCTGGTTTAACGCGGCCATCATAAGCCGGGCCAGCCGAACTTAATGTCTCCGGTACATCTGTGCGGCCTGTGCCGCCAACCACCAATACATTTTTAGCCTGCTTAAATGTACCGGACAGGTTAGCCATATTAGCTACTCCATTATACAATCCTGTAGAAGATGTAGTTGTACCTATGTTCCCCGATGAGAACACGTGGACGATATCATCATTCTCATATACCTGTTTATCGTAAGCCCCGGCCTCGATACCGTAATAGTTTTCGATACCCGTCCCGTAAGAGTGGTTTTGCAGGCTGATGTTAAAAGTTTTAAATGCGGTGATGGTATCGGGCAAAAGCCTCGCAAAATCCGACGAGGTAAATTTTACCGCCGGGGCCGCGCCTTGGCCTTTTATGAACGAATTGCCGTTACCACCTATCAGCGTAGCCATAATGGTAGCGTGGCCGGAGTTGTTTTCGGCAGGGGTAACGGAGGTAAACGAACGGCCAAGCAAGTCAAGATCGTCTGCATCATAGCGTTCTTCTTTTACGCTTACGTTGATGCCGTTGCCGTTTATGTCTGCAAAATTGTCTGTTATTGCCGCCAGGTTATTTGCGCCGAGGTCAAGGTCGTCTATAACCAGTTCGGGATGAGGTTGCCTGTCCAGCCCTGCAAAAATTATGTCGGGTTGCTGTAGCAGGGCGGGCAGTTCTTTCAACTGTATTTTTATGTTGACCACATTGCCATTTTTAGAAACAATTGTGCCGTATTTTCTTATTTGAAGGAGGGTGCTGATGCTTTGGTTTTTAAGCACCAGGTTAACAACCTTGGTTGCATTTGGGTGGCTGCTGTTTAACAGCGCCAGGTTGTCGTCGGCTTTCCATAAAGCGTTGGCGGGTATGGCGCTGACAATGTTTTCTGTAGTGGAGATCGCACCGCGCGATGATGCTATGTAATAATTGTAAGATACCCTTTTTACAAGGTTTGTATTTTTAAGTTGGGAGGGATGGTTTACCTTAATAAGGTAGTATTGTAAGCTATCGGCTTTAAAAACCCCCGCCACAGGCGAAGCATACATTTGGGTTACCGATAAGTCGCTTAATTTTTTTTGGGCGTATGATATGTTAAAGCAGGCAATAAAAAGAAAAAGGCAAATGGTCTTTCTTATCATATCTATACAAAACAAGGGGGAGCCGGTAAAACTCCCCCTTAAAGTAAAACTATTTAGTTGATCTCGAAAGCTTAGTACAAATAGTTAAGTGCTATTTTATCATTAGCGTTAAAGGTGCGGTCGCCGCCATTAGAGCAGGCCAGCATCCATGAAGCAGCATCAGCAGTAGATGGTGTGCCCGGGATAAGGATAGCACCTATGTTTGATGCACCTTCGTTTACGGCAGTACCACCACAGCTGTAAGCGCGGTTAAAGTAATCGGTATGGCGGAAACCAATGCAATGGCCCATCTCGTGCTGTAAAACAGATGTTAAATAGTTAACATCCGGGTTACTGCCATAAGCCTGCGCGTTAGTGTTCATTTGGATCTGGCTGTATGGATTTCCTTTTCTGGTAGGGAAGCCCGATGAGCCTAAAGTAATGTAACCACCGCTTGGACCCTCATTAAACCCAATGATCTGGATTTGCCCGCCGCTGCTTACAAACTGGAATTTTAGGCTTAAATTAAGCGCATTGTAACGTGTAATTGCGTTTTGCGTGGCCGTGGCATACACAGTAGGCAAATTAGATATTGATACCGTAACCGTGCGCGGCAGGTTTTTTACCAGGTTGGTGGTTCGGTACTGCTCAGTTTCAGCAATTCGAACATTTGGGCTGGTACTTGCCTCGGTCAGGTTTTCTTCAGTTAGTAATATGTCGCCTTCTACCAGGTAACCATCATTCACTTTACGCACCTGGTCTGTACTAAAGCCAAGGTCGTTGATGTTTTTTAATACGGCTGCAGACACCTCGGTTTTTGACACCGCGGATACGTCGTTAGTGGTTTTGTTGTCTTTTGTACAGGCAAATAAAACGGTTGCGCCAAACGCAGCGATAACGCCGGTTTTAAATAATAATCTTGTTTTCATGTGTTTGAAAGTTGTTTAGTGTTTCGATAAGTTAATTATAGATGTAGTGTAGCCGGCCAGCTATGTATTGTATACGAAAGCAATATAACAAAGTTTCATCTGAGTTAACAAATAATTAATTTATTTCTCGAAAAATAAACAGTGGGGTTGTTAGAAAAGCGTAAGGCAAAAAAAAAGCAACACGTCGTCACAATTAATTCAGAAATAAAACGAATTAATTGATATGAAATAATGTATTGACTGATAAATGCTGCCTTAAAACTTAAAAGGGCTTTTGAAAGATGCGAAAGACGGTAGGGTTTGGTCTTTCGCAGATAGTATGGCATCCATTTCACTTACGCCCCAGCCAATAGCTAATTCAGGGTCGTTCCATGCCGCCGCGATCTCCGAGTCTTTATGAAAAAGGCCACCGCTAACTTTGTAAACAAAAATAGTATTGTCCTCCAGGGTAGCGAAACCATGCAGGCAGCCGGGTGGTACCCAAAGCTGTAATTTATTATTGGCACTAAGTTCTACCGCAACATGCCTGCCATAAGTAGGCGAGCCTTCGCGTATATCAACCGCTACATCTAACACCGCACCCTGCACTACCCTAACCAGTTTGCCCTGGGCATGAGGAGGGGCCTGCGCGTGCAAACCACGTACTGTATTTTTTTGAGAAAATGATTGGTTATCCTGCACAAAATCGGCATCGATGCCGGCCTCTGCAAAAGAGCGCTTGCTATAGCTTTCATAAAAATAGCCGCGTTCATCGCTTATTACTTTTGGCTCAAATATTAGTACGCCGGGTATAATGGTTTTGGTAAAGCCCATGGTTAGTCTACGGTTTTCATTAATGTATTGAATAATACAAACCGCTCGTTAAATTGTTGTTGGTGCAGGTCCTGGTGTTTAAACAGGTGCTTGGTATAATATTCCTGAAACTGTTCAATGGTATCGGCATTAAATTGTACGCAATAAGTAATACCGTCATTTGGCGAATCTACAATGGTAAGCAAACGGTACGAGCTGAAGTAACCGGTAGCCATCACCAGCGGGATGTGTACATTCTTCATCCAGTCCAGCCATTCCTGCTCAACGGTATCATCTAAAATTACGGTGTCATTATATACGATCATGGGGCAAAAGTAGTAATGATTTTTGGATTGTGCAGGTGATTATTATATCACGTTAATGAATATTCATTGCCGTTGGCTTCAGCCAACGGGAGTAATGGTGGATGCTTGGCTTTAGTCCAATTGCGACCATTTTGGCTAAAGCCGGATTTGCATTTCTTAAATCCGTCCCATAAATGGGACGGCCAAGAACTTTTGAGCCCTGCTGAACAAATATTAACTAAGGCCTATTACTTTCTCTATCTAACTCGCGTCATTCTTATCGCCCCGCAAAACCCTGAATCTTTTTCGCGCATCGTTTATCCAAAGGCTGGCGGGGTAATTCGTAATTATTTTTTGGTAGTAGCTTTTGGCGATGTTGGCATCATTTAGCTTGGTTTCGTAGATGTCGCCAAGCATGTAAACGGCGTCATCTGCCCAAAGGTCATCTGTATGTTTTTCGGAAATGGTTTTTAGTATTACCACTGCGTTGGCAAACTCCTTTTGCTGGATCAGGATGCGGGCTTTTGCCATCAATATATCAGCTTCTAAAGCATTACCCGGATATTTTTTGTCGATGCTATCCAACGTGATCATAGCCTTCGCGGGCTGTTCGGCAAAGATCTGCAGATCGGCACGGGCGTAGATCTTCAGGGCGTTGCCACTGCTATCGGCATGCAGATTATCCGAGATCAATAACGACAAGTTAAGCGCATCGTTGGCTATCAATTGCGTGGTGGCGGCCTTCAAAATATCAAGCTGGCGGCGCGCCCAGTTAAAATCGCCGGTATAGTAGGCCATTTTGGCGTTACGTAAAAGCGCTTCCTGGGCAATGTTACTGTTAGGGTTATCTTTTTCCACCTGGCTGTATAATAGGGTAGCGTCCCATGGTTGGTTGTTAAGCAGGTAAACATCGCCAAGGTCAAGCTTGCAAGCAGCAATGAGGGCGGGCCTTACACCCTGGATGGCAATAGCGCTTTCCAAAAGTAATTGCGCGTCTTTTAGTTTGTGCAGTTTAAAAGCCTGCAGGTTAGCAAGCCTTTCCATCGCGAAAACGGTGCCGCGGCCACGGCCAACTTCATCAAGCAGGCTTAGGTAATCCTTTTCAAGCCCAAGCAAATCTGCCTGTACATATTTGCCCGATGTTACTTTAAGGTTTTTGGTGTTGATGAGCTCTACCTTGGCCGAAATGTAGTTGGGGCTATCCTTATCGCCTTTGCCAATAATATACTCGTACCCGCGGATGGCGGCATCATAAGCTTCGTTAGTAACCAGTGTGCGGCATAGTTCAAAAATGGCGCTGCCATCATCATTTTGCCTGCGGCTTAAAGCAAGCGACTGGTTAAGCGCCATGTCATACTCTTTTTGCTGCAGGTATTGCCAGGTAAGCAGGTTAGGGTATATGATCTGCTGCGGGTCTTTCTGGATGCGTTTCAGCAGCGCAACTTTCAGCATCTCGTAATCTTCGGGGCCTTCGTAAACGCTGGCCAGCGTACTTTCGGCCTGGCTGATGAATACCGGGTTGGTTGGCAAAAAGTTAAGATATTCTTCGGTCAGGTCCTCCTTATCGCGCTTGTATCGGTAAAGCGTTATCAACTCAAATGCAAAGGCCGATTCGTTATGAATAAGTTTGCGGCCCTGCAAAAATATCTTGATGGCATAATCGGCATTAGCGCTCTGGTAAAACTGTGATGCAATGCCGGCAATCGCATTTTGGTCGGCAGGCAGGTTTTTGATCAAATCGTTATACAACGCATCTGCTTTAGCAGTATTTCCCTGTTGGGTATAAACAGAACCCAGCGCAATGGTGTACTCGTTATTGCCCGGATATTTACGCAGCATTTTTTTGGCGATGGTTTCGGCATCATCGTACTTTTTAAAGTTTAAAAGCACATTAAAGTACTGTTGAAAGTAGGTTTCGCCATCCTGTTTAAACAGCTTTTGATAGATCTCGAGCGCTTTTTGCTGCTCGCCGTTTGCGGCGTACTGGCGGGCCAGCTGCAAGTCGTTATTTTGGGCAAAAAGCTTTGTGCTGCAAATAAATAGTGCCAGCAATAATACACTTAGTTGCCTGATAGTTTTTTTATAGTTTAGTGCAGCCGGCATATATTATATGTAACGTAAAAAGCGGGTAAAATTGTAGTGACATTTGTACAAAGGTTAACTAAAATAACTAATTTGACCACTCTTTACAATTAGGATAAACCAAATGCTGGGTCGTTTAAGATCATTTTTATTTGTTACCATAATACTATTTGCCTGCGCATGTAAACAAAACAACGTAAGGCAGATACCTGTTAATGATTTTTTTAAGACACCCGAAAAAAGCTTTTTCAAGATCTCGCCCGATGGCAAGTACATTTCTTATTTAAAGCCTTATAAAGATAAACAAAATATATACATCAGATCGTTAGAGAGCGGGGCCGAGCAAATGGCAACCACTTTTACCGATTACTCGGTGCGCGATTACACCTGGACGTATAATAATCAGATTGTTTTTACGCAGGATATTATCGCGGTAGATGAGTTTAAGATCTACACGCTTGATGTTGCTACCCTAAAAATTAAAAGCCTGGTAAATTTGGATAAGGCACGCATCCGCATCCTTAACCGCAACCGCCAGCAGCCCGATGTTATTACCGTGGCCATGAACAAACGCGACCCGGTTAACTTTGATGTGTACCGCCTTAACGTAAAAACCGGCGAACTAAAACCATACTTGCTCAACCCTGGCAACATCACCAAATGGTACCCGGACCCGAACGGTAATATCCGCCTGGTAAAGGTTTCTGACGGGGTAAACGAGAGTATCCTTTACCGTGCAAATGACAACGTCCCGTTTAAATCTATCATCAAAAGTAACTTTAATGATAAGGTAGAACCCATTGCCTTTGCCGGCGATAGCGATAATTTCTACGCGCTATCAAACGTTAATCGCGATAAAACCGCACTGATAGAGATAAACGCTAACACAGGTAAAGAAAATAAGGTAATATATGCCAGCGATAAAGCAGATATTTTAGATGTAGGCTACTCTAAGATAAAACGCCGGATAGAGCTGGTATCATGGGAAGAGGCTAAAACGCAGAAGCATTTCCTGGATAAGGATATCGAAAAGCTTTACAGCAACCTATCTAACAAAATAAAAGGCAACCAAATAGATATTGTTGACCGCGACAGCGCCGAAAATAAATTTATTATTTCGGCCTCTAATGATAAAAATCCCGGTTCGTACTTTTTATACGAACGCAAAGCAAATAAGCTAACCAAACTGGCAGATATAAACCCGGAGATAAACGCGGCGGAGTTATCTGATATGGAGCCCATCTCATTTAAGGCTAGTGATGGTATGTTGATAAATGGCTATTTAACCATTCCTAAGGGAAAAGACAGAAAGAACCTGCCTGTAGTAGTGATGCCGCACGATGGTATCTGGGGCCGTAATTCATGGGATTACAACGCCGAGGTGCAGTTTTTGGCTAACCGTGGTTATGCAGTTTTCCAGGTAAACTTTAGGGGGTCGGCAGGTTATGGTAAAGCATTCAGGACAGCCGGCTTTAAACAGGTTGGCGGTAAAATTCAACAGGATATTACCGATGGCGTAAAATGGCTTATTGCAAACAAAATAGCCAATCCTAAAAAGATAGCCATATTTGGTGGCAGCTTTGGCGGGTTTTCGGCACTTTATGGTGTATCGTTCCACCCCGAATTATATAACTGCGCTATCGTGAAGTACGGGCTGATCAATTTTTTCACTTACTTAAAGGATGCGCCGCCATTTTTTAAGCCTTTCTTAAAAATGACCTACGAAATGGTGGGTAACCCCGAAACGGACGCCGATCAATTAAGAGCTATATCTCCGGTTTTCCATACCGATAAAATTAAAAGTCCGTTACTGATATTCCAGGGTGCCAAGGACCCGAGGGCTAACATCAGCGAGCTAAACCAGTTTGTGCGCGAACTTAAAAAACGTAATGTACCGGTAACCTATCGCCTAAAAGAAAACGAGCGTGCTTATTTTAAAAGCGAGCATAACCGTATGGAGATGTACGCCGAGATCGAAACTTTCCTGAACGCCAATATGCAGGTTAAACCTTAACCTGTTATGCAAGGGCAGAAAAATCTATATCGCAAAAATTTTTCGCTGATAACCGCTTTCCTGGTGTTGATAACAGTGAGCCTTGTTATAGCGGTTATCATCTCATACAACCTTACTGCCAAGTATGTAGAGAATGAATTTGCATCCAAAAAAATAGAGGTGCTCGATCAAACGGTTAAGCCCTACAACGATTTCTTCCAGATCAAGATCCCGGAGATAACCTCTTACCAGGGCTTTATGGATTCGGCCATCGCGGCAAGCTACTCGGCTACTGTTTTTAAAAGCTACCCGTTTGTGCGCCGTGTTTTGTTTTATGATATGCAAATAGGTAACCCGGCATCCAAAACAAAATTTAGCAACAACGCCGGGATCTCTGTAAAGGCGATTTATCAATACAAACCTAAATGGGGCAGTGTAAGGGGCGTTAAAGACATGGCCTGGTCCAATACCGACGATTTTAGGCAGATGGCTTTAAAGCTGAGCGATTTTATCAGCGTGGCAGATACATCAAGATTGCCAACACAAGACGAGATCTTCCGGACGTTTTACAATGTAACGCCCGATAAGATCAGCTACCTGAATATTCCCCGCCGCGAAGATATCCGTATTTATAAATCGTTGCTCAAGAACCAGAATGTTAAGGCTTTTTACAAGCAAAATATGATGACCTTTTTGCTGGATGCGCACCAGTTAAAAGTAAAAAATACACACCCTGAACTTTACCAGCAGGTAACCATACAACCCGTAGTATATGACCCGCTTGATGTGGAGGGAGGCCGTAAAGTAACCGAGGCCGCGCTTACCGGTGCCTTTTCTAACTTTAAGCTCTACTTTATCTCCACCCAGGAACATTTAAGCCATGAGATAGACCGCCGCTTTTTACCAATCGGCGCCATCGTATTACTTATATATTTCTTTTTGGTGTTGATTGGTTGGCTGATATATCGCAACCTGAACATCAACTTAAAGGTGTTTAAACTGCAGTACGACTTCATTAATAACTTTACCCACGAGTTTAAAACCCCGGTAAGTGTTATAAAAATAGCAGGATCTAACCTGAAGGGTGATGCCGAATTGAGCGATCGTCAGCGCCGCCATTACGGTAAAATATTGGATGAAGAAGCCGAAAAGCTCAACGAATTAATGAACAAACTGCTTTCGTTTACCCAGTTAGAGAACCGCTCTATAACCGTAAACCGCGAGGAAATATATGTTAAGGAGTTTGTGAACGGTTATATAGATACCTTTAAAATAAAATACCCCGATTTTAAACTGGAGTTTAATATAAACGGCGTCACAAAGTTCCACAGCGATCCGATACTGCTGGGCAGCATTTTCCAGAATTTGATGGAAAATGCATACAAATATTCGCACCCGGGCAAAAAAGAATTAGTTATAAATATTAAGCCCGAAAAACGCAATATTGTATTTTTATTTGCAGATAAGGGCATAGGCATGGCCCATTATGAGCAAGGCGATGTATTTAAAAAGTTTTACCGCATAGAAAACCAGTACAACCAAAATGGAAGCGTTGGATTGGGGCTTGCTTTTTGTAAAGAACTGGTTAACTTTATGAACGGAGAAATTGACGTTACAAGTAAACTTAATGTAGGTTCAACTTTTATAGTAACGTTACCGTTAGATAATTAGACAATCATTATAACAATGAATAAAGAAATTAAAATAGCATTGGTAGAAGACGATGAGAACCTTAAGTTTTTAGTATCTGAACGCCTGCAAAGCGAAGGATATAAGGTTTTAGAAAGCGGCAATGGCGAAGAAGCCGAAGCGATGATACTTGCCGAGCAACCGGATATTGTACTTTTAGATTGGATGCTTCCCGGAAAACAGGGTAGTGAGGTATGCGCCAGTCTGCGCGAAAAGGGTTTCGACAGGCTGATTATCATGATGACAGCCAAGGCCCAGGATATTGACAAAATTGGCGCCTATAACTTTGGTGTAAGCGATTACATTACCAAGCCATTTAATATGGATGTATTGGTGGCGATGATTGATAGTAAGATCAAATTCTCGCTTAACAACGAGAAGGCAGAATCGCACAAGTTTGGTAATATGGAACACCTGCCAAATACCCACTTGCTGATACGCGACGGCCGTAAAACAGAGCTTACCATTTTAGAGAACCGCATATTGCTATACTTCCTTAAAAATAAGAACAAGGTGATAAACCGCGAGGAACTGATGATGGAAGTTTGGGGTTACAATGCCGATGTAAATACCCGCACGCTGGATATGCATATTGTACGCCTCCGCAAAAAGATAGAGAACAACCCCGATTCGCCAACCTACCTGCAAACGGTGAGGGGTATTGGGTATAAGTTTGTTTATTAGGTGATTGATTTTTTGAAGTCTGCCAGGCTAATGACGGATGTGGATCCATATTCGCTAACCTGTAGCAATAATTTATCACCGGTTACGAAATATTTTGCATTTGATATTTTACTTAGCGCAAAAAGATAGTTGTCTTTTTTGTCAGATACCACGGGTTCAATATTCAGAACTTCAAAGTAAGTTGTCGTCAATTTATAAATTTCAAACAAATGTTATATCCTGTTGGTTGAAATATTTTTTAAACTTCGACCTTGATAATACATCGGATATTTCATTGAACAGACCTTCGCATGTAGCTATTTGAATGTTGTTTTTATAAAGCTTATATAAAAAAGCTGTTTGCCTACTTATAGCAAGTGAAAGCCAAATATTGCAATCTAAAACTACAATCATTAAGATCTGGCCGACCTTACCGCTCTAACTTCCGCCACAATTTCATCCATTGTTGGTATTACATCAGGTTTGGGCCTGCTGTCAAATTCTTTAGTTAATTTTAATAGATTAGGTTCAATTATTACTCCTAACTCTTTAAGCAACGATTTTATCAGCTTTGATTTTTTTTCAGGAATTTGTAAAGTTAATCTTTCCATATCCAAATATAACAAAAAGTAAAATCTTAATAAACACAATTAAATCACCTTTTTATAACCCCTCGCCACCACAAAATCGCCGAAAAAGGTTTTCTCTTCTATAATCTTATAGCCATTTAGATTAAACTGCTTTGCCACATCCGGTAGATGCCGGGACTCAACATCACATACTATTTTAAAAAACAACAACATGCTTTTTAGCATAGCATATTGCCACCACCTGCCCGTTAATTGAAAATCAGTATTAAGCCAAAGGCCGCCGGGTTTAAGTGTTTGATGGACGTGATTAAATATTACGGGTAGGTTGTCATCTGTAAAATTATCAAAAAGAAAGGGGGTTATCACCACATCGTATTCTTGTGATAGCCCTGCTTCTTCTACAGGTTGGTTAATAAATATTACTTTATTCCTGCCGATGTTTCTGTTTCGGGATAGTGCCATCATATTGGCCGAGATTTCTACATAGGTGATGTTTAAGCCCGAAGAATGTATCTTAGCAACCTCTTCCAGGATCCACCCGGTGCCGCCACCAACTATCAGGATGTTTGAATTTGGATGGATTTTTGGTAAAAGATAAACTTGGGCATTTACCAACGCCTTGCCAAAAACCAGCCGCGAAAGGCGGTCGTAAAAACTTGCCGAGTTATCGTAGTTAGCCGGCATAGCTGCCGTATATCAAACCAAACCCTACCATGATCACATATTGCAAGATCAATACACCATCCAGGTAAAAGAAATAGTAATACTCATCTTTTTCCCTTTTCGATTTAAATATCAGCCAGCCCATCAATACGGCAGTGACCGTTAAAGACCAAAAATCCACACTAAAACCATTGTTCCTGAACAGGAAAAGCAACACGATATAGCCGGCAAGCAATACCTGGCAAAAAAGATAGGCGTTCTTTTCGCCCCAGGCAACGGGGATGGTTTTAAGTCCGGCCTGGCGGTCGCTGAACAGGTCGCGGATATCAAAGGGGATTGCCAGGGCAAATATCAGCAGGAAACGTTTGGCTACAAGGATGGTAATGTCCCTTATAGAAACCTCGGCCATGTGCAGGTCTTGCGCTTCTAATACGGGTAGCAACACACAACTCATGGTCCATACCAGGGTTATTAAAAATGTTTTTAGCCCGGGGATATTGCGTAATCCGAATTTTTGCTCGCCAATGCTAAAAAGTGGCAAGCTATAACAAAACGACAGTATCGCCGAGAAGATCAATAAGATCCGCGATTCCATCGACAATAAAAAAAATAAAGGAATTAGTGATAACAAGCTTACCATGGTAAACGTTACCATCAACCTATAATGGGCAAAAAACCAGCGCACTCGCTTGTAGGGCGACCGTTCGGGATGCTTAGGCTTGCTTAATAAAATGCTGAAATTGTAGATACCGAGCGTGGAAGTGAACAGTAACGCCAATACGGCATAAACCGGTTTAGAATCGATCAGATGGAAAGTGACCAGAGCCTGCGCCACCGCGCAAAGCGACATGAAGATGTTACTGAACAGCAGAAAATCAAACGCGCTTTGGAAGGCTTTTTTCATCGGTTTTGCTAAAATACGGCAATGCAGGTGAAAAAGGAATAATTATTTATTGAAGTGGTGCTATGCTTTCAACGCTGGGTCTTCGCCGGCTTTTAGGGTGAACACGGTTATCTCGGGCAGCATACCTATCCTGCCGGGGTAGCCTAAAAAGCCGTAGCCAACGTTTACATAGATCTGCTGGTGTTTTTCGCGGTACAGGCCTGCCCATTCGCTGTAAACATATTCAATAGGGCTCCATTGAATATCCGGCGTGCGTACGCCAAACTGCATGCCATGTGTATGGCCGCTAAACATTACATCGATCTGCGGGTATTTTGGGATTACCTCGGCGCGCCAGTGCGATGGATCGTGAGATAATAAAAGTTTAATAGGCAAGTCGTCGGTCCCTTTTACGGCCTCTTCCATTTTGCCGTATTTAGGAAAGCGGCTCATTGCGCCCCAGTTGCCAATGCCCAAAATACCAAGTTCGGCACCGTCAATTTTTATTCGGCGATGCTCATCGGTCAGCAGGTCCCAACCCAAGGTTTTGTGTGCCTGATGCATATCGTGCAAGTTTTTGGCTTTATCGGCAGGGGTGGCCCATTTGCCATAATCGCCGTAATCGTGGTTGCCTAATATTGAATATACGCCCAAAGGTGCTTTTACTTTTTTAAACACGTCCATAACCCGGTTCACTTCTGATGATTGGCCGTTAACCAAGTCGCCGGTAAAAAATATCACATCGGTTTTTTGGTTGAGCAACATTTGCACGCCACCCTGCATATTGTGCACGCTATGGAAACTGCCCGAGTGGATATCAGAGATCTGCCCTATGCGCATCCCATCAAAGGCTTTTGGCAGGTTAGGCAGGTAAAGGTCTACGTTGAGTACATGGTAATCATATAAGCCCTTGCTCATGTTGTGCTTGATGAGATAAAGCGGCACAGCGCCCGCCAGGATCCCGGCTTTCATCAAAAACTCCGACCGTGGGATGGCCTTAAATCCGTTATCCTTTTCAGGACCGGCCGGGGTTTTGTTTTTGCGGATGAGGTAAATGATAAACCTGCGCAGGTCATCAACGGCGATGAACAGCACATAAAATATCTTGAATAGGAATGTAATAAAAAACAGGAACAAGAACGCCCCGCGTACCCCAACCGGCATTTTGCTGTAAATACTTAACAGCAAAATAGTGATCAGGAACAAAGAGCCAAACCAGTAGAAGCCTAAAAACGACCTTTTACGGGTAAACTGCTTTTTAATAAAGGCAGTTTGGATTCCCCGTAAAATGTAGTAGTCTATGATAATAAGTACAAGCGGTACAAGTATAAAATATAGGGCGTTTCCCTGCATCACGTTTAAGCTGGTGTATAAAAAAGTTAGTAACGGTCGTCGATGTCAAGGTCATCTTCGTCCGGCTCTAAGTTAAACAAGCTGTTGAACATATCCGAAAAAGCAAACCCATTATCTAAAAATCCTTTACTCAGCTGCGAAAACTCGGCCAAACCGTGCAGTATAAACTCCATTAACAGTAACGTTTGGTTTTCGCTCAGTTTTGGATGGAACTTTTTAACCACATCTTTTAACCCCGGCACTGCGTTAAGCGATTTTTTATAATCGACTAACGACAGGTCATCAACCAACGATAAGGTATTGCCATCACTAAACCAGTTAATGATCTCGGCATACGGGTTTGGTGTTTTTGCTTTCTTGGATTTCTCCGGGTCGGGGAAAAACTGAAGCAGCAATGTTTTAATGGCTTTGCCAATAAGGATGTTTGCCACCTTGCCCGGGCCTTCCAGCTCGCCTTCGTAAACCAACTCAATTTTACCGGTGATGGCAGGGATGACACCCAGGAAATCTGAGATCCGGACAAACGTGCTTTTCTCGCCGTTAATGATCATTCGTCGCTCGGCGTTGCTGATTAGGTTCTCGTATGAGGAAATGGTTAAGCGCGCAGATACACCCGATTTTTTATCAATGTATTCGGAGTTACGTGCTTCAAAAGCGATCTGCTCTACCATGTCTTTTACCAAGCCATCAGCTTCAATTGTGCTGCGTTGCTCATCACTAAGTAAAGCCTCCTGCTGGGTTATCTTGCGCGAGATCTCAACCGTGCGCGGGTAGTGGGTAAGTATCTGGCTTTCTATACGGTCTTTCAACGGTGTAACTATCGAACCACGGTTGGTATAATCTTCCGGATTGGCGGTAAATACAAACTGGATATCTAAAGGTAAGCGCAGTTTAAAACCACGGATCTGAATATCGCGCTCCTGCAAAATATTGAACAGCGATACCTGGATCCGCGCCTGCAGATCGGGCAGTTCGTTTATCACGAAGATCCCCCTGTGTGCACGCGGTATCAACCCAAAGTGGATAACGCGCTCGTCAGAATAGGTAAGCTTCATGGTGGCGGCCTTTATTGGGTCAACATCGCCAATTAGATCGGCAACGGTAACATCGGGCGTAGCCAGTTTTTCGGTGTAACGTTCGCTGCGGTGAATCCAGCCAATAGGGGTATCATCACCTTTGCTTTCTACCGTGCTGTGGCCAAACCAGCTGATGGGCGCCAAAGGGTCGTCAAATAACTCTGATCCTTCGATGTACGGCACATATTCGTCCAGCAGGTTTACCAGCAAACGCGCGATACGTGTTTTTGCCTGTCCGCGTAAGCCCAATAATAAAATGTTGTGGCGTGATAGGATGGCGGTCTGCAGATCTGGGATAACCGTATCCTCAAAACCTATGATGCCTTCAAAACCACCTTCTTTTTGCTGTAGCTGTTTAATTAAGTTAGCCCTCAACTCATCCTTAACCGAACGGCTCTTGTAACCGCTTTTCTTAAGCTCGCCAAGGGTTTTTATATTTTTTTTATCCATGTTGTTTATTTTGTCCGAAAGTCCGCAAGTCGGAAAGTCCGGAATATATTCTGTTGTATTTACTTGATGTAGCTTCTTTCGGACTTTCGGTCATTCCGACTTCCTGTCTTGAACCTACTTCACATTCTTCCTTCTGTTCTTGGCGTAATCTTCAAAAATGTACTCGCCAAGGTTGTTTAACGAACTGTAGAAAGCCTTGCCGCCATTAGTCTCGGTAAACTGGCGAACAAACTGCTGCAGGTAAGGGTCTTTCGCTATCATAAAGGTAGTGATAGGTATTTTAAGCCGCTTGCATTGCGCGGCCATATTAAGCGTTTTGTTCACCACCTTTCTATCCAACCCAATGCTGTTTTTATAATACTTGGTGCCCTCCTTTAAACAGGTTGGCTTACCATCGGTGATCATAAAAATTTGCTTGTTGTGCGTTTTACGGCGGCGAAGCAGATCGGTAGCCAGCTCTAACCCTGCGTAAGTATTGGTATGGTACGGGCCTACTTGCAAATAAGGCAAATCCTGCAAAGTTATAGGCCAGGCATCATTACCGAACACCACAATATCCAATGTGTCTTTAGGATACTTTGTGCGGATAAGTTCGGCCAGGGCCATTGCTACTTTTTTAGCGGGGGTTATCCTGTCTTCGCCATAAAGGATCATGGAATGCGAAATATCTATCATCAGCACAGTAGAAGTAAGGGTTTTGTAATCCATCTCCTCCACTTCCAGGTCGCGCTCGGTCATCATAAAATCGCCGCCAATGCCGTGGTTAACCTGCGCATTTTGGATAGATTGCGTCATGTCTATTTGGTCCAGGCTGTCGCCAAACTCAAACTCCCGGCGTTCAGCATTTTTTTCATCGCCCTGCCCGCTTTGCGGCGAACGGTGGTTGCCCTTGCCCGATTTTTTAAGCTTGCCAAAGATCTCCTCTAACGCCGAAGTTCGGATGCTTTGCTCTGTTTTGGCAGTGATGTTAAACTCGCCGCTTTTGTTATCCTCGTTCAGGTAACCCTTTTGCTTTAGCTCGTCAATAAAGTCGCCCATGCCGTACTCATCATTGGTGATGTTGTACTGCTTATCCAACTCGTTAAGCCACGATAAAGCCTCCCCGGCATCGCCGGCGGTGTAGTTCAATAATTCCAGGAATAGTTTTAGTAATTCTTCAAATCCGCCTTTCGGGATCTGGTCTGGTTTAAACTCTGAAAATCCAAAACCACGCATATTTTACCCTTTCGTATGAGTATAAAGTAACGGATTATTTGACTCGAAAGTTTGAAATAGCAGGCATTAAGATGAATTGTTAGTTAGTTATGACAATACATTAGGCCTTTTGTTAAATTTAACTTAAGCGTTTAATATTAATAGACCTGATAGTTACAACGTCTTCAACTTCTAAAGACCAGATATCGTTCAATTCCACATTAGATAGTGGCGCTAAATTTGGATCGTTTATAAAATTACGACAGAAAATACCGATTGTTATTTTTTTTAAGCCGTCAATCTCAATTAATCTGGCAAAAAGCTCATCCGTAAATTTTTCATACTTGTTTCTTCTGGCCTTCATTGATAGTATAGGCTTACACCAAACTTTTCTTAATACTGTCTATCTCATCGCGGTTATAAACCGGGTTGGCCCCACGCTGAGTGGTTACATACGCGCCAATAGCACAAGCATTCAGCAATATTTTGGGGATGGGTTTATTAGCGATAAGCCCTTCAATAAAGGTAGCCAGAAAAGCATCGCCGGCACCAACGGTATCGGCAACATCAACGGTAAAGCCCGGGTGTTCAAAAAACTCATAATCGTGCCAAATGATGGCCCCGTTCTCGCCGCGGGTTACGCAGATGGTTTTGGTATGATACTTTTTCTGAAACTCGGTTATCTTGCTTTTAAGGTCGCCGGTACCGCCCCCAATAAGCAGGTCGGCCTCTTCCTCGTTCATTTTTATTACGTTGGCGCGGGCCGCAAGGGTCTCTATTGTTGCCAGTGTATAATGCGGATGGCGCAGGTTTACATCAAATATTTTGGTAGCGTCCGTTTCGTCGAGCAAGTTAAGCAGGGTATCGTGCGTGGTTTTTTCGCGACAGGCCAGGCTGCCAAACACAATAATAGACGCATCCTTACCGCCATCTTTAAGATTATTATCCAATTGGATTTTGTCCCATGATACCGGTTGCGGTATGATGTAGGTTGCCTGATTTTTATCGTCGAGCTCCACAGTAACCTCACAGGTTGGCAGGTTGTTATCCCTTTGGATCATAGGCGAGTACAGGCCGTTGTCTTTCAAAAATTTCACCAGTTCATCGCCCGAAGCATCGCTCCCAACACGGCTGGCAAAAGAAACGTTAACATGCTGCTGCACCAGGTGCCTTGCAACATTCATTGGCGCGCCGCCGGCTTTCTTTTCATCGCCAAAGGCATCCCATAAAACTTCACCAAAGCACAAAACCTTATTCTTCATATAATAGTGGAACAGTAAGGCGGTAAAGCTAAAAAGGATTTATGGTAAAGCATGTTAAATTTTTAATAATACGTTGTAACATTTGTTAACAATTGTTTAACACATAGGTGTAGTATGCATTGGTTGTTCACCTGAACAATAGTGTGGTAAATCTTATAAATCATCTACCTGCAAAGCCCTTGGTGCAAATCAAAATCCCCCTAAACCTTTTAAATCTGCTAAATCCCGGTTATATTTAGGCTATGAAAAAGCTCCTCCTAATTTGTTACCTGCTTCTTGCTACCTGCTTTGTTATTAAAGCGCAGGATAAGCAGGCGATAGTGAAACTGATGCGCGATCAGCAGGTTGCCTGGAGCAACGGCAACCTGGATGGTTTTATGCAAGGGTACTGGAAGTCGGATTCGCTAATGTTTATTGGCAAGCGTGGGCCAACCTACGGCTGGCAGCAAACGCTTGAAGGCTACAAAAAAGGCTACCCTGATAAGGCGGCGATGGGCAAGCTTACTTTCAGAATTGATAAGGTACAACTCCTCGGCAAAACCGACGCCTTTGTAATGGGTGCCTGGAGCCTTGCCCGCGAAAAAGATGCCCCCGGTGGTTACTTTACCCTCTGGTTTAGAAAGATAAAAGGAGCGTGGAAGATAGTTTGTGACCATACGAGTTAAGGGGTGAATGGCTACAGACTTAAATCATCTTCCTTTTGCTCTTTGATAACCCTTTTTGCGACATTATAATAAAAATATATCAAGCATGCTATGATATATAACGTAACCAAAATGCTTATTACCGATAGAGAATCCCATCCATAAGAAATAATTGAATTCTTAATCATTACATACAACCCCCAAAATGGTAAAAAGGGTAATATTAAAAAGGGTAAATAAATAAGACCTGTTTTCCCTTTGTCAACGCCAGTTGCACTATTCAAATCCATAAGTACGGAAAAAGGTAAAAGGCGTCTTAGGTTAGCGTTAAAATACGCGTTGTTTAAATCATCTTTATCAATCTTTTGGGTGTAAAGCATTAATGATATAAATTTTATCATTTTAGTTAGGTCACTTCGATGATACGCAAGAATGCACCATTCAAAAAATACATACATAAACATGGGAGCTGAAACCTTTTTAAAAAAGCTTAAATCTGATATTTTAAAAGGGCCTAAATCAAATCCATCAAGTTTTGAATATAAAGAAACGTAGTATATTACAACTATTACAATCCCATAAATTGTCAATTGATCGCTCCGTTTATTGAGTTCTTTTATTTTTTCATAGCACTTTTCGTAATAATCAAGTATCCTTTCTCCTTGATTGTCCTCAATAAATTTTAATATATCGTTCCGATTCATTTCCTTTATAAATAGTTAAGATAAGAATAAATTCGAGATTGTCTTTCGCTGGGTTTCCATAATTATTTAAACATCTCAATTTTTGGGCAGCATCTGAGATAACGAGATGCATATTTATAGACCCAATAACGCGACCTATGAAAAAACACATCACCCTTATCCTTCTCTTTATAATAACCACCTCTTTTGCCCCGCAAAAGCAACTTACCTGGACGGCAATCGGTGATTCGATAACTTACATGAACGGGAGGCCGGAACTCTCCAAAGACCGGATCTCGAGAGGGTATATGGATGATGTGGTAGATAAGTTGCCCTATGTGAAGTATGTAAATAACGGCACTCCGGCTGGACAGCGAAAGGCATCGCCGACAATATTAATAATCTCGACCTGGTGAAATCGGATGTTCTTTTCTTCTAATTAAGAAACATTATAAATTTCGCTAAAGCGCTTAATTTGAAACATTTGTTTTTGAATTACCGTAAACGTTTCAGCCAATATAGTCCAATTTTACAGCATAGCCGGTCCAATTAAATGTGGCAAATACTTAATATGTTTAATATTTTTCTGACCTATTATTAATGACCATATCATTTTTGCGAAAATTGCATGCATTTGCTTTTAGTGTTTCCATTTTTCTCTTTTCAATACCCACTGATATTTATGGACAATATCAAAATGCTTATAAATCATCGTTAACCATCAGCGAGGGCCTTTCGCACAGCAACGTTAAATTTTTATTGAAAGATAAAACCGGCTTTATGTGGTTTGCCACAGATGACGGACTAAATAAGTACGACGGCTACTCATTTAAAATATATCGCCATAATGCAAATGATAATAGCAGCTTAAAAGCAAACAACATTAATGTTTTATACGAGGACAAAGCGGGCCACTTATTAGTAGGTACAGGCGGCGGCGGCTTAAGCATTTATGATAAAAATAACGACTCCTTTGATAACCTCAGCGCTAATAAAAATGATGAAACTACTCTTTCAAATGACGATATAACGAGCATATGCCAGGACAAAAAAGGCAATATTTGGATCGGGACTTACTCCGGGTTAAATTTATATAACATAAAAACTAAAAAGTTTAGGCGCTATTTCTATGAAAAAAACAAAGATTATTTTCCCGATCGCCACATTTATTCAATAGCTGAGGCACAGGACGGAAAACTATGGTTGGGCACAGAGGGGGGGCTGATTTTATTTGATTATAAAAATAATAAGCATACGAAATTCACGCATAGCGGTGGCGACGCTAATAGTTTGGGTAGTAACCACATTCGGTTTTTGCTAACAAAAAACAATGGCGACTTGTGGATTGCTACAGCTGACGAAGGAATAGATCTTTTTAACGCAAAAAAACAATCATTTACTCATTACAGCCACCGCGCAGGTAACAACAACACAATTGTAAATAACTCCGTTTTTAGCCTAACTGATGCGGGCGATAATAAAATGTGGGTGGCTACCGAAGAAGGGTTAGAGCTTTTCAACGAGAGCGAACAAGCCTTTGAGCATAAATACAACAGGTTTAATAACACAGTAAATTCCATCAATTACGTATTGGATGTTGACAGAACACTTTGGGTTGGCACATTCGAAACCGGAGTTATAAAATACGACAATAATATCCCTTCTTTTTTGCAGTTTTCTAATCAAAAAAGTTTGCCGGACGCACTTACTAATAACCATATTTTAAGTTTTGCGGAGGCCGGTAATGATATTTGGATAGGCACAGATGGCGGTGGCTTGCATTTTTTAGATAAATTAACACAGAAGATAACGCATGACAATGCTGGCTTAACCGGGCCAAAGGTTCTATCGATGTTGAAAGACGATCAGAAGGTATGGTTAGGGACGTATGGGGATGGGCTTGATCTGCTGGGAGATAAAACTCACAGGATAGCTCACTACAGAAAAGGAAGTTCACAAAAGGATCTTAGCAGCAACGTGGTTTTCGCGTTACTAAAAGATGACGCCGGTGATATTTGGGTGGGCCTTGATGAAGGCGGTATAAACATAATTCATAAAGGCATCGTGAACGAGCGCTTTAATTATAATATAAGAGACACAGTAAATAGTTTAAGTAATGATGATGTACGGGCAATTTACAGGGATAGAGGCAACCATATTTGGGTAGGCACTTATGATGGATTGAACTTATACAACCCGCACAGTAAAACCTTTAAACATTTTAAAGTGTACAATTCAGGGTTAACTAATAATACCATTGCAGATATTTTTGAAGATAGCAAGGGGAACTTGTGGGTGGGTACCATAGGCGGGGGGCTTAATTTTTACAACCGTAAAACTCAAAAGTTTGAGGGCTATCGTTTTGTGGATGGCTCGGTTTATTCCATTATAAATAGCATCACCGAAGATAAAAATGGTTTTATATGGGTTAGCACTACAAATGGGTTAGTACGCTTTAAGCCTGGCAACTCAGACTTTAGGCATTTTACAATACTTAACGGATTGCAAGGCCCCGAGTTTTCTAAAGGTGCAAGCCTTGTTACCCAAAATGGCAAATTGTTGTTTGGTGGCCTTAATGGTTTTAATATTATAGATCCCGATTTTCTTCCTGTAAATCACTTTGTGCCAAAAGTGGTAATAAGCGGGTTCCAGTTATTTAACAGAAATACCGGGATAGGTAAAAAATCGCCGTTAAGTAAAGCCATTTCACAAACATCGGAGGTGAAGCTGAACTATCAGCAATCTGTTTTCACAATAGAATACACTGCGCTCAACTTTACGTTGCCATCCTTAAATCAATATGCTTATAGGCTTAATGGCTTTGAAAAAGATTGGAACTATGTGGGTGCACAACGGAAGGCTACTTATACTAATTTAGATCCGGGCGACTATATATTTGAAGTAAAGGCTGCCAATAACGATGGTATCTGGAACAAAAACCCGATGCAATTGAAGATTACAATTATTGCCCCGTTTTGGAAGACCTGGTGGTTTAAGGTGCTTGTTTGTGTACTAATGCTCGCCGTATTATACGGGTATTACAAATTTCGTGTACACGATATACAAGCTACAAAATTGAAGCTGGAGAGTGTAGTTAAACAACGAACCGCCGAAATAGCAAAACAAGCAGAAGAACTCCAGGATCAATCTGAAGAATTAACCGCTATTAATGAAGAATTGCAAGCCCAATCTGAAGAACTTAGAAACCAGCGTGAACAGGAATTGGAAGCAAGGATGGAGGCAGAAAGGGCTAATAAGGCGAAAAGCATATTTTTAGCCACCATGAGCCACGAAATAAGGACGCCAATGAACGGGGTTATGGGAATGGCATCCCTGCTTTGCGAAACTAACCTTGACCCGGAGCAAAGGGAGTATGCCGATACCATCCGCATAAGTGGCGAAAGCTTGATCAATGTGATCAACGATATTCTTGATTTTTCAAAGATAGAATCGGGAGAAATGGTTTTAGATAATCACGAATTTGATTTGCATCAATGTATCGAAGAAGTATTAAAATTATTTAGCGGGCAGGCAGCCAAACAAAATATTAAGTTGTTCTGCAATTTGGAAGGCGCTATACCCGGTAAGATAATCAGCGATAAATTGCGGTTAAAACAGGTGTTGATAAACTTAATAGGTAATTCTGTTAAGTTTACCAAAGTTGGCCAGGTGTGTGTGAATGTAAAGCTCCTTAATATGGAAGCCGATCAGTTAAAGCTTTTATTTGAAGTGGTGGATACCGGTATTGGTATTTCTGCAGAAAAATTATCTCGTTTGTTTAAGCCATTTTCGCAGGGCGATTCATCTACTACCCGCAAATATGGGGGCACGGGCTTAGGCCTTGTTATTTGTGAGAGACTTGTTGAGTTGTTAGGCGGGTCAATGAAGATTGAAAGTACAATAAGTACCGGCACTACGGTAATTTTTAGCACAGCGTGCAAAGTAAACCAAGTACAGTCAATAAGCCACATTGATCCCATTGTTCCCGATCCGAAACCGATAACCGCGGAGTTCGCTTTAAAATTCCCGATGAAAATTTTAATTGCAGAGGATAATATGATCAACCAAAAAGTTATAAAGCAAGTGCTTAACAAATTTGGCTACCAACCATCTATTGTAAATAACGGACGCGAGGCTTTCGACATTGCTCAGCTTGAAAAATTTGACTTGATTTTAATGGATGTACAAATGCCAGAAATGGATGGCTTAGAGGCAACCCGGAAAATTAGACGCGAAGGGGTTGATCAACCAATAATAATAGCTATGACAGCCAGCGCAATGCCGGAAGACAAGATAGATTGCTTGGATGCCGGGATGAACTATTTTATGTCTAAGCCAATAGGTTTTGCAGAATTGATGACAAATCTCGAAAAGTCATTCAAAGACAATTTAAGCGATAGCACCACCAGAAATAGGTCTTAATAAGGTTTGCCTGCGGCCAATTCCTGCTCGGCCCATTTAATGGCAATGTGCTCGCGGTATTTGGCGTACTTTTCTTTGAATGCCATTTTTAGCAGGCTATCTATACCACCTTTAACAGCAAGGTTGTAAATGCTGGCAGCTTTGCGGGTGATGGATGCATCCCAGGCACGCAAACTCAACGAGTAGGAGCCATCAATGTACTTCATCCAATGCCAGTAGCCGGTAGGCATAAACAGGGTGTCGCCATGTTCCAGGAACACCTCGGTGCCTTCTACACCTTCAAGGGCAGGGAACTTTTTGGTGTCGGGGTTCGATACATCATAATCCTCAAGCGCGTAGGTTGCATTGGGGATACAGTATAAACGGCGTTTCCACTTATTTTCGAATAATATTACATGCTTGCGGCCGCCGAAATGGGTATGGAAGATGTGCGGAAGATCAATATCGTAATGTAAAAACGTAACGGAGTTTGAGCCACCAAAAAACATAGATGGCATGCTTTCCAGAAAACCACCCATCAGGTCTTTCGGGAATACAATATCATCCAGTAGTTGCGGTGCTTGTTTAAATATATTGAAGAAAAAGATGCGCAGTTCTGTCGGTTGCGATTTTATAAGGTCGATATAATCATCAAAGGGCATCTCTGCAGCCGATGAGTTGATAGGCTTTGATGGGTCGGCTTTAGAGTTATCGTATAAAGGGACTACCTTTTTGCCAACAACTTCTTTCAGGTATTCGGGCGTCCATTTATCGCGGGCTGGCCAGCTTTTAGTCATGCCTTTAATAACTAGCGGGCGGCGCGGGTCCAGGTAATTTTTCTTAAAATCTTCGGGGCTTATGTTATCAACAGTATCTATCGGGTGCAGTATAAAGCTCATATCTCTAAATATCGGATTTTTATCAATAGCTGTATTAGGACGCAACTATCACGAAAAAGTTATCAAAATAACAAAATAAAAACCGTGGTACTGTTAAATACAGGTTAATTTTACAAAACCTACCTGGGCTGGGCAGCTGCTAAAGCCTTATATGCACGTTTAATGGCAAGCTTTTCTTTCCAATTCGTATAACCTATCCGGAAATTCCTTTCACTAAGATCGTCAAACTTCCACTGTATGGTAAGGTTGAACAAGCTTTTGGCTTCGATGGCCCACGAAACATAACACGCATAACATCTAAACTGCCGATTGTGCTTTGGTTTCAACAAAAAAAGAAGCCCGGCGCTTTTGCAACCGGGCTTTCATAGACAGTATAAATAAGTTGCAGTTAGGAGTTTACAGTTTGCATTTCTCGCCTCACACATCTACTTAGGCTAACTGCTTACCACTAACTGCCAACTCGTTAGTTAGGCATCAACACAGTGTTCACAACGTGGATAACACCGTTGCTTTGGTTAACATCGGCAATGGTTACCCAGCTTTTGCCACCTTTTTCGTCAACAAGGTATATTTTTTTACCATCCATCATGGCTTTTAAAACGCCGCCGCTAACAGTAGTTAACTCGGCAGTACCATTACCAGCTTTGATTTTAGCTGCTAATTGCGCTGCGCTCCATTTACCTGCTACTACGTGGTAGGTTAAGATTTTTGTAAGGGTTGCTTTGTTCTCTGGTTTTACCAAAGTTTCAACAGTGCCTTTTGGCAATTTGTCAAAAGCTTCATTTGTTGGTGCAAACACTGTGAACGGGCCTGCAGATTGTAAAGTTTCTACTAAACCCGCGGCTTTAACAGCAGCAACCAATGTGGTGTGGTCTTTAGAGTTTACAGCATTTTCTACAATGTTTTTTGTTGGGTACATTGCTGCGCCACCAACCATTTTAGTTTGAGCATTTGCGTTTGGGGCTATTGCTATAGCTGCTAAAGCAAACGCCGCGATGATTAATTTTTTCATGTTTTTTAGGTGTAATTATTTGAAAGAAGATACGCCGTAAAATTGCAGGCGGTTTTAATTGCAGGATATAATTCCAACAACCATTCGCTATTGCTAATTTTTTTTGAATGTTAAAAGAATAAACTTGCCGCTATGTTATCAGCGTAAAGTTTGCCATGCGGGGTAAGGGTAAGTACATTGCCATTCTGGGCGATGCTGCCATCATCAAAATATGGCCTGGCGGCCTTTAAAACATCGTTTTTAGCGCCGGATGCAATACTATCAAGCTTGTCCAGGTCCATGCCCCAAATGGTGCGGAGCGCGGTCATGATATACTCGTTCAATCGGTTGGTTTCCGTCAGGATCTCTACTTCAGCAGGGATAGTATTTTCTACTAAGCTTTTAATGTATTTGGTGTTATTAGCTATATTCCATTGGCGGGTATCGCCGTTAAAAGAGTGTGCCGATGGGCCGATTCCCAGGTATTTTACACCCCGCCAGTAATTGGAATTATGGCGCGAATATTGGCCGGATTTGCAAAAGTTCGAGATCTCGTACTGCTCAAACCCGTTGCTTTGCATAGCATCCAGCATTATGGTGAACTGCCCGGCGCTTTGAGCCTCGCTCATGGGTTGCTGCTTTTTTTTGCTGATGAAGGTAGCCAGCGCGGTTTGCGGCTCAACCGTCATGCTATAGGCAGATACATGGGGGATGCCCAGTTCAAATACCTTATTTAGGTTGTGTTTCCATTTTACATCGGTAAGCATGGGATAGCCGTATATCAGGTCGACAGTAATGTTTTCAAACCCTGCATCCTGTGCCCGCTTTACCGATGCTTCGGCTTCGTTGGCGCGGTGCACACGGTTCATCCATTGCAGGTCCTCATCAAAAAACGACTGGATGCCAATGCTGAACCTATTTACCGGCGTATGCCTGAAGGCGTTTATTTTTTGCTGGTCCAGGTCATCGGGGTTGGCCTCGAGGGTTATCTCCGCATCTGCCGATACGGTGTGCAACTCGGTAATGATATTGATAATGCGGATGATCTCATCGGCAGAAAGCACCGACGGCGTACCGCCACCAAAATAAATGGTTTCAACAGTTTCATTGCTGAGATAGCTTTTTTGAAGGGCTATCTCCTTTAAAAGGGCATCCACCATTTCGTCCTTATACTTAGCAGATGTGCTGAAATGGAAATCGCAGTAATGGCAGGCTTGCTTGCAAAAAGGGATGTGGATGTAAATACCGGCCATCAGAGATTTTTAAAATGCAAAAGTAAGCTAAGGATTGTTTAAAAATGGACGGAGTGTTAAATCTATTTTAGGTTAAAAATGGCTTAGATTAATATCGGATTCCAAGACTATTACATATTAACTTAAGCGTTTCTTCTGGGAGTTTTTGTTTGCCTGCAAGGAACAGGTCTACTTCCTCTTGCCGACCAAGTATGGGTTCTAATATCGGCCTGAGTAAGTCGAAGTTTTTTATAGTAAGCCTAATAACATCAGATATATCCAATTGAGGTAAAATAAGTTTGGTATCTTCATAGTGATTTATTAGTGGCAGCAATGAACTTAACTCCTCAAATTCGGGTGTATCTGGTTGGGCCTCAAAAATAGCGATGGCTTTGTTTAGGGCTTGTTCATATTCAACCTTCGTTCTAAAATCCCGATTGCTTTCTAAGTAAGGTGTGCTGGAATGTAATGTTACTTCTCCATTTATATTAATATTACCTGAGTTGCCATCAGTATTTAACATTGTTTTTTCCGCATGCTTTATTGAGGAGGTCATCGGTGGTGGCGGAATAAGTACAACATTTGTTCTTTTGACTCGAAATTCTAAACCTGGATTTTGGGCCCGTTGCTGTTCAAACTCGGCCTGCATATAATCTTCCAGCTCCTTTTGCGTACCCAACCAAGAAATATAGGCAGTTTTAAGCGCGTAATTAGTGTCATAAAAAATTTGGTATTCGCCATTATTTAATGGGGAGGATGCACGAGTAAATTCTTCTGGTGATGATCTTTTAATTCGCCGGGTTATGCTTTTTGCTTCCATATAAGGAAAATTCTTAAGCCAGTTTAAAAAAACTGTTTGCGCTTCGGGATGCTGCTGAATATAATCTGCTATCTTATTCCTTGCAATTAAATTTATTTCCATAGTTCTAAGATAGAAAACCGATGACGTATTACATACCATGTAAACTGACCCTTAATTTGGCAACTTTCGTTAATTCCGTTTGTTACTTATTTGTTACTCTTAACAAATAAGATACTGAATATCAATTAGTAAATATATTCCGGCCATGCCGCAAAGATAAGTAATTCTGTTTTGTACGATGATTGGCGCATTTGCCCCGTTAAGTTGTCATAATAACCCCCTTGGATCTTGTGGGGAGTGCTTAAGTTTGCTTAACTTACACCAACGGATAATGAAAACTATATTTGACAAACTCACCCGCGACGGTTTGATAGATCGTATCAACAGTTTAACCGAGGACACCAAAGCTGAATGGGGCAAAATGAATGCCTATCAAATGGTGAGACATTGTGCTTTGTACGAGGAGATGATGCTCGGAAAAACGCAATTTAAACGAGCCATCATCGGCTATATATTTGGCAAAATAGCGCTAAGATCATTAACCAAAGATGAGAGCCTACTTAGTAAAAGTACCCCAACGGTTCCGGCCCTTGTAGAGGCATCAACCACCGGCGATTTTTTCGCGGCAAAAAAACATTGGATAGCACTGTTAGAAGAATATGCCAATTCGACTAACACGAGTATTACGCACCCCTTTTTCGGGAAGATAGAGAAAGAGCAAATTGGCTATTTGGTTTATAAACACAGCGACCATCACCTAAGGCAATTTGGTAAGTAGTTGAAATTTCGCATGCTTTAGCCTAACCGCTTTTATTTGCCTAAATTTGCCGCCATACACGGGTTATATTTACATGCGCTGGTTTATTTGTTTGGTATTTATGGTTGTTACAGGATGCACTGCTGCTTACGCGCAGGCAGATTCGGTACAAAAGCCTGCAGATAGCGTCCGCATCCGCTCAAGGTTTAAAGGCCCGTTGCCATTTTTAGATTCGGTTGCGCATGCTACAGCGGCCCGTGAAAAATTCGAGTCGGACTCCCTTGCGATGTTATATGTTCAGGCACCAGATCCTAACCGCCCCAACATGTTCGTGGATAGCATTTTAAAAGCCAATGCTTACAAAGGCGACCTGTATTTTAGCTTATCTACCAAAGCGAGAAGTAAGCAGGGATATGGGCACACAAGGCCATCGCGCGATATTTGGGTTATTGCCATTATTATCATTTTGTTATTATTTGCATCGGGCTTAAACATATTCTCCAGCAAGGATATGAGCAACGTTTTCCAATCGTTTTACAACCGAAAAAGCAGCACACAGGCGGGTAAGGAGGATAGCCCTATCAACTTTTGGACGTTTGCGGGTTTGTTCTTATTATTTGGTTTTACTTGCGGTTTGTTCCTTTATTTGTTAACCACAGGTTATTATAAAGTTTACTACACCATTGCCGGTTTCCAGCTTTTTGCAACCCTCTCGTTCGTTATTATAGCGCTGTTTGCCAGTAAGTTCCTGGTATTAAAGTTCTTAGGCTTTGTGTTTGATATCAATAAGTTAGTGTCCGAATATATCTCGGCCTTATCACTTACATATTTTAATATAACCTTTGTTTTTTTACCCGTAGCGCTATGTTTCAGCCTTATAGCCGATAAATTTATTCCCTTTTTACTGGTACTTACATTACTATTTGTGATAGTGATATTTATATGGCAGTACTTGCGTAGCAGCGTAAGTATTATTTCAAATTTTCGATTTCATAAATTTTATTTATTTGTCTATCTTTGTGCCCTTGAAATTTGCCCCATATTAATATTGATTAAGGCACTTAATATAGGATTTAGGTAGAATTAAACATGGCATTGGAAGATAGAAAGAAAAAGGTTAAAAGCATATTAGTTACGTTGCCGAAACCCGAGAATGATAAAAATCCCTATGCTGAATTAGCTAAAAAGCTTAATTTAAAAATTGATTTTAGGTCGTTTATCCACGTAGAAGGTGTGCCTGCTAAGGATTTCCGTAAGGAAAAAATCAACCTGGCCGATTTTACCGCCGTTATATTTACCAGCCGTAACTCCGCAGACCATTTCTTTCGTATTTGCGAGGAGATGCGCTTTGAGGTTCCGGTAGAAATGAAATATTTCTGCCTGTCTGAAACCATCGCCCTTTACCTCCAAAAATACATCCAATACCGTAAGCGGAAAATATTTTTTGGTAAACAAACCGCCGCCGACCTGGCCGAGGTTTTAAAGAAACATGCTGCCGAAAAATTCCTGTACCCCTGCTCTGACGTAGCGGCCGAAGAAACCCAAAAGTTCTTATTAGATAACGGTTATAACTTTACACCCGCTGTGCTTTTCCGCACTGTATGCAGCGATCTAAGCGACCTTGCCGAAGTGTTTTATGATGTTATAGCGTTCTTTAGCCCGTCAAGTATCCAGTCGTTGTACAAAAACTTCCCCAATTTTAAGCAGAATAATACCCGTATAGCAGCTTTTGGCGCAACTACACATAAGGCTGTTTTAGAGGCCGGACTGATCCTGGATATCCCCGCACCTACACCTGCCGCACCCTCCATGACCATGGCGATAGACCAATACGTTAAGCAAGCCAACAAATAATTAAAATTTAACAGTTGCCAAACCGCAACATTTTTCAGAATAGCCCGTATAACGGTGAAAGTATTTATGTAATAACGAAATATTTTTTATCGTACTCTTTGATGTACTATCGAAATCGAAGGGCGTTTTTTTTAACTATTAGCATTGTTTATTAGATTTTAAAAACATTTTTTCTGTTTGGTTACTGTAAAAGTGATATATTCGGGGGTACGTTCTGTTACATAGGATTAATAGATATTGACTGATTTTGGATACAAAATGAAACAAGTATACTTTTTAATAATAGTTTTGGCCGGTACTATATTAACCGGATGCGGCATAGGTGGCGGCGGTGGTGCTTCAAGTGGCGAGGTTATAGGGGTTAAGCAACGTTCTTTCAGGGCAACAACTCCCCTTAACATGGTTTATATTAAGGGTGGTACGTTTTTAATGGGTCAAACAGATCAGGATGTAACATTTGCACAAACAGCACAAACCAAACAAGTTACAGTTCCTCCGTTTTTTATGGATGAAACGGAGATCTCTAATACCAAATACAAGCAGTTTGTATTTTGGGTGCGAGATTCTATTGCTATAACCAACTACTTAAACGATACAAAATATTACTATCAGCCTAAAAAAGGCGCAGCTGCAGATCCAAACGGCAGGAAATACATCAACTGGAAATATGTTGAGAACAACCCGGTATTTAGTACACGTGGCAAAAACGCCTCGGCGAACCAACAAAAATTACAAGGACTTTACTACCAGGGCGATGACCGTGTGTTTGACCGTAACGAGATAGACGTACGTATGTTAAAATACAACTACGCGTTATTTACCCTGCGCGATGCATCAAACTATCGTAACGATAAAACAAAAAAACGTTCTGATTTCATTTTACGCGATACCGTAGGCGTTTACCCGGATACATTGGTTTGGCTTAACGATTTCTCGTATGCAGCCAATGAGCCAATGGTTGAGGGTTATTTTTCTCACCCGGCTTACCGTAACTACCCGGTTGTGGGTGTTACCTGGCGCCAGGCCCGTGCATTTACTGCATGGCGCACACGGTTAAGCGATGGTGCTAAAGACAAGCGCCACATCCCGCACAATCAACCATTTGCATTACCAAACGATGCTGAATTTGAATATGCAGCACGTGGCGGCAGGATAGGAACCGACTACCCCTGGGGCGGCCCTTACATTAAAAATGCCAAAGGATGTTTGATGGCCAACTTTAAGCCGGGCCGTGGTAATTATACTGATGATGGCGGTGCTTACACAGTTAACGTAAGATCATACTTCCCTAACGATTATGGTTTGTACAACATGGCCGGTAACGTTGCCGAGTGGACCTCATCTGCTTACGATGAATCTGCATCAACATTTGTGCATGACCTTGCGCCAACATTTGATTACGAAGCAAAAGCGAGCGACCCCGAAGTACTAAAACGTAAAGTTGTACGCGGCGGCTCTTGGAAAGATATCGGTTACTTCCTTCAAAACTCAACCAGTACTTTCGAGTACCAGGACACCGCGAAATCGTATATCGGTTTCCGCTGTGTAACCCCATTCCTTGGTCGCGATATCAAGGACAAACGCTAATTCAAAACAAACTAACAAATACAAATCATCTTTACTAAAGTTTATGGCTGGTAAAAAGAAACCTTTCGGAATTGGGAATATTATATCAATTGGAGCTACAGTTGTTATAATCGGGTTGCTGTTTAAAATTCAACACTGGAAGTTCGCTTCAGAATTTATAACACTTGGATTAGGTACTGAGGCTATATTGTTTTTTATCCTCGGTTTACAACGAGAAGATAAAGACGTGGATTGGGTACGTGTATATCCCGAATTGAATGAAGATTTTTCTGGCGAATTGCCAAAGTCGTCTTCAAGGCCTGCTATATCTGGTGGCGACAGTTTTTCAAACACTGCCGCTTTAGACAAAATGCTGTCTGACGCTAAAATAGGCCCCGAGCTTATTGGCAGCTTAGGCGAAGGCTTGCGCACATTTGGTGATAAGGTTAACGCCATTTCAAGGGTGACCGATGCAGGCGACGCTACAATTGCTTTTACAAACAAAGTAAAACAGGCAACTGCAAGCTACGATGGTTTAAGTAATGCTTTTGAGAAAGCGTCTGCTAATTTAAATGAAATGGCAGGCACTAACATCGATTCTAAAGCTTACCATGATCAGGTTACTAACCTGGCTAAAAACCTTTCATCGTTAAACGCGGTGTACGAACTGGAGTTGCAAGACTCGAGCGCGCACTTAAAAGCGATGAACAGCTTCTACAAAAACCTGTCGTTAACGATGAATAACTTTAACGAATCGTTAGACGATTCTAAACAGTTTAAAGATGAGGTTGGCCGTTTAGCTAAAAACCTTGCGTCATTGAATTCGGTGTATGGTAACATGCTTACAGCAATGAACCAGCCAAGGGTTAACTAACATATTAAGTATACCAACACAGATAATATAAAGCATGGCCGGAGGTAAAGAAACCCCAAGACAGCGGATGATAGGTATACTGTACCTGGTACTATTAGGGCTTATCGCCTTAAACGTACCGGACAGCCTACTGGACTCGTTCAAGAATATCACAAACAGCTTAGACCAATCGCGCGTAAACGTTACTACCGGTTTAGATAATACCTACTCGGCATTTGTGGCAACAAAGGTTAAAGAGCAACCCGAAAAAGCAAATAAACTTTTAGCTACTGCTAAAGAGGCAACTAAGGTCTCTGCTGAACTTAACGGGTATATTGAAGAACTCAAGAAAGAGTTAGTTGAAAAAGGTGGTGGTATAAACCCCGAGATCAATGACGTTAATGCGAGAGAAAGCCTTGACATATCATCAGAAGTGATGATAAACGATAAAAAAGCCGATGTGTTAAAGCAGAAAATTGAAGCTACAAAGGCTAAACTGATCGGGTTATTAGGTAAAGATGGTGCGGGTGTTAATTTTTCATTAAATGCAAACGATCCACCAAAACGTCCTGGCTATCCATCTAAAACCTTCCAAACCGGTTATTTTGGAGAAGGTATCCCGTTAGGCGCTGCTTTAACCACTTTAGCAAAAATACAGGCAGATAATAAAAATGCCGAGAACGAAGTAGTTAAAAGGATATTAGGTAAAGTTGACCAGGCACAGGTTACGCTTAACGAGTTTAAGGCTGTTGCTGTAGCGCCAACCAGCTACGTGCTATCTGGCCAGGAATATAAAGCGGACATCTATTTAACCGCTTACGATTCTAAATCTAACCCTACAATAACGGTGGGCGGTTCGCCGATACCAACAGCTAACGGTGTAGGTACTTACACAACAAGGGCAAGCGGTGAAGGTATCCGTAATTGGACGGGCTCTTTATTAGTTAAGCAAGTAGATGGCCCGCCAAAATCTTACACTGTTACAGGTAGCTATATGGTTGCAAAACCATCGGCAGTGGTATCTCCGGATAAAATGAATGTATTGTACATTGGTGTACCAAACCCATTGTCGGTTTCGGCACCGGGTGTACCGAAAGAAAGTATAAAAGTAAGCATGAGCGGTGGCTCGGTATCTGGTTCAGGTGGGCATTACACGGCAAATGTAAGTGCACCGGGTGTTGCCAAGGTGACCGTAATGGGCGATAAAGGCATGGTATTAGGCGCTATGGATTTTCGTGTAAAACGGATCCCGGATCCTAAAGCGATGTTCGCCGGCAAAAGCGGTGGCAAAACCGGCGCGGCCAACATCCGTGCGCAGGACAGGCTTTTTGCAAAACTGGAAAACTTTGAGTTCGACGCTAAATTTAATGTCACCAGGTTTAGCCTGATCATTATCAGACCACGCCAGGATGCTGTTAGCTTAACAACCACGGGTGGCGAGTTATCTGGCGCAATGCGCTCTGCTATGAACGGTGTTACGCCGGGCACTACCGTTGTATTCCAGGATATAGTTGCTGTAGGCCCCGATGGCACACAGCGCGGGCTTGACCCGATAATACTATTGGCTAATTAAGAAGATTATGAAAACAAGATTTTTGATCATTGTACTTTGCCTTGCTTGCAGCGCTTCATTCGCTCAAACCAAAAAAAGAACAACCAAAAAAGCCGGGACAAGGGCAAGGACAACAGCCCCTGTTACTTTGCGTGTTAACCCTGATAGACAGGCGACAGGCGCAAATTTAACGGCTGTTGATACTAACAGGAAAAAACCTTTTGACCGCCCGATGGATGGTTATTACAAGAAAAACAATATCCTTAGTGCAAAGGTAACCCCTTACGCTAACCTGCGCGAAGCTGATGTAATGTTTGCAAAACGTGTGTGGCGAGAGATTGACCTTCGCGAGAAGATGAACCAATATCTTGGCTCGCCAAAAGGCAGGCTGATAGATGTGTTAATGAATGCTATCGATCTTGGTGAACTTACAGCCTATGACCCATCGCCCACTAAAGATGACCCTAACGGTGATAGCTTTAGCAGGCCTTTAGGTGCAGGGCAGGCACGTGCCCGCATGGCAGATAGCTCGGTGGTAGATAAGTTTGATAAAGACGGTAACAAAATAGGATCAACGATCCAGGCAGGTGAATTTAACCCGGATAGCGTTGTTAAGTTCCGCATTAAAGAGGATTGGTATTTTGACAGGCAGCGTTCTGTATTTGAACCACGTATCATTGGTATCGCACCACTTTATAAACCTAAAGCAGCAGGTTTAGAGCTGGATTACCAACCGGCTTTTTGGATCTACTTTGATGAAGCAAGGAAAGTATTGGCAGTTAAAGAAGCGGTAAGCCGTAACAATGATGCAACAGGCTTAAGCTTCGACGATTGCTTTGTGAAGCGCATTTTTACCAGTTACATTGTGAAACAATCAAACGATAAAGACGAACGCATACGCGATTACGCACAAGGTATTGATAAGCTTTATGAGTCTGAAAGGATCAAAAAAACCATACTTGATTATGAACTTAATCTTTGGAAATACAGCGAGTAATTTAGCATGAAAATATTGAAGCCCGTATGCGTTTGCATATGGGCTTTTTTTATGTCTCAGTGCTTCCTTGTAATCCTACTGACCCTTAATTGGAACGTAGCGTAGCAATCCCCGATTTACACAGTCGCTGATGTTTCTATCGAAGATTGCCCCACGTCGCCATCTCTACTCGCGACGACGTGTTAATTGGATGACCTTATTGCAAACCCGTCACATCACTAACCGATGGATTAAAGTAATGTGTAATAGATTTAGCCTGCTTCAAATTTACCACCTCCTGCAACTCGGTTTCAGTTGCTTCGCGGATTTTTTTCACGGATTTGAAGTATTTCAAAAGCTTGTCGGCGGTAGTTGTGCCTATGCCGGGTATTAGTTCAAGTTCGGTGGCTAAGGTGCCTTTGTCCCGTTTTTTCCGGTGAGCGGTAATACCAAAACGGTGGGCCTCGTCGCGCAACTGCTGGATCACTTTAAGCGTTTCAGATCGTTTGTCAAGGTATAGCGGATACTGGTCGCCGGGATAGTATAGTTCTTCCAAACGTTTGGCAATGCCTATAACGGTTACCTGTTTATCTATACCCAGTAACCTCAAGCTTTTCATCGCTGATGATAGCTGGCCTTTACCACCATCAATAATGATAAGTTGTGGTAGCTCGGTACCCTCATCAAGCATACGGCGGTAGCGGCGGTGCACAGCCTCTTCCATCGTGGCAAAGTCATCCGGGCCTACAACGGTTTTTACATTGAAAAAGCGGTAATCTTTTTTTGATGGTTTACCATCTCTAAACACTACAATAGCCGATACCGGATACGCACCCTGGAAGTTGGAGTTGTCAAAACATTCGATATGGCGCGGCAAAGTGTTCATGCGAAGGTCCTTCATCATCAACGTAAGCAGGCGGTCCACGCGAACATCGGGGTTCAGCCTTTCGTACTGGTCTATCTTTTCTTTTTTAAAGAACATCACATTCTTTTGCGACAGATCTAAAAGTTTGCGTTTCTCGCCCAGTTTAGGCACCGTAAATTTTAGCTTCTCATCTTCTACATCGATATTAAAAGGGACGATGATCTCTTTAGAAGTGCTGTTATATCTGGTCCTGAACTCGGTTATAGCGATGCTTAACAATTCCTCGTCAGTTTCGTCAAGGCGTTTTTTAAGTTCGATAGTTTGGGTTTGGGTGATGGTGCCGTTCATCACTTTCAGGAAGTTTACAAATGCATACTTCTCCTCGGATGCGATGCTGAAAACATCCACATCGGTGATAGAAGAATTTACCACAGTAGATTTGCTCTGGTAGTTCTCCAGAAGATCTTGTTTACGTTTTAAACGATGGGCCAGCTCGAAGTTAAGCTCGCTTACCGCTTTGTCCAGGTCGCTTTTTAAGCCACGTACAACGTTGCCTATCTTCCCGTTGAGCACGTCGGTTATCTCGCCAATATTATTGTCGTAGTCGGCCTCAGATTGGAAATCCTGGCAAGGGCCTTTGCAGTTGCCTAACTGGTACTCCAGACAAACTTTAAACTTGCCTTTTTCGATGTTTTCGCGGGTAAGGTTAAGGCTGCAGGTACGCAGGGCATAAGTTTCTTTTATCAGCCCCAAAATGGTATGCATCATACTTACAGAGGCATAAGGGCCAAGGTATTTGGAGCCATCCTTAATGATGCGGCGTGTCCAGAATATGCGGGGATAATTCTCGTTCTTGATGATGATCCAGGGGTAGGTTTTATCATCCTTCAGCATCACATTATAGCGGGGCTGATGCTTCTTGATCATGCTGTTTTCCAGCAGCCAGGCATCCACCTCGGTATCTACAATAGTGAAAGTGATGTTACGGATCTTGGAAACAAGCACCCGGGTTTTGGCATTTATTTGGGTGTCTTTGTTAAAATATGAGCCCACACGGTTACGCAGGTCTTTTGCCTTACCAATATAGATGAGCTGTTTTTCGCTGTCCCAATATTGATATACACCCGGTTTGTGCGGTATATTTTTTAAAGCTTCCTTGTAATCGAATTTCTCCATCTTTTGTTGAAAGGTTGGAACGTTTTAAGGTTGGGATGTTGTTGAATCAATAATAAAGACAACCTTTAAACCTTACAACATTTCAACTTTATAACAAGTTCTAAAAGTCTAATTTATTATCCACCTCATTAGTGCCTTTTTGCTGTTGGCTGTAGGCCCCACAATCCAGCGTGATAGATACGCCGGATTTTGGCGCTACAAAGTCTACATTCTTTTTGATCCCTAAGGAAGGGTTGGCGTAAACCCTTTTCATGTAACCTGCAAATATAGGCAGTGCGGTATTGGCACCTTCGCCAAGGCGGGTAGACCGGAAGTGGATGTCGCGGTCTTCGCAACCTGTCCATACGCCGGTAACCAGTTGCGGGGTAATTCCCATGAACCATCCGTCGGAGTTATCTTGCGTGGTGCCTGTTTTGCCGCCGATGGGGTTGGTAAGGCCATATTTGGCACGTAAGCGATAACCGGTACCCTCGTCAATAACGCCTTTTAGCATGTAGGTCATCACATAAGCGGTTTGCTCGTTCATAGCTTGCACTATGCGCGGCGTATTGTTATATAAAACGTTCCCGTTTTTATCTTCGATACGCAACAGGTAGGTAGGCTCTGTCCATACACCCTGGTTGGCAAATGCCGAGTAAGCACCAGTCATATCAAAAACCGATGCATCGAACGTACCTAAACAGATAGAAGGATATGGCGGAACGTTACTGGTGATCCCCATTTTTTTGATCAGTTCCATAACCGGGACGGGCTTAACCTCGTTCATTACATAGGCGGTAACCCAGTTTTGCGAACGGGCAAGTGCGGTGCGCAAGGTGATTACACCCGGCACAGTTTCGCTTGGCGACGAACGCGGCGTCCAGTCGGCACCATAGCCGGTAATGGTGATAGGCTCATTGGCCACTTGCTGGCAAGGCGAAATCCCATCATCAATAGCCACGGCGTAAGTAAATGGTTTAGCGGTAGATCCTACCTGCCTGGTACCCATTTTTACCTGGTCGTATTTGAAATGCTCAAAGTTGGTACCGCCCACCCATGCTTTAATGTAGCCTGTAGTAGGGTCCATACTCATAAGCGCGTTACGTAGCAACATTTTGCAATACACAATAGAATCGATAGGCCTCATCAATGTATCGATATCGCCACGCCAGGTAAATAAATTCATTTTTGCAGGCTTATTAAAATCAGCACGGATCTCTTCTTCAGATGCCCCCTGCGATTTTAGGGCGATATATCTGTCTGACCTGTACATGCCTTTATCAAGCAGTGATTTAAAGTTTGGGATGCTTTTCCAAAGACTAATCCCTTTCCAGTGGGCGTTAAACTGCGCCTGCAGGGTACGCATATATTCTTTCTGCGCGTCCTCGGCATATTGCTGCATGGTGGCATCAATGGTAGTGTATATTTTTAGGCCGTTGCGGTCGAGGTCGTAAGGGGTGCCATCGGGTTTCATGATCGATTTATCAACCAATATTTTTTGCACCTCTTTTTTAAGTATAGCCCTAAAATAGGTTGCAATACCGTCGTTATGGTCTATAGGGCTAAAGGTTAAACCAAGTGGTTTGGCTTTATATTCATCTGCCTGTCCGGCGCTTAAAAAGCCCTCTTCATCCATACGGCGAAGAACAAAATTACGGCGGTTTTTAGCGTTATCGGGGTGGTTTATGGGCGAGTAAATACCAGGGCCGTTTATCATCCCAATCAATAAAGCAGCCTGGTCCGGCGTAAGTTTATCTGGTGTAGTATTAAAGTAAGTACGCGATGCCGAACTGATGCCATAAGTGTTATAAGCGCCAAAATCTACGGTGTTCATGTACAGGGTAAGAATCTCTTCCTTAGTGTAGTTACGTTCTATCTTAACCGCGGTGATCCACTCCTGTAGTTTTTGAATGACGCGTTTAAAAGGGTTGTGCGACCGCTCCGAAAAAAGGTTTAACGCCAACTGCTGGGTAATGGTACTACCACCTTGTTTTTTGCCAATAAGGTTATAAAATATTATGCTGAACGTACGCTGAAAATCTATCCCCGAGTGCTGGTAAAAGCGGGTATCCTCGGTAGCAATTAATGCATTGATAATGTTTGGCGAAATCTGTTTATAAGTAACACTTGTGCGGTTCTTGATATAATATTTGCCAATAACCCGCTTATCTGACGAGATGATCTCTGATGCCTGGTCGCTTTTAGGGTTTTCCAGCTCGGCGAATGACGGCAACGGGCCAAACACCTGGAACGCGATAAGCAATATCATCAGCACGAAAAAAGAGAAACAGGCGATCACAAAACGCCATATATACCAGTTGTAACGTTTAATATCCTGTTGCGAAACTTTATTGATCATCTGTTTTTTAGTAGTTTTGTTGATAATAGTCTGTATAACTATCCAGTTTTTTTCGGTCGGCTAATTTATTCAGATTTTCTTGTGTTATAATAAAAAAGCTGTATTTATCCTGCGGCACCTTCATAATATCCGGCATCAGCGGTAAAATCTTACGGGCATAATCTTTAACACTTGCAAGATTGGCAAAGCGGCCAATATATATCAGTTGGTTATCATACCCAACGGCTTTTAGCTGGTGTTTGATGCCGGTGCTGTTATAACTAACCCTGTTGAATTGCCCAATACCAAAACGAGATGACGACAGATTGATTGCGCCGCTGCTTACATTTATCACCAGGTAATAATTGGTACTATCGCGCAAGCTAAATATCGATGGGGTTTGCTTAACAGGTGCAACCGCAGGTAGTGTAACAACAGGTGCAGTAACCTGTGCCGATTGCGTTACCGGTGGCAAAATATCAGTTTTAGTTTCAACAGTCGTTTCTTTTACAGATTCTTTAACAACGGCAACCTCTGCAGGTTTTTCAACCTTTGGCGGAGCGGAAGTTATTTCTGAAGCTTTTGGCTCTTTTAACAAAGGTGGCGTAACCGGTTTCGGCTCTTGTTTGCGCACATCGGGTCCCGGTATATATTTTTCTGCAGGTACCCTAAACTCTGTTTCTTTTTGGTAGGGGATAGGTAGGGTAAACTGTGAGTCGTTTGTTTCACGATCAGATATTACCACGCTACGTAATGATAGTTCTGAACGGTTGGCAACGATGTACGCCAAATGCTGATTAACCAACGGGGTTATCAGTTTATCGTTGGGGTATTTGGTTGCTATATTTTGCAGATCGGTATTAAAAGGAGTTAATGGCCCCAAGTGACCCGCAGCAAAGGCGCGCAGGTAATAGATCTGCGATGCAAACCGATTATTTGGATATTCCGCCAGCAAAGCATCCGACGCGGTGATAACCTTTGCATACTGCCTGGTTGCATACAGATCGTATATATTATTATATAGTATGCTGAAGCCGGTATCCTCATCATTGATGTGCTTACTGTACTCCGGGTCTAGGATGATCCTGGCAAATGGCGTTTGCGGGTAGTTTTTCACCAACAGATCTTTATACTTATTTGAGGATGCAGGGTCTGTATCGCTGTACAGGCGGTATAGGTTATAATATATTGCCGCGGTATTATCGTTATTTGGGAAACGCCTTAAGATAAGTTCGTAGGCTGCAATAGCTTCTTTTTTATCATCCAATACATCGCGGTAAAAGTTGGCAATATCCAGATACGCATCATAACTGCGCTTGTTAGACTGTGCCAGTAACGAGGGTGTAAGCGGCAGATTCTGCAAAAGCTCCTGCCTGTAATTGCCTGCTGTAACCTTGTTGGCGTTGTTGCTGACCAGGTCATTTGCGCCGCCATCCGGGTCAGTTGCCTGTATGGCTACCGAATTGTTTTGGGTAATGTCGCTGCCCGCGCGATTGGCCCTGCGCCAGTTATCCTCTAAACGGCGGTTACCCCAAACACGCTTAAAGCTGCTAAAACCCTGGCTTACCGCGTTGGCATTGCTAAAGTAAAAGTTATCGCCATTGGGCAAACTCTCTTGTGCCGTTTGGTTTACATTGATAGCACTACGTGCCTGGGCATTATTTACTTGTGCAGGTTGCGATCTTAATATTTTTGCCTCCACCATTTTATCGATGCGGGCAAGGCGGGTTGGTTCATCAAGTTTGGCAAGCATCTGTAAGGTATCTTCGCGGTCAATTACCTGCAGCCTATCTGCCAGTACCTGAAGGTTGTCGGCCTTCTTTTTAATGATATGATAGTTAGGGTAATTTGGCGACAGGCTCACCAACGCGCTGTCATAAAAGTTTTTGGCGCCGGTGTAATCACCCTTATTCTTAAAATACAAATCGGCCATACGCAGGTAAGACAGTCCCTTTTGATTTTGATTTTTTGTACTGTAGTTGATGGATTGCCTGTAGCTTTTCAGCGCGTTATCTATTTCGCCATCGTTGTACTGGATCTGCGCTATCTGGAAATATACCTGGTCGGTAAAATCTTTATTATTAGCGTTTTTAAGTAGCGACCGCAGGCGGGTAAGGCGGCTTACTTTAACGCCATTCTGCATGTCCTCAATACGGATGCGATTAAGGTTGGCATTAAAGGCCATGTCAAATATCGCGTTGCTTTTGCTAACGCGATCATAATTGGCAACCGCGTCAATAGGTTCGTGGTTCATCTCCTGCAATTGCGCAAGGATAAATGTCCAGCGTAATTCGCGCTCTTTACCGTGTGCGTTCTCTACCGCCAGTTTCGCCATGACTTCGGCATCTGCATAGTCTTGTACGTTTATATCATACTGCAGTTTGGTGGCGTACACATCGCCGGTAATATTTTTTTTGGGGTTGACCTCAGCAAGGGCGCTATCTAAAGCGGTTTTAGCATCGTTAGGCTGATTGATGTATAGTAATGAACGCGCCTTGTAAACCAATGCCTCTTGTTTAAGCTCAATATTGCTGCCAAACGAGCGGATAACATAATTGGCATACTCTACCGCGTCAAAGTAATTTCCATCGAGATAATTGGCCTTGCTTAGTAACAGATAGGCATCGCCTAAATAATGGCTTTGCTCTTTAACGCTGATGATGGTATTGGCTTTCTCTTTAACCAGGTCCAGCTCTTTATCGGGTACATCGCTTTTGGTTATGGTATCGCGGTAAACGCTTAGCAGTTCACTGTAATCGTCAACATACCCAGCTTCATAAGCTTCTTGTTTTTGGCGAAGGATCTCTTTGGCATTAAACAAGATATTGTATTTGGCTGTTAAATTTTGCAGGCCCCGGTTAAACCCGCTCTTTTTCTCGAGAGAACAGCCGGCAACAACCACAAGTATGGCAAGCAACAATAACTTAACTAAAGAAAGGGTAGAAGTTGGCCTCAATGGTTTTTGGTTAATAGATATATTTTAATAATTCTTTAATTGCAGCGTCTGATATATTTGTTTGTTCGGCTTTATCGTATAAACTTAAAAGAATAACGGTATTTTCTGAGAAATGTAAATGCGTGATAATTCTACCTCCGCCACTTTTACCTTTCCCTTTACTTGCGATAGATAGCCGTATCTTAAAACAACTTGAACCTAAAGAGGTACCCTGTTTAGGTTCGCTTTTTAATGACCTTATTAATTCACCTAATTCGATTTTTAATGAGGGATACTTTTTTACGAGACGTTTTGCCTGCTTATCAAATGAATGAAGCGTGATAACATTATAACTCATCAAGCAATTCCTCCGCAGGTCTGCCCTTAAGTTTACCGGCCTTTATCAGCTTAACATCTTCTACAGCCTCTTTTAATTCGCTTAGAAAACGACTGTTCTCATCTGTCAACGGTTTGGTTTTCACGTATTTAAAGTTCTTTAAAACTTCTAATACAAACGAAGCTTTGTCATCCTGAATGTCCAATAAAATTTTCATAGAAAATGGATATAAAAAGTATCGCTAATTTACTAAATACTATTCAATAGGTTTAATAAATTTGCCGCATGGCACAAAATGAACAAAAGCAACCCGAAGAAGGGGGCAAAGCAGTAAACGCTTACGCCAAATATACCGGGCTGGCGTTCCAGATGATCGCTATTATCGGCATCTTTGCATTCGCCGGTTATAAAATAGACAAAGCCAACCAACACGATACCATGTGGGTAACCGCAGCGCTGTCGCTTGCCGGGGTGTTTATATCATTGTTCATCGTTATCAGATCTGTACGAAATTGAAGATTCAACCTGCACTTATATCGTTTGCCATTTTTGTGGCGGTACTTGCCGCCCTGCCTTTTGGCATTTCAATGGCAGGATACCCTAATTTATTGATGCCCTATTTCTGGGGAATGTTCGCCTACATTACAGGCCTTACGTTTTTAATAGTAATGGCCATATTATTTACCCAAAAAATAAACCCCGAAAACTACGCCCAGGTTTTTTTGGCCGGGACTACTTTTAAAATATTGGCCTGCCTGGCATTTATGGTGATATTTTTAATGAAAAACAAGGTAGAAAAGGGCGTTTTTGCAGGCAATTTCTTTTACTTATATTTCTTAAATACGGCCTTTGAAGTTTACGTGTTATTACGTAACTTGCGCAACCAAAATTTAAAGTAAAAAACTTTATTTAGATGTATAAAAGCTCAATTTTGAAATCAAAAATTTTTACACTTTTACGAATTTGTGCCGTTTTTTTAACGCTGACCGCATTTTCAATACCGGCTTTTTCGCAGGAAGAACACGCTGAACATGCCGAAGGCGCTGAAAAGAAGTTTGAGCCAAGCGAGGTTATTTTAGAACACATTGCCGACTCTCATTCTTTACACCTTTGGGGCGAAACTTCGTTACCACTTCCGGTTGTATTGTACACTGATAAAGGCCTCGAAGTATTTTCTTCATCGCGTTTCGAGCATGGCCATGCAGACTACGTTGGCAAATACTACACATACCGTTTAATAAACGATAAAGTAAATATTGTTGGCGAAAATAATACTGTTGCCGAAAGCGCAAGCATTGTAAAATGGAATAGTAGTTTAATTGACTTTTCTATCACCCGTAACGTGGCAAGCATGTGGATGGGTATCGCTTTCCTGCTTATCATCTTCTTTAGCGTATCATCGGCATACAAAAAACGCCAGGGCAAAGCACCTAAAGGTTTACAATCTTTTATGGAGCCGCTTATCCTTTTTGTAAGGGACGATATCGCCCGCCCAAACATCGGTTACAAATACCAGCGCTTTATGCCGTTGTTATTAACCGTGTTTTTCTTTATCTGGATCAACAACATGATAGGCCTTGTGCCTTTTTTCCCCGGGGGTGCAAACTTAACGGGTAATATAGCCGTAACGCTTGTGCTTTCTGTTATCACTTTAATAGTAGTAAACCTTAACGGTAACAAACACTACTGGAAACACATTTTCATCCCGGCCGATGTGCCTGTTTGGATCTGGCCTTTATGGTGGGTTATCGAGTTGGTGGGCATCATTTCACGCCCTTTCGCGTTAATGATACGTTTGTTTGCCAACATTACAGCTGGTCACATTATTGTGCTTAGCTTAATATCACTGATATTTGTGTTCAAGTCGGTAGGCATTGCGCCCGTATCAGTAGCTTTTGTGGTGTTTATGGATGTATTGGAGTTGCTGGTAGCAGCACTGCAGGCGTTCATTTTTACGCTGTTAACCGCGTTGTTTATCGGTACAGCTATTGAGGAGCACCACCACTAATTTTTTGCAAATAATTATATTAATATATACACTTTAAATTTAAAACAATGTTTGGAAGTATCGCTGCACTTGGTGCAGGTTTAGCCGTAATTGGTGCCGGTATAGGTATCGGTCAAATTGGTGGTAAAGCTGTTGAAGGTATTGCTCGTCAGCCAGAAGCTGCTTCAAAAATCCAAACTGCAATGATCATCGCTGCTGCCCTTGTAGAGGGTGCTGCTTTGTTTGGTGTGGTTGTATCTTTCTTAGGCTTGAAATAATATTTCATCCCTTCAAGAGGATTAAAAAATTAACCGTACCCGTAGCGATTGGCTGCGGGCACGGTTATTAAATTGAATGTTAAAATATATACATCATATATAATGAATCCATTAGTTACCCCCGAGATTGGTTTAGTGTTCTGGACAACGGTATCGTTCCTGGTGCTGTTTTTCTTACTTGCCAAATTTGCCTGGAAACCTATTATGGGTGCCCTTGACGAGCGCGAGCGCTTTATTGAAGACTCGCTTTCAAAAGCTGAGGCTGCTAAAGAAGAAATGGCTCGTTTAACCAACGAGAACGAAGTGCTTTTAAAACAAGCGCGTATAGAGCGTGATGCTATTTTGCAGGAAGCTAAAAAGGTGAAAGACCAGATCATAGCTGATGCTAAAGATGCTGCACACAAAGAAGGTGCACGCCAGATAGAGCTTGCCCGTATTGATATCCACAACCAAAAAACAATTGCTATGGCAGATGTAAAAAATCAGGTTGCTGCTTTATCTATTGAGATTGCGGAGAAAGTATTGCGCAAGCAGTTTGAAGACCAGGGCAAACAGGATGCATTAGTTGCAGAGCTGTTAAAAGAAGTTAAGTTATAATATTAGACATGGGATGGCAGATTTGAGACATAAGACAAGCAGTCTCACATCTCAAATGTCACATCTCAAATCTCAAGAACGATGTCAGAAATAACAGTAGCATTAAGATACGCGAAAGCACTAATTGACCTTGCCGGGGAGCAAAAAGCCCTTGAAGAGGTTAAAACTGATATGGAGCTTTTTTTGGGTACTGTAAAAAGTAGCCCGGAGTTGGGTGCTGTTTTGGCTAACCCCATTATATCGCACAGTAAAAAGGTACATATACTGGCTGATGTTTTTGGCAGCAAGGTTAACAAGGTAACTATTGCATTCTTAAACATCATGATCAATAAAGGCCGTGGCGAAGTGTTATACACTACCGCGCAGGAGTTTATTGGTTTATACGATGTGAAGAATCAAATTACTAATGCCAAAGTAATAACCGCGTCACCACTATCTGCAGAGAATAAGCAAAAAATGCTTGACGATGTGCAGAAAGCGATTGGCGGTACGGTTAAGCTTACTGATAAAGTTGACCCATCGTTAATTGGTGGTTTTGTGCTTACTGTAGGCGACAGGCAGGTTGATACCAGCATAGCCAGCAGCTTAAAACGAATGAAAAAGGAATTTGCACAGGTTGCAATCAAATAGTATTAAATTAAAATTCTAAAATAAATTCAAAAATGGTAGAGGTAAGACCAGACGAAGTATCAGCAATTTTGCGTCAGCAATTAGCGGGCTTTAAGTCAGAATCTGAATTAGAAGAAGTGGGTACCGTGCTCCAGGTGGGTGACGGTATTGCACGCGTTTACGGACTAACTAAAGTACAATCAGGTGAGCTGGTTGAATTTGATAACGGTTTACAAGGTATAGTATTAAACCTTGAAGAAGATAACGTAGGTGTGGTATTGTTAGGTAGATCTGACGATATTAAGGAAGGTGACAATGTAAAACGCACCAACCGTATCGCATCTATCAACGTTGGCGAAGGCATGCTTGGCCGTGTTGTAGATACTTTAGGTACCCCAATTGATGGTAAAGGACCGATCATCGGCGAAACGTACGAAATGCCTTTGGAGCGTAAAGCGCCTGGTGTTATCTATCGCCAGCCGGTAACTGAGCCATTACAAACAGGTATCAAAGCTATCGACGCGATGATCCCGATTGGCCGTGGCCAGCGCGAGTTGGTTATTGGTGACCGCCAAACTGGTAAAACCGCTGTTTGTATCGATACCATTATCAACCAAAAAGAATTTTACGATGCCGGCGCGCCGGTATATTGTATATATGTAGCTTGTGGCCAAAAGGCTTCTACAGTTGCAAACATTGTACGCACATTAGAAGAGAACGGTGCTATGCCTTACTCTATCGTTGTTGCGGCTAATGCATCAGACTCTGCTACCATGCAGTTCTTTGCGCCGTTTGCAGGTGCTGCAATTGGCGAGTACTTCCGTGATACAGGTCGCCCTGCATTGATCGTTTATGATGATCTTTCTAAACAAGCGGTAGCTTATCGTGAGGTTTCATTGTTATTACGCCGCCCACCGGGCCGTGAGGCTTACCCGGGTGACGTATTTTACCTGCACAGCCGTTTATTAGAACGTGCTGCAAAAGTTAACAGCAATGATAACATCGCGCAGCAAATGAACGATTTGCCGGAGTCTATCAGGCACATTGTTAAAGGTGGTGGTTCATTAACCGCTTTGCCTATTATCGAAACACAGGCTGGTGACGTATCTGCATATATCCCTACCAACGTAATTTCAATTACTGATGGTCAGATCTTCTTAGAGTCTAACTTGTTCTTAGCAGGTATCCGCCCGGCAATTAACGTAGGTATCTCGGTATCACGTGTGGGTGGTAACGCGCAGATCAAATCGATGAAGAAAGTTGCCGGTACACTTAAACTTGACCAGGCACAATATCGTGAACTTGAGGCATTCTCTAAATTCGGTTCGGATTTAGATGCGTCAACCAAAAACGTAATTGACAAAGGTGCCCGTAACGTAGAAATTTTGAAGCAAGGCCAGTTCTCTCCGGTAACGGTAGAAAAACAGGTAGCTATCATCTACTTAGGTACTAAAAACCTGATGCGTAACGTACCGGTTAACAAGATCCGTGAGTTTGAAGCAGAATATACAAGCCAGTTAGAGCAACGCCACCCTGAAGTGTTGGCAGCCCTTAAAGCAGGTAAATTTGATGACCAGTTGACAGGCGTACTGGAAACAGTAGCTAAAGAATTGGCAGGTAAATATTAATTTAAGTTGCGAGGTGCGGAGTGCGAGGTGCGTGAAAATTTATTTCGCACTTCACACTTCGCTCCCCGAACCCCCATATTAAAGAATGGCTAATTTAAAAGAAGTAAGAAACAGGATAGCATCCGTAAGCTCAACACAGCAGATCACCAAGGCCATGAAAATGGTTTCGGCAGCGAAGCTGAAAAGGGCAACCAATGCTATTGTACAGTTACGCCCGTACGCTAATAAGTTGAAAGACCTTTTGGCAAACCTATCGGCAAGTTTAGAGGATGGTGCTTCGCCATACCTGCAACAGCGCGAGCCGGTGCGTGTATTGGTTGTTGTTGTATCATCAAACCGTGGTTTAGCGGGTGCTTTTAATACCAACGTTATTAAAACTGCCAATAACTTGATTGCCGAGAAATACAGCGAGCAGTTAAGGGCGGGTAACGTTTCTATTGTTGCCATCGGTAAAAAAAGCCAGGAGTTTTTTCAGCGTCGTAAGTATAACGTTATTGGTAACAACAACGATCTGTACCTTGACCTGAACTTTATCAATGCTTCGAAAATTACCGACAGCATTATGCAAGGCTTTATCAATGGCGATTACGATCGTGTTGAATTGGTTTATAACCATTTCCGCAACGCGGCTGTACAGTTCCAGGTTGCCGAGCAATTATTGCCGGTACCAATGGCCGAAGCAAAACCAAAAGAAGAAGTGGTTAAAACTAAGGATGCTGTTATTGAAACGCAAGTTAACTACATCTTAGAACCTTCGCAGGAAGAGATAGTAGAACAGCTGATCCCTAAAAATATTAAAATTCAGTTATACCGTGCCGTTTTAGATTCAAACGCATCTGAGCATGGCGCACGTATGACAGCGATGGATAAAGCGACCGAAAATGCAGGCGACCTGTTGAAAGCCCTAAAACTTTCATACAACCAGGCACGCCAGGCAGCAATAACAACCGAACTTACCGAGATCGTAAGTGGTGCAGCAGCATTAGGTGGTTGATTTTAATCATTAAATTGACAAACAAGAAAGGCTTTCCAATTTTTGGAAGGCCTTTCTTAGTTTCAGGCAGATCGTTATTGCAATGCCGCGCGTTTAATAGACTGTAATGGTGCGCCTGGCAAACCATACTAATGATGGTGGCGCTATTTTGTCAGTATATGTAAAAATAGGAAACGCTGATTATAAGGCAGATACGAGCGTTCACGCGCGTTCATGGCCGTGAACGTGAACATTCTGCAGTTACGGGTGGCGTTTCAGGTCGTTTTCAGGGCGATTTTAGGTGCTGCTGACCGGGTGTATATAGCGCAGCTAAATAACGCTTTTTTTGTCCCTCTTACGTCATTTCACCTTTAAAGCCGGTAAATTCAGGCTGGCAATTATATCGTCGGGTGAGTCGAATAATCCTTCCACAAGTCATCAACCGATTTACCGGTAAGTTTATTCCAAGATGCTGCTGTGTAAGTATGATCGCGCATCTGGCTGTCTAATTTTTTAACGGTCCCCTTTTTGACCTTAGTTTCTACCCACACTAAAAATCGGGCGGTAACACGGTAGGCGTTATCGTAATTTTGGGTAGGCTTAAAATCCGGCAGCTTCCAATTTGCGGCAGCGTTAGCCACACCTTGCTCGTTACGCACGTAATCGGCAATGCCCTCTGTTAACCATCCCGGCCCGTCGAAACTGCCGTAGTTTTGGGCAATGTGCATCACCTCGTGGGTAACCACATCAATATCATTTGGGTGCTTAGTCATATAAGCCGGACTAAAAACCACGCGGCCATTATCGGTTGCAGCAACACCATGGTAGGCGGTATCGATAAAAAACTCCACCTTTTTAAGGCTTTTCTTGTTGTATTCGTTCACAATTTTTGGGTAAACAATAAAAAATGTGCTGACAAGTTTATCGGTAATAGCTTTATCAAAGTTAGCGTCGTTGCCGTGTACGATAAGTGTGTAGGCGTTACGTTTTATGGTATCTATGCCGCCGGCAAAGCTTGCGCCGCATATTATGGTTGTTAAAAATATTAATAGTGACTTTTTCATTCAGCAAAAATAGCTTTAATGAGCAAATGCAGTTGTATTATCGGTAAAAAGGCTGATACAAAGTTATTTTTCAGCAACGGCTTTTAATGCTTCCAGCGCTTTTGGCCAGGTTTGCGAAAAGTAGTTCATAATATCTTGATCCAAGTTAGTACCGCTCAGGTCTACCGTTAAGTGGGTTTTATTGGCATCGCCCGTAAGGGTATAGTTTTCCATGCCGCCGGCCAGCTTTTTCGCATTATCGCTGGTGAAATCTTCCACACCGTTTTTTAATTCTCCCAGCATTTTAAACGACATAAACTCGTAAGGGATATTGCGGGCAATCATAGACACCATGCCACGGTCTTCACCGTCGCTAAACAAAACCTTGCTGCCTTCTTTCCAGTCGGTAATGGCCTTTGAACCTTCACAAAATGGTGCAGTCCATTGCGGATAAGTTTCATCGCCCCAAAGTGTTTCCCAAACTTTTCTGCGGGACGCGTTGATGCTGATACTAAATTGCTCTTTCATAATCTAATATTTAATATATAACGAAGATACCCGGTGCAAATTGATTTTCAAGGTGCAATTGCGACAAGATAACAGGTGGATTAGGACAAGTTCTGTCTGAGGCGGAGAACGTTTGAGATATACTCACCCCCGCGGCGGCGGGCGAAGCAATGACCGGGTGAGCAAGTTATGCGTCTAATAAATATAGATATCAAACATTTACAAAATAAACTTGCATTTATATAAGCACTTATATAAATTGCACTTATGAATTTGTATCAAAGTTTGGGTTACCTGGTATTGGGCAGCCGCTTAAGGCGGATGAGCGAAACTTTCCTTGCCGAAATAAACCGCATCTACCAAAATGAAGGCATTGATTTTGATGCCAGTTGGTTCCCGGTTTTCTACTTGTTGTCAAAAAACGATTCGCTATCTATTAAGGAGTTGAGCGAACAAACCGAGGTATCGCACCCGGCGGCAAGTCAGCTGATAACAAACTTAAAGAACCGTAAATTAGTAGAAACCACCACCCATGCCGACGATGGCCGCAGGCAAATGGTACAATTCACAGGTAAGGGCCGCGAATTGTTGAACCAGATCCTGCCCATTTGGGAAGCCATTACCGCCAGCATGGCCGAACTGGAGGCAAGCGATGCTAAAATTGCCGAGATACTACCCGCAATATCCGCTTTAGAAGATTCCTTTCGTGCTTACAACTTACTGGGTAAAGTAAGCGCCAAATTAAACCCCGTTTCCCATGACACAATTTAATTACGGCACAGGACATTTAACTATTGGTGTTTGCCTGGATATAGCATCGGGCAAAACAAAGGGTATAATCGATGGCGAGGCCGCCGCGCGCATTCACACTTCCTGGAAAGAGGTTGAAAAAATTGTGCATACGCAATTACCCGTTTACGGTATCAATACAGGTTTTGGTCCGCTTTGCGATACACGCATTTCTGAAAAAGATACCAGCCTGCTGCAAAGTAATATTTTAAAAAGCCATAGCGTTGGCGTAGGTAAACCTATCCCCCAAGAAATCGCCAAGCTGATGCTGATAACCAAGGTGCAAGCATTGGCGCAGGGATACTCGGGCATTGCACCTGCCACGTTAGATAGGATCATTTGGCATATAGATAATGATATTATCCCGGTCGTACCCGAGAAAGGATCGGTTGGTGCCTCGGGTGATCTGGCGCCGCTTTCGCATCTGTTTTTGCCGCTAATTGGCTTAGGATATGTAAATACTGGCGACGAAAGGCATCACGCAGGCGAAATCCTTAAACAACATAATTTACAGCCATTGGTGCTGGGCCCAAAAGAAGGTTTAGCACTTATAAACGGCACCCAATTTATTTTAGCTTTCGCTATAAAGGCGGTTGAACGTTTAAACAACGCGCTTAATGTTGCTGATCTGATCGGCGCCATGTCACTTGAAGGGCTTATGGGCTCTTCACGGCCATTTGATGCGAGGCTACATGCCATTCGCCCGTATAAAGGCACTAAGTTGGTGGCGAAACGCCTGGCGTCTTTATTGGAGGGGTCGTCCATCGGCAGTTCTCATGTAGATTGTGATCGAGTGCAGGATCCATATTCGTTACGTTGTATGCCGCAGGTACATGGTGCATCGCGCAATGCCTGGCTGCATTTAAAGGAACTAACTGAGATCGAATTAAATTCTGTAACCGACAACCCGGTAATTTTTAATGCCGATGACACCATAAGCGGTGGCAACTTTCATGGGCAGCCATTGGCTTTGCCGTTAGATTACGCTACTGTAGCCGCTGCCGAACTGGGCAATATTGCTGATCGCCGCGGCTACCTCATGAGCGAAGGCCGTTACGGTTTACCAAAACTTTTAACAGATGATGCCGGACTAAATTCGGGCCTGATGATCCCGCAATACACCACCGCCGCGTTGGTTACCGAAAATAAAACTTTCTGTTTCCCGGCAAGCGCCGATAGTGTGCCTACCTCGCTCGGGCAGGAAGATCATGTTTCCATGGGCTCTATCAGCGGGCGCAAACTGCACATGGTGTTAGATAATTTGGAGTACATCCAGGCTATAGAGTTACTTTACGCATCGCAGGCGTTAGAGTTCCGCCGGCCTTTGCAAAGTACCCCGGTAATAGAGAACATGCATCAATTGGTAAGGCAGCAGGTGCCTTTTATTAAAGAGGATAGAATTTTTGCGGATGATATTAACGCCCTGCATCAACTAATTATTAGCGGGCAGCTCCGGTCGGTTGCCGATGAAACCGCTCAAAAACATAACATTAATATAAACGGCGATGACGAATTCGGAATTTATTAATACGTACGCCAACCACCCGGTTTATTATGCCCCGGTTGGTAACCAACTGCATGCTAAAAGCTGGCAAACGGAAGCACCGCTGCGCATGTTGCTTAACAACCTTAACGGGCAGGTTGCAGAAAACCCTGAGGAGTTGGTGGTTTATGGCGGTATCGGACAGGCAGCCCGCAACCCCGAATCGCTGCGGAAGATAATTGAACTGTTGCTGGAACTAGATGAGGATCATTCGTTATTGGTACAATCCGGCAAGCCGGTTGGGATCATCCGCAGCCACCCGCAGGCGCCAAGGGTTTTAATAGCCAACAGCAACCTGGTACCCGCATGGGCAACCTGGGAGCATTTTAATAAACTGCGCGCCGATGGCCTGATGATGTACGGCCAGATGACCGCCGGGAGTTGGATCTACATTGGCACCCAGGGTATTTTGCAAGGCACTTACGAAACGTTTGTGGAGGCAGGACGCCAGCATTTTAATAATGATTTGACAGGTAAACTGATCGTAAGCGCCGGTATTGGCGGTATGGGTGGCGCACAACCATTGGCCGCAACTATGGCTGGTGCCGTATTTTTAGGTGCCGATGTAGATGCTACCCGCATTCAAAAACGGATAGATAGTAAATATATTGACAGGCTAACTCACTCATACGAGGAAGCGGTAAGCTGGGTGCAGGATGCCATGGCCAAGCGCGAAACTTTGTCGGTTGGTTTGGTGAGCGATGCCGGCGATATGCTGGAACGACTGATCGCTGATGGCATTGTGCCCGATATGGTAACCGACCAAACCTCCGCACACGACCCATTGAACGGCTATATTCCTAACGGATTAAGGTTAGATGAGGCGCTTGACCTGCGCAAGGCAGATCCTGCGCAATATAAAAACTTGTCATTAGCTAGTATGGCACGTCATGTTGGCTTTATGCTGGAGTTACAAAAACGTGGGTCGATAACTTTCGATTACGGGAACAACCTGCGCGAGTTTGCCAAACAAGGCGGCGAGCAAAATGCTTACGATTTTCCCGGTTTTACACCGGCGTTTATTCGCCCGTTGTTTTGCGAGGGGAAAGGCCCGTTCAGGTGGGTAGCCCTATCCGGCGATCCCGAAGATATTTATACAACTGACAAGGCTTTGATAGACGCTTTCCCCGACAACAAACCTTTGATAAATTGGCTCGAGAAAGCGCAAAAGCAAATTGCCTTTCAAGGATTGCCTGCACGCATTTGCTGGTTAGGCATGGGCGAGCGCGAAAAGGCCGGGTTGATATTTAACGAACTGGTAGCAAGCGGCAAAGTAAAAGCGCCTATCGTGATCGGTCGCGACCATCTGGATTGTGGCTCTGTTGCATCACCAAACCGCGAAACCGAATCGATGAAGGATGGCTCGGACGCCGTATCTGACTGGCCGTTGCTGAACTTGATGGCTAATACTTCGGGCGGCGCTACATGGGTGTCGTTCCATCACGGCGGCGGCGTAGGTATGGGTTACTCGCAACATGCCGGAATGGTAGTCGTAGCCGATGGTACCGAACGTGCCGCAACTTGCCTAAAACGAGTTTTGCATAATGATCCTGCCATGGGTATCTTTCGCCATGCGGATGCAGGTTATGACAAGGCGCAGGACTGGGCAGATAGATTTGGATTGAAAGTCTGGTAGGTTTAAGTCGGAAACCGATAGTCGGAAAGCCCGAAGACAATGTAAAAAAAGGCGTCATTGCGAGGTACGAAGCAATCTCTTTGCTGTACAGAGCTGACCTGCCGATGTAGAGATTGCTTCGTACCTCGCAATGACGCGAGGGATACATGAACAACAATATGAAAAAATTAATAGGTCCATTCATACAAATACTCCCCTTAACAGGGTTGCCCTTAAAAGGCGCTTTGAAAGATGAGCAATTACATATTGTCGCTAATGGTGGTGTGCTGGTAGAGAACGGACTTATTATCGAAATTGGCGATTATAGAGAACTAACTAAAGCCAATCCATCGGCACAAATCGAAGAGATACACGGCGACCATGTTTTGCTGCCCGGCTTTATCGATTGCCATACGCATATTTGTTTTGGTGGCAACCGCGCTAAAGATTACGCTATGCGTATTGCCGGTAAAACTTACTTAGAAATTGCCAAAGCAGGCGGTGGTATCTGGGATACGGTTACACAAACCCGGGCTGCTAACGAGGCCACCCTTGTAAATAACCTGCTACGACGTGCCAATCGCCATTTGGCGGAAGGAGTAACTACTATCGAAGTTAAAAGTGGTTATGGGTTAAGCGTTGATGAAGAGTTAAAACAGCTCCGAGCTATTAAAGTGGCATCGGCACAAACTAAAGCCAAACTAATACCTACCTGCCTGGCCGCGCACATGGTGCCGAAGGATTTTAACGGATCCCAGGAAGAATATTTGGCCTATATTATAAATGAGTTGCTACCTATTCTTAGACAAGAAAACCTAACCAACCGCGTAGATATCTTTATCGAACAAAGCGCGATTGATGCTAAAAACGCTTTGATCTATTTAACCAAAGCCAAACAAATGGGCTTCGACGTGACCGTACATGCCGACCAGTTTACAACCGGTGGCAGCGCCGTTGCGATGCAGGTTGGCGCCGTATCTGCCGACCATCTCGAAGCAAGTGGCGAAGAAGAAATTGGCCTTTTGGCCTCATCAAATACCGTTGCGGTTACACTACCGGGTGCATCTTTAGGTTTGGGTATGCCTTATGCACCCGCCCGCAAACTACTTGATGCATGTGCCTGCCTTGCCATTGCCAGTGACTGGAACCCCGGCTCGGCACCCATGGGCGACTTGCTAATGCAAGCCGCCGTGATGAGCGCATCAGAAAAGTTATCTGCTGCCGAAGTTTTTGCAGGATTGACCTTTCGTGCGGCCACGGCATTAAAAATAGAAGGTGGTATATTAGCACCGGGTATGCCCGGCGATATGCAGGCCTACCCATGCGCCGATTACCGCCAAATATTATATTACCAGGGAAAATTGAAGCCTAACCTCGTTTGGGTTAAGGGTGTTACTAATGAACAGTTGAACTAATAAACCAATGAACCAACTAATAGAATGTGTGCCCAATTTTAGCGAAGGTGTAAACCTGGTTATTATTAAACAAATTACCGACGAGGTGGAGTCTGTTGAGGGCGTTCGCTTGCTAAACGTTGACCCGGGTAAGGCCACCAACCGCACGGTGGTAACTTTTGTGGGCGAACCAAAGCAAGTGATACAAGCAGCTTTCCTGGCGATGAAAAAAGCTGGTGAACTGATAGATATGAGCAAACATAAAGGCGAGCACCCGCGAATGGGCGCAACCGATGTTTGTCCGCTGATACCTATTGCCAATATAACGATGGAAGAGACCGCTGAGTATGCTAAGCAGCTGGCTAAGCGTGTGGGCCAGGAGTTGGGCATCCCTGCGTATTTATACCAGCATGCGCAGGCAGATAAATCCCGGGACAATCTCTCGGTGATCCGTGCGGGTGAGTATGAGGGTTTCTTCAAAAAAATAAAAGAGCCTAAATGGAAGCCTGATTTTGGCCCGGCTGAGATGGATGCCAAGCGGGGTGCTACCGTGATTGGCGCACGGGATTTTTTGATCGCTTATAATATCAACCTGAATACCACATCTACCCGCAGGGCTAATGCCATTGCTTTTGATGTGCGCGAGGCTGGCCGCGTAATGCGCGAAGGCGACCCGGTGAACGGCAAAGTTGTAAATGATGAGAATGGCAAACCGAGATCTATCCCCGGCACCTTAAAAAGTGTAAAGGCTATCGGCTGGTATATTGAAGAGTATGGCGTTGCCCAGATCTCGATGAACCTAACCAACATTAAAGTTACGCCTATACATGTTGCTTTCGACGAGGTTTGCAGCAAGGCTGCAGACCGTGGCATCCGTGTTACGGGCAGCGAGTTGGTGGGTTTGATCCCATTGAAAGCCATGCTGGATGCCGGTAAATATTTTTTGCGGAAACAACAACGCTCTGTGGGCGTGAGCGGAGCGGAAATTATCAAGATCGCCATTAAATCGATGGGGCTGGATGAACTTGGTCCGTTTAACCCTGACGAGCGTATTATAGAATATTTGCTACGCGATGCAACCGCAGGCAAACTGGTTGGTATGACCTTAACCGCTTTTGCCGACGAAACCGCGAGCGAAAGCCCTGCGCCGGGTGGTGGCTCCATATCTGCTTACATGGGCGCCTTGGGCGCTTCTCTGGCTACCATGGTAGCTAATCTGTCATCCCATAAAAAAGGCTGGGACGGCCGTTGGGATGAATTTAGTAATTGGGCTGAGCAGGGGCAGGCCTTGAAAGATGAATTGTTAAGGCTGGTTGACCTTGATACCACGGCCTTCAACCGAATAATGGAAGCGTTTAGCTTGCCAAAAGGAAACGATGCCGAGAAAGCTGCACGTGACAAGGCCATACAGAATGCTACGCGCTATGCTATTGAGATCCCGTTCCAGGTAATGGAAACTGCTTATGAAGGTTTAACGCTGATAAAAGCTATGGTAGAAAACGGTAACCCAAATTCGGTAACAGATGCAGGCGTGGCTGCGCTTTGTGTGCGCTCGGCGGTAATGGGGGCGTTTATGAATGTGAAGATAAATGCATCAGGCTTTAAGGATAAAGCTTTTGTAGATGATATTTTAAAACGTGGCGAAGAGATAGAGCAAAAAACAATTGCCGCCGAAGCGGAGATAATTGCATTGGTGAACGGGAAGATAAAATAAAAATCACGCCCGGTAAAGCGTCATTTAGATGCTCTATTTGGAGCCGCTCAGCACCGCCTAAAACGCCCCCCGTAACTGCAAAATGTTCACGTTCACGGCCATGAACGGGCGTGAACGCGCATATCTGCCTTGTAATCAGTATTTTCAGTTTTTACATGTACTGACAAAATAGCGCCACCATGTCGCTAAGTTCTTTCTCTATTCCCCCGCGGTATTGCAGGAACGAAGCAATCTCTTTACATAATTGTACACCTGGCATAAACGAATACTTAAGAGATTGCCGGGCTATCGCTCGCAAGGGCATGGTGGGAATGTAACGTAAAAAGCCGCGATAAATCGCGGCTTTTTACGTTACAGAATGTTTATCTTAATAATGATACCTCACAAAAGCCTCCATGGCGGCATATTCGGCCATGCCCAGCTTATCGTAGTTCTGCGCGGTTTCGCGGTTGCGATCTTCGGCGCGTACCCAAAACTCGCGTGCATCGTCACCGGGGAATACAGGGCGGTCTTTTTGCGATTGGTGTTTGAATATGGCATTACGTTTACGCAATACTTCGGCGGGCGAAAGTGGTACGGCCATTTCAATTTCGTGGGTTGCAAACTCATGCCATGCGCCGCGGTACATCCAAACCCAGCAGTCGTTTACCCAAGCCTCGGTTTTACGGAGGCGTTGTAATGATTCGATAACGATATTGAAACAAACCACGTGTGTGCCATGCGGGTCGGCAAAGTCACCGGCGGTAAATACCTGTTGTGGTTTTACCTTTTGTAGCAATTCCATGGTCTGTTTGATATCCTCTTCGCCAACCGAGTTCTTTTTGGTTTTACCGGATTCGTAGAAAGGCAACGCCTGGAAGTGGATATTGCTATCCGGCAACCCTGCAAAGCGTGCACCCGAGATAGCCTCCGTTTTACGGATAAAGCCTTTTACATCACGAATTTCCGTAGTATCTACCTGGTTTGGTAGTTTCTTATGGATGAATGTGCGCATGTCTTCGTAAATGCCTTGCAGTTTGGCGGTATCCTCTCCAACGCTGGCTTTAAAATCAATAGCGAACTCCATGTATCGTAGCACATCATCGTCCCACACGGCGGTGTTGCCCGATGTTTGATAAGCTACGTGTACATCATGGCCCTGGTCAACAAGGCGAATGAATGTACCACCCATTGAGATCACATCATCATCGGGGTGCGGAGAAAAAACAATAGACCGTTTGCTTGCGGGTTCCGCACGTTCGGGGCGCTGGCTGTCGTCTGCTCCCGGTTTGCCTCCCGGCCAGCCGGTAATGGTATGCTGCACCTGGTTAAAAATGTCAATGTTGATTTGGTATACGGGGCCTTGCTCTACCGCGAGTTGCGCCATACCGTTGCTGTTGTAATCCTCTTCGGTAAGTTTTAGGATGGGTTTGCCAACCGCCCTCGATAGCCAGATAACGGCTTTTTTCTTCAAATTGTTATCCCAAACGCAATCAGACACCAACCAGGGTGTATCAAAGCGGGTAAGGCCCGATGCGGCATCCACATCTAAAACAAACTCTACATTGTCTGATAATTGAAGGAAGGTTGCAGGCACTTCGCCAGAAATTTCGCCCTCTACCGCTTTGCGTACTATCGGCGCTTTTTTGGCGCTCCATGCCATCAGGATAATTTCGCGGGCTTTAAATATCGTTCCTACACCCATAGTTATCGCTTTGGTAGGTACGTTTTGCTTACCACCAAAATCGCGCGAAGCGTCGTTACGGGTAAGGTCGTCAAGGGTAACCAACCGTGTGCCCGAGTTTGGTGCCGAGCCCGGCTCGTTAAACCCGATGTGGCCGGTACGGCCGATACCTAAGATCTGTAGGTCGAGGCCGCCAAGTTCTTCTATCTGGCGTTCGTATTCTAAACAAAATGCAGCGACTTCATCTTGCGGCAGGGTCCCGTTGGGGATGTGTACCAGTTTTTTGTCAACGTCTATATGGTCGAACAGATTTTCGTTCATGAAGGTAACGTAGCTTTGTGCCGCATCCGGTTTCATGGGGTAGTATTCATCCAAATTGAAAGTGATAACGCCTTTAAAAGAAAGCCCATCTTCTTTATGCAGGCGAATTAGTTCGGCGTAAACCTGTATTGGTGTAACACCTGTTGCCAGGCCCAACACGGTGGGCTGGCCGGCCGCTTGTTTTTTGCGGATCAGCGCAGCTATCCTGCCTGCTACTGCTATTGATGCGGCACGCTGGTCGGGGTATACCGTAACCGGCAGTTTTTCGTAACGGGTTTCTTCTAATAAATTTAATCTTGCCATAATCAGGTTTAATATATTGCTGTATTGTGTTTTATCTGCTCAAAAAAATTGGCATAAAAAAAATCCTCACCGAAGCGAGGATTTTACTAACCAATTAACTATAAAATTTAATCCCCCCAGAAGGAACAAAAAGTATGCGTATTTTAATGACTTGTTTTTCATCATCGATACAAACTTAATAAAGATAATTCATAAAATCAAAATACTTATTAAAATAATTTAAAAAGATTAAAATTGATGCCTACGTTAAGTTTTTGATCAATAGTTGATTTTTTATCTGATATACAAGCGTAGTTATGAGTGGCGAGGGTTAATTTATTATAATTAGTTGTTTTAATTTCAATGACCGTAAGAAAAGGCTTTTGCGCCCACTTTGTGATATGGCATTGGATGTATGATCATATTTGCTGTGTGTTTATTTTTAATTAATATTTTAGGTTAAATTAATTTTATTTAATGTTCAAAATCACTTAAATTCGTTCATTGATTTAGTTACCTAATTAACTTATCCTATAACTTGAAGCAACTTAAACAAATATTACTTACGGGGGTATTGTTGTTTTGTATTTCGCTTGCACTGTTTTCGCAGGTGAGAAGGAAAGTTATTAAACAAAAACCGATTAGTGTAAAACATACAATTACACCAAAAACTTCAGCCAATGCCGCGGCGGCCATTAGTGTTCAACTTAAAAATTTCCTGGCATTGGCAGCAAATGCTAACGTTAACTTTACCTTCCCAAAAGGGTTTAGGGAGATAAAAGCGCCGGATAATGAGGATCTTTCTTTTGACTATGCCATGGAAATACCCGGCAAGGAGTTTGAGCTTTGGTTTCAGGTAAAATCACAAAAGGAAAATTACGCCAGTTACCAACGCTCTATAGGTAACAAAAATACTGCACAGGCCAACCCCGACTCTTTATACATAGGTATGGGTACTGCACAGGCACAGGCCTTTACCGGCGACAATAATTATTTTTTACGCAGCATCCCACCAAGATACCTGGCAAAATATAATGCAGATGCCGGTAGGACCTACCTGCTAAACCTGCTTGATGAGCCGGTAACAAAGCATTATAAATACGCGCTCCTTATAACTTTGCAAAAAGACCATACCGGTACTATACTGGCGGTTTGCTTTAGTAACGAAAAAGGGCCCGAGTTTTTTAAGAATATTGACAAGGCCAGCAGCTGTATAAAATTTAAGCAATAGCCCTGCAATGTTAATAAGTTGGCACATTTAAATACTAATTTAAGTGGCATAACTTTATTTTTGCATATCGGGCTAAATCAGCACCAAAACATTTGATCTTAACATGGCAGAAACAGTAAATTATGATGATGATAGTATCCGGTCGTTAGACTGGAAGGAACACATCCGCTTAAGACCGGGTATGTACATTGGTAAGCTGGGCGATGGCTCGGCTTATGACGATGGCGTATATGTGTTGCTAAAAGAGATCATTGATAACTCGATAGATGAATTTGTGATGGGATCTGGCCGTACCATTGAGGTAAGCATGAGCGACCACAAAGTGTCTGTTCGTGATTATGGCCGCGGCATCCCATTGGGTAAAGTGATAGATTGTGTATCTAAAATAAATACGGGTGGTAAATATGATAGTAAGGCCTTCCAAAAATCGGTAGGGTTAAACGGAGTGGGTACCAAGGCGGTTAACGCTTTGTCGGGCTCGTTCACTGTACAATCATACCGTGATGGCCGTACCAAAATTGCCGAATTTGAGAAAGGCGAACTGATTCGTGATGAGCCTGAAAAGGAAACCTCGCAGCGTAATGGTACCGCTATTAATTTTATCCCCGATGAAAGCATCTTCCGCCATTATCGCTTTATCCCCGAGTTTGTAGAGAATATGATCTGGAACTATGTGTTCCTGAATGCAGGTTTAACGCTAAACTTTAACGGGCAAAAATATTTATCAGAACGAGGCCTGTATGATTTGTTAGTACGTAATGCCGATGCCGAGAACCTGCGCTACCCCATCATCCACCTTAAAGGGGAGGATATAGAAATAGCGATGACGCACGGCCAATCGTACGGTGAAGAATATTACTCATTTGTAAACGGCCAGCATACCACACAAGGTGGTACGCACCAGGCAGCCTTCCGAGAGGCGGTGGTGAAAACCATCCGCGAGTTTTATAAAAAGGAGTTTGACGCGTCGGATATCCGCGCATCTATCGTAGCCGCCATCGCGATAAAAGTACAGGAGCCGGTTTTTGAATCGCAAACAAAAACCAAACTGGGTTCGCAAAATATTGGCCCGGAAGGTCCTTCGGTACGTGGTTTTATAAACGATTTCCTTAAAAAGGAACTGGATAACTATTTACACAAAAATCCGGCTGCTGCCGATGCCTTGTTGAAACGCATACTGCAATCCGAGCGTGAGCGCAAGGATATTGCGGGCATTAAAAAACTGGCTAATGATCGCGCCAAAAAAGCATCGTTACACAACCGTAAACTGCGTGATTGTAAACTGCACTTTGATGATAACCACGAGCGCAGGCAGGAAACTACCCTGTTTATTACCGAGGGTGACTCGGCCAGTGGGTCTATAACCAAATCGCGGGATGTGCAAACCCAGGCGGTATTTAGTTTAAAGGGTAAGCCGCTAAACTGTTTCGGGCTGACCAAAAAAGTGGTTTACGAAAACGAGGAATTTAACCTGTTGCAACACGCGCTAAATATCGAGGACGGTATAGATGGATTGCGTTACAACAATATAGTAGTGGCAACTGATGCCGATGTGGACGGAATGCACATCAGGTTATTGCTGATGACGTTTTTCCTGCAATTCTTCCCCGACCTGGTAAAGGCCGGGCACGTGCATATCCTGCAAACGCCGCTGTTTAGGGTACGTAATAAAAAGCAAACCATATACTGCTATAGCGACGAAGAGCGCCGTAACGCCATAGCCAGCCTTGGTGTTAAGCCCGAGATAACCCGGTTTAAAGGTTTGGGAGAGATCTCGCCCGATGAGTTTGGGTTGTTTATTGGTAAGGATATCAGGTTAGACCCGGTGTTCCTGAAAGATGCCAACATCAAAGCCCTTCTGGAGTATTTTATGGGCAAGAACACGCCAACCCGCCAGCAGCATATTGTAAATAACCTACGGGTAGAAAAGGATGACGAAAGCGTAAACCCGCTAATAGCGGAAAATTTGGATGAGGTTGAATTGCCGGTAGCGGTGTAGTTTGAATATTGTTTTTACGAAGGAATATCCTTAAATTAGATGTATGAATAAAAATAAAGCATTAGCGACTATAGGTGATATGCCACAGGACTTTGACCTGGAAGTTTTATTGGAAAAACTGATTTTCATCGAAAAGGTAGAAAAAGGCTTAAAGCAAGTCGAATCGGGTAAGATGATATCCCATGCAGATGTCAAACAGCGGGTTAAACAGTGGTCGAAGTAAATTGGACGCCGCTTGCGTTAGAGGATCTGCAGGCAATCTATGATTATATAGCTAAAGACTCGATAATGTATGCGGGTCGCTTTGTAGATAAACTTGTAACCAAAGTTGATATACTTGAAGATCATCCCAAACTTGGCAGAGTTGTTCCTGAATTCGAAAATGAAACCATTAGAGAATTGATTGACGGCAGTTATCGGATAATTTATAAAATTTTATCTGTTTACGAAATAGCGATAGTACGTGTTCATCATTCATCGCGGTTATTAATTTAGTTTGAAATAAAAACGCTATATTGTATCCCCCGTTCTGAAAAGAGCGGGGGATTTTTGTTGACTTAAAATACAATCTGTTTTTACGGATTGGTAACATACGCCATGACAAAACACGATATCAAAGTATCTTTTAAAGAATACGATACCATCACCGAACTAAATAGCACCGACCAGGCCCTATGTGCCCAAGCTGTAAAAGCGATGGCAACATCGCATTCGCCGTACTCTAAATTCAGGGTGGGGGCGGCACTGCAATTGGAAAGCGGTAAAATCATCCATGCCAGTAATCAGGAGAATGTAGCTTACCCATCGGGCCTATGTGCCGAGCGGGTTGCCCTGTTTCATTGGGGGGCCGGCCATGCTGATGACCCTATTGTTAGTATGGCAGTTACCGCGCATACTGAAGATTTTGCGTTGGTGAAGCCCGTTACCTCATGCGGTGCCTGCCTGCAGGTAATGGCCGAAGTGGAGAAAAGGCAAAACAGTCCGTTACGGGTATTGTTATATTGCATTGACGGCCCTGTGTGGGTTATTGACGACGTAAAAAGCATGATGCCTTTTATGTTTTTTGAAGAACGTTTAGTACAACCGGCATGAGGATCAGGATCATTTTACTTTTAGTTTTAGCAACATTTGGCGTAACTGCACACGCGCAAACAGGTTTCCCGTTTGATAACGAGATCCGCGATTTTAAACATCAGGACAGCCTTAAGATGCCAGCCAAAAACGGGACCCTGTTCATCGGCAGTTCATCTATCCGTAAATGGACAGACCTGGAGCAGCGCTTTAGCGATAAGCCGATCATCCGCCGTGGCGTTGGCGGTTGTACCATAGAGCAATTGGTAGATTACTACACGCCATATATCATGTACCCGTACCATCCGCGCAAGATCTTTATTTACGCAGGCGAGAATGATATCGCCGCAGGCAAAACCGGTAAATTCACTGCCCGCGAGTTTTACAAACTTTGGGCGATGATCAAACAAAACCTGCCCAATGCCGAGATCTATTTTATGGCTATAAAGCCAAGCCCAAGCCGTGCCAAGTATTTATCTGAGGTTAGGATAGCCAACGGCCTGGTGCGCGATTTTATCAAGAACCGCAAGAAAACCCATTATGTGGATGTGGCCTCTGCAATATTAAATCCTACAACCAAAATGCCCGATACTACTTTGTTTGAAAGCGATATGCTGCACCTAAACAGCAAGGGCTATGATAAATGGCAGGCGGTTTTATTACCATTGGTGAAGTAATCAAACTTTTAATATCCAACACCGAATGATGAAGTGAAAAGCATTCGATACTGGACATTCAAGTTCATTATTTGATATTTCTTTAAAGCTCCCTCTCCTTTGGACAGGGCTGGGGAGAGGCCCATAAGAAAGGCCCCCCGATATACTGGGGAGCCCGTCACACTCAAACACTAAAACTAAGTATTATTTAAAAACGCTGTACACGTTGGTGATCTTCCAACCGGTGCCGTTGTTGGCTATGGTTACATAGTTGCTGCGGGTAAAGTGGTCAAATTTCATATCCACTTTCACAACGGCTCTATCGGTGCCATTCTCTACTATCTGTGTGTTGGTGATACAAGCCTGCTCTACATTTTTCTCGCCCTTTAAAAAGTCGGTCATTTCTTTTTTGTTGAAACTTAACACCTTATTGCCGCGTTGGATATCAAACTTTGCAGATTGATCTAACACCTGGCTAAAGTTGCTTACACGGCCGCGGGTCATGGCATCAACATAGGTATTTATGGCGTGGGTTTTTGTTAAATATGCGTCGGGCACATTGCTGGCTTTTACAAAGCTGCAAGTTGCTAATAAGGCAAGGCCAAGGATAACTGATTTTAACGTTTTCATGATTGATTTAAATTAGGTTGTAATTAATGTGTGTTTGTAATTGATGAAACCGATCAGTTAATTTCTGTATATAAGATGCAAGCCAATGTCAATTAGTTACAGGTACAAGTGTTAAATTGCGGTATTTAACAATCATTTAACATTTGGGTACCGAAAGGATATATTTGACTAATGATTGATTTTACCACCATAATGCGGCAATACGGCGAGAACGGTGACAAAACGGGCTGGACTTTTGTAATTGTCCCACCAGATGTGGCGCAACAGATATTGCCCGGTAACAAAAGATCAATGAGGGTACGCGGCTGGCTGGACGAGTACCCTGTTGCGGGGATGTCGTTGATGCCGGTGGGCGGGGGCGATTTTATACTGGCTTTAAAGGCGGGGATACGTAAAGCCATCCGTAAAGAAAGCGGCGCTATGCTGCGTTTGCGGCTGGAGCATGATAAAGATTTTAAAATAGAGATTCCTGACGATCTGCAAGAATGTTTCGATTATGAATTGCCGGAAGCATTTGCCTATTTTGATAGTTTGTCAAAATCGCATCAGGGATATTTTATTAAATGGATCACCGATGCTAAAACGGTAGAGACCCGCGCCAGTCGTATAGCCAAAACCCTTAGTGCGGCCATACGGCGGATGGATTACGGGGCGATGCTGAGGGAGCAAAAGAAGTTACGAGAATAACAAAGCATTTTAAATATTGTACAGGTTCTTCACCAAATTGTACATCTTTTTAGTGCCCCCTAAAATACCTGACCAACCTCTGTTATTTCCATCTGCAAAATACGCTTCACTTAATTCGTCCAAGTGATTGTAATATTTTATCTTGACCCATTTGTTGATGAAATCCCGGCCTTGTTTACCGTATGAAATTTCAAATATCGTTTTGATTTTTATATTGGTCTCGCCTCCTTCAAAGGTTATCCCATCTGCATAAAAACATAAAGTTCCTATATCTTTCATTGCCATAACTTGAAAATCTTTCCAAGTGTTTTTAGATGGTAAAAACCATACATTTATCAGCTGATTTAAACGGTTGTCTATCATTTTAGTATATCAATAAGCCTGTTAAAGTTATCAACTGAAACTGTCATTAACAAGTGTTGAAATGTGTATAAAATTTGCTTATTAGCATATTCCCGCATCTGCACATTTCCCTATCTTTACCCATCCATAATTTTTTTAGCTACAGAATGAGCGACGATCTAAACACTCCTGATACTCCTGAAAATAATAACGAAGAAAATAAGCTTAATAAAGTCACTTCTCTTGATGGGCTATACGAAAATTGGTTCCTGGATTATGCATCCTATGTAATACTTGACCGTGCTGTTCCCCACTTAAACGATGGTTTAAAACCCGTACAGCGCCGTATCCTGCATTCGCTTAAAGAGATGGACGACGGGCGTTTCAACAAAGCCGCCAATGTTATTGGTAACACCATGAAATATCACCCGCATGGTGACGCTTCTATTGGTGACGCCATGGTGCAGATAGGGCAAAAAAACCTGTTGATAGATTGCCAGGGCAACTGGGGCGACCCTATAACCGGCGACTCGGCAGCTGCTCCACGTTACATCGAGGCGCGCCTTTCTAAATTTGCGCTGGATGTTGTTTTTAATGCAGATACAACCGTTTGGCAAGCCAGCTATGACGGCCGTAACCGCGAACCTATAACGCTTCCTGTTAAGTACCCGCTATTGCTTGCACAGGGTGCCGAAGGTATCGCGGTGGGTTTGGCTACCAAGATCTTACCACATAACTTTATCGAGCTGATAGATGCCTCTATAGCGGTTTTAAGTGGCAACAGGCCAAACTTGCTGCCCGATTTCCCTACCGGCGGTATGGCTGATGCATCGGCATATAACGAAGGCCAGCGAGGGGGTAAAGTTCGTGTACGTGCTAAAATTGTTGAGCGCGATAAAAAGACGCTTACCATCACCGAGATCCCTTTCACCACTACTACAGGCGGGCTTATCGATAGCGTAATATCTGCCAATGATAAGGGTAAGATCAAAATAAAAAAGATAGAGGATAACACAGCGCAGGATGTGGAGATCGTCATCCACCTGGCGCCGGGTATTTCGCCTGATGTAACCATCGACGCGCTTTACGCCTTTACTGATTGCGAGGTATCTATATCGCCGAATACCTGTGTGATACAGAACGACAAGCCGCGCTTTATGAGCGTGAACGATATGCTTACCGAAAGCACTTTCTTCACTAAAGAATTGTTGAAGCAGGAGCTGGAGATAAAGTTAAAGGAACTGATGGAGAAGATCTTCTTCAGCTCTCTTTTAAAAATATTTATCCAGGAAGGGATGTACAAGCACCCCGACTACGAGCAATCATCAGATTTTGAAGGGGTATTGGTGGTATTGAACAAGTTGTTCGAGCCGTTTTTCCCGCAGTTCTATCGCACTATCCTGCCCGAGGATTATAAGAAACTGATAGATAAACCGATGAGCAGCATCACCCGTTTTGATGTGAAGAAAACGGATGAGCAGATCAAAGCTTTGGAAGCCGAAATAAAAACGGTTAAAAACCACTTAAAACACCTTACCGATTATACTATAGCATGGTTTGAAAAACTACGGGAAAAGTATGGTAAGGATCGGGGCCGTAAAACCGAGCTGCGTACGTTTGACAGGGTAGAAGCTTCGCAAGTTGCCTTAGCCAACGTTAAACTATATGTAAACCGCGAGGACGGTTTCATTGGCTCTGGCTTAAAGAAGGATGAGTTTGTGTGCGACTGTTCGGATATCGATGAGATCATCGTGTTCCGTGGCGATGGCAAGTTTGTGGTGACCAAAGTGCAGGACAAGGTTTTTGTTGGTAAGGATATTGAACACGTTGCCGTATTTAAAAAGAACGATGAGCGCACCGTTTATAACATGATCTATAAAGACGGGCAAACCGGCGTAAGTTATATCAAGCGTTTCTCGGTAACGGGCGTAACCCGCGATAAGGAATATGACCTAACCAAAGGTGGCAAAGGCTCTAAAACGCTGTATTTTACCGCCAATCCTAACGGAGAAGCCGAAGTAGTTAACATTCAGCTAAAACCACATCAAAAACTCAAAAAGCTACAGTTCGACGAGGATTTTGCAGCGCTGGCCATAAAAGGCCGTGCCTCGATAGGGAACATGGTTACCAAATATCCGGTTAAAAAAGTGATCCTGAAAAGTAAGGGCATCTCTACACTGGCAGGTCGTAAGATCTGGTACGATGACATCCTTAAACGCCTGAACGCTGATGGCCGCGGTAAATACCTGGGCGAGTTTGACGGCGACGACCGCATCCTTAATGTACTAAGCAATGGTAACTACGAGTTGACCAGTTTCGACCTTAACAATCACTTTGATGATAAGATGATCGTTATTGAGAAATATGACCCGGCCAAGGTGTTTGCAGTTGTGCATTACGATGGTAAATCGAAGAACTACATGGTGAAACGCTTCGTGTTCGAGAATACGGTAATCGGTAAACAAACCAGCATTATTAGCGACGAAAGTGGTTCTAAACTCGTATTGATATCGGGCGCAGCCCAACCAATTGTGAAAATTGAGCAACTGAAAGGTAAAGGTCTTATCCCCGAGGAGGCCGACCTAAACCTTACCGACCTGATAGATGTGAAAGGTATGAAAGCCATGGGTAACCGCTTATCTGTACACCAAATAAAAAGTGTGGAGCTATTGGCCGAGCATGACGATGAAAGCGATGTGCCCGACCCTGCACCAGATTCTGTAGAAGATACAGAGATCACGATTACTGGAGACGATAAAGAGGTGACAGATACCGCACCGGCAACAATGATAGTGGCTGCCCTGCAATCTGAACCAAAGAATCCCGTTATAGAAAATCCGGTTGTACCAAAACCCGAAAAATCTGTGGAATCCAAAGAAGAACCGGTGCAATCAAAACCTGAAGAATCACCAAAGAAAAAAATAGATTTCGAAATAACCAACCCGGATGATATCGATATGGACGATAAGGGCCAACTGGGATTATTTTAATATGTGAGAAGGCTATGTTGAAAAGGATCTTAATTTATTGCGCCCTGATGTTCGGTGGCGTTACGCTGGTTAACGCGCAGGAAGTAAATCACACCTTCGCCCTTGGCGATACTGATTTTTTGCTGGATAGTAAGCCCCTGCAAATGATCTCGGGCGAGATGCATTATACCCGTATCCCTCGCGAGTACTGGCGAGAACGTATGAGAATGGCGAAAGCCATGGGCTTAAATACCATTGGTACCTATGTTTTTTGGAATGCCCACGAACCCGTGCAAGGCAAATATGATTTTACAGGTAACAACGATATTGCCGAATTTGTACGCATAGCAAAAGAAGAAGGCCTGTGGGTGGTGATGCGACCAAGCCCCTACGTTTGTGCCGAATGGGAATTTGGCGGTTACCCATGGTGGCTGTTAAAGAATAAAAACCTGAAGGTGCGCAGTAAAGATCCTGCCTTTATTAATGCCTATCGTAATTATATGATGGAGGTTGGTAAGCAATTGGCACCGCTGCAGGTAAACCATGGCGGGAACATCCTGATGGTGCAGATAGAGAACGAATATGGTTCGTTTGGTAACGATAAAGAGTACCTGGCGCAAAACGAAAAGATCTTCCGCGAGGCGGGTTTTGATGGTTTGTTGTTTACCTGCGATGGTCCCAGCCAGATGCCTGAGGGATATTTACCCGGCTTTTTACCCGCGGTAAATGGTGAGGACAATCCTGCCAAAGCAAAAGAACTGATCAATAAATATCATAATGGTAAAGGCCCGTATTACATAGCTGAATGGTACCCGGGCTGGTTTGATAGCTGGGGCAAACCGCACAGTGGCAGTAACGCCGATGAAGATGCCAAAAAGCTGGACGAGATATTATCGGCCGGTATATCCATCAATATGTATATGTTTCATGGCGGTACCACGCGCGATTTTATGAATGGCGCCAACATGAGCCGTACCGAAGCGTATGCGCCTCAAACATCAAGCTACGATTATGATGCCCCGCTTGATGAAGCCGGCAACCCAACGCCAAAGTACTATAAATTAAGAGCAGTAATTGCCAAACACCTGCCTGCCGGGCAAATCCTGCCGGATGTCCCTGAGCGTAAGCAGCGTACCTTTGGTTTAGAGGTGATCAAATTTAGCGGGGTAGCAAATTTGTTCAACAATTTGGGTAAACCTGTAGAGGCCGAGCATCCGATGAGCTTTGAAGATCTTGACCAAGGATATGGTTTTGTATTATACCGTACTACTTTGGCAAACGCCGCAAACGGCTTACTTAAAATAAAGGAGCTGCGCGATTATGCTACCGTTTACCTCAATGGCAAACGTATAAGCGTATTAGACCGCCGTTTAAAGCAGGATTCGTTGCAATTGGATAACCCCACTGCGAATAGTTTGTTGGATATTTTAGTAGAGAACAATGGCCGCATCAACTACGGCCCATATTTGACTGATAACCGCCAGGGAATTACCGAAAAAGTAACGCTAAACGGACAAGAATTACTTGGCTGGAAAATGTACCGGTTCCCGTTTAGCACAACAGCAGGGCTTAAATATATGCCTGCCCAAAATCAGCAGGGCGAATTACAACCCGCATTATACCGCGGCACTTTCTCGTTGCGCGGCGTGGTAGATACCTATTTGGATATGAAAAGCTTTGGTAAGGGCTTTGTATTTATCAATGGACATAACCTGGGCAAGTATTGGAACATTGGCCCGCAGCAAACTTTATATGTACCTGCCGCGTGGTTAAAAAAGGGCGTGAATGAAGTAGTGGTGTTCGATCAAATAAAAGGCGGTCATACCGAGTTGTCTACGTTTGACCACCCGGTATTAAATGAGGTGATAAAATGAAAATTGTAGTGGTGATCATCCTGTCGAATTATTAACAGGTTGATTATCTCATAACGAACAAAGGGCACCATATTGGCGCCCTTTGTTCGTTGTAAGTGTTTTTATATTGCTGATTACAGGATCAGGATCAATACTAAGATGACGATGATAATTGCACCAATTGAAAGGTAAACACCACCAGCACCCATAGCCTGGGCTTCATGTTTAAGGTCTTTTAGTTCTGTTTTTAATTCTTTTTTCTCTGTTTTGTTTAACTGAGATTTATCCATCGCCTTGATCTCGTTAACACGCATTTTTATTTCTTCAACACGGGCCGCTTTCTGCTCTTTGGTCATATTTGCAGCAGCTTCTTTGTAAACGTCTTTTTTGCCGTTAAGGGTTGCAGCATTACTGTTAAAGGCAGCTACAGTCAGTAGCATCGTCATGGCGATTAGATAAATTTTCTTTTTCATAGTTGTAGTTGTAAATAGTTTATTTTACAGATAAGCTTGAAAACGAACCAAATGGTTTAAAAACTATAAAATAATTGTTAATTAAATACTGATGTAAAACGATGCCTCAAAAACATGGCCCACAACAACCCTCTGTATGTTCTCTTTCACGGTTATATCTTTTGGCCCGTCGGCACTGTCGGCACAGCCCAGCCAAGGTTCAATGCACAAGAAATCGGCACCCGGCTTGCTCCATAAGCCAAGGTAATTAAAATGCGGAAACTCTACTGATAAAGTTTGATCATGCCTGGTGCTTTTAATCGTTACCATGCGCGATTTCAAGTTCTTAAACACCAGCGCATCCGCGGCAAACAGATCGCGGGTTAAGGGGAGTTGTTTATTTGGCGTTGGCACGGGGTGGGAGTTGCCGTTAAAATGGCCATCTTTATTAAGCTCGTGGCTTAGCAAGTTTTCCTGAACCTCAAACTCTATGTAATAGTCCTCGTACTTTTCCCCCGCATTAAATGGAACGTTAAACGCAGGGTGCCCGCCTACCGAAAAGTAAACAGGTTTTTTATCGCGGTTAATCAATTTATAAGTTATCCGCAGCGCGTTATCTATTAACGTGTACAGAACCTGGAAATCAAATTTATAAGGGTAAACAGCAAGTGTTTTCTCCGAATTGGGTAACGAGAAACCTGCATGCACATCATCGCTTTCCAAAACAATAAACTCTGAAGTACGCGCAAAGCCATGCCTGCTCATGGGGTAGGTTTGGCCGTTCACATGCAACTCGTTATTAAGTAAACCGCCCACAATAGGGAACAGGTTTGGCGCGTGGTAACCCCAAACATCCGGGTTGGCCTGCCACATTTGTTCAACACCAGTTTCTTTGTTTAGTAATGAACTTAGCTGCGCACCTTTGCTGTCAATGGTAATTTTCAGAAATTCGTTCTCGAGGATGGTCATGCGTTGTGATTTTGGTACAGGCTAATTTAACAACTTAATCGTCGTCGTGTTTCTTTTTCTCCAAAATAACAAAGGCGCTGCGCTTAGGTGCAGGCATTATTGCGTCCTCTCCTTTAACAGATTTCCATACAACTTCATTAAGGTCAAGGTCGGGTGCTGCATCTGCTTCCTTTAAATTAAATGCTGCCGACCTGGCGCTGCTTTTATTAACTGCCACATTTCGTTTTTCAAGGTCAACCTCTGCCGGTTTAGCAGTATATGGCTTTAGGTTAGGGGTAGCGGTAAAGCAATCGTACAACGGCATTGCTGCTGCATCGTACTGGCTCATTGGCGGCAAGCCCAAAATCAATTCTATAGTGCGCAATACGCCGGATGTGGAGTACATATTATGATTAACCATGTTGCGTTTAACATATGGCCCTGCAACAAAAACAGGCGAGCGATGCGCATCAATATGGTCGGGCCCGTTTTGGGCATCATCTTCCAGGATAAACACTACGGATTCTTTCCAGATGATGCTCTTAGATAAATGTTCCAGGAATTGCCCAATGGCAAGATCGTTATCACCAACGCATGCTATAGGGGTGTAGGCGCCCTTTTTTTGCCCGCTTGTATGGTCGTTAGATATGCGGATGCTGTTAAACTGCGGCACAGCGTTAATGGTTAACAACGAGTCGAAATCGTGTTTCCATGCAGCTACCCGGGTAACGTCCTTAACATCCATATCAAACCCCGGCGACTGCTTGCAATAATGGCCCTCAAGCGATTTTAAGCTGGCTTTTGAATGTTCGCCATCGGTAACAAACTCGCCATAGGTACGGTAACTTACCCCGGCGCGTTTACAATAATCCCAGATATACCCATCGCGCGGGTACGCGATCTTGCGGGTGCCTTCATAATCGTAGGTGCCACCGCGGCCGCCATAACTTGTTGGCCAGGTTTTTTCGGTATAGTCTGTGGCATAAGCGGCCATACTCCAGTTGTGCCCGTCGGCACTCACCTCGGCGTCTACATAAAAATTATCCATCAGCACAAACTCATTCGCAATAGCGTGGTGGTTTGGCGTAACCTGTTTGCCAAAAATACATAACGAAGTATCGCCGTTGCCAGCGGTAACATCGCCCATTACCTGGTCATAAGTACGGTTTTCTTTTATAATATAAAACACATGCTTAATGGGCGAGATCTGACCCTTACGGCGAGGAATAGGATTGTTTTTTTCTCCATTTGCCAAAGCTGCAATTTTATTGTTGAAAGGCGTATTAGCATAAACCTGTTTGGTGTATATTTTTAGTAGGGCTTCATTGGGTGCGTCGATAAATGATAATGTGCCCTTAAATAGTCCCCCTATATATTGTTCGCGGCTGTTGGTGGCCCCGGTTTGGTAACCGCTGTTATCAACCTTTTTAACAGGTTGCGGCCCTTTTGGGTTAGGCATCGAACTGAAGCCTTTGCCGTTGGATACAAGGATTTTTTTATTTAAGACCTTAACATTGGTAGGGTACCAGCCTACAGGGATAAAGCCCAGGCTTTTGCTGTTACCGGGGTTAGATACGTCAAAAACGGCCAGGCAATTGTTATCGGCATTGGCTATATAGATTGTTTTTTCGTTGGCAGATAAGGCAAAGCCGTTAGTGGTTGAGCCGGTTAAATGCGTAGGATACAATGATGTGGCTACTGTTTCTAATATTTTGTGGGTAGCAGTGTTGATAACCGAAACCGAATTGTCATTAGCGTTTGCAACAAACAGCAGCGAGCCTTTTTTATTTAACAACAGTTCGTTTGGGTGGCTGCCTGTTTTAGCAAAGGTTAACTTTTGATCGGCAACGTTATAAAACGCTACTTTATCGCCTCCCCATAACGAGATGTACAGGGTGTTCCCATCGGGGGATAAAATACAGCTGTAAGCTTCGGCAGGTAATTTTATTTTGTGTATGATAGATTTGTCGGCAGGGTTGATCACGTATAACGAACTATCCTCTTTAGTTACGGTGTACAAGCGAGTATTGGCTTTATTTACAGCGATGCCTGTAGGGCATATTTTGTTTGTTGGCCAGGTGCTGCCCAGTTTTATGGTATCGGGCACTCCTAATTTGTTGTTATTAAGATGAAAGGTAAGGATGCAATTATCGTTGCCGCCAGACGCGTACAGTGTTTTTTCATCGCTGCTGAAGGCTATGCCGTACCAGGATTTTTTTAATTCCTGCTGATCGAGTACCTTCTCATTCCGTGGATCTATTAGCTGCAGCGATTGTGTGCTTTGCCCGTTGTTAGTAACCGCCAGCAATTTGCCCGATGCTGATAGTTGAAGGTTAAGGGGCAGATCACCCAAAGGCAAAGAGCGGCCTGCCGGACTCAGTTTCCATCCGTTTGGTAAAAGTAACTGGCCGTTTGGATGTTTGCCCGGTTTATTTTGAGCGGATACGGTAATGGCGAACGCAACGATTAAGGCGCTAAGAATAATTTTTTGTTTCATACAATTGCGGTGTGCTCAAAAGTACGTAACGCAGCGGCAAATGAACAGGGCTTAACAAAAACTTAATATTGCTTATCTACCTTAACCTTCGCCCTTATGATAGAATCTTTTTGGGCGCCTGTAAGTTTATAATTGTAGTTAAATAACGCTCCTTCAAAATCGCCGTACGATGGGTTAGGGATAACGATGTATTTGTTGCCAAACTCTTTTTTCAATAGCTCGGTTGCAGCCTGGCGGTTCATCTCGTTGGGTTTGTTGTCGTATAGTTTATCAAAATCGGGCAGGTTATCGCCGCATAGGAGTACGATATTGTAGTTATTTAATACCTGCTGGCGGCGGCTCTCTTTACTTGATGTGGATTGGCGTAAAAATACATGCCCGTTATCGGTATTCGGCATATTATAACGTTGCAGGTTTTTAATGGTAGCTGCGCGCTCGTCCTCGTCGCGGTTGGTGATGTAAAACACCGCTACACCTTTTGATGCCGCATATTTAAAAAAAGCTGGTGCGCCGGGTACGGTATCTGCTACAGCTTTGCCGGTCCAGGCTTTCCAGGTTTCGGCTGTAAATTCCTGGTTATTGACAGCACGCATGGCGTCGTAAGGGCTGTTGTCTAAAACGGTTTCATCAATATCTGTTACCACGGCCAGCGGTTTACTACCAGGGTTTTTGAGTGACTCATCCAATCGCCATTTGGCCGTATTGTATGCCTGGAAACAAAGCGCTTTATATTCTGCCGCACGCTGCTGCCAAACCGAGGCCCAAACCTTGCCATTGTTAGCGATAGAAGCGGCACTGCTTTCGGTTTTTTTAGGTGTAGAGCAAGCGGACATCAACAGAATAGTTGCAATAGATAAAAAGGAAATATATTTTATCATAATAATTTAATCTTCTAACGTTAATTCATCACTCATCATGTTCCCATTTATCCAAAGAACATACAATTCAAACCTCTTTGATAATATCGCAATATCATTTATGAGGTCGATTATATCTTCGTAAAATAATCCTTTTTTGATGAGATCAATCATGAGGTCTTCGTCTTTTTTTTTAACAAAAATAATAGCGGGATACTCATAGTAGTTCCATAGCTTGGAAATATATTTTCTATTATATGACCAATCCAGCTGTTTTAATTTAAGAAATATACCAAACATTTTTTTCGCCCCGTCGGCATACATTATAGTATCTGAAAGATTCTCTATTGTAATTTTGAAGTGCTCATCATCAAACTGTTTACGATGCCCAAGAAAATAAACCGAATCAGAATTTGAATGAAAATATTTAAATAGAAATCCCCATTTTGATTGGCTGATATCTAACTCATTTATTGTGTCTTTAATGGATATTAAAGAATCGTTATGTACAATGAGTTCCAAATCTCCCATAAGTGATATCACAATAGCCCGGGCTTTATTTTAGCGGTAAATTCCTTTACAAACTTATTTAATTTGGGCTGTATCACCAAGGCGCAGTACGGTTTCAAAGGGTTAACATTATAATAATTTTGATGGTGATCTTCGGCCTTGTAAAATTCGCCTGCGGGGGTAATTTCTGTTACAATCGGTTTATCAAACACATTTTCTTCCGTCAACTTCTTGATCATCGCTTCGGCATGCTGTTTCTGTTCATGGGTATGGTAAAATATGGCCGACCGGTATTGTGTGCCCATATCGTTGCCCTGGCGGTTTACCAATGTTGGGTTATGCGTTTTAAAGAAAATCAGCAACAACTCATCAAACGAAAGTTCGCCTGCATCATAGGCAACTTCTACAGCCTCGGCGTGACCTGTATTGCCGTTACAGAGTTCCATATAGGTTGGGTTTACGGTATGCCCGCCTGTGTAACCCGAAGCCACAGATATTACTCCTTTTAAATGCTGGAAAATAGCTTCGGTACACCAAAAGCACCCGTTACCAAATGTAATCTTCTGAATGTTCATCGAAGTTTAAACGAGTGTAGCGGTGCTTTGGTTTATAATAAATATTGCAATGATAATTATGTCGGTTTGATTATATTAGAGGGTAAGAAACAAAGCGTCTAAAATCAGTTATCAAGCAGAATATGCCCTGAATTGTATGAGAAAATATATCCTTCCAATTATTTATGTAATTTCTTTCTTGTGTATTAAAAACTTAGCCGCCCAAGACGACTTAAAAGGCATGAAGGCAAAGGCCACTAAAAAAGATACAAAAATACTTAACATCGTATCATTAGACGAGAAACCCCAAAAAATAAAAATAGTCCCAGACTATGTGAACCATGTGTTAAGGATAACTTGCATGAAAGTTGCAATTAACATACTTGATTATTGGGGCGTGCCGCCAGAAATTCATGTTTTAAATAAAAATTTTATAGAAATAAGCTATGCTGTGAGAGGCGGTTCAAATTCAGGTTTATGGAAAACATTGATCTTATGTGTAAATGGCGAAAAATTATATGAAGCAATGCATGTTTTGAAATATGTTAATGTAGAAACGGGGGACTTAATGAATGATTACCACATAAAACTGTCATTAAGGGGCGACATCAAGAACAATTATAAGCTGAAGATAAATATCCACGATGATGTTCGTTCAAAGCCTAAGCCTGAAACAAATTATATTTATAACAACCGAACAATTTTGAATTTCGATACCAGGCAAAATGTTTTTTATAGTGTTAAAAAGGATATCAATGACCATTCTATTAAAAGGGCAATTGGAATGAAGCAAAAAGTAAATGGTAATTTTCCTATGATTATTTTAGGTAAGGAAAACTATTATTTTATAGACAATAAATGGTTTCAATTAACGGATACTAAAGAATTTTCCGAAATATAACCAGCAGGCATCACACCCACTTACTCAAAAACTTACTAAACTCATCTTTATACTGATCGCCAACGGTGATGTTGATCTTGCCGATATGCAGGGCGTTGCGCGTAATGGAATTGATCTTATCTAACGATACGATATAGGAGCGGTGCACCCGCATAAAACGTTTGGCAGGCAGTTTTTCTTCAAGGGCTTTTAGGCTACTGAGTGTAAGTACGGCCTTCTCGGTGTCTTTCAGGAAGATCTTTACATAATCCTTCAGGCTTTCCATGTACAAAATATCGTTGAGGGCTATGCGCACTAACTGGTACTCTACTTTTACAAACAGATAATCATCTTCCACACGTTCGGGAGCAACTACAGGTGATTCTGCAACAGCCCGTGCTGAATTTGATTTATGCACCAGTTCCACATAAGCTAACGCTTTATTTGCCGCATGTAAAAACTCTTCGTAATTAAAAGGTTTCAGCAGGTAATCAAGCGCATCTACCTTGTAACCTTCCAATGCAAATTGGTTATATGCTGTTGTGAAAATAATGCGGGGTTTGTTTGGCCCGCGGCTATCCAGCACACGGGCCAGTTCTATTCCATTTAAGTTGGGCATTTGGATGTCCAAAAATATCAGGTCTACCTTATGCTCCTGCAAGCCACCCAAAGCTTCAACCGCGCTGCCGTAACGGCCGGCCAGGTTAAGGAACGGGGTTTGCTCAATAAAAGCGCAGATGAGACCAAGGGCTAAAGGCTCGTCATCAACAGCAATACAATTTATAGTCATAATGGGTTACAAATTGATGATTAAGTTTACAATATACATATTGGTTTCGGTAGTATCATCTACCTTTAAAGTGTATTTGCCGGGGTAAAGCAAGTCTAACCTGCGAATGGTATTATTAAGGCCGATGCCCTGGTTCTCTTCGATATTGGTGCCCTTGGTTTTGTAGATGCCATTCTTCACCATCAGGCTTACCTGGTTGTCGTTTTGCTCTATAACCACATCAATAACACTTGGTTTGGTGTCGCTTACGCCATGTTTAAAGGCATTCTCTACAAAGGTGAGGAAGAGCATTGGCGCTATGGCAAAGTCCTTCAATGCGGCCGGGGTTATAAAATTCACCGTGACCCTTTCGGTCAAGCGCAGTTGCATCAGGCTGATATAATCTTTTATAAAGGCAATTTCCTGGCTTAGTAACGCGGTGCTGTTTTGGGTATCGTAAAGTACATAACGCATCATGCGCGAGAGCTGGTGAATAGCAGTGCGGGACGTTTCTACGTTAACTACTGTAAGCGCATAGATATTATTAAGGGTGTTGAAAAAGAAGTGCGGGTTTATCTGTGCCTTTAAAAATGATAATTCCGAACTTATCTTTTCCTGTTCCATTTCCTGGTGGCGCTGTTTATCGCGTTGCCAGATCTGGGTAGTGGTTATACTGGTACTGATGCCCAACACCAATGCCGATACAGCTAATGTAATAATATCATAGCCCTGCCTGCGTTCGCCTCGTTTTGGCGGCCCATGTTTCATAAAGGCCTCGGTCAACAAACGGCCCAATTCCAGGTATTTATCAAACCAACTGGTTAATACCATTATAATAGCTATAGTTAAGGCTATTAACATAAAGTAGATGCCCGTTTGGTTCTTTAATAAAAACCGCGGTACAAAAAGGTAGGCATTTAAATAGTAGGATATTATCAGCAAAAAGAAAACGAAGAATTGCTTTAACCAAAACTGGTAAGGCACATCAATGTTCCAACCAAGGGGCTGGTTAAATAACAGCACAATGCCCAGCACCACCCATATAAGTGTTTGTATAAGGATGTTAACCAGTTTGCTTTTAGATCGTTGAAACGTCATTTCCCTTTGGTTTATAATTGACAGGATATCACAATATTACAAATGATATGGCTATAATGCCAATTAAAATCTACAGGCAGCTACAGTTTATCGATGGACGGCCAATTTTCACAGATGAACTGCTAATCACTACTTTTCTCGACCCAAAAATACTTTTTACCGTCCCGAATTCACCCTTCATCTACATGTTTTGGCCCGCGGTCTATCGCGTTTTTTTAGTTGCGTAAAACGCTGTTCCTTTGAGTATTGAAAGTCAATAACAAAAAGTAAAAACATAATTTAAAACGAAAACATCATGAAAAAGTCATTCACATTAGCAGCACTATTATTAGTAGTAACAACAGGTTTATTTGCAGCAAGCCCCGCCAAAGCATTCAACAACGATGGTGGCGATAATGGCACCGTTGTTATCCAGGCCATGCGCACCGCTTTAGGTTTCGGCATATCTATCCAAAACCCGGCAAGGGCAACCGTTACCATTACTGATAAAAACAACCAGGTAATTTTGCTTGATAACCTGGGTAAAGGTAAATCGGTAGAGAAGGCCTACAACCTGGCTGAACTTGAGAACGGTAATTACACGTTAACCGTTAATAACAATAAATCAACCGTTACAAAACAACTGTACGTTTACGAAGAGTACGGTAACAAAGCTTACCTGTTTGTACAGTAACAATACAGGTAGTTATAAACGCCTCCCGATACATTGGGAGGCGTTTATAACTACCTATTATCTCAACGGCTAAAAATAGCCGTTCGTCTATGTTTGCTGCCCCGCGGTCTATCGCGTTTTGGTATCGTTTGCTAAAAATATTCCTTTGTGTGCCGCTGGTATGCAGATATTAAAATGCAGACCGGTTAAGATTTAGCAGGGGGCATAAAGGTTTCTTTAGTGAGATTTAGTTAACCTTTGTGCCCTGCTGCTTTTGTAAATGTTAGCTAAGTAATTATAAATTAAACTGTGGCATAGTTTGTGTGCCCACCTTGGGAGCATATATTCTTATAATTAAAGCATTTACACACTATGAAATTTATTAAGACGTTGATCCTATCAGCAATAGCAATGGGTACTGTAGCAATTAGCTCATGTACAAAAGACGATAACAACGCAACAGCATCGGGAACAATTACAGCAACTATCGACGGAAAAGTAACCACTTTTGATAAAAATTTAGTAGGTGGAACCAGTACAGTTAACAGCAACACGTTTACAAGCATACAAGGCGATGACGATGCAGGTAATAACCTGTCAATTACTGTAGTTGGGGTACTAACGCCTGGTAAAATATTTAAATCGAACGATGCTAACGAGCAAAACAGGCCTATCGTTATTTACACAGCCGTAAACAATGATAGCTATGTAAATGATGATAACGCTGTATCTAATATTGTGACAGTAGCAGTATCTGCAGCAGCTTCAAACAATATAGAGGGTACATTTAGCGGCGGGCTTACCACACTTGTAGTTGGTAACGGCACAGCAAAAACTAAAACTGTTACCAATGGTAAGTTTAATGTAGCACTTACTAACTAAGCAATGCAACGTTGTTACGAATAATATAAAAAAGCCACCCGGTATTCGGGAGGCTTTTTTATATTATTGCGTGGTTTTTCTTGATTCCTGCATCGGGTTGGCGCCGCTGGTTGCGCCTCTTGGTAAGGTTTGCTGCTTAAACAACTCGAACCTGGTTGGCGCAAATTCCCTTGGCCAACTGTTGTTGCCCTCATCTATATCAGCAGTTTCGCGCTCGGGGTCGAGTTTTATGGAGCGTACTTCTTTATTCTTGGCGAATACCTTGGTTATTTTCTGCTCGTTATGGCGCCAGATATAGGCCGAGATCTTTTCGGTTTCTTTACTGCCATCGGCGTAGGTCCACTCTATAACCAATGGTGATACACAGCCGCCACGGTTGGTTAGGCTAAGCTCGTAAAAGAAGTTTTTGGTGTCGTACATTTTCTTCTCATCCGCGCTTAGGCCGTTGTACATGGCCTGGTAGCTTTGGGTGGTCATTGGCGTAGCGGCAAACCTATCCCATTTGCTGTAAAAGTCCTGCAGGGCGGTATCGGCCTCCACGGTAAATTTATCGCCCGCGGCTTTATTGCGTTTGTTGCTTATGTTTTCCATATTACGGTCGAACTGTGCACGATCAAACGTAGCTTCATTAGCCGGGTTTTTAGTGTTGATGCGATAGTACTTAACACTATCTAAGGATATGTCAACAGGGTCGGTACCGTAGAACCAGCCGCGCCAAAACCAATCCAGGTCTACTGCTGATGCATCTTCCATGGTGCGGAACAGGTCGGCAGGGGTAGGGTGCTTAAAGGCCCAGCGGTGCGCGTAAGTTTTAAAGGCGTAGTCGAAAAGCTCGCGGCCCATTACCGTTTCACGAAGGATGTTTAAGGCTGTTGCCGGTTTGGCATAGGCGTTAGGGCCAAAGCGGGTAATGTTCTCCGAGTTGGTCATAATGGGCTCCAGCTCGTTCTTTGGCAACTTCATGTAATCAACAATTTTATAAGCAGGCCCACGCTGCGATGGGTAGTTAGGGTCCCAGGCTTGCTCGGTTAGGTACTGGCAAAAGGTGTTTAACCCTTCGTCCATCCAGGTCCACTGGCGTTCATCAGAGTTTACGATCATCGGGAAAAAGTTGTGCCCAACTTCGTGAATAATTACGCCTATCATGCCATTCTTAGTAGCCTCGCTATAAGTTCCGTCCTTTTCGGTACGGCCATAGTTAAAGCAGATCATCGGGTACTCCATTCCGTTTGATGCCTCGACAGAAATAGCAACCGGGTAGGGGTAAGGGAAAGTGTGTTTTGAGTAGGTGCGTACGGTATGCGCGACTACCTTGGTAGAATATCTACGGTACAAAGCATAAGCCTCGGGGCCGTAGTACGACATAGCAATTACTTTTTTGCCGCCATCAATTTGGGTAGACATGGCATCCCAAACTATCCGGCGCGAACTTACCCAGGCAAAATCCCTTACGTTTTCTGCATGGAACGTCCATGTTTTGCGGGTAGTAGCGTGGCCTTTCATCAGTTGCTTAACCTCATTAAGGTTTACTACTTCAATGGGTTGGGTAGCGCTTTGCGCGTCGTTCCAGCGTTTTAGTTGTGCCGAGCTAAGGGTTTGCGCGTAATTGCTGCACTGGCCGGTACCACCTACAACATGGTCGGCAGGTACGTTAATGTTCACTTTAAAATCGCCAAAGGTGAGGGCAAATTCGCCACGGCCTGTAAACTGTTTATTTTGCCATCCCTGGAAATCGCTATAAACAGCCATCCTTGGATACCATTGCGCCATGGTGTATAAGTAATTACCATCCTCGGGAAAGAACTCGTAACCACCGCGGCCTCCAATGGTTAGCCTGTCGCTGATGTTGTACCACCAAACCACTTTAAACTTAAATTTCTGGCCCGGCTGCAAAGTTGCAGGCAGTTCTACCCGCATCATGGTTTGGTTAATGGTGTAGGCAAGCGCGTTGCCGTTAATATCTTTTATGCTTACAATATGGTTGCCCAGGTCCAGGTTATGGCCCATAATGCCCTGTAACTGGCGCATGCTCATTTTGCTTTGCATTTTGCTTTCGTCGAACTTTAGGTTCTCGGCATCTTTTTTATGCTCGTTCTCGTCAAGCTGTAACCAAAGGTAGGTAAGTGGGTCGGGCGAATTGTTGGTGTAGGTAATGGTTTCTACCCCATCAAGGCGTTGCTTATCATCGTCAAGTTTGGCGGTTATCTCGTAATCGGCCTTTTGCTGCCAGTACTTTGGCCCCGGCGCGCCCGATGCCGAGCGGTACTCGTTTGGGTCGGTTATCATGGTGCCCAGTTGCTCAAACTTGTTGCCATGATTAGAGCCGGGATTGTTTTCGTTTTGCGCTACCGCGGATGCAGAGGCGAACAAGCAAAGTGAAAGGAAGTAGTAAATTTTCTTCATCTGAATTTTATTAATACAAAGCGCTCGATGCACATAATGAAAGCTATCCCAAATATAGCTGATGAAAGGAACAACACCCAATCGCGGCGGGGCGTTTTTAGTAATTTTATGATTACATGGGCTAAAATAAGCACGGTAAGCACAATTAGCACCTGCCCAAACTCCAACCCAACGTTAAAAGCGAACAGTTCGGCAGTGATATTGGTGCTGGTACCCAGCAGGCTTTTCAAATAGTTGGAGAAGCCCAACCCATGAATCAATCCAAACAATAAAGCCAAAATATAACTGAACCGTATAGTATTAGCAGACCGTTCTTTGTTAAGAATGTTCACCAAACTTGTAATTACGATGGTTACCGGGATCAGGAATTCGATAAATGAGGTGTTAACCTTTACCACATTGAGCGCGCTTAGTGCCAGTGTGATAGAATGCCCAATAGTGAAAGCTGTAGCCAGCACCAGCACTTTGCGCCAGTCGGCAAGGAGATAGGTGCCACAAAGGACGGTAACAAATAAGATATGGTCGTAACCCTGCCAATCGCAGATGTGTTGCCAGCCAAGCTGAAAGTATAAGCCAAAATCCTGCATGGATATTAATTAGCGATTAACAATAAAAATAGCGTTTTTTGCGTAAAGATATATTTTACAGGCAATATGCAGGCTTTATTCATTCTTTGGTTCGGGTTATTTCATCCCTTTTATGTAAGCGTTACCGAAATAAAACACAACCCCAAAACACAAGCCGTTGAGGTAAGCTGCCGCATGTTTTATGACGACCTGGAGCATGCCCTGGAGAAAGATAATAAAGTAGCGCTTGATATTGTAAAGCCTAAAGATAAAGCCCAGCTTAACCGTTTCATTAACGAGTACGTTAAAAAGCACCTCAGCATCCGCGCGGAAGGGAAAGTTTTAAACCTGAGTTATATGGGTTACGAGATCCAGGAAGATGGCGCCTGGGCCTACTTTGAAATAAAGGGCATACCATCCGTGAAAAAAATAGACATCCACGACGACCTGCTTAACACCCTGCACCCCGAGCAGATCAACATGCTGCACGTAACCATCGGCGGCAACCGCAAAAGCACGAAGCTTGATGCGCCCGATGCGGATACGAGTTTTAGTTTTTAGGAGAGGATTAAGTCAACAAATTGAACTGTCATGCCGAACTTGTTTAGGCATCCCATGAGCAAAGTCGCCTACTTGTCCTGTGAGATCCTGAAACAAGTTCAGGATGACTTGTGCGTTACTCCGTTAGTACCGTAAACTTAAAGTCGAGCGGTTCAAAATTGCGGATAAGTTCGTCTATAAATAGTTGGCCCCATTTTACATAGCTAAGGCCAAAATTTTCTGAGCGTTCCTGCAGGCTATTGTTTGGGAAGATATCGGCTTTAATAGATTCTATCTGCTCCAGGCGGGTGTGGTAATTGCGTTTTTCGGCCTTTACCATTTTCTTTTGCAGGTTATCTATAGCGTGCTTTAATCGTGCCTGTACAGCCCCGGCCGATGGCTCGAGGGTTGGGTCTATTTTATGAGATCGGAGTTTTATCTTTTCGAAAACACGTTTCAGTTCGCGCCATTCTTCGGCGAGGGTAAGGTCGTGGTTGCTGTGTTTTTTAACCCAGCCGTTTTTGATCTCGTCGGCACTTTTAAAGATCTCGGCGGGGGCAAGCTCCATGCTTTTTATCTTGGCGGCTGTTTCTTTGCGGATAACCAGCCCCGAGTTACGCAAGATCAGTATCGGGAAATCAACTTTATATTGGTCGAAGTTTGATTTAAGCTCCAGCCAGTAAACCAGCTCGGCACCACCACCTACATAAGCAATGTTGGGTAGAATGCATTCCTGATATAGCGGGCGCATCACTACGTTAGGGCTGAACCTTTCGGGCGCGGTTTTAATTTCTTGTTTTAATTCAGCCTCGGTAAAGCTGATATCGGTATTCATTACACTGTAGCGGTCGTTTTCAAAAACAAGGCGTTCGCGCAGGTTATCCTTCAGGTAAAAGAAGTTGATCTCTCGCGGGTTTACCTGGATATGAACGCCAAGCTTTTGTAATTGCTCGTTAACGGCGGTGATATTTTTAAAGCTGTTTTGCTGGATGATATCCTGCTCGATGATGGGAGCGAAGGACTCTTTCAAGCGATGATCGTCGGCATCGATAATAACCAAACCATAACGGCCAAAAAGGGCGTTAACCAGGTAGCGGGTAGCGTCGGCAAGGTGGTCGAATTTGGTGTAGGCGGTTTCTACCATTTCACCAAGTTCTGATGAGTGTCCATCTATTCCCAGCACACCTTTGTACTGGTTAAGCGCCTGGCGCATGGTGTCCGGGTTGATACGCCCCGTAGCACCCGAAGCCTCGTACCACCAGTGCACTTTTTTACCACCTATGTTGGTGTAGTTTATTTCGGCAAAATCATGATCTTCTGATGCCATCCAGTAAACCGGGACAAAGTTTTTATCGGGATGAGCTTCTTTCAGTTGTCGGCATAATTTTATGGCGGTAACTATTTTGTAAATAAAATAAAGCGGACCGGTAAATATATTAAGCTGGTGGCCGGTAGTAACGGTGTAGGTGTTGTTTTCCTTAAGTAATTCTATGCGTTTGCGGATGAAGTCCGCAGATTCTAATTCCGGTTCGCCTTTTTGAGAATTGCCAAAGTATTGTTCAAGTAAAACCTGCGCTAACAGGTCGCGGTTGGCAATTACCTTTTTATGATTGAAAAGCTCCGCGAAACCTTCAAGGGTGGGGCGCTCGCCGTAAAATGACCTTAACTCCGGAACGTTCTCCAGGTAATCAATAACCGTTTGGGAAAAATACCCGGTGTCTTTATAGTCAATACAGGCTGCGTCCATTGTTGTTTGAATTTCGGATTAGAGGCTTGGTGCATAGTTACTCACCCGATCATTGCTTCGCTCGACCACCCTCTCTTCGCTGCGCGGAAAGAGGGCTCTTTATTTTCTCACCCTCTTTGCGAAGCAGAGAGGGTCAACCAGCGTAGCGTAGTTGGGGTGAGTTAATTGCAAAGTGCTCTTAATAACCTGAACCTAATCAACGTCGAAATTAGATTTTAATATCTTAATAGCAACACGCGGTCTGTAAAATTGGTTTTATTTTACAATTTGTCCATAAAGGTCAAAGTCCTCGGCGTTGTCAATTTTAACGTTAACAAATGTACCTACTGCTGCGTAGTCGATAGAAGCGTCTATCAAAACTTCGTTATCCACCTCGGGCGAATCAAATTCGGTACGGCCGACAAAGTAACCACCGTCTTTTTTATCGATAAGCACCTTGTAGGTGTTACCAATCTTCTCCTGGTTTTTATCGAACGAGATGCCTTGCTGGATTTCCATGATGGCATCAGCGCGTTCTTGCTTTACTTCTTCGGGTACATCATCCACTAAGCTATGGGCATGTGTTTTTTCCTCGTGCGAGTAGGTGAAACAGCCCAGGCGGTCAAACTTGGTATCGGCTACCCATTGTGCCATTTCTTCAAAGTCGTGCTGGGTTTCGCCGGGGTAACCTGTTATCAGAGTGGTACGCATGGCGATGTTTGGCACGCGGTCGCGAATCTCGTTCACTACATCGATGGTCTTTTGCTTGGTCAGCCCGCGGCGCATCGATTTTAGCATGTTATCTGTAATGTGTTGCAACGGCATATCCAGGTACTTACAAATATTATCACGCTCGTTCATCACATCCAAAACCTCCATCGGGAAACCGGAAGGGTAGGCATATTGCATTCTAATCCATTCCACACCGTTTACATCACTAAGGCGGCGTAAAAGTTCATCAAGGTTACGTTTGCCGTAAAGGTCGAGGCCGTAATAGGTAAGGTCCTGCGCGATAAGGATGATTTCCTTAGTGCCGTTCTTAACCAGGCTTTCGGCATTTTTAACTAACTGGTCAATAGGCGTACTCACGTGTTTACCGCGCATCAGCGGGATGGCGCAAAAAGAGCAGGGGCGGTTACAGCCCTCGGCAATTTTAAAATAGGCAAAGTGCGAAGGAGTGGTCAGCAAACGCTCACCTATTAGTTCATGTTTGTAGTCCGCCCCGATGCTGTGTAGTATGTTTTGAAGGTCGTTGGTGCCAAAATAGGCATCAACGTTGGTTATTTCGGCTTCTAATTCGGGCTTGTAGCGTTCGCTTAAACAACCGGTTACGATCACCTTACCAACCTTACCCTGCTCTTTAAGCTCGCTATATTGCAGGATGGTATCGATAGATTCCTGCTTGGCGTTATCAATAAAACCACAGGTATTGATCACGATAATATCATCACTGCGCATTTTATCAGATTCGTGAACCACATCATAGGCGCTGCCCTTAAGCTGGCCCATCAGTACTTCACTATCGTATATGTTTTTTGAACAGCCCAAAGTAACCACGTTTACACGGGGCTTCTTTGTTAGTATCGGCTTTGTAATTTCTTTTGTTCTCATTATGTTTTTTCCACGCCGTCTTTACGAGGTACGAAGCAATCTCTTTGCTATACAGGGCGGATCTGTTTATGTAGAGATTGCTTCGTATCTCGCAATGACGCTTTTATTTATTAGTGCTTACGCGCTCATGTATTTCTTACTTAAATAAGCTGTCTACAAACGCTTGCCTGTCAAACAGCTGCAAATGCTCAACGCCTTCGCCTACACCTATATATTTTACCGGGATCTTAAACTGGTCCGAGATCCCTATCACTACGCCGCCTTTAGCAGTGCCGTCAAGTTTGGTTAAGGCAAGGGCATTAACTGCGGTAGCCTCGGTGAACTGTTTGCATTGCTCAATGGCGTTTTGCCCGGTTGATGCATCCAGTACCAGCAAAATCTCGTGTGGTGCGCCGGGGATCACCTTTTGCATCACATTTTTAATCTTAGTAAGCTCGTTCATCAAACCTACCTTATTATGTAAACGGCCCGCGGTGTCAATAATTGCCACGTCGTCGCCATTGGCAACGGCAGACCGCAGGGTATCGTACGCTACCGAAGCAGGGTCGCTGCCCATGGCTTGTGCCACAACCTTTACATCGACACGTTCGCCCCAAAGTTTTATCTGGTCAACCGCTGCTGCGCGGAAGGTATCCGCGGCGCCTAAAACTACCTGGTTACCTGCTTGCTTTAGCTTGTGGGCCAGTTTGCCAATAGTAGTGGTTTTACCCACACCGTTAACACCAACCACCATTATTACATAAGGCTTTTGTGTGCCGTACTCAAAAGTGCGGAAGTCGTTACTGTTGTTTTCGGCAAGCAGGTTCTGGATCTCGTCTTTTAACAAGTTGTTAAGTTCGGAGGTGCTTACGTATTTGTCTTTAGCTACACGCGCCTGGATGCGCTCGATGATCTTCAGGGTAGTGCTCACGCCCACGTCAGATGTTACCAGCACTTCTTCCAGGTCATCCAGCACGTCATCATCAACCGTACTTTTACCGGCAATTACTTTGGTAATCTTGGAAAAGAAATTGTCCTTGGTTTTTTCCAGGCCGGTATCAAGCGCCTGCTGTTCCTGCTGCGTGGTTTCCTTTTTCTTGAAAAAATCAAATAATCCCATAAGTAAGATGTGCAGATTTTAAATGTGCAGATATGCAAATTAACAATTAGAAGCGGGATGTTTGCTGCCGGATAAACATATCCCTGCAACATTCTGTCAAACATACATCCATAACAAAAAAAGCCCTCTCGTTAAAACAAGACGGCTTTTATATTTTTACTAAAAGTGATTACTGTTTACCAGCAATAGCATCTTTAATGTTATCGTTTGGAACGATCTGCTCTTTGAATGAATAAGCACCTGTACGAGGCGATTTGTTCATCGTGATCACTTTTGAAAACTCTTTTCCTTTACCCTGTACTTTTAGGGTTGCAACTACTTTCTTAGCCATGTTTTTATGTTTTAATAAGTTGTGCTTACAATGCCGCGTTTATACAAACGCGCATCTACAGCAAACAGCTTAAATTATTTAATCTCTTTATGTACAGTTACTTTCCTTAAAACCGGGTTGAATTTTTTCATTTCCAGTCTTTCAGTTGTATTTTTTTTGTTTTTGGTGGTAATGTAGCGAGACATACCCGGCATGCCGCTGGTTTTATGCTCTGTGCATTCTAAAATTACCTGAACCCTGTTGCCTTTCTTAGCCATTTTCTGTTATGTTTTGAGTTGCCTGCCAATCGTTAAGATATCACATCTTTACCGTAGCCCCAACAATCTATTAATATTAAATAGAGCCTTTTTTTACAAACTTGTTGATACAAGCAGTAATACCATTTTTGGTGATAGTTTTAAGTGCCGAAGTAGATACTTTTAGAGTGATCCATTTATCTTCTTCAGGGATATAAAACCTTTTAAGTTTTAAGTTTGGATAAAACTTGCGTTTAGTTTTAACGTTCGAGTTAGAAACGTTAAAGCCATTCATGTAGCCTTTTCCTGTTAAATCACAAATTCTTGACATGACAAATATTTTTTAATTCTCGTTCTTTTCCTAAAAAGAGTTTGCAAATATCAGCTTTTTTACTGAAATAAACAATGGAGTTTTTAAAATATTTCAAAAAATATTTAAACGCTGGTAATAAGCGTTGTTTACCTATAAAATGGCGCAAACGATTGCTCAATCTGTTTTACCTAAAAAATAATATATATTAAACTACAGGTAGCCTAAAGTTATTGATTATATAGAACCAAATCCTTATTGTTGTTAATCGATTTACAAACCAATAATTAAATTTAATGTTTAAATTTAACTAAGTAAAACCTTTTAGCAATTTGATTTTTTGTGATTTGATAATCTTCTTAAATTATTTTAAAAAGATTTAAGAGTCAAGCGACTATATAGTTTAAAAATTGCTAATTTACGCCACCATTATATACTACCATGCAAGTTAAGTCATTTGAAGAATACCAGCAGGTCTACCAAAAAAGTGTGGACCAACCCGAGCAATTTTGGGAAGATATCGCCAACAATTTTTTATGGAAAAAGAAGTGGGACAAGGTTTTAGACTGGAATTTTACCGAACCAAAAATTGAATGGTTTAAAGGCGCCAAGCTAAATATTACCGAAAACTGCCTTGACCGCCACCTGGAAAAGAACGGCGATACTCCTGCTATTATCTGGGAACCAAATGACCCTACAGAAGATCATCGTATTTTAACCTATAGGCAGCTGCATGATAAGGTGTGCCAGTTCTCGAACGTGCTCAAAAATAATGGCGCCAAAAAAGGCGACCGGATCTGTATATACATGCCCATGGTGCCCGAGCTGGCCATTGCTGTTTTGGCCTGTGCCCGTATCGGCGCTATCCACTCAGTTGTGTTTGGCGGGTTTTCGGCACAATCTATTGCCGATAGGATCAAGGATGCCGAATGTAACATCGTGATAACTGCAGATGGTAGTTTCCGCGGAACTAAAGAAGTGCCGTTGAAATCTATTATCGATGACGCGCTGGTACAATGCCCGACTATTAAAAGGGTAATTGTACTTACCCGCAGCCGTACACCGGTATCTATGATAAAAGGCCGTGATGTATGGTGGGAAGATGAAGTTAAAAAAGTAGAGACTCAAGGTAACAGTGAGTGCCCTGCCGAAGAAATGGATGCCGAGGATATGCTGTTCATCCTGTACACATCCGGCTCTACAGGTAAGCCAAAAGGTGTGGTGCATACGTGTGGTGGTTACATGGTTTATACAGGCTATACGTTCAGCAACGCTTTCCAGTACCAGCCGGGCGAGGTATATTTTTGTACGGCAGATATAGGCTGGATCACCGGGCACTCGTATATCGCTTACGGGCCGCTTACACAGGGCGCTACTTCGGTAATGTTCGAGGGGATCCCAACCTGGCCGGATGCAGGCAGGCTTTGGGATATTGTAGAGAAATTCAAAGTCAATATATTATATACCGCCCCAACCGCTATCCGCTCGCTAATGAGTTTTGGCGATGATGTGGTGAAGGGAAAAGATTTTAGCTCGCTAACAAAACTGGGCTCGGTAGGCGAACCGCTTAACGAGGAGGCCTGGCACTGGTTCGACGAGAAGATAGGCAAAGGTAAATGCCCTATTGTGGATACCTGGTGGCAGACCGAAACAGGTGGCTTCATGATCTCGCCGATTGCCAATGTTACGCCATTAAAGCCGGGCTACGCAACTTTGCCATTGCCGGGCGTGCAACCTGTATTGGTTGATGAAACGGGTAAAGAGATAGAGGGTAACGGCGTAAGCGGTAACCTTTGTATCAAGTTCCCTTGGCCGGGTATGTTGCGCACTACTTATGGCGACCACGAACGTTGCCGCACTACTTACTTTGCCACTTACCCCAACCTGTATTTTACGGGAGATGGTTGCTTACGCGATGAGGACGGTTACTACCGCATTACCGGCCGTGTAGATGACGTGCTGAATGTATCCGGGCACCGTATTGGTACTGCCGAGGTAGAGAATGCCATTAACATGCACAGCAGCGTGGTAGAAAGCGCGGTAGTAGGCTACCCGCACGATATTAAAGGCCAGGGTGTTTACGCCTTTGTGGTAAGCCCCAACAAGCACGGCGATGACGACTTAACCCGCAAGGATATCATGATGACGGTATCGCGCATTATTGGTGCCATCGCCAGGCCGGATAAGATCCAGTTTGTGACCGGCCTGCCAAAAACACGATCCGGCAAAATTATGCGCCGCATTTTAAGAAAGATAGCCGAAGGCGATACTGCTAACTTAGGCGATACCAGCACCCTGCTTGACCCTGCTATTGTTGAAGAGATAAAGGCAGGGGCTTTGTAAGAGATGGAACCGGCAGATATAGAAAATCATTTGCTTGAGAAACAGGAAGCATTATGCCAAAAATATAATGCGAAGTATATTCCAACTCCGTTAAATGGTATTATTGGAGTTGCCCTGGAAACTTTTACAGAGTTGGGAATGCCAGTCAATGGGTTAAGGCATTCGGGGCGAACACATGATACATGTACATGGTATATATGGGCTGGAGAATATTCTTCAAAAAGTGACTTTTTTAAACCGGTTCATATAGACCATCTTCTTGAAGTTTGTCCCCAGGCTGTAAATTATTTAGGTTTAGCACCAGGCTGGCGATTCTTATTTGATAATAAAGGGTATGAAGATGTGTGTTATGATAAAGAACTTTTAAGTGTAATAACTTAAACTAAATTCCATCCTATTCGTTCTTTCTATACATCTAAATAAGGAGAAACAAATCATGGATAAGTTAGAATTAAAGGGTGGCTGGAACGAGCTGAAGGGGAAAATAAAACAAGCCTACGGCGATTTGACCGACGACGACCTGGCCTGGGAAGAAGGTAAGGACGATGAAACGCTTGGCCGCTTGCAGCAAAAAACAGGCAAAACCCGCGAAGGCCTTATAGACTGGCTGAAAAGTTTATAAAAGGAAAAGCCTCAATTTAATTGAGGCTTTTCCTTTATACAGGCAATTTCCTCCGTGCCAACCCACATCCTTTCGCACCCCTCCCGAGGGAGAACTAAAAAGCGAACAGGCAACACTGTGTTCAATCAACCTTTGAAATGATATTTTTTAGCTGATGGATATGCCTTTGTGTATGAACCGTGAAAAAACCGATCCATTCCATACGGGTAAATTCACCAAAGCCGGGTATGGCATAATCCAGGCAGATCTCTGTAAGGTCTTTATTAACAATCACCTCCCGTAAAGGCGCTATCTGGGTTTTTAACGAGGTAAGCAGGTCACCTTTGTTTATGGTATCATTTGTCGGGAGGATCTCTTTCGGTGATTCCATTTTTATGGTGAAATCTAAAAACAGTTTGCTTACCTCTGCGGATTTTTCATCAGGGGCACGGTCTGCTGCCTTTGTATGGCCATTTAGCACACCAGCTGCATCATACGATTTGATAAGATGGTCGCCTACCTGGCCGGCTGTCCAGCTGTTTTCAAAAGGAACGGTATTGAGTTGCTCCGGAGTAAGCGGGGTAAGTAGATCAATTAACTCGTCTGTCGTTTTATCGAAACGGTTTGAAATTTCGTTTTTCATAGCATTTATAAGTTTAATTGTACAATACAAAGCTATAGGCATAACATCACTATTTAGGGGTGGGATAATGACAATCTAAGGGGGCGATTGTGCCAAAAATATTGCAGAGTTTATTTTCCTCCCTGTCATCCTGAGCGCGAGCGAAGGATCTAATAGCGAATTAGCAAATCGAATATGCATGTCGGCGAATAGATGCTTCACTGCGTTCAGCATGACAAAGGGAAAGGGCCCCCGCTGCGACAAAAAAGTATTGCTTAACAAATAAAAATTACCCTACTTTTATAGCATACCCCAAATCACAATGCCCGCAACTGATTCACAACCCGCACTCATCCAACCCAAAGCAAAAATAAACTACATCGATCACCTTAAAGTGGTGCTTACCATGCTGGTTATTCTGCACCATACGTTTATTGCTTACGGCGCGCCGGGTGGCTGGTATTACACGCAAAAAACAACGCTTGCAGCGGCCATACTACCCATGACAATTTTTGTGGCTGTTAACCAGGCGTTTTTTATGGGGTTCTTCTTTTTCCTGTCGGCGCTGTTCGTACCGGCATCGTACGATAAAAAGGGCCCGGTAAAATTTGTTACCGATAGGCTTGTCAGGCTTGGCGTGCCTTTACTATTTTACTCATGGGTATTGTCGCCGTTTTTAAGTTTTATATCCTACAAATGGGCCCAGGGGCACAATATTACCTACCTGCAATACTTAAGCGGGTTTGATGGTTGGATAAACTTCGGTGTGTTATGGTTTGTGGCCGCCCTGCTGTTGTTTACCCTTTTATATGTTTTGTACCGTGTTATAGCAGGCAGGGTAGAAAAGCCCGTTGCTTTGCCTTCGGTGACGAGAATAATTGTTTTTGCGATGTGCATAGGCTCGTTAAGCTACGCCGTACGTATTGTTTACCCGGTGGGGTGGGTGCTGAAGCCACTCGGTTTCCAGTTAGGGCATTTTCCACAATATATCTCCCTGTTTATTTTAGGGTTGATAGCCGCTAAAAATAAATGGCTTACCATTGTTGAACTTAAAACCGGCAAACAAATGCGCAACATTGCCATTTGCGTTGTGCTGATAGGATTTGTATTGTTCTTCATCGCACGCAAAACCCTAAACTTCCCGGTAGAGTGGTTTAGCAGCGGCGCGCACTGGCAGCAGGCTTGGTATGCCATATGGGAGCAGTTGGTTGGCTTCGCCATTATCACAGCGTTGCTATGCATCGGCAAGCACAAATGGAATAGCCCCTCTACTTTCCTGGCAACATTATCGCGCAGCACATTCGCGGTTTATATATTTCACCCGCTGTTGGTAATTTCATTAACGGTAGCCGTGAGCGGCTGGGCAATAGAACCAGCTATTAAATTGCTTATAGTGGCGCCATTGGCGGTGGCAGGCAGCTTTTTATTGGGGCTGGTGCTGGTTAAAATACCGGGCGTAAATAATATAATTTAATACATCGGTGCTCAAAGCTTAATTCAATTATAGTTATTTTTGCCGCATGGCAAAATCTAAACAACCCACTATACTGGTAGTAAATGATGATGGTATAACCGCGCCGGGCATCAAAGCCCTGATGCATACCATGAAAACATTGGGCAGGGTAGTGGTAGTAGCGCCGGATAGTCCGCAGTCGGGTATGGGGCATGCTATAACTATAGGTAAACCGCTCCGTTTAGATGAGGTTGATATTTACGAAGGCATAGAAATGTACCGTTGCAGTGGTACCCCGGTAGATTGCGTGAAGCTGGCAGTAACCAAAGTGTTTAACGGCGTAAAGCCTGATCTTTGTGTGTCGGGTATCAATCACGGGTTAAATAACTCCATCAATGTGCTGTACTCGGGCACCATGTCGGCAGCTGTTGAGGGTGCGATAGAAAGCATCCCTTCTATAGGGTTTTCGTTGGATGATTATACAATGGAGGCCGATTTTGAACCTTGTCAGAAATACGTAAAAGAGATAGCGCAGCAAGTTTTAACGAATGGGTTGCCTGTTGGTACGGTGCTTAATGTGAATTTCCCGGCTGGGGATAAAGTTAAAGGTATCAAGATCTGTCGCCAGGCCAACGCCAAATGGGCCGAAGAATTTGATATGCGTATGGATCCGTATAAACGCCCTTATTACTGGCTTACCGGCGTGTTTCAAAATAACGACCACGGCGAAGATACCGACGTTTGGGCGCTGGAGCACAATTATGCATCTGTTGTGCCCGTACAATTTGATATGACTGCCCATCACGCTATACCCATTTTAAATACCTGGACGTTTAATGTTTAAAAAGAATAATATTTATATAGGCTTTTTATATGGATGCGTTGCCCCCGTACTTGCCTGGCTAATCTTCGCGGTGTTGTTGAAGAACGATGCCATTATTATGGATAAACCTGCCGCGCCATACCTGATAGCTGTTTTACTGAATTTGGTAGCGTTGCGTTTTGCAGCAAGGGCACATCTGGATAAAATAGCCTACGGGATAATGATAGCCACATTTGCGTGCACGCTATTGGTGTTTGTATTTAAGATGCATGGATAGATGAAGTACTACCTGGTAGCCGGCGAGGCCTCGGGCGATATGCACGGGGCAAACTTGATGAAGGCTTTGAAAGAGCTGGATGGACAGACTGATTTTCGTTTTTTTGGCGGCGACCTAATGCAGGCCGAAGGTGGCACGCTGGTGAAACATTACGCCGATATGGCCTTTATGGGTTTTGTGGAGGTGGTTATCAATCTTAATACTATCCTGAAAAACCTGAAAAAATGTAAGCGGGATATTATGGCTTACCAGCCTGATGTTTTAGTACTGATAGATTTCCCGGGGTTTAATTTAAAGATAGCCGAGTTTGCCAAAGCGCAGGGTATAGAAGTATATTATTACATCTCGCCAAAAGTGTGGGCCTGGAACCAAAAGCGTGTACTGAAAATTAAACGCGTGGTAGATCATCTGTTCTGCATCCTGCCGTTCGAGGTAGAGTTTTACAAAAGCTGGGGGATGGAGATTGACTACGTGGGCAACCCGCTGCTGGATGCGGTAGACGCGTTTCACCCTAATGCCAATTTCCTTGCAGATAATAACCTATCCGGTAAAAAGATAGTCGCGCTGCTACCCGGCAGCCGTAAGCAGGAAATAAGCCGTTTACTACCCGAGATACTTGGGGCTATGGAGAAATTTCCGCATCATCAATTTGTTGTGGCAGGTGCACCATCATTCAATAAAGAATACTATAGCCAATACCTGGGCGATAAAAATATCCCCGTGATATTTAATGCCACCTATGATATCCTCGCTAATGCCGAAGCCGCGGTTGTGGCATCGGGCACAGCAACGTTAGAGACCGCATTATTTAATGTGCCGCAGGTAGTGGTCTACAAGGGCAACGCGCTAACTATTGGTATAGCCCGCATGCTGATTAAGATAAAATTTATATCCCTGGTAAATCTTATAATGGACAAGCAAGTGGTTACTGAACTAATACAGGCCGATTGTACTTCAATAAATATAACAGAGGAATTAAACAATCTGCTACATAACGCCCACCATCGCCAACAAATGCTGGCCGATTATGATGAACTTGATGAGCGAATGGGCACGCCCGGCGCCTCAGCCAAAACAGCTAAACTGATTGTAAAATATGCTCAAAACAAGAAAGCCCTGCTAAAATAGCCGGGCTTTCTTGTCTCAAAGGGGTGTTTTAAATAGATGTTGTAGATTATATGATTGATCAGGCGGCTACCAACTGTTGTTGAGCGGCTTTCTGTTTGTTGCTTGTTATAAACTGATTTCTCTCTCTGAAAGCCTTAAGGTCTTCCATTAATAAGTTTTTTAATTCGTTATCAAAATGGGTAACTAATTTACTTGTTGCAGGTTTGTATTGAGCTTTCATAGGTGATATATAGTGTTGTAAGTAATAGTTGTAATTTTTTATTAAGCAGCGGTGCGGCTTGTAGTTTTTAATTTTTTAAGATCGCTCATCAAGATATTCATTAACTCTTTGTCGAAACGGTTAACTAATTTGCTGGTAGCTGGTTTTTGGTAAGTTTTCATAGTTCAAAATATTTTAAAGTTTTTTAGTTTTTAGTTTTTAGTTTGTTTGTCGTCTTCGTTGTCCTGGTTTTCGCTAAGGTTATCATGTCTGCGTTTTGCTTCTTTGTATTGCCTTGCTATTTGCTCTTTGTCTCTATCGTCGGATGTTTCTTCGGGAGCTTTGGGGTTTTCCCACTCTTTCTTTTCATCCGGCTTTTCATTTATTTCGTCGATCATAATTTCATCTCCGTTTGATAAGTACTATTCCAAACTGATGCCAAACTTTTTCATCCCGATAAAAAAAATGACATCAGGCACAATATATTTTGAGATTTAAACCAAAAAGGCGTTAAAAAGGGCGTTTTTACAACGAATAATAAACAGTATGTAGTAAAAGGGTGTATGCAAAAGCAGTACATGCTGTTGTAAAGAATAGTCAACACTCCGTTTGATGGTGTATAAAGTGTCAGTTTTAGAACAGGGGGGTGTTCGGTTAGGGGCGATGGGAAAGTACTTAAACAAAAAAGCCTGACTGTTAAGTCAAGCTTTAATTAAGGTGGAGAATATCGGAGTCGAACCGATGACCTCTTGCATGCCATGCAAGCGCTCTAGCCAACTGAGCTAATCCCCCGTGTGTTGGGATGGCAAAAGTAGTAAAATTTGTGAAACGTCAAATGCTTGTTGTGATTTTATTTTAGGACTTACAAAATCTTTTAAAAAAGTAAAGCCCCTGATGGGCAGGGGCCTTTACTAACCAATTATAAACCTAAATTATGAGAAGACTTGTTTGTTATTTTTAATAGTGTAAAAGTAACACTAAGTTTTTATATGCAACGAATTTTTTTGTAATTTTTTTGTAACATTTTATCTAATGCGCCAAATAAGTTATTGCATTTGCAATAATACAACAATTCGGTTAACAAATGTTTAAAATAATGTTAATTTATTAAATAATTATGCATTTACCGGCCTTGAGTTTAAAAAAGAGTAAAATCGAATCGATTATTATGGATATTTTTCAATAAGTACTTTTTTGTTGCTTTTATTCAGCTAAAATCAGGGTTATTTTAGCATTTGGTGTACTTATTCAAATAAAAACGGCTAAAATTGTTTAATGCCGTTTTTATTTACGGTTTTTGTCTTTGTTTTTTACTTACATATAAAACTTAGCTTAAAATAAAGCAAGTGTTGCAGATTTTGCTCATCAGTATCCAATATCGTATTGTTATTGGTAACGGTGCGGAGGTTAAAGTTATAGGGTACGTTGTTATTTCAGCTTTATCTTAACTACTTCGGCACGTTCTTCGGCCAAATTATTCCCCCATCGGGCTACGGCTAACAAAAGTGGTATTAATGTTTCGCCAAAGGTAGTTAACGAGTATTCGACCTTTAAAGGGGGCTTGGTTGTAAATACAATACGGTTTATCAACCCATCATCTTCCAATTGCTTTAACTGGATGCTTAAAGTGCGCTCGGTAACCACGGGCATTAGTTTGCGTAATTCGTTATAACGCTTTTTACCATTTTTTAAATAATACAATATCACCATCTTCCACTTACCGCCAACGTAATCCATGGTAATACTGGTGCTACAGGGGTAAAATTTATCGTCTATCTTGTAGAGTTCGGTTTCTGTATCAATTGTCATAATGTAATGCTATCCATTTGGATAGTTATTGCAAAGGTATTATACTATCAATAGTTTTGCAACTATAAAAAAGATAGTATAAAATGAAAGCGTACGAACTAAAGGAAGCCGGGTCTGTAGATCAGCTTCAAATAATAGAAATTGAAAAACCAATTGCCGCTGCAAGCGAGATTGTTATTAAAACCAAAGCTATTTCCATTAATCCTGTTGAAGCTAAAACCCGGAGCGGTAAAAGCTTTTATAACGATTTTAAAAGCAAACACTCGCCCATTATATTAGGGTGGGATGTATCTGGTGTGGTTGAATCTGTTGGTGCTAATGTTACAGACTTTAAGGTTGGTGATGAAGTTTTTGGGATGGTGAACTTTCCCGGCCACGGTAAAGCTTATGCTGAATATGTGGCCGCCCCGGCAAAACACGTCGTACAGAAACCCGTGAATATTAGCCATGAAGAAGCTGCTGCCGCAACATTGGCCGCACTAACGGCTTTGCAAATTCTGCGTAACTATGTCAGGACCGGCGATAATATTTTGATACAGGCCGGCGCAGGAGGGGTAGGGCACTTTGCTGTACAAATAGCGAAAATTATAGGTGCGAACGTAACAGCGACAGGCTCGGCAACAAATACGGCGTTTATTAAAAGCCTTGGCGCTGATACCGTTATTGATTATACCGCGCAACCATTTGAACAAGGCTTAACTAACCTTGATTTTGTGTTGGATGCCACCGGTGGCGAACCTTTTAAAAAGGCATTAAATATTGTAAAAAAAGGGAGTACCGTGGTTTCGCTGCCATCTGGTGTAATTAGCGATGATATTAAAGAGGTGGCCTCAGTCTTAGGCGTTAATGCGGTATTTCAGTTGGTAGAAAGCAGCGGGGCGGATATGCGGCAAATAGCCGATTGGCTGGCAACAGGCAAATTAAAGGCAGAAGTATCGCAGGTGTTCCCGTTTGATAAATTAGGGGATGCCCATCTTGCTATCGAAACCGGGCGTACACGGGGCAAAATTGTAGTATCGTTATAAATACGCTTAGCAATTGTGATTGGGTTTGGTATTAAGTATTGTTAGTGTTTATGCTATGACAAGTTGAATACATTCGCGCACGGTTAAGTTTTTTGATACATCTCCCTTGGCAACTCTTCTCCCTGTGTTATACTCTTCTGCAACTATGCGCAACTTCTCTTCAAGCTGCCTGCATAGTTCCTCGTCCCTGTCATAACCTATCGATTTTAAAGGGGTGTTAGTTAGTAAATTATAAGAGTGATCTACCGGTAAACCACAAATATTTAAAATATCGTATTTGATTTGATTACTAATAAAAACTATATCCATCGGCCTAAAACTTTTAACAATATTTTAATTTATACGTAAATATAAGCAATACATTACTTAAAAAAATGCTTGAAAGTGTTATGTATAATTTGATTGTTATTTACTGAGAAATATTTCTCACGAAAATAAATATTTGTTTAAATATATTATATATTGAGAAATATATTAATTGGGAGTAGTCAAAAAATAGGGCGGATAGTACAAATACGTTTTTTTAAAATCACGTAGAAATACGTGGTTTTAAATAGCAACATCAACAAGCCGGTGTTTTAATGCAAAAAGCACTAATCCGGCAGTATTTCGGCATTTAACTTTATTAATCAGGGCAATACGGTGGCCTTCAATAGTGCGCACACTTAAATACAGCTCGGCGGCAATTTCGGCATTGCTAAATTCTTTACAAATGAGGTTGAGCACCTGCCCTTCGCGTTTAGATAGCGTAATGAGCATCCCATTTAATATCTCTTGCGAGTTTGAGCGGTGGTTTGCACTATTGCGCAACGCTTTTATAACATCGGCATTAAAATAAAACCCATTTTTATGTACAGTGTTTATAGTTAACAACAATTCATCCTTATCGCAGTTTTTTGCAAGGTATGATGCTGCGCCACCGTCTATCATTTGGGTTATTAAAGTTTCGTTAGCGTGTACGGTTAATATAATAACTTTTATAGCGGGGTGATGTATGTGCAGGTACTTATTAAGCTCGATACCGTTCATGCCGGGCATATCCATATCTATAATAGCAATATCCGGCTGGATCTTAAAGGTATTAAGGGTGTCAATAAATGCCTGCCCGCTTGAACACTCGGCAACCAACGTAAAATTTTCTACAGAGTTTACCAGCAATGCCAGGCTTTGCCTAAACAAATTTTGATCGTCTACTATAGCTACGCTTATCTCTGTCATGGTTACGCGTTAACTATTGGGCACTCAATTTTAATCTGGAAACCTTTTCCTGCGTATGGTTCCAGCTTATAAGTAGCGTTAATGCTTAGTAAACGGCTTTCTATATTTTGCATGCCCATGCCTTTTTTTGCCGTTTCGATATCAGCCGGCAGGCCTTTGCCGTTATCGGCATATTCAATAACTATCTGTTCGGTACCGGCATTAAAATCAATACTGGCCTTACTTGCACCCGAGTGTTTAATGGTATTATTCAGCAACTCCTCCATCACCCTATAAATAGCTGTGGATGTTGTTATAGGCAATTGTTCTAAAACCTTATCGGCGTTGTTGCCAAGTGCTATCTCTAACTTGCCAGATTGATTGATAACGGTGCAATGCTCGTTAACAGCCGCCGCAAGCCCGTAATATCTTAATGTTGTAGGCGATAGGTTATGCGATATGTTGCGCACATCCTTTACAATTTTATCAATAATGGTTTTGGTAGATTGAGTAAAATCCTGATGGTTTTTATCGTTGCCACCGCTGGGTTTAAACATTTCTATCAGTAGCCGCAAACCGGATATAGTTGTACCTACATCGTCATGCAGGTCCTGCCCAATTCGTTTGCGTTCGGCCTCCTGCGATTCTATCACCGCTTTTAATAACTCCTTCTGATGCGCAATTTGGGCCTGTTGAAATTGCTGCCGCTGTTTCAATAGCCGGTTTTGGTTACGGATGGAAAAAAGTATGAACGACACGACCAATAAAAAGGTCCCTGCCATCCCTAAGGCTACTAATATGAGGATATTGTCTGTAGTGCTCTGCATTTATAAAATCCTACGGCAAATAAAAGGTATTCAAATATTAAAACGGTGTCATGTATGGCCCAAACCAACCGGCTGATATCCGGGCTTGCAAGTAAATAATTAGAGAATATAAACATGAACAGGCAGCTTGCAAAGTATAACAAGATACCTGCATTTATCCAATTGTATATGTTATCGCCCCAACTTTCCTCGTCGTTTTGGTTTTTAAGTATAAAAAGCAAGCTATATACAATAATAATAATAGCGCCTAATGGCCTTGTGTACGTGTTAAACTCAATTTTATTTTGAATAAAAAAGTAATTTACAATACATAAGATAGTAAATCCCAAAATCAACCCTGTAAATAACTTTCGTTTTTCTTTGCTAAAAAACATGCTGTAAAAAAGCGAATGTGCTATAAACTCGATAATCCCATAAAGGTGCATCATCCAGGTAGTGGTATGGTGCATAGAAATTAATACCAAAGACAACAAGTTAAATAGCCCCGAAAATATCAAGTACCAAACAATTATTTTTAGAGGTGTTGTTAGTTGAGTAAAATTAAGCAGTGCAAATACAATGGGTATCAGCACAGTAGGAGGCACTATATAGCTGGCGTAAATATTAAAAGCAGTTACGTTCATAAGCCTTAAATATATAATAAAGCTTATAAACATAACTGGAATAATAAAATTACATGTCTAAGGTATCGCCAACTCCGGCGCCGCAGGTTGGCGGGCAGGCCGTAGTCATATCATAAATGTTACTTTGCGAATCGCCAACCGGGCCGCCAACAAGTGGAAGCGTGTGTACTTCTTCGCCCTCGGTTATTGGCACCAGCATTAGTTGCGCGCTCATGGGGTCTGTTTCATCTGTTAAACCAATAAATGCCTTTACTGCTTCGGCAGCAGGGTTGTAAAGCATAATGTTTTGAAAATCCACAATCGGGATAGTAAACGAACGGATTTCAAAATCGGGGTTGGTAGCGGTTAGATAAGCGCGCCAGTTTGCAGCCCACTCTTTAGCGGTTGCAACGGGGATGGTCCCATCAGGATCGGTAGTTGGCATATAATTTTAAGGTTAAAGGTTAAAAAATCACAATGATGCTTCTGATTATTTGCGAGGGCGTGTATTTGATGATCGTGTTTCACCTTTGTTAAAAACTAACGCCACACGCGCAAAGCCGAGGCAAGTTAATAAATTCAAATAAGTGTCTTATTAACTCGTAATCAATGAACAAAATAAACAGAACGATGACTTATACGGCCACGCTTCAAATTTAGTTGTAATAAAGAAAGCCCTCCTGTGTTAACAGAAGGGCTTTCTTTATAATGTCTCGTCCTGAAAAAAGTTGACTAATAAATGGTCAACAAAATGAGTTACAAGGTAGTTAAAGTAAAAGGTGAAGCCTCGCATTTAAAGTATAG